>JANOQX010000165.1:0-23393 GCA_031415035.1 Cyanobacteria bacterium VAR_4_metabat_243
GATGACGAACAAGGTCTTTGCCCAATCGTTACGACAATGGGCGGCACGAGTCAATCTGAAACGATTTCGTAAATCGAAACGCGGGCCAAAGAAAGCCACAACCAAAAAACCGTTCGACCCAAAGCATCCCCATGTCGCCACCGCTCGATTACTCAATAACCAACAGTAGTACAAATACTCACCTTAACAGGGGTAGTGGCGGCAACAGAACACCAGCGCGACGCCCTCTATCCTGGTGATTGACGAACTGGTGAAAATCCAAGCCCTGATGCCCAAGTTCTACAAAGATTTCCTGATCCCACAGTGCATCGTGGAAGGGAGTTCTGGTGAGACGGCAGGGCGTTACTTGTACTTGCTCACACAATCGCCGCTGGTGAGTGACCTGGGGATGTCCGGTGGTAATCGTTCAACCTTCGAGTTCATTGGATTGGAGAAAGCCACATCCCAGAACCATGCGGAGTCGATTAAGAAATCGGTATCCGGCTTGGGTGAACTGCCATCGGTCGAGAGCTACAGCAAATCTCCGGTGGGGACGCTGGCCTACTATTCCCGGTTGAATGGTTGGGTGCCAATGCCGCAATATGCCAAGCCAGTGATCGGGCCGGGGGATGCCCTGTGCCCTGAGCTTGATGAATTGGTGAACCCACGGGTGCTTGTTGGTGAGGTTGCTGGTCAATCTCAGATCGGGGCAGCTTCGACATTGAGCAAGGCCCCGACTAAACTTGCGCCGGATTTGTCGGGGTGCGAGATCACCGAAGCCGATGAGTTTACGGGGTTGTTCGGTGAAGCGCTGGCGATGCTGAAGGAAGTCGATGAACCCGTGAAACTGACGCAGCTTATCGCCGCAGATCGGCAACGACGGAAGCACGGTAAGCGATTGGTTGACGAGTTAAGCGCTGTCCCGAATGTTGAATATTCATTCAAGAAAATCGGCAATGCAACCTCTCATTACTTCCAATGGATAACGGACATTCCTGCTGACAGTTTTGATGAGATTAATTGACATTAATTTAATCTCACCTCACCATCACGCTTACGGACGACGGACGACCGAACCACGGGAATAAGTGCCAGTTTTAGCCGCGTGACGCCGCGCGACCGTCGTCCGTAAGGCGGGTGCCGTCGTCCGTCCGTAAGGCGGGTGTACGCCGCAACCCAAAAGGGTCATATTTTATTTATGGCCCCTACAACACGCAAGCAATACTATTAGCAAATACCCGCATCTACAACCCTATGAAGTATCACCAAATGACCCGCATCCTGAAGCACAATGGTTACCGATTTGACCGTCAAGCCAAGGGCAGCCATGAGATATGGCGACACCCTGAAACCGACCAAACAATCCTCATCAGCCGATCGCGCCTCGTCGCCCGAGCGCAACAAAACTGGCTCCAGCATTTGAAGAAAGCCGCCGCCTAACCACACCAAACTGCACCGCCCGATCGCTCTTCACTGAGGAGCAATCGGGCGGTTTTTTGCGTCTAAATGGGTGCGTACTTTGCTGGAGCCTGAACCGCTGAAACCCTTACGGGGTGGTGTTCATCCCCCTCACCCAAACGGCTGGAATGCTTGCGGTGTGCGGCTTTGACCCCCTGCGTCACTTCTTTGAACCATCGGGCGGTTTTTTGTGCCTGGGAATGGCTGAAACTCAGTCACTCCAGGGGATTAACCCGTTCCATTTATCGTAATATCGGTTAAGATGCGGCCATAACGCCCACACCGTAAGCATTTCAGAGGATCCACCATGAGGAAGCCGCGCAAGCCGACACGAAAAGAACAGGCAGCACTCGAAGCACTCCAATGCCGTCTGGACACTGGAAAGCCGCTGAGTTGGAGCAATTTTTGCAAGGTGAATTTTTACCTCTATAAGAACGAACTCCCACAAATCGGTCAGAGGATTTGGTTCGACTTGCTTGGTGGCGTTGAACTCGTCGGGCACTAGCCCCGCTGGCTGTCGAGCCATTGAACCAGCAATTCGGGTGTCAAGGCATCGACCGCCACCCCCAAGCCCGCCGCTGCCCCCTTCAGAAATTCCAGCGCCGCGATCGACGTGCGGACGGCTAATCGATCCACCGCAGTTAAACCGGATCCGCCTAGAGATTGTTCAATGTCCATAGTGTTCCTTAAACGTCCGTTTTTGAGACAGTAGCTAATTCCTTCAGATTTTATTGTAACCGCCCCCTTCAATGTTGCAAAACTTGTGTCATAATCTATGCATCAAAACCTAACGCGATAGACGAGTATTGAGACTATGCTGATTGGATATGCCCGAATCTCCACCCATGACCAGACGCTCAACTTGCAAATGGATGCGCTCAAGTCGGCAGGGTGTGAAAAGGTTTTCACCGATGAAGGCATTTCCGGCAGTAAGACCGATCGTCCTGGGTT
This sequence comes from Cyanobacteria bacterium VAR_4_metabat_243, assembly GCA_031415035.1. Taxonomy (GTDB): domain Bacteria; phylum Cyanobacteriota; class Cyanobacteriia; order Leptolyngbyales; family Leptolyngbyaceae; genus Romeriopsis. The sequence continues at coordinate 2,389 of JANOQX010000165.1, forward strand.
GAATGAGGCTTTGGAGTATGCCCGGTCAGGGGACACGATCACAGTCTGGCGGTTAGACCGACTGGGCCGGAGCTTGCCGCATCTGATTCAGGTGGTGAATGCCCTTGCCGATCGTGGAGTGGAATTCAAGTCGCTGAAGGAAACGATTGACACAAGCACCGCCGGGGGGAAGCTGGTGTTTCATGTCATGGCCGCAATGGCGGAGTTTGAACGGGACTTGATCCGAGAACGAACGAACGCCGGGTTAGCCGCTGCCAAAGCCAGGGGCCGCAATGGGGGACGACCTCAGGCACTCACAGCAGAACAGATCAAGATGGGTCGCACATTGGCGGCATCGCCAGACCTTACCGTGAATCAAATCTGTGAGCAGTTGGGTTGCAGTCGAGCCACCTATTATCGTCAGATTGCCAAACCAGCGTGACCTGACACCCCGAACCCGAACCGATTCAAGGTTGATAGCAGCAGCCGATCGGCTAAGATTCCGGGATTCTAAATGGAGGATCCACCAATGGTTTCACGCGCGTCAAAAAGTTCGGTCATGCTGAGAATTCCAAACGAATTGGTTCCGCAGGTCACGGGCATTGTCAGCGAGTGGCGATCGACCGGGGCAATGCCCACACTAGCCCCGCCTGCATTGCCGGAACCCTTTGGCGGTGCTTGGCAGGGTGCAGTGGGGGAGCATAACGAATTTTTCCAGTCGTGGGCAATGACCGCTTTCTTACTTCGATGGGGCTTTGTGGATCCGTCAGATTGCTCGATGCTGCCTTGGATTGTCCGATCGGAGGATGCAGCAACGTCCTTTCAGGTGGCGGCGACTGCGGAAGCTGCGGTGGAACTGGCCCGATCGGAGGGCTTGATCGGTGGTGTCGCCGCCCCAGGTTGGCTGTAGACAAAAAAGCCCCGCGAGGATGGCCTACAACGGCATTTCGCGGGGTGGGCTTTGGGTTTGTACGTTAGATTTCCTTTGGCGGGGTCATGGGACAGATTGGGACGTGGGACAAGGGGGCAAAGAACGGGACAGCCACCGTGGGACAAGCGCCGTGGTGACGCCCCCCCGATTGGGTGATCGCTTCGGGGTGGGGTTTTTGGCCGTTCGGATAAAATGGGGCAAAGAACGGGGCAAACTGGGGCAAAGAACGGGACAAGGCGAAAAAAATGGGGCAGAAGGCGTTTGGGGGTGATCTGGTGGCGAAGGTCACTCGCCAACAATGATCAATTCATCAAAGGATTGCGGGTAGTATCCGGCTTCGACGCGCTTTGTGAAAACCTCATAACAATCATCCTTCGCGCCTTCCTTACGCGGGAACCCCAGCCACAGGATGACAATTCGCTTCGACTCTGGAAAGACCTTGAAAAATAGTCTGTACCTTGATGGCAGGCCCATCTTCTTAGCGCGACACATCCGCTTCAGCCTCCCTCTCAAGGCGAAGTGCGAAGCCAGTGGGTCGTAAGGAATCTTCTGGGAAATCAATGAAACTACATGACCAAACAGCTTAACGGTTCGATGTTTCACATATTTATCAACAGGCAAATCACCCTTCAGCTTGATCACCTGGGATTCAATCTCATCATACTGCCCGTCAAAATCAGGGTGATAGTAGATGCTCCACCCGTTTGCCTCAAACTTTTCCACTTCAGTCTAGCTCTACCCCTTCCAGCAAGGCCCGCGCCCGTTCGATCCGTTCTTTCGTCACCGGAATCATCTTGTCGAAATTCTTCTCAGCGTCATCGGCCAGCAACAGCGCGAAATCTTCAGCCCGTGCCTTGCGCCTTACCTTTTTGGCTGGAACCGCCGTTTCAGTCACTTGGAACCCCAAGGCGCGACGATGGGGCGATGAATCAGCAGCAAGATCGACCTGAGACGAGAAAGCGGTCACAGTCAAATCGCGTTGCTCACGGAGGAAGTTATTGATTCTAGCCATAGTTTTCCGCCCCGTCACCTAAACGGCAATTCAACCATAACATTCCCAGATCAGGACGTGGAACCCCTATGGCAATTCTTCAAACTTGACTGACCCACAACCCCATATGGGGGCTAATTCGCACGAAGCGTCCACAGCTTTTAAATGGCGAAAAACTTCCATTAAAAAGCTGTGGATGCATTGTAGAACCACCCTATCTCTAGGGGTGCCCTCGCATATTCAGTTGTGGGGTTAAGGCTAATTTAAGGCTGGGCTTAAACGTGACCTCTGAAACCCATCGGGATGACAGGATTCGAACCTGCGACATCCTGCTCCCAAAGCAGGCGCGCTACCAAGCTGCGCTACATCCCGTTACTGCGTAACATTCAATCACTATAGCGCACAAATACCCAGTCGCACAAAAAACGATCGCACCCAATTTTTCTCCTGGCCCAATGCGGCTTTCATGGCGACGCGGCGGGATTCCCAGGAAACCCCGCCGCGATCGTGCCATCAATCATCATCGCGCCTTACTTGTATGGCATGAAGCCCGATTTCTCGTACCCCATGGCACCCGCCGGAGTCATCGCTGCTTTGACAAACCCCGGATAGGCTTCCATCCCATGTTCACTCATATCCAACCCGACAAACTCCTCCGTCTCGTTGACCCGAATCCCCAAGGTCACCTTCAGCAACCCCCAGAACATCCCTGAGAGTAATGCCGTGGCCGCGATCACCGCCAACACACCGACGATCTGAATCCAGAGTTGACCTAAGCCGCCGCCGTAGAACAAGCCCGCATTGGGGGCAACGGCCCCGACGGGAAAGGCCAAGGCCGGATGATCCTTGAAGCTAGGATTGTCAATGCCCACCGCGAATAGCCCCAGGGCGATCGTGCCCCACACGCCATTCACCAAATGTACCGATACTGCGCCAACTGGATCATCGATCTGCAACTGGTCGAAGAAACCCACCGCAAAGACCACCAAGCCCCCCGCCACTGTGCCGATGATCGCCGCTGCGGGCAGGGTAATGAACGCACAGGAAGCTGTCACTGCCACCAGACCCGCCAGGATGCCATTGATCACCATGGAGAGATCGGGTTTGCCCAGCAGCAGCCAAGCGACGATCGTGGCGGTGATGCCGCCAAACGCGCCAGCGGTATTGGTGGTCAGGGCGATGTGAGCGATCGCCGCGCCATTGCCCACGCTCATGGTCGAACCGGGGTTGAACCCGAACCAGCCCAACCAGAGAATCAGACAACCCAAGGTCGCGATCGCCATGTTGTGACCGGGCATGGCATTGGCGGAACCGTCGGGTTTGTAGCGTCCCAGACGCGGGCCGAGGAAAATCGCCCCCATCAGTGCGCCGACGCCGCCCATCGTATGCACCACCGTCGAACCCGCAAAGTCATAGAACCCTTGCTTCGCCAGCCAGCCGCCGCCCCAGACCCAGTGCCCGGTGAGGGGATAGGCGATGCCGATAAACAGCAAGCTGAAGATCAAGAAATCGACAAACTTGATCCGTTCGGCCACGGCTCCAGAAACGATCGTCGCCGCCGTCCCGGCAAAGGCTAACTGGAAGAAGAACTTGGCCGCGAGTGGCACGCCTGTCCAGTTCAAAGCGCCGAAAATGCCTTTGTAATCCGTGCCTGTGGCGGGACTGTTGTCGGCACCAGTGAGGAAGAACCCACCGGAACTGCCGATCAAGCCATTGCCATCGCTGAACATGAGTCCAAACCCGATCGCCCAAAAGGCGACGGTGGACAGGGCGAAGACAATCAGGTTTTTGGCCAGGACGTTGGTGGCATTTTTTTGCCGACACATACCAGCTTCCAACATGCAGAAACCCGCATTCATGAAGATCACCAGCATTCCTGCAATCATTACCCAAATCGTATCCAGTCCCACCTTGAGTTCCTGGGCCATTTTGATGGGATCGGGTGGGGCGGTCTGGGCGACGGCGGCCCCATTCCAGACCAATACGATCGCCAGGGCGAGGAGGACACAAGCCCGCCAACTGAATGGTAATCGCTTCAACCAACGAACTGCCAGCAACTGTTCGGCCCACCGGGGAAAGGCTTTGGGCCTTTGCTCTGGCTGTTGCCGCGAAATGTTTGACATCATTTGTACCCATATCCTGCGTGATGGCAACGAAAAAGTGGGGCATGATTCCCGATCGGAACCATGCGTTTTTCAACAAACAAAGCGATTAAATTGGGTGGTTCGATCAGGCGATTAGAATGACCGCCTGATATGAGTTAATTAATCATGACAAACGGCAAGAAATTGTTCCTGCCGCTACAAAAATGATAGTTTTTATGGTGAATGCCGATCCGGTGGCCTCGCATGTGGCGATCGGGCGCAGGTGGCGGGTTTTCGATGCTAGTAGTCACAGCCGCAGCGATCGTAGCCATCGACGATTTCACCACAAGTATCGCAGTGGGCGCTCGCCGTTTCTGCGAATACGTAAGCCGAAAATTGGGATAAGTCAAACGATGACAAATTAAACATGATAATTAAGACTGAGTGGGTGAGACCGAATGACATTGCACAAAATGAAGTGCGTGAATCAATCCTAGACAATGGGGTTTAGGGTCGCCATCAAAGAATAAGAATTTCGCGAAAAATTCACTTTGATGCCTCAATGGTGGGATGGCGTGGCTTGAATGCGCGTGGCTTTTCCTAAATTACCGGGTGATCGCCGTCAAGCACATCCCCCGATCGGGCAATTTATCGAAGCTGGCGTAAATCCTTCGTAATCCCACTGTGATTCGGGGCGATCGCTGCTGCGTAAATCAACGGACGGCGTCAGGAAGCGGGATACTTCCTGGTATGATGAAGCCTGCACAAATCGACTCAAACCTACCCATAACGCCCCTCTGCCATGTCTGGTTCGGCCATTAAACTGATTATTGTTTTTCTGTTGATTCTGGCGAATGGCGTGTTCGTCATGGCGGAGTTGGCGATCGTTTCGGCGCGGAAGGTGCGGCTTCAGCAGGCGGCGAATCAGGGGAATCGATCGGCGCGGGCGGCGTTGAAACTAGCGAATAATCCGAATAATTTCATGGCGGCGGCGCAAGTTGGGATCACGATGATTGCGATCATCTCTGGTGCCTTCGGGGAGAAGACCCTGTCGGAAATCATTGAGCCGCTCTTGCATCAGATTCCGGGGTTCGCAGCCTACAGTAAACCGATCGGCTTCCTGATTTCGGTGATTACGATTACTTACTTGACGCTGATTGTCGGTGAGCTGGTGCCGAAGCGGTTGGCGCTGAATTCGCCGGAGACGATCGCCAGTTTGTTGGCGCAGCCGATGGGGTTGTTGGCGAAGGTGGCGTCGCCGATCGTCTATTTGCTCAGCACTTCGACGGAGATTGTGATCAAACTGCTGGGGATTCGGCCTTCGGATGAGCCACAAGTCACAGAGGAAGAAATCCGGGTGATGATCGAGCAGGGCACGGAAGCCGGGATGTTCGAGCAGGCGGAGGAGGACATCATGAAGCGGGTGTTCCAATTGGGCGATCGGCGGGTGAGTTCGATCATGACGCCGCGTCCTGACATTATTTGGCTCGATTTGGAGGATAGCGAGACCGAAAATCGGCAGGTGCTGCATGAGGAATCCCATGCGCGGTTTCCGATTTGTCGGGATGGGTTGGATACGATTTTGGGGATTACGCAGGTCTATGATTTGCTGCGGGACAGTATGGATGGGCAGCCGTTGGATTTGACCACCAAGATGCAGCCGCCGCTGTTTGTGCCGGAGAGTACGCGGGCGCTGAAGGTGTTGGAGCAGTTTAAGCAGACGGGCCAGCAGATGGCGTTTGTGGTGGATGAGTATGGGGTGATTCAGGGATTGGTGACGTTGACGGATATTTTGCAGGCGTTGGTGGGGGATTTGCCTTCGGCGGGTGAGGTGGCGGAGCCGCAGTCGGTGCAGCGGGAAGATGGGTCGTGGTTATTGGATGGGATGTTGCCGATTTATCAGTTTAAGGAGTTGTTGGATATTGAGCAGGATTTGCCGGGGGAGCAGCGGGGGGGGTATCAGACGCTGGGTGGGTTTGTGGTGATGCATTTGGGCAAGATTCCGGCGGCGGCGGATCATTTTATTTGGGGGCGTTATCGGTTTGAGGTGATGGATATGGATGGGAATCGGGTGGATAAGGTGTTGGTGGGTCAGGTGGAAGGGGTTTAGGCGCGTAGGGTGGGCACTGCCCACAATTCACCGATCGGGCAATTGGACGACGATAAATGCTGGCCATGATTCACCGATCGGGCAATTGGACGACCATGAACGATGTGGTGGTGGGCCGTGCCCACCCTACCCAAACTCCCCAAACCCGCCGCCGCCCGGTGTTTTGATCGTCAAAATATCCCCCGCCGCGACATAAATCTGCACCGTGCCGGGAAGCGCGGCGATCGTGCCATCCGATCGCCGCACCGAATTCTCCCCAACTTGACCTGGATTGCCGCCTGCCAAGCCAAAGGGCGCTACCAGTCGATGGCCCGACAGGATACTGGCGCTCATGGTCGATCGGAATTCGATCCGGCGAATTACGCCATGACCACCGCGATATTGGCCTGTACCGCCACTGCCTTGACGCAGGGAGAATTCGCGGACTAAAACCGGAAACCGCGATTCCAAAACTTCGGGATCGGTGAGCCGCGAATTGGTCATGTGGGTTTGGACGGCATCGGCTCCGGCGAAGCCATTCCCGGCTCCGGCTCCTCCGGCGATCGTTTCGTAATATTGGTAGTCAGCGTTGCCAAAGGTAAAGTTATTCATTGTCCCCTGCGATGCGGCTAACGTTCCCAATGCGCCGTATAAGGCATTGGTTACTGCCTGGGAGATTTCGACATTTCCGGCAACGACCGCTGCGGGATACAGCGGATTGAGTAAACAACCTTCTGGAATAATTAGATTGAGCGGTTTCAAACATCCGGCATTGAGTGGGATGTCGTCATCGACCAAGGTGCGGAAAACATAGACCACAGCGGCTTTGACCACCGATCGGGGCGCATTGAAATTCGTTGGCGATTGCGGCGAGGTGCCAGTGAAGTCGATCGTCGCCGATCGGGCTGAATGGTCGATCGTGATTTTGACCACAATTTGGTTGCCGTCGTCCATGGGATAGACAAATTCGCCGTCTTGCAATTGCCCGATCGCCTTTCTGACTGCTTCCTCGGCGTTATTTTGAATGAATTGCATATAGGCTTGGACGGTGGCGAGGCCGAATTGTTTAACCATTTTCTGCAATTCCTGGACGCCTTTTTGGTTGGCGGCGACTTGGGCTTGGAGATCGGCGAGATTCTGGGCCAGGTTCCTGACACCGTAGTGGTTCTGCAAAAACAAATCGGTGATCCGATCGGTTTGAAAAACGCCGCGATCGACCAATTGCACATGGTCAATCAAAATTCCTTCTTCCTCAATATGCCGACTGTGGGGTGGCATCGAACCTGGTGTAATGCCGCCAAGATCGGCGTGGTGGCCGCGTGCGGCCACGTAGAATTCGGGTTTTAGTGCGGTTGAATCGAGCCATACGGGTGTAATGACCGTGATGTCTGGTAGATGCGTCCCACCGTTATAGGGATTATTCATCATATCGACATCGCCGGGTCGCAGCCGATCGCCCTTAGCCTGAATTAGACTGGTGATGCTCTCGCCCATGGAGCCGAGATGCACGGGGATATGGGGCGCATTGGCGATCAGTTCCCCGGCCCGATCGAAGATCGCACAGGAGAAATCCAGCCGTTCTTTGATATTCACCGAAGCGCTGGTTTGCTGCAAGATTAGGCCCATTTGCTGCGCGATCGACATGAATAAATGGTTGAAGATTTCGAGGCGGATCGGATCGGGTGTGAGCGTGATCGTGGTTTCAGTTGGTTTCGCCGTTGGGCCTTCGCGTTGAAAAATCAGATTGCCCCGATCGTCCACGGTGGCATTCCAGCCAGGGTCTAACACGTTTGTTCCGGTGGCTTCGATCAGTAATGCCGGGGACGCGATCCGATCGCCCGATCGTAAATCACTGCGTTGGTAAACGGGGACAGGCTGCCAGGTTCGATCAACATACATGGCCACGGTATCGATCGGCAGTAATGCGTGTTCACGCGGATGATCGACGCCGCGATCGACGTCGAACAGACTGGGCAAAATTACTTCGACTTCAATCATTGCCACGACTAATACGGTATTCGCCGCCACGAATCCATAGCGTTGCTGATACTGTGTTTCAAAATCAGCGCGGATTGATTCGATCGTCTCCGTATCATGCACCATTAAGGTCGAATCCGTGCCAATGTATCGCAGATGGAGTCGCGCCGCAATTTGCATCTGCGCCTTGGTGTCACTGGGGGCAATCGCTTGCTGGGCTTGCTGCGTCAGGGTTTGAATCACTTGATCAATGGCCGATCGGGACGCCGCCGCCAACGGCAGTTCCACCGATCGCTGCCGCAATTCCCGCCGATCGGCGAGACCCATGCCATAGGCCGAAAGCACGCCCGCTAGCGGATGCAGAAAAATTTGCGTCATGCCCAAGGCGTCGGCAATCATGCAGGCATGCTGGCCGCCCGCGCCGCCGAAGCTACAGAGGGTGTATTGAGTAATGTCATAGCCGCGCTGGACGGAAATCGTTTGAATTGCGGTGGCCATTTTTTCGACGGCGATCGCGAGGGCACCTTGGGCGATCGCTTCGGGGGTTTGGTGCGGGATTTGGGTGGCGAGTTGGGTGAATTGTTGCTGGACGATCGCGGTGTCGATCGGGCGATCGGCATGCGGCCCAAATACCGCTGGAAAATAGTCCGGCTGAATCCGGCCCAGCATCACTTGACAGTCCGTTACGGTTAAGCCACCGCCGTTGCGATAGCAGGCGGGGCCGGGATGCGCCCCGGCGGATGCTGGCCCGACGCGCAGGCGTGTCCCATCAAATTGTAGCCGCGATCCGCCGCCAGCAGCGACGGTGTGAATCGCCATTATCGGCACACAGACGCGCACGCCAGCGATTTCAGTTTCAGTCGATCGTTCATATTCCCCCGCGAAATGCGCCACATCCGTGGAAGTGCCGCCCATATCGAAGGTGATTAGCTGTTCAAATCCAGCGGCTTGCGCGGTTTTGACTGCACCGACAATGCCGCCTGCCGGGCCAGAGAGCAGACTGTCCTTGCCTTGGAACGATCGGGCCTCGGTCAAGCCACCATTCGACTGCATAAATTCCAGCGCAATTGACGCATCCTTGCCATCCACCCTTAATGCTTGACTCACTTGCACCACATACCGCCGCAAAATCGGCGACAGATAGGCATCGACTACCGTCGTATCGCCGCGACTCACCAGCTTGATCCGGGGACTGACCTGATGGGACACCGAAATCTGAGTAAAGCCGACGGCTTGGGCGATCGCGGCGAGTTGCTGTTCTTGTGCGGGGAACCGATCGCCATGCATGAGGACGATCGCGCAGGCGACGATGCCAGCGGCTTTGGCCTGTTGTAGTTGGTGCTGGAGGTCTTGCTGGGTCTGGGGTGTGAGCGGTTGCAACACCCGCCCCTGGGCATCGACCCGCACCTTGACTTCGATCACCTGGGCATAGAGCATTTCGGGCAACTGAATTTGCTGCGCAAAAATCTGGGGCCGATGCTGGTAACCAATCCGCAACGCATCGCCAAATCCCGCGTTGATCACCAATACTGTGGTTGCACCCTGGCGTTCCAGCAGGGCATTGGTGGCAACGGTGGTGCCCATTTTGATGCCGCCGATCATGGCGATGGGTAACGGCAAGGTGGCCCCGCAATTCAGGAGTGATCGGATGCCCGCGATCGCCGCATCGGCATACTGTTCCGGATTTTCCGACAGCAATTTATGCACGACCAGTGACCCGTCCGGGCGCTGCGCCACGATATCGGTGAAGGTGCCCCCCCGATCGATCCAAAACTGCCATTGGCCCGTGGGGGCGGTCGCTTGCTTCACCATGACATCACCTGTGATTAACTCAATGGAATAGGTCTTCCGGGTAATTTGCGTGATTGGGCTATGCCGCTAGTTAGGCACCTGTGCCAAACAGCATCAGCCATTGTGTAGATATGCAAGTATTGTTTGCAATGCCACAATTGATCGAGTGAACTGAGGGATATTCTCATCCCAGACCGAGATTAGCTCAGGTGTGCGCGGTTCACACATTTTGCGGTTCTGCCCCCAACCGCTTAACTCCCCATGACTTATCAGTAGTTTGCTGTGAGTTTTCTACCATTGGACAGAGGCCGTTTTCGGCATCAGGGCATAGGATTAAAGGATATTTAGGACAGTTGACTGATGTTGGCGCGCTGTGATCCCCCGCTGTGCCGCTGCTTTCTTGGCCGCATTTTGCCGATCGATGAAGTTGATTCCGTCATCATTTGTTTATTCATAAAATTTCTACTGTGAAACAATTCCGGGTCATGTTGATGCCAGTGGTAATGCTGGTATGGCTTTGGCCAGCGGAAAGTTGGGCCAGTCGCCCACTGATCCTGCGGGTCGATCAAGCGTTGATGATTCAGTCGATCGTCCATCCGGGTTATCGCTTACAGGCAGCGCGCGCGACGTTGGCCCAAATCGGCGATCGGTTGGATCAGTTGGGTGCGGGGATTCAAACTGGGGATGGCGCGATCGTCTTGGCCCTCGACACCGCCGCCGGATCGCTGCGGCTTGCGCCCCAGAGTCGGGTGCGGATTACTCAGATTGTGCCCCAGGCGGATGGCAGTCGCTGGTTTTATCTGACGATCGAGTCGGGTCAGGCGCAGTTGGTTCCGGCGCTGTTGCCGGGACGATCGGCTGACCCCGGCCCGGCGCGGAGTCTGGGGGCAGTGCGGGCCTTGGCCTTGATTCCAGGGTGGCACGGATGAACGATTGGCGATCGGCGCGGCGGCCGCCCTGGCGGTGGGGCAAGTTTTGGCAACCCTGGCTACCCAGTGGTTTGGCCTGGTTATTGGTCGCGGGATGGGTTTGCTTGGGGCTGCTCCAGCCGTTGGAGCAGATGGCGTACCAACGGCTGTTCCAAGGTCGGGGCGCGTTGGCCTGGGACGATCGGGTGGTGTTGGTGACGATCGATGATGCGAGTTTGCGGCAGTTGGGTCAGTTTCCCTGGAGCCGCGATCGCTATACGCAATTGTTGGATGTGCTGCAAACGGCCCCGCCGAATGTGGTGGCCTTTGACTTATTATTTGTCGAAGCGAATGCGGCGGATCAGGCTTTGGCTGAGGCGATGCAGGCGCATCACCAAGTCGTCCTGGCGAGTGGGGGCACGGTGGATCAGTCGCGGCTCGTCCCGAATGACCGTCTCCGATCGGCGGCGATCGCTCAGGGCCATGTGTGGCAAACGCCCGATCGGGATGGATTGGTGCGCCAAGTGCCCGCACGGGTGGGGGACTTGGCCAGTCTGAGTCGATCGAGTCTCCAAGCCTATCGCCTGTTTGCGGCGGCTCCGATCCTGACGCCGGAACCCGCTACGCTGTGGCCCAACTGGATTGGCTCGATCGCGCAGTTGCCGCAGTATGCCTTTATCGATGTGCTGAACGGCAAAGTTGATCCTGCCGTCTTCCAGCACAAGATCGTTCTGGTGGGCGTCACCGCCGCTGGGCTGAATCCTTTGGTGACGCCGTTTGACGCTGCGCCTCCGGCTAGTGGCGTGCATTTGCAGGCGACGCTGTTGAATAATTTGCTTCAGCAAAATTTGTTGCATCCCTTGTCCGGCGGCTGGGTGTGGCTGGGGCTGTTGGTGACGCAGGGGGTGTGGCTGGGGCGGCTGCGCCGTTGGCCGATGGGCGTCCAACTTGGGTCCACTGGGCTAGTCGTGGTCGGTTGGTGGGTGATTTGCGGGGTGGCGTTGCGGCGGCATTATTTGTTGCCCGTGGCGTTGCCGATCGTGCTGTGGCTGACGACGGCGGTGCTGCACTGGATTGCAGTGAATATCCAGCTCGAAGCCAAAAATCGCCAACTGAATTATCTGGCGAATATCGATGAACTGACGCAAATCGCCAACCGCCGTGCCTTTGAGCAATATCTCCAACAGGAATGGCAACGATCGCGACGGGAGCAGCAGCCGATTTCGCTGATCCTTTGTGACGTGGATTTCTTTAAGCAATTCAATGATTGCTACGGCCATTTGGTCGGCGATCGGGCGCTGCATCAAGTGGCCCAAGCGCTCGTTGCCAGTACCAAACGGCCCACGGATTTGGTGGCGCGCTATGGCGGTGAAGAATTTGCGGTGATTTTGCCGAATACGGGGACAACGGGGGCACAGCAGTTGACGGCGCGAATTTTGAGTCAGATGCGGGCGCAGTTGATTCCCCATGCGGCGTCGGCGGTGAGCCATTACCTGACGGTGAGTTTGGGCAGTGTGACCGTCGTGCCGGAAGGGTCGATCGATTGGCACAATCTGATTGACGGGGCCGATCGGGGTCTCTACCAAGCCAAATCCCAGGGCCGCGACTGTGCCTGCCATACAACTTTAGGATCGGGGGTAGAATCACCCGTGGCCTCAAACCCGAACAATGTGGCAACTGTAAATTTTGAATAAATCGTCCTGAATCTTGGCTTCGATCGGTGAGTAAACTAGGTCAGCAAAAATGTTGAGGCCGCCGGAATTCTGGGCAGACTAAGTTCAGTGAAAATGCTGAAGTCATGCTAGAAAGCGGCTTGCGGCGGCCCTGTAAAAATTTGTCAAGGCTTGATCCGGCGGGTGCGGCTGACCGGATTGATTGCATCTCCCCCAATTTAATTCTCTCATGACTCCCACCCCCCTGGCTTGGGTCAGTTCTGGAATGAGTTTCCTGGCAATGGCTGGGACGCAATTTCTGAGCGTGACCGCGATCGCTTCAACGATCTTGCTGCCCCCACCCGCGCTGCCACCTGCGCCGCCCGATCACCGTGCCGTTTTATGGCGTTGCCCCGCGAGTTTGGCGCAGCCCATGCCCAGTCCACGGCATGCCCGCTTCCCGGTGAAAATGCAGGGTTGTGTGGTGGCCTATGTGGCTGATGCGATCCAGGCCGACCAGCTTTCCCAACGACTCGATCGGCAATTGTCCGATCCCGCGATTGACTGGTCAGCCGTGACGCCGCACTTAGTGGGCGCAGCGCTGACGATTCAGCGCGGCTCAGAGATTTTGCTTCGGCTCGATCCGGCTTGGGCGCAGCAGTTTGGCACCCATCCCCATCGCCTGATTACCGATTGGGCCAATAATATGCGCTGGATGGCGGGTCACCGCCCATTCACTCTAGCCCAAGCCCAGAAGCAGATGTATGCCGTGGCGGCGACGGCCCAGGTGAGCCAAGGCGCGGCTTCTTGGTATGGCCCGTACTTTCATGGTCGGATGACGGCCAACGGCGAAATCTACAACCAGCATGATCTCACCGCCGCCCACCGTGATTTGCCCCTTGGCACCTATGTTCAGGTGACGAATCGGAGCAATGGCCGCAGTGTTGTGGTGCGAATTAACGATCGCGGGCCTTATCTCGATGAAGATTACCGGATAATCGATCTGTCCCATCAGGCGGCCCAAATCCTCGAAGGCGAAGACCAAGGCGTGGTGCCGATCGAATTGGTCGTCCTCCAAGCCCAACCTCAACCGATCGCCTTCAATCCCACGGAACGCCGCTTCCAGGATCAGGCGAAGTAACGGATAATGTGGGGGAAATCATCCGTTGGTTGAGCTTGTGAGCGACGCTGCCTCGGCCTCCCGGCCCTTGCCGAATCACTATCGATTGTTGGATCTGCATCCGTCGGCGGACGACCAGCAGATTCGCCGTGCCTATCGCGATCGTAGTCGGTTGTATCATCCCGACACGACGAAGTTGCCGCCGTTGCTGGCGACGGCGAAGTTTCAGCGGCTGAATGAGGCCTATGGGACGCTCAGTAGTCCCGAGCGGCGGCGACTGTATGACTTGAGTATTGGCTATTCGCGCTGGTCGGTGGTGCAGGCCCAATCGCCCGTGCCCAATCCGGCGGCACTGCATCGCACCCAAGCCAATTCCACGGCTAATTCCACGGCCCCTGCCACCATTACGGAACAATACGAACGCACCGCATCTGCCTATCTTGACGCCACCGATCGGCCGTTGTCGCCGGGGGAAGTGTTTGCCTTGGCGATTTTGGTGGTGACGTTTGTGGGCTGCTTGGCGATCGCGCTGTTTGTGGGGTTGAGTCAGCCGACGACGGTGATGCAGCCGGAGTTTGCCCGTGAGTTGGGCTTGACTCGGACAGTGCCGCACTCGGCCCGATCGGCGACGATCGCCCCAAGCTCACCGCCCCAACCACCGGGAGAACCTGTTAGGCTAGATTATCCGCCGCAATAATTTCGAATCCATGGAACCTTCGCTCAAGCTCCCCACCGCCGATACCGCCCTGTACAACCATCCCCTGCCGCTAATTGAGGCTTGGCTGGAAACCCAAGGCTGTGAGCGGGACACCTCGGCGGCCCATCTCTGGCACGTGAAGCGGGATCAATGGCGGGCCGAAATCGAGCTGGATGTCGATCAGCTGACGGTGTGTTATCGTCAGGCCGATGCCCGCCAAGATCTCTCCCGCGCCTTCAAGTACGCCCTGAGTCGGCGGGATATTGAGGATGCAGTATTTGCCGGGCCTTAGCTTGCCGGGCCTTAGCTTGCGGGGCCGTAGCGGGCGATGGCTACGACTGACTGACTTTGCCAAAGCGGCGTTCGCGCTGCTGGTAGGCACTTAAGGCGCGGTGGAATTCAGTGCGATCGAAGTCGGGCCAGAAGGTTTCGGTGACGTAGATTTCGGCGTAGGCGACCTGCCAGAGCAGGAAGTTGCTGACGCGCATTTCGCCGCTGGTGCGAATCAGCAAATCGGGGTCGCAGAGTCCGGTGGTATAGAGATGGCGCTCAAATACCGATTCGTCGATGTCGTCGGGTTGGAGTTGGCCGGATTGGATTTTTTCGGCGATCAGTTTGCAGGCGTTGACGATCTCTTGGCGGCCGCCGTAGTTGGTGGCGATCGTGAATTGGATGCCTTGGTTGTGGCGGGTGGCTTCGACGGCTTTATTGATTTCGGTTTGGAGCGAGGCAGGCAGCACGGATAGATTGCCCACGAATCGGATCCGAATGTTTTCTTCCATCATTTCCTTCAGTTCGCGCCGCAGCACCCGCTCGAACAGCAACATCAGGAATTCCACTTCTTCGGCGGGACGGCCCCAGTTCTCGGTGGAAAAGGCATAGGCCGTCAGGGCCTCGACCCCCCAATCGCGACAGCAGCGCAGCAGATCCTTGAGCGTATCGACGCCGCGCCGATGGCCCATAATGCGCGGCATACCGCGCCGCTTGGCCCAACGGCCATTGCCGTCCATAATCACCGCTACATGGCGCGGTAAACGATCGACGCGCAGGTCGTCGGGGCGGTCTTGAAAAGTCAGTTGCTTGGCGGTCATATGCGTTTTATGCAGCCGGAGGTTAAGTTACACTGCCCCGATGTTTGCGGGAAATTGCCATTGGGTTGAGACCCCTCGCTTTTTTGGCATATCCTAAGCTACGCCAAATCCTGTCCGATGAGCGCATTAACGCGGGGGTTTTTTGGGCAGGGGCAGGGCGAGCAAGCGGGCAAACTCCACCCACATTTCCCGCAGCAAGCCCCGAACGCTCGTGGGTCGGACTTCCCGATCGGCGCGATCGCTGAACTTTTCCTCCAGAATTTCCTTCAATTTGGTGCTGGTGAGCGGGCGATTCAGGATGCCATTTTCCGCCACGGAGATGGATCCAGTTTCCTCCGAAACCACGACGCAGATACAGTTCTCCACTCGTTCGGTGATGCCCATGGCGGCCCGGTGCCGGGTGCCGAGCTGGCGCGAGGCGGCCCGCTCGGAGAGCGGCAGGATCACCCCGGCGGCGACAATCCGGGCCTCTCGAATCAGCATTGCGCCATCGTGGAGCAGGGTGGAGGGTTGGAAAATCGTTTGGATCAATTCCTTGGAAACTTCGGCATCGAGTTCGACGCCGGGCACGGAGAAATCGCGCTCGTCGATATAGCCCTCCATCTCCAGGATCATTAAGGCCCCGGTGCGTTTTTGGGAGAGTTCTTTGACGGCATCGACGATTTCATCGGTGAAGGTGGTCGATCGGGGTTGATTGCGCTTGGTGGGGCGGACGAGTTGGAGCACTTCGCCTCGGCCCAGCTGCTCCAGGAAGCGGCGAAACTCAGTTTGCAAAATCACCGACATCGCCACGGCCGCGCCGATCACCAGATTTTTGAGGACGAAGTGCAAGACGTGGAGCTGAAGCCAGTCGCTCAGCACCGTCGTCAACATCAGCACAATAAACCCACGCAGCATCCACAACGTGCGCCGTTCCCCGATCACCAGCAACATCACATAGATCAACAGCAGCACGAGGCCAATGTCGATCAAGTTGCGGAGGTTATCGGGGGTGAAGTGAAGCACGGACTTGATCCAGTCAACGTTAATTAGCCATGCGGTTGAGGAGAGTCCCATGATGCTGGCGGTGCGGTCAGTGTGCTGCCTGTGAAGGGGTGACGAGGTATTCCGGTAGTCGATCGTGGCGCAGCAAGTCATCGAGACTTTCCCGCTCCAGGATCAAGCTGGCTTGTCCATCGCGCACCAATACCGCTGCCGGACGGGCAATCCGGTTGTAGTTTGACGACATGCTGTAATTGTATGCGCCGGTATCCGGGACGACGAGAATATCGCCGGGTGCCGCTTTGGCAATTTGGGCGTCTTTGATCAGCACGTCGCCGGATTCGCAATGTTTGCCCGCGATCGTTACGGTTTCGCTCATGGGCGCGGACATCCGGTTGGCGACCATGGCCCGGTACACCGACTGATAAGTAATCGGACGGGGATTGTCGGACATGCCGCCATCGATCGTCATGTAGGTACGAATCCCCGGAATCACCTTGTGGCCGCCGATCGTGTAGGCCGTGACGCAGGCGCTACCAATCAGCGATCGGCCCGGTTCCGAAATCAACTTCGGCAGGGGAATACCTTCCGCTTCGCAAGCCGCAACGACGGATTGACAGACAGTTTTGGCCCACTCGTCGATGCTGGGTGGATCATCATGTTCCGTGTAGCGAATCCCGAGTCCACCGCCGATGTCCAATTGGGCGATCGACAGGCCGTACTTCTGGGCTTTGGTCAGCCAGTTCACCATCACGGGGCCAAGGTCGGCATGGGGCTGGAGTTCAAAAATCTGCGAGCCAATATGGGCATGGAGTCCGAGGAAATTCAAGCCCGGATGCTGGCTGATGAATTCAAACACTGATTCCGTGTCATTCGGGTCGAAGCCGAATTTGCTGTCGATCCGACCCGTCTTGATGTATTCGTGGGTGTGGCATTCGATGCCGGGGGTGAGCCGCACCATGATTTTGACGGGTTTGGCTTGGCTCAGCTCGGCCAAGGTGCGCAGTTCTGACCAGCTATCGACGACGATCGTGGCGTTCTGGTCGATCGACATCTGGAGTTCTTCTAGGGATTTGTTGTTACCGTGGACGTAGATTTTGTCGCCCGTGAATCCGGCTTGGGTGGCGGTGTAGAGTTCGCCAGCGGATACCACGTCGATGCCGAGTTCTTCACTGCGGACGATCGCGCAGACGGCGAGGCAGTTCCAGGCTTTGGAGGCGTAGATTACCAGGGATTCGCCGGGATAGTGCTGTTTGAAGGCGTCACGGTATTGTTGGCAGGCGGTGCGGAGGGTGACTTCATCCAATATATAGAGGGAAGTGCCGTAGGTCTTGGCCAGTTCGGTCACGTCGCAGCCACCGACTTCGAGCCGATCGTGGCGGTTGACCTGGGCGGTGAGGGGGAGGAGGGATTGGTTGGGCGAAATGTCGGGCGATCCAGCGGCGTTGAGTAGGTAACGCTGGGCGGTGTTTTGGATGTTGATGGGAGTCGCAACCATTGGAGCTAGAGCCTCATTACGTGCCAATTTTTTACGTTTTCCTAGTGTACCGTCCGAGGGCGATCGTGGGGGCGATCGATTCGGATTTTGGCTCCCAATATCTACCCTAGGTTAGTTGCTCTATACTAATTAGGTAACTTACAGTTGAATTGTTGAAATTCTCCCAAATTATTGAATGCCAGTCCTTTCGATGTTCTATGGTGTCACGATCACCATGTACTACTTTGACAATCAAAAACATCAGCGCCCCCACATCCATGTCAAATATCAGGATGATGAAGCGGTGATTGCAATCCCTGAAGGCGAACTGCTCGACGGCACCCTGCAAAAATCTCGGATGAAACTGCTGCAAGCCTGGATTGAGATCCATCAAGATGAACTTATGGCAAACTGGGAGTTAGCCGTCAATGGCCAGCAAGTCTTCAAAATTGACCCATTGCGTTAGGTAGCAGCCATGTCACCCAAGGTCATCCAAGTTCAGCCCCAAGCCAATCACCAGCTTCGCCTCCAGTTCGATAATGGCGAAACCCGCTTGTTTGATGTCACACCCTATCTGAGCCGGGGCATCTTCACCGAACTTCAGTCGATCGCATATTTTCAACAGGTCAAACCGTTCTTCGGTGGGGTGCAATGGCCAAATGAACAGGATCTCAGTCCAGATACGCTGTATTTGACGAGTGTGGCCATTGTGCCCCCGGCCGAGCCTTCGACGAAAACTGACATGCTCCATAAATTAATGGAGAATCCAGTAGTAACGACGGGATGGAAAATGACCCGCGATGAAATGCATGAACGTTAGGTAATCGTCAGTTGGGTGATCGATCGTCAACCCCTTCGCTTAACCTGCATCCGATCGGCGATTGGAAAAGTCATGTTGTTGCAGACGTTCCCGTTCGATGAAGAGCATGAGCTTGTCACCGTCGTGCCAGCACCACTCCATGTCGTAATTTGGCTTAAGCCGCATATCGGCGTACTTCAACCTCGGCTCCTGCCGCCACTGCCGCTGCCGATCGCTCTAGCAAATCCCGCGAGACTGCCGAAGTCAGGTAATACTCCCCACAAGTCTGACAAACATCTGCTGGCACTTGCTTGAATACCACAACGCTCTCGGCCCGATTCAGTGTCACCACCGCGAATCCTGGCGCAGTCTCACCATGCTTACAAATTGCACATCGCATCGCGTTACCTCCTGATTTTGAAGTTGGCTACCCATCGGGCCACCGCAGTCTCCGTCATACTCTAAACTGGTTGACGGCCTTTTGCTTACCTTCCCCGTGAATCTCTCCCTCCAACATCTCACCGCTGATTGGCTCGATCGGGTCGTGGAACTCGATCGGATTTGCTTGGGCCAACTGTGGTCGGCGGCGCAGTACCAGCGGGAATTTGAGAGTCCAAACAGCGACATTTTGATTCTGATCGATGTCGATCGACAGTCAATCATGGCCTTTGGCTGTGTTTGGGCGATCGTTGATGAGGCCCACATTACGATCCTGGCCGTGCATCCCGACTATCGCCACCAAGGGTTTGGACAACTGATGCTGTGGGGGTTGTTGCAGGCGTCGGTCGATCGGGAACTGGCCCGCGCCACCCTGGAAGTGCGAGTGGATAACGCCGCTGCCCTTCAGCTTTACGAAAAATTTGGCTTCAAAGTCGCTGGACGCCGCAAAAAGTACTACGACAACATCGATGACGCGCTGATCCTCTGGAAGGGCCAACTTCAGTACAAAACCAGCCAGGCCGAATTGGGTTTAATCGAAAAATCGCTACATCAGAGATTTCAACATCAAAGTTTCAACTTAATCGTTTCGTTCGATCCGGCAACGGATACCACAATGGCCTGCGACCGATCGGCGGTGATCGGCAGTCTCCCTCCGCCAGAAAATTGACAGAAAATTTATCTCGGGAGCAATCCCCGATGCCGCCGCGCCCGCACCGGATTTGGTACGGTTATCGACCCCAATTTACGTACTCCTACTCTACGGACGGCCTCAAAATCCTGTGTTAGGATTTATATCAACGGCCCGCAGGTGAGTGAAAAAAAGCCATGTTTGAACGCTTCACAGAAAAAGCCATTAAGGTAATCATGCTCGCCCAAGAGGAAGCACGCCGCTTGGGTCACAACTTTGTGGGCACCGAACAAATCCTTCTGGGTTTGATCGGCGAAGGCACAGGCGTCGCTGCCAAGGTCCTGAAATCGATGGGGGTCAACCTCAAAGATGCACGCATCGAAGTTGAGAAAATCATTGGTCGAGGCTCCGGCTTCGTGGCCGTCGAGATCCCCTTCACGCCACGGGCCAAACGAGTTCTCGAACTCTCCCTGGAAGAAGCTCGACAGCTAGGCCATAACTACATCGGCACGGAACATCTGCTTTTAGGTTTGATCCGCGAGGGCGAAGGTGTCGCCGCACGAGTTCTGGAGAACTTGGGCGTTGACCTTTCCAAGGTGCGGACGCAGGTGATCCGAATGCTGGGCGAAACCGCCGAGGTTGGCGCTGGTTCTGGCGCATCAGGTGGTCGCACCAAGACGCCGACGCTCGACGAGTTTGGGGTGAACCTGACGCAGCTTGCTGCCGACAGTAAGCTCGATCCTGTTGTGGGTCGCCAAAAAGAAGTTGAACGGGTGATCCAAATCCTGGGTCGCCGCACGAAAAACAATCCCGTTTTGATCGGTGAGCCTGGAGTCGGTAAGACCGCGATCGCCGAAGGTTTGGCGCAGCGGATTGCCAACGAAGACGTACCCGACATCTTGGAAGACAAGCGTGTCGTCACCTTGGACGTGGGTCTGCTGGTTGCAGGCACCAAGTACCGAGGTGAATTTGAAGAGCGCTTGAAGAAGATCATGGATGAGATTCGTCAAGCCGGGAATGTCATCCTGGTGATCGACGAAGTCCACACCTTGATCGGGGCGGGTGCCGCTGAAGGCGCGATCGATGCCGCAAATATCCTCAAGCCAGCCTTGGCGCGGGGCGAACTGCAATGTATCGGCGCGACGACGCTGGATGAGTACCGCAAGCACATTGAGCGTGATGCCGCTCTGGAACGGCGTTTCCAGCCAGTGATGGTGGGTGAACCGACCGTTGAAGAGACGATCGAGATCCTCCATGGTCTGCGTGAGCGCTATGAGCAGCACCACAAGTTGCACATTTCCGATGCGGCGCTGGAAGCGGCGGCGAAGCTAGCCGATCGGTACATCTCCGATCGCTTCTTGCCTGACAA
>JANOQX010000166.1:0-5699 GCA_031415035.1 Cyanobacteria bacterium VAR_4_metabat_243
CCCCGCGATCCAGAACCTTGTTTTGCCTCGAAAAAAGCCGAACAGGCATTTTATGACACGATCTGGTTTACTCGCATTCGACAACTGGATTGTCAGACCTGATA
Source organism: Cyanobacteria bacterium VAR_4_metabat_243 (assembly GCA_031415035.1). Lineage (GTDB taxonomy): Bacteria > Cyanobacteriota > Cyanobacteriia > Leptolyngbyales > Leptolyngbyaceae > Romeriopsis. The sequence goes on from JANOQX010000166.1 coordinate 105, forward strand.
CCACAGTGTTTTCGATAGATTTGTCAGGCACTCAGCCCAATTAGATACACAAGAAACCCGTCATCGCCCAAGATAATCTCCAGCGACACCCAGATAAACCTGGCGCTATTATGTCCCCAAATCAAATAAAAAGATGCGTATTTCTACGGATTTTCCCCACTTCATCCCGTATCTCACACAAAAGGGTGATATCGCCCCTCATACCTGCCCGCATCATCGCTGAATCCGCCACGCCTTATGCCAATTAATCTTGCCACCCGTCAATTAGACACTAACGCCTGTACCCGCATCGCCACACATCCAAACCAGCTTCCCCAACAGATCACCCAACGGCTCCAACGAATAATCCTTCAAATCCACCGTCATCTGATTCCCCTCCAACTTCAGAAAGCGCCATAGCAAACCACTACTCACACAGCCATAAACGGGTTTTGCCGGTTCACCTGCCGCCTGATTAAACCGCTGCGCCGCCACCATCTCCGCCATACACTGCCCCATCCCACTATTAATATCCGCCTTCTTCGCCTCCACCAAAACCACCACAGGCGACTCAATCTCCAACTGTTCCGTCGATCGGCTAATCAGAAAATCACAAACGCCCGACAAGCCCACCGCCGCATCCACCGTGAAATCCTGCCCCGAAAACAGACTTACCTGACGCTTCAAATACTTCCGCACCTCCACCAAAATCGGGCTAATCAGCAGCTCCGACTTCGCCTTCTCACTCGGTAAAGCCACCGCCAAAGGCAGCGTCTCATCCAGCACCTCCACCAAAGTCGAACTGGGGACAACAGGCACGATCGTCGGAAAAAACGTCTTACCCTCGATCGTCACAATCCCAAATGCTTGTTTGACCTTGCCAACAGTGAAATCGCTATACGACATGAGTTTTAACCGATTGGCGGACTGATTGCCCCTTCATTCTAGGCGAAATCCGGCGCGATACTCCTACGCAGCATCGGCAACCGATCGGCTAATATCAGCCACAACAGCCGTAATAATCGCCTCTCCAACCCCGTGTCGCTGTAAGCTCTCAACTAATTTCGGCAGCACAGGCATCGGCGGCAACATCGGTTTTTGAGCACTAATGACATCTTGTAATGCCGCTTGAAAAAGTTCAGGGTCGTTTTCCTCAAAGGCGCTTTTGAGATAGGACATCGCTCTTTCCGGCGCTTGAAGGTGTTCGTTGAGGACGATTTCAAAGGGGACGCTTTTAGGCATGATCTTGGCTCCCATAGTCTTTCTAGTAAAGCATAATTCTCTACATTCCTGTCTCCGCTCCCTGCCGAATGCGATCGGTATGCCGAACTGCGGTTGCCTGGTCAATTTCTGGTGCGGCGCGGAGTGACTTCTCCTCAAGTTTCCGACAATCCCGCCCCATCGCCGCAACGGCATTCTCCGACAACCCCTTCCCATCCACCACATCCCGCGCCACCTCGGTAATCCGCGTCAGATAAGCCGCCGAATGCCCCACCTCAGCGGCAACCCGATGCCATTTCCAGAGGGACTTGAAGGTTTGCCGATCGGGTGACTTCGGTACAACTCGATCGGGATGCCGTTCCGCCAAGAGTCGATCGTTCCAATCCTTCCCCACAGCAGGCACCATCCGCTTCACCCCTGGCACCGCCGCCGCTACCCGCCAAGCCATCTTCTCCCCGCCTTTATCCGCATCAAACGCCACCAACACTTGCCCACCCTGCGCGATCGTCTGCTGCAATGCCTCAGTCGGCAGCGCCCCCGCCCCATCGGTCGAAAGATAAACCGTCATCGCATTCGGCGACTTCTCTCGTTCCAAAACCGCCAATGAGATGGCATCGATCGCGCTTTCCACCAGCACAATTCGTTTCACTTCCTCTGTACCCGATCGTATCCAGAAGTATCCGGCATCCCGCTCCGAGCCTGGAGCCAAACCATGAAATGTCTCCCCCTGCGTCCCCCGCAAACTCGCACCCGTCACATCACCCCGCGTCCAAAGCTCGCCCGATCGGCTTTCCTGATGGCGACAGAACACGGCATTCTGATGTTTGTCGGCATAGATTAAGCCCTGTTGATGCAAACGATCGACCGAATCCTCCGGCAATCCCCGCGTGATCGTCAGGTAATTTCGCACATCTAACCAGTTCTCCGCATTGGGTTCTGGCAGTTGCAATGGTCGCGCTTCCGCCTGCGGTGGTTCAGTCATTGGCGGCGCTGCCACTGGCGTAAATGATCGTCCCGCCAGCCATGCCACCGCCGTTTTGAAATCACTTTGCTGAACGTGCATTACGAGGTCGATCGCGCCACCACCACCCGCATCATTCACCCAATCCTTGAATTTCCCCTGGTTGATGCTGATAATGTGGCTCTCATCCCGCCACTTGTGTTTGTCATGTTTATCCTGTTGGAGTCCAAGCCGTTCGGCGACTGATTCAAGATCCAGATCCCGCACCTGATCAGCCGTTGCTTTCAAGCCTGGATTTTGAGGCGGCACGATCGCGGGTTGGACAACCTCCCGATGAATCCCCTCATCCAGCACCACCGGAAATCCCTTCTCCTCCAACGTCCCCACAAATCGCTGCATCGGCCCCGATCGAGCCGGCAATAACATCGCCGCAGTCCGCTTCTCCGCCCCCAAATCCTTGCGAACAATCACCATATCCAATGCCGTCGCGATCGTCTCGGCATCGGCAAAGAACGCCTGATAGTATTCACTCGAAATCGATCGTTGGAGTAATAGGGCGTCAGGATGCTGGTCTTTTACGGCCAGATAGGTCAGCGCCGTTGGATTGAGATTAGTGCGATCGACGATTTGCCAATCCTGAAGTGATGCAGCGACGGGGACGACCTCCACGATCGGTGCAACTTCCTGAAATTCCGGCAACTGCATCCCCAAGAAATCCCGCGCCTGATCCTTGAAATCAAACGTCGCCAGCGCTAACTTCCAATCCTTGAGAATCACCTGCAAAACCGCATCAATCCGTTCTTCTGGGACAATGCACTCCATCCGATCGCTCACCGAATGAAAGTCTGCCCCCGTTGCTTCGAGGATTGCCGTATCCATGGAATATCGATGCCCGATCGATGACTTTGGTGTTTGTAATACGAATCCTCTCGCCTCAGAATTACTAAACCTCGCGCCAGCCTGAGTCTTGATCGTCAGTAATCCATCCAGGGTTTTGACCGAACCCCGATACTGCGTCAATTCTGTCAGAAAAGCCTTGACCTGATGTGGCTCATGGAAGGCCACAGGCTCCTCCCGTAGCACCTCCTGAATATCAAAGCTCACAGGCATCACCAATCCCTGCAAGACCTCGCCCTGATCATTGGTGTAATTGACAAACTTGCCCTTGGGAAACCGCTCATAGGCTTTAATTGGATTGCCCGTAAAGATTTGCAATTCCGATCGCTGACTCTGACTTTGCCGAATGTCAAACGATTCGTAAATATCTTCACCACTCCAATTCGTTTCCAGGGGCGTGATGCTGGTCTGCGTCTCATCCTTGCCCCGATTGAACTTCGACAGTGGAATCGTCAATTGGCGCGATCGGTGATCGATCAAAACTTGGGCTTTCCAATTCGTGGGCGCAGCCGGACTTCCCGCCTGACTCTTGGCACTAATCCGCGACACGACCCCATAAAAGATATTTCCTTCCGGCGACACCACGCGCACCGTTGTTCCCGGAGCCGTTTCCGTCAACACCTGTTGCAGATGGACCAACTGCTCATCCAGTCGCGCATTCAGCTTGTCTTGCGCTGTGTCCGACTTACAGGCGCGGAGGGCTTGGACGCGATAGGCTTCCGTCTCCTGCTGGGTCGTGGCGAATGTCGCTTGGGCCTGTTGGTAAGCGATCGCCGCCACCGCATCCACATCATGTTCCCCCAAATCCTGCACCAACGGCAAACTCAAATGCTCCCGCACGGCATTGACGACCTGAAGCTGGGTCAACGGTTTATTCAATACTTTGGCATCGACGATTTCCAGACAGACTGGCCCCGTGAATTCGCTATCGATTCCACTATCATCCGGAATCAACTCCATCCGCGCGATCGTCCGTGCCCCCAAATCCCAGCGATCGGCCTGAAGCACACTTTCCCCCATCGCCTCTTTCTGCGCGATCAAATCCTGGGTTTCCGATTCCAGGCGATTGTAGAGCGCTTCCTGTTCCTGAATTGGTAGCAGCGGAATCCGGCCCGTTACGCGCTTAATAATGGCAATTTCCGAATCATCCGCACTGCCGCTGAGAGGATAGCCTAGCTTGACTTGGAGTTCGATATCATCGTCGAGTATCTCCGTCACAACTTCTTCGCCGTAGATGTTCATGAAATCCACGACATTGGCGATCGATAGATCCGATTCCCGCGCTGCGGTGACATTTGCATTCAGCTCGGCGACTTTCTTTGCCAGGATTGCCCCCAGCCGTTTTTCCGCTGGCAAGTCGCTCATCAATAGCGTAAACTGCGGCTTATTCACCTGCCCAAAACGGTTGATGCGGCCCAGCATTTGCACCACTTGATTGACATCCCGTTCGACTTGCACCACGAGCATATGGCGCGGTTTCTGATCTGCGAAGCGTTCTGACGCATGAAGGCTAATCCCCGTCGCCCCCGATCGATTCAGAATCACCACATCCAAATCACCCCGATTGAACCGATTCACAATATCGATTTTGCCTTGGGGACTGACTTCCCGCTGGGGTCGCAGGCCATATTCCGTCGCGCCCAGTTGAGTATATTCGACTATATTTTCGCGCCCGGTGATTTCGTCAACCCGGTAGCCTTCTTGGCTGATGCGCCATTTTATGTAATCGATCGAGCTTAACGGAATACCCGTCAAATCCGTTTCCTCAATCAAATCCACGACGTTCTGATAAACCGCCAACGCATCTTCGCCCAATTCATCATCGGTGAGCCGATGCCGGGTTGATAGCCCTTCGTAATCCTTAATCAACACATCACGAGAGCGTTCCAAATAGCGTCGCAGCACATCCCCAAAAGTCAGACTAATCCCGTCCCCTGGCTTGATGTTGTTTTCCTTGGCGTACCACCCAATGAACGCATCCATCGTCGAGGCCACGGCAATAATCGGTTTCTCACCGCGTCCGATCGCCGTGATCGTATCCTGCACTGTCGCCTCCGCTTTCTGGGCCAGCAGGCTTTGCTCGATCGCGTTGTGCATCAGCGAAGTGAAATTGGTCGATTTCAATCCCGCTTGACCGATCGCGTTATCCTGCGACAACGCCTTGGCTTCGGCTTTCAGTTGTTTGTCGATCTCCCGGATGGATACTTTCTTCGCCTCATCGAAATCGTTAATCGATCGCATGATGGCCGAAATTCCCTCCGCCACTTGCCGATCGGCTCTGACTACCTTCGACTCAAAGGTAATTCCCGCCATCGATCGGCCCCGTCGTACCATCTGACCGGATGCCACAAACTTGGTCGCAACCATTTGTTGGAGTGGGACGCCGCCATCTTTGAGGATGGTTTCGAGATTGCTGATACTCGATGTTCAAGTTTTTAGGCGATTGCCCGATAAACGAGACTAGGAGTTGGTTCTAGTCGTCCGAGGTTCCGCCCACTCATATGTTTGCCAGAGGGCTTCAACGTAAAGAATTCCCG
>JANOQX010000167.1:0-5054 GCA_031415035.1 Cyanobacteria bacterium VAR_4_metabat_243
AAAAAATTTTTTTTTTTGATAAATTTGTCACCCCCCAAACACCCCATAACTCCTTGGGAGTGGCTCCCCAAACAAAGGGGGTACTTTTAAGCCGGGACCCCCTTTTTGATGGGGGGTTGGGGGGCATCGACAACGGTTGCATCCATTGTGGGATTTTGGGGTTAGTCGATGAGCTGAACGCGGCCAATGCGTAGGTGATCGAACAGGCGGCCCAAGCGTTCGCGCTGAGGCTCGGTAAGCGTTGCACCGGAGAGCAGCATATTCGAGAACTGCAAGTAGTCGGCCCGTTTGATCCGGCCTGTGATGAAAATTTGCTCAAGCCGATCGAATTCCGATAGGCTCGATCGTCGGGTTTTGGCTCGTACCATGGTAATGCTAATTGCCTAGAGGTCAGATGCAACGAGTCGGTCAGCCAAGGCTGCTAAACTCATGCTTAGTATGGACAGGTTGCCCTTGTCTCTAACAGTGTTCAACCACTTTGAGCGAAACCCGGAAAAGTGCCCAAAATGACGGATTACTTGAGGTTTTGATGCGAATGCAAATTCACCAACTTCCGGCCCTGCGTGATAACTACATCTTCCTACTTCACGATCGGGCCACGGGGACTGCCGCCGTCGTCGATCCGGGGGAGTCGGCTCCGGTGTTGGCGGAATTGCGGCGGCTGGATGCGAAGTTGGTGACGATTTTTAATACCCATTGCCACCGGGATCACGTCGGGGGGAATCAGGGTTTAATCGCGGCATTTCCTGATGTGGTGGTCTATGGTAGTGCGGTAGACCGGGGCCGAATTCCCGGTCAGCAGGTGTTTTTGGGCGAAGGCGATCGGGTGGAATTTGCGGGGCAATCGGCGGCGGTGTTGGCGGTGCCGGGGCATTTGGACGGGCACATTGCCTATTACTTTGCGCCGGAGGGGCCGGATGCGGCGGGCGAACTGTTTTCCGGGGATGTGATTTTTGGCGCGGGTTGTGGGCGGTTGTTTGATGGGCCAGCATTGTTGGCGATGCAGTCGATCGATCGGCTGCGTCAGCTCCCCGATGACACGCGGATTTGGTGCGCCCATGAATACACGTTAGCGAATCTGAAGTTCGCGATCGCCATTGACCCGACCAATGTGGATTTGCAGCAATATGCGATCGAGGCTAAGGCTATGCGCGATCGGGGTGAACCCACTGTACCGACCACGATCGGGCGCGAAAAACGGATTAATCCCTTTCTCCGCTGGGATGCGGCGGCGATTCGGCAGGTGGTTGATCGGCCCACTCCGGCAGCGACGTTTGCGGAGTTGCGGCGGTTGAAGGAGGCGTTTTGAGCGGGTGCTGCCCATTGGCACCAATGGTTTCATGCCATCTGGAGTAGAATAGAAGCAAATTTCCCGCGATGAACTGCTGATGCCTGCCAAAGACTTTTATCATGAGACGGTAAAAACGGCGCTGATTAAAGACGGCTGGACAGTCGCCGATAAGTCGCTCACATTCATGATTGGCAAACGCCCTGCCATGATTGACATTGCGGCTGAGAAGTTCTTGATTGCGGAGCGAAATACGCAGAAAATTGCCGTGGAAGTTAAAAGCTTCCTCAGTCCATCGCCGATGAATGACCTCGAAAAAGCGATCGGGCAGTTTTTTCTGTATTTTGATATCATGGCAGAGCAGGATCCCAATCGGAAGCTCTATCTGGCTGTCCCGCAGGCGACCTACAATGGAATTTTCTCGGAAGCAGTTGGCGAATTGCTCTTGAGAAGAAGACCAGAACTCAACCTTGTTGTCTTCGATCCAAATCTAGAGGCGATCACACAATGGAAACACTAGAAAGAATTTCTAATAACACATTGGATCAATGGCGTGCCACGCTGGAATCGGTTCTCAGAGAGTATATCGAAACCTTGAATCTTGATGCCGCGATCGCGGTTTACTTGGTGATTAGTCAAGATCGCAATCACTATATGTTGATGCATGAAGGCTGGCAAGGCGATCAGCGATTTCATGGCCCGATCGTCCATGCGGAAATTCGGCATGAGAAGATTTGGATTCATTATGATGGCACGGAAGCTGGCATTACCGATGAACTGGTCATGGCTGGAGTGCCGAAAGATCATATTGTGCTGGCGTTTCAGCCACCCTATGCGCGGCAACATACCGGATACGCGATCGGGTAAAGTCATACGTCGATGGGGCGAGGCTGAATCTTGCTGATGATCGCGCAAATTTGGAGCGATCGGCGGGAATTTTCCGTATACGATAGGGGCAGACAAAACTCAATCTTCCACCAATTAATATGAACAAACCGATTGGATTTCTCTGCATTGCCGTTGTCCTCGCTTCCTTAGGGTGGAAAGTAACGCAGGCTGCGCTGTCGCCAGGAAAATCATCCGGGAAAATGGCGACGGGTGAGATGATACCTGAACCCAGCTACGTTGACGTTGGCTATTTGCGAGTTAAGGATGGTGCTGTCTTAGAATTCAAACACGGCACAATTACCAGTGTTTCCGGGCCGACAAGCTACAGCATTGAATTGCCCGTAACCCGTAAAATCGACCTCGCGATTTATACAGCGTCATCGGCGGCCTGTCTGCTTGCAGCGATCGCGCTGTTAAAGCCAGAAAAGCCCAAAAATAGTTAGGTGGCCGCCCTTGTATAACGTTAATCCACCGACTTTCCCTGCATACATCGACGACGAATTCCATCACATGTCGAGTATCCGATTGCCCGCCTTCGCTGGAATGCAGATCACCAATGGCCCCTATGGCGCGGTCTCGGCACCGGGCGTTTCCACCGGAGACACCCACGCGGCCGCCGATCGCGCACTTGACCCCAAAATCTTTCAAAATGCCGTCGCATGGGTAATCGCGCATGATGCTGATATCCGACCCAAGTTATTCGCGGCACTGGTTGATCAGTATTGGGAAATGCGTGATCTGGTGCTTGATTGCCTGACTGACGAAGATCCCGATGACGTTGTACCGGAGATTGAGCAGCCCGAGGATCTCGCGCCGCTATGTGGGTTGGTCGCATTGCATATTCGCGGGCTGAGTGCGGCGGGGGAGCCAATCTTCGGCATTGAGCTGGGCTGTAATTGGGAAACTGAACATGGTGCCGGGGTGCAGTTTGAAGGACTTCGGGTGGTGGAATCGGGAGATGCCGCCGTGGCCTTTAGCTTTGCTGAATGTTGACCGAAAGCAGCGATTCCAAATTCAAACGAAATTCTACGGAAAACTTGTCATCGCCCAATCCACCTTGGGTTAAAACCCCAGGTGGGGCCAAAACGGAGTCGTTGAATTTGGAATTGTTCAACCCAAAAATACTGGCCCGATCGTCCCGTACAATTTGAGCAGCGCTAAACCCGATCGCCATTCAACGCCTAATGCCAAACCCCATCCTCAACCTCAACTTTGAACCCGCGATCGAACGCCTGGGCGGGGACTACTTCGATATCGTCCCCGCCGCCGAATTCCCCGGCCACATCCTCCGCTGGCGCAACGACCCCGTCTTCGCCCAACTCGGCTTGGATCCCAGCACGATCGCGGACACCGACGTAATCGCCGCCTTCGGCCAATTCCAAGGTCGCGAACCCTTCCTCGCGCTCCGCTACCACGGCTACCAATTCGGCGAATACAATCCCCGCCTCGGCGACGGACGCGGCTTCCTCTACGGCCAAGTCCGCGCCCCCAACGGCAAACTCTACGACCTCGGCACCAAAGGCTCCGGCCAAACGCCCTACTCCCGTGGCGGCGATGGCCGCCTCACGCTCAAAGGCGGCGTCCGCGAAATCCTCGCCGCCGAAATGCTGCACCGCATGGGCGTCAATACCTCCCGCTGTCTCAGCCTCGTCGAAACCGGGGAGAAATTATTTCGGGGCGATGAGCCTTCCCCCACCCGATCAGCGGTGATGATTCGGGTGCAGGAATCGCATATTCGATTTGGCACGTTTGAGCGGCTGCATTTCCTGGGGCGACAGGATTTGATTGCGACGTTATTGGAGCATGTGGTGGAGGTCTATTACCCGCATTTGATGGGGGAGAAGGATCGGTATGCGCGATTTTTCGCCGAACTCACCCAACGCGTTGCCGACCTCTGCGCCCAATGGATGGCAGCGGGATTTTGTCATGCGGTGTTGAATACGGACAATATGGCGATTACGGGTGAGAGCTTTGACTACGGGCCGTTTGCCTTTATTCCGAGCTTCGATCCGAAATTCACGGCGGCGTATTTTGATTATGGTGGCCGCTACAGTTATGCGAATCAACCCGCGATTTGCCGCTGGAATCTGCAAGCATTGGCCGTGACTTTAAAGGAAACCATTAGTGCAGCGGATTTGGAAGCGGGATTGGCCGACTACGACGAACATTACGGCCAATGCTATCGGGCCTTGATGATTCAGAAACTCGGGTTCCCGGCCGATTGGGACGAGCCTGTGGCAAGGGAATTGCTCCGATCGACCCTGGAATTCTTGAACCAATCCCAAGTCGGCTACCATGAATTCTTTGCCCAGTTAGCGGCGACGTTTGCATCCGATTGGCGGGAGGATGCGGGGCACATTTTGTCGGATAGTAAGCTTCCCGAGATTAAACTGCCGGATGAGGCCCTTCAGCAATTGTTTGAGGAATGGCGCAGTGAGTACCAGCGGGCGATTAAATTGTTCCCGATCGATGCCGACACCGCGATCAAGGCGCAGTTGCAACGGGCGAATCCGGCGCGAGTGATTGTCCGATCGGAAATTGAGGCGGTGTGGGAACCGATTTTTCAGATGGATAATTGGCAGCCGTTGAATGATTTGTTGGATGTGATTCGGGGGTGATGGTCGAACCGATCCCCCTAACCCCCTTAAGAAGGGGGAACCGGAACTTGGATCAAAGTCCCCCTTTTTAAGGGGGATTTAGGGGGATCGTGATGTCGATTAATCACCGATCGATTTGATACTCGATGTTCAAGTTTTTAGGCGATTGCCCGATAAACGAGACTAGGAGTTGGTTCTAGTCGTCCGAGGTTTCTCCCACTCATATGTTTGCCGGAGGGCTTCAAAGTAAAGAATTCCCGCACGAGTGCGGCCATCTGAGT
>JANOQX010000168.1:0-49284 GCA_031415035.1 Cyanobacteria bacterium VAR_4_metabat_243
GATTTGGTTTGAGGCCCCTTTAGGGGTCTTTCCTTTCTAGCCCGCCGTTCACGCGCGGGGCGGGCGATGCCGTAGTCGGTTGAATTTGGCATCGCTGCTTCCACAATGCCCGTATCAGCGGCGTGGATCACTTTCTGGCAAGACCAAGAGCGTCGTGCCTTCGCGGCCCACCACCAGAACTTTCGCCTCGGCGGCGATCGCCAGGGTTGGATCCTCGCAGCGAGCGGCCCAAGAACCGCCCTCATAGCGCACCCGACCCAGCTCACCGGGAGCTAGATCCGTCAGCATTTGACCTTCCTTGGCGTCAAATTGTTGGGCGGCCCGCCGATCGACGAACCCCCGCGAGGCGAAGATGCCGATCGCTGTCAGCAGCATCCAGAGGATAATCTGCCAACTCGGCGGCACCCAGGCGGGGACTAAGGCGACCACCAGGGCACTCACCCCGGCGACCAGGGCGACAAAGGCCGTGGGGAAGACGGCTTCCAGCAGGCACAGTCCGATACCAATAAATAACCAAATCATCGTGGGATTCGACCTATCAAGGGTTTTGAGGATGTTGCGGCGCGGGCGAGGATTTTTTGCAAGGGCTTAAATCGTTGGTATAGTTTGTAGAATTATTGGGTTTATCCCGATTTACCGATTACCTACATAGCTTGCCCGAGGAATATCGGAAATACTTTAAAAGTTTTACGCAAAACTTATAAGTCACTCTGTTTGTGCGTCAATCCCGTTTGAGATTTGAGTTTGATCACCCCTATGAACCGCCTGGAACCCCAAATCGCCTGCATCAACGCCACCTGTGATCGTCCGGCCAATCGGCTGAATGCGAAGGTCTGTGCCAGTTGTGGCACGCCGATCGCGCGGCGATATCTCTGGGCCGTGGGCGCGGCCGCAGCGGCGAAGAAGCTGGGGGCGACGGCGGGGAATGCGCGCTACTACGTCTGTGAACCGCATATTTGGCTGGATTTGGAGCCGGGGGAGCCGCCGACGCAGTACCCGGAATTGCCGGAGTCGCTGCTGCCCTATCTCTACTTGTATCCCCAACGGCTCAACGTGCCGGAGATCTATGGGGTGTCGATCGATGGTCGAGGGGAAGATGTCCTGCTGCTGGATAATGCGCCGATCAGCCGCGAGGGTAAACCGCTGCCGACGATCCTGACGCGCTGGAATCAGGCCAATGCCACCCGGCAAGCCTACTGGCTCTACCAGTTGGCCCAGTTGTGGGAGCCGCTGAAGGCGTGGAATATGGTGGGTTCGCTGCTGGATAGTGAATTGATTCGGGTGGACGACTGGCGGATTGCGCTCCAGGAATTGCAGCCGTCCCATCCGTCGGTGGAGCTGTCGGACTTGGCCGGGATTTGGCGGATTTGGTTGCCGGAGGCGAAGCCCGCGATCGCGCCCGTCTTGACCCAGCTGATTGAACAAATGCAGCAAGGCACGATCGATCTGCCCACCCTTTTGAGTGAATTGAATCAACTGCTGTTGCAACAGGCCTCCCAGTCGCCGCTCCGGCTCCAGGCCTATGGGGCCACCGACACGGGCAAAGCCCGATCGCACAATGAGGATGCCTGCTATCCCACCGGAGCGGCGAATGTCCAGGATGAATTGAATGCGCGGTTGGCGATCGTCTGTGATGGCATCGGCGGGCATGAAGGCGGTGAAGTCGCCAGCCAAATGGCCCTGCGCTTGCTGCGGCCCCAGATGCAGGCCCTACTGAACGAGATTGGCCAACAGGCGGTGATTGCGCCCCCGGAGCTGATTACCGAGCAGCTTCAGTCGATTGCCCGCGTGGTGAACAACGTCATCTCCAATGAGAACGACGAACAGGCCCGCGAAGCCCGCCGCCGCATGGGTACGACTTTGGTGTTGGCGCTCCAGTTGCCCCAGCGGGTGCAGTTGCCGACCGGGGCGATCGCCGGAAACGCTCATGAACTTTACCTGATGGGCATTGGTGACAGTCGGATTTACTGGCTGACGGCCCAGAGCTGCCAACGGCTAACGATCGATGATGATGTGGCGACCCGCGAAGTCAAGATGGGCCGCATGGTGCATGCCGATGCTCTGCAACGGCCCGACGGCGGTGCCCTGACCCAAGCCCTGGGGATGCGCGATGGCGAACATCTGCGGCCCAATGTCTATCGCTACATTCTGGAAACCGACGGCTTGCTGCTGCTCTGTTCCGATGGCCTCAGCGATCGCGATCTGGTGGAAAAGCATTGGCAAACCTTCACCGAACCCGTCCTGCGCGGCCAAATGTCCCTCGAACAAGCCGTCAATGGCTGGATCAAACTGGCCAATGAGAAAAACGGCACCGACAATATTTCCGTTGTCCTGACGCGGGTCGAAGTCTCAGTGAAGCCGGAACTGGTACTGGATCAGGCCCCAGAGGATGCGCCGGAAGTAAATGAAGCGGATCTCGCCGAATTGCAGGTGGAGCCGCCGGAGACAGCGGGCGAGGATTTGGGGGATGCGCCGATCGCCAAACCCAAACGGCGCAAGGGCTGGCTCTGGGGCTTACTGGTGGTGCCGCTCTTAGGCGCGGGCGGCGGGGTGGCTTGGTGGCAATTGGATCCGGGTAGCTTTAATCCCGTGCGCGATCGGGTGCAAACCCAATTCCAGCAATGGCGGCAGCAAATTGGCCGCTAGGGTTTGCGCCTTCCTGGCCCGATCGGAAAACCGAGGGTCGATCGGGCGAATGGGCGCGGAACTGGTATGGTGTTGGCTGTAGAACAAGCTGCTAAGAACTGTATGGAAGTCGGTACGTCGGTCAAAGTTATTACATCGGTGGTGGTCTATAACCATCCCGAGCATCGCAATCAACCGTTTGATATGCAAGGCCAAACGGGCGAAGTGGTGGGCCTCGCTACGGAATATCACGGGAAGCCCATCACGGCGAATTTCCCCTACATCGTCAAGTTTGCGCCGAAGCATAAGCTCCACCTCGGCGATCACGAGATTGAAGCGATCTAGCGCGATCGCCTCCCTCCGCACCACCACCGCGATCCGCGATCGGGCAGCGGCGCTGTATGCGATCGCCCAGCAAGACCAACTGACGTATTTTCAGCTTGATGGCGATCGGTGGGATGCCGTGACCGACTACGTTGAGCGGATCACGCGGCAAGCCTATCCCGATTTGGGGATCCCGTTCCATAGTCGTTGGCGGCATTTCCCAGCGGCCACGTTGACGGCGGTGCTGGGTGATCGGCGGGGCGAGGATCGGGCCAAGGCGCAGATCGATCTGGTGATTCCGAGTGTGCTGTTGGATGCGGGGGCGGGCGATCGATGGACGTATGTCGATGCGTTCGGGCAATCCTGGTCGCGATCGCAAGGTTTGGCGGTGGCGAGTCTGGAGATGTTTGCCCAAGGATTATTCAGTCACACGGGGGCACGCGAAACCACCGCGATCGGCTTGCAACAAATCACCTTGGCCCAATTGGCCCAGGCATTCCAAGTCAGTGCGACTAATCCTCTGGTCGGGTTGGAAGGGCGTTTGATGCTGTTACATCGATTGGGCGCGACGATCGATCAGCAGCCGGAAATATTTGGCGATCGGGCGCGGTTGGGTAATCTGTTGGCGGGCTGGTGTGACACCCCAACAATCAGCGCCGAAACCATGCTGCAAAACATTCTCACCACCTTCAGCAACGTCTGGCCCAGCGGCCAAATCCTGGATGCGGTCAATCTTGGCGACGTCGGGATTCACCCCCAACTGCCCAACTGGCCCGGCACCGATGCGGCCTACATACCCTTTCACAAATTGTCCCAATGGCTGACTTATTCCCTGCTGGAGCCATTGCAGGAATTGGGGTTGAGCGTGACGGATGTCGATCGGCTGACGGGGTTAGCCGAATATCGCAACGGGGGATTATTCCTGGATTTGGGCTTATTGCGACTGCGGGACGGCGCGATCGCTGCCGTGGCTCATCCGCCTACTGCCACCGTGATTGTCGAATGGCGGGGATTGACTGTGCATTTGTTGGATATGTTGGCCGATCGGTTGCGACAGCGGTGGCAGATGGATGCGACGCAATTGCCCTTGGCTAAGGTGTTGCAGGGAGGGACTTGGCAAGCGGGACGGGCGATCGCGCAGGAACGTCGGGCCGATGGCAGTCCGCCACTGCGTTTGATCAGTGACGGGACAGTTTTTTAGCATCGAGGCTAGAGAGTTGGGCCGAAGTTTGTTATAGTATTTTGGAATGTCTGGCGACATGGCCAAGTGGTAAGGCAAGGGTCTGCAAAATCCTCATCCCCCGGTTCGAATCCGGGTGTCGCCTTTGAACGATACAGCTTGACAATCCGACCGGACGCTTTGGGTGCTGGGTCACCGTCGATCATGATCCGGCCCGCTTTGGTTATACTGGGTGGCGTGACCGAGAACCGGAGGCACAGACCACATGACAATCGCACTTGATCGATTCATTCAGCAAAAGCCCCTAACCGTTGATGAGTTCGTTGCTCAGTACGGTGACGATAAGCGATATGAACTGATCGATGGTGAGGTATTTGATTTGGAACCGACCGGCCTGCATGAGGAAGTCGCTGGCTTCATCACTCAAAAAGTTTGTTTCCAAATCGAATTAGCACATTTGCACTGGACTGTCTTGCAACGTCCGTTATTTCGACCCCCACATATCGATATGACGGCATTTCGGCCTGATGTTGCGGTCATCGATCGCGACGCGCTAGTCCATGAACCGATCTGGCCGGAGCAATCGATTCTGACGCGGGGCAGTTCGATTAAGTTTGTGGCGGAAGTTGTCAGCAGCAACTGGCAAAACGACTACTCCCGCAAAATCGAAGACTATGCCGCATTGGGTATTCCTGAGTATTGGATCGCCGACTACAAAGGCTTAGGCGGCATTAAACACATTGGGCAGCCAAAGCAACCGACATTGTCGATTTGTGTACTCGGTGACGGGGAGTACAAGATTCAGACATTGCGCGGGGCTGAACCGATCGTCTCTCCCACTTTCCCTGCCCTCAAGCTCACGGCGGCGCAAGTGCTGATGATGGAGCGCTGCTGATGGCGGGCTGCTGATGGCGGGCTAGAGTGCCCCCATCGTGTTTTTCCAAGCCAGCTCCCGCGCCAAGACCTGCAACGCCTTCTGCTCATCCCCCGAAAAGAACGCCGCCCCCACCAACTCATCCAACACCTGATGGGTCAACTGCGAGGCAAACGTGCCGCCCGATCGCAGCAAATGACTGTAGTAGATAAACTGCGATCGGCCCTTGGGATCTTGATGAAATTGGTGGATCTCCGCTTCGCTCATGGTCTGCACCTCCGTATTCACGGGCACCACCACGCGGGGAATTCCCTGGACGCCATAGCGTTTGCCTTGTTTCGGGGTCGTTTCGAGGTGGCCGATCAGCACCGTCCAGAGCAACGTCCGCGTCTCATTGATCAAATCCGGGGTAAACAGCGGATCAGGTTCGCTGGATAAACGCGGCCCGAGATTATTAAACGCCGGGTTCAAAATCTGCGAGTTGTAGACCAAGCCCACTGCCCAATGCCGATCGGTCGAGGCATCCTCCAGTTTGACAAAGGTACCGAAGCCGTAGCTGTCGGCATCCGGCCCGCCGCCGATGAAATCCATGGCATCGTCCAGTTGCACGAGGTAATCGCAGTGGGAATTGGATTTGACAACCTTGCCGAGACGCATGGCGGGTTCACAAGTGATAAGTACGCAAGTATTGTAAAGCACAGATTCCCGATCGACCCCACAAATCACCCACCTTTTTCGATAGAATCGGACACGTAGGGTGGGTAGAGCAACGCGGAACCCACCACCCAGAACCCCGTAACCCCAGAACCCCATGAGCCAGCGCACGTTATTCGATAAAGTTTGGGACTTGCACACCGTCGCCACCCTCCCCTCGGGCCAGACCCAGCTCTTTATCGGACTCCACCTGATTCATGAAGTCACCAGCCCCCAAGCCTTTGCGATGCTGCGGGAACGGGGTTCGACGGTGATGTTCCCCGATCGGACAGTGGCCACGGTGGATCACATCGTCCCCACCGAAGACCAATCGCGCCCCTTCGCTGATCCCTTAGCCGAAGCGATGATGGCGGAATTGGAAAAGAACGTCGCGGCCCACAATATTCGGTTCTACAACATTGGCTCCGGTAGCCAGGGAATTGTCCATATCATTGCGCCGGAGCAGGGTTTGACTCAGCCGGGAATGACGATCGCTTGCGGGGATAGCCATACTTCGACCCATGGGGCTTTTGGGGCGATTTCCTTCGGGATTGGTACCAGTCAAGTGCGGGATGTCCTGGCGTCGCAGTCCCTCGCCCTGGCCAAACTCAAAGTCCGCCGGATCGAGGTGAATGGGACGCTCCAACCGGGGGTCTACGCCAAAGACGTCGTCCTGCACATCATCCGCAAACTCGGCGTTAAGGGCGGTGTGGGCTATGCCTACGAATTCGCCGGAACGACCTTCGCCCAGATGGACATGGAAAGCCGCATGACGGTGTGCAACATGGCGATCGAAGGCGGTGCCCGTTGCGGTTATGTGAATCCCGATCGAATTACCTACGACTACCTCAAGGGCCGGGATTTTGCGCCGAAAGCGGGGGATTGGGATCAGGCGGTGGCTTGGTGGGACAGCTTGCACAGCGATGCGGATGCGGTGTACGACGATGTGGTGGTATTCGATGCGGCAACGATCGCGCCGACGGTGACTTGGGGGATTACGCCGGGACAGGGGATTGGCGTCGATGAGACGGTGCCAACCCTGGCGGAAACCCTGGAGGAAGATCGGCCGCTGACCCAGGATGCCTATGCCTACATGGATTTGCAGCCCGGACAGGCGTTGGCGGGGACGAAGGTGGACGTTTGTTTTATCGGCAGTTGCACCAATGGTCGGATTAGCGACCTGCGGGAAGCGGCCCGGATTGCCCAGGGGCATCAGGTGGCCAGTGGGGTCAAAGCCTTTGTGGTGCCCGGTTCGGAGCGGGTGAAGCAGCAAGCCGAAACCGAAGGACTGGACAAAATCTTCACCGCAGCGGGGTTTGAGTGGCGCGAGGCGGGTTGCTCGATGTGTTTGGCAATGAATCCCGATCGGCTGGAAGGGCGGCAAATCAGCGCCTCGTCATCCAACCGCAACTTTAAGGGCCGTCAGGGTTCGGCCTCGGGGCGGACGTTGTTGATGAGTCCGGCGATGGTGGTGGCGGCGGCGATTACGGGGGTGGTGACGGATGTCCGATCGATGGTTTAGTCAAGAACAGCGGCAGGCTCGGCTTGCGGCGTTGCATGAAGCGGTGATGATTGGGGCGGCGGAAGCCGATCGGGGTGAACTATTGGATGGTGAATCGGCGATGGCGGCATTGCGCGACAAGTTGGAAAGCTGGAAATTGCTAAATCCGATGGACTTCGGCTCAGACCGCCCCTCGACTGGAAGTCGGGGCTGATAGCAAAAGTCCCTTTGGGACTAAATTCTCAGTCCGGTCAGGACTTTCGCCTGTAGCCCCGACTTCTAGTCGAGGGGCGGCTCAAGGCGGAGTCGATCAAGTTTGATGCGCCAACAACAGTTTTAACTTCGAGGGTTAAGTCGTGTTGTTTCCCCTAGATTGTCACAACTCCCACATACCACGATCGTAAACTTGGTGCAACATTTCCGGAAAAATCGGGCATCCTAAAGCTGATCACAACAGCCAGGGTGGGAAAATTGATGGAGGCACAAGCCAACGTCGCGTCGCGACCCGAATCGCCAATCGCGCAGCGACTCGAATCGCACGCCCATGCGTTACGGATTAAAAAATTACTGCTCTATGCCACCGCCGGGCATTGGGAAAGCGATATGGCGCAGCTCCAGCAGCAGCCGATCGCGCCGATGCTATTGCAGCTGCATCAGCTCTATCCGACCGCCCAGCAGTTGCGGTTCTACCTGTACACGATCGCGGCCAATCTCACCAAGTCGCGGGAGTATCAGCAGTTGGCCAATGTGGTGCTGTTGGAATGCACGGGGTTGTATACGCCGCCGAACGACGATGCGGATGATGAGCCGACGGCGTTCTTCAGCAGTCCCACCGCCCCGGCTGTCCCGGCGATCGACAATGGGACCCTAGAAGCGCAATGCCAAATCGCCCAGACCTTGGAGCTGATGCCCGAACGCGATCGGATCGTCAAACTGATGCTCTGTCTGATGCATGACACCTGGGAATCCGATGTCGAAAAGGTGAGTCAGACCTCGATTCGGGTGCTGATCCAAGAAATCTGCCAGAAATACGCCTCCCTGATCGAAGTCGAGCATCAACTCGTGGCGATCGTCCAACGCTTGAGCAAAGCCGTGGAATATGGCACCCTGGCCTCGACGATCGTCCAGCAAATTGCGCCGCTCTATGGCTTGTATCAAGATGATCCAGAGGAGCAGTCCCTGCCCTTAGTCCAGATGCTGGATGGCTTTGATCTGCGGCTGGAGATTATGAAATTTACCAATCCCCTGCGGGCCAAGATTCTGCTGTTCTCCCTGGCCCATCAGCGGTTTAGTGGGAGTGAGTTGGATTGGGCCGCGTTGAAGCGCAATAGCTTGGAAGCCCTGCTCAAGAAAGTCCTGGCGACGAATCCAGCGGCGGATTTGGGCCAGAACCTGTTGGTCATGGCCCGCTTGTTGCCGGACTCGGAGGAGTACGAACAGGTGGTCGATGTGCTGATGCGGGCCTTGAAGTTACCCGCGATCGTGGCGGACGCCGCGTCGGATGATGACGATGGCGGCGCGGCGACGGAAATTCGCTTTTCCCCGGTGATCGTCAATGCCTTTTAAGGCCCAGACCCCCGTCGGTTGGGTGTAACAACTTGAAACCCAACGCCGCTCAGTCAGTGCAATTTTTAAGTTCACTTAAATCTCTACCCAACGGCGACCCAGCATGAACGCGCAAGAATTATTGGCCAGTCACAAAGATGCAACGGACAGTCTGGCCGGAGCCAAGCTCGCCGGACTGAATCTGGATGGGGCGGATCTGGTGGGAGCCAACTTGATTGGGGTGGATCTGCATGATGCCAGCTTGATCTTCGCCTATCTGAATCGGGCTAGTCTATCGAAGGCGAACCTGATGCGCACCAATCTCGGTGGCGCGAATCTCAGCCAAGCGAAGCTGATCGATGCGATTATGCGCGATGCGAATCTGCATGGGGCTTTGCTGACGGGGGCCGATCTGCGGGGCGCGGATTTGACCTTGGCGAGTTTGATGGATGCGAATCTGCGGGAAGCGGATCTGCGGGAGGCCGATCTGAGCGGGGCGAATCTGCGCGGGGCTTGCCTCAAGGGCGCAAACCTGCGGGAAGAGGCGAAAATGCACGATGGCGCGAATCTGCGCGGGGCCGACTTGCGCGGGGCCGACCTGCGGGGCGCGAACATGACGGGCGTGGACTTGAGCCGCGCGAATCTGGAGGGGGCAAATCTGCGGGAAGCCAACCTCAAGGGCGCGAACCTGA
This sequence comes from Cyanobacteria bacterium VAR_4_metabat_243, assembly GCA_031415035.1. Lineage (GTDB taxonomy): Bacteria > Cyanobacteriota > Cyanobacteriia > Leptolyngbyales > Leptolyngbyaceae > Romeriopsis. The sequence goes on from JANOQX010000168.1 coordinate 9,435, forward strand.
GCGAGGCAAATATGGCCGAGGCGGATTTTCAAGATGCGTTTTTGATGGACGCGATCGCGACGGCGTCGAACTGGGCCTGTGCCAATTTGCATAACGCCCGACTGAACCGGGCCGAACTGAGCGAATGCAACATGCGCGGCGTCATCCTGAGCAAAGCCACCCTAACTGAAGCGAAGCTCCGCCAAACCGATCTCCAAGCCGCCAATCTGCACAGCGCCCGGATGAACCAGGCCGACCTGGGCCGCGCCAATCTGCGCAATGCGGTGCTGGTCGAAGCCGTGATGATCGAAGCCTACCTGGCCCGCACCGATCTCCGGGGCGCGGATCTGAGCGGCGCGAACCTGACCCGCGCCGAAATCAGCAGCGCCTTTATGAATGGGGCCAATCTCCAGGGTGCGACCTTGCCCGATGGCAGCATCCACTAGCCCCATTCCCGCACTAACCTCATTCCACCCAATCGACACAATCCCTGAGCCAGTTGAGAATCCGCACATTCTGATACAGATTTCCCAGCTTCAATCTGGAAGAATCAATGCAGAATATGAGGGAACGCTCAAGGTACTTTATGAATCTTTAAAGGTGAAATGCTAGTATCTTGAGGAGCTTGAGGAGTTTTTGCTGGTTGTGCGGGATTGATGCGCGGGATTCGTCTGGTGCCCGATCGCCATAGCAAGCAGTTTTCGGTGGTGTGTAAGGAGTAAATTACGTGGAATACGGTGAATTAGCCGAATATTCGAGGCTTTATCCCCAGCACTCGAAGCCGATTCGCATTGGCGTTGTGGGGATTGGTCATATGGGTCAGCACCATACGCGGGTGTTGAGCCGTTTGAAAGGGGTCGAACTGGTGGGGGTTTCCGATGTCAGCGTCGAACGCGGACTGGAAACGGCGAGTCAATATCGCACCCGCTTTTTCGAGGATTATCAAGAGCTATTTAAGTACGTCGATGCAGTCTGTATTGCCGTGCCGACGCGACTGCATCACAAGGTGGGCCTCGCCGCCCTGAATGCGGGCGTCCATGTGTTGATCGAAAAGCCGATCGCGGCGAGTATTGCGGAAGCGGAGGATCTGGTCAACGCGGCAGCGGAAAACGACTGTCTGCTGCAAGTCGGCCATATCGAACGGTTCAACCCCGTGTTTCAGTCCCTCAGTACCGTGCTGAAAACGGAACAACTGCTGGCGCTCGAAGCGCATCGGATGAGTCCCTACTCGAACCGGGCCAACGATGTGTCGGTGGTGTTGGATTTGATGATTCATGACATTGACTTGATGCTGGAGCTGACCGGATCCGAAGTGGTGCGGCTGACCGCGAGCGGCAACCGCAGCGAAGAGACGGGCAATCTCGACTACGTGACGGCGACCCTGGGCTTTGCCTGTGGCGTAGTCGGTACATTGACCGCCAGCAAAGTCACCCACCGCAAGGCCCGATCGATCGAAGCCCATTGCAAGCGATCGCTCACCTCCGCCGACTTCCTCAACCAAGAAATCCTGGTGCATCGTCACATGACGGCCCCGACCAGTCCCCATCCGCTGTATCGGCAGGATGGCTTGATTGAGCGGGTGGCGATTACGAATGTCGAGCCATTGCAGGCGGAGCTGGAGCATTTTGTCCAGTGTATTCGCGGCGGGATGCAGCCCTCGATCGGGGGGCAGCAAGCGTTGCGGGCTTTGCGGTTGGCGATCCTGATTGAGCAGATGTCGTTGGATGGTCAGGTGTGGCAGACGACGGAGTTGGCCCAGTTGGAAAAGCCGATGTTGCCTGTGTAGGTTGGGGTCGCGATCGCCAAATTCAAAACCGTCGTAGAAATGGTGGGCAGTGCCCACCCTACGATTGGATGGAATGCGCGTAGGGTGGGCACTGCCCACCATTTCTGCCCACCATTTCCAACCCAGTGGCCCACAAGGTTGTATTCAAAGGATTTTGTATGGCGACGACGATCGTGGCAATTGCAACGGCGATCGTTCCGGCACAGGGGAGCGTCGGAATCGTGCGGCTGTCCGGCGATGATGCAGTGCCGATCGCGGAACGCATTTTCACCGCGCCGGGGTCGCAAATCTGGGAGAGCCACCGGATTCTCTACGGCTTTGTGCGGCATCCCGAGACGCAGGCGATCGTCGATGAAGCCTTGCTGCTGTTGATGTTGGCTCCGCGTTCCTACACTCGCGAGGATGTGGTGGAGCTGCATTGCCATGGCGGGATGATGGCGGTGCAGGCGGTGTTGCAGGTTTGTATTATGGCCGGGGCGCAGTTGGCCCAGCCGGGGGAATTTACCCTGCGGGCCTTTCTGAATGGGCGACTGGACTTGACGCAGGCGGAGAGCGTGATGGATCTGGTGGGGGCACGATCGCCTCAGGCGGCAGCCTTGGCCCTCGGCGGATTGCGCGGGAAACTGGCCGCGCCGCTGAAGCAATTGCGCGAAACCTGTTTGAATATTTTGGCGGAAGTGGAGGCGCGGATTGACTTTGCCGATGATTTGCCACCGTTGGATGAGGCGGGGGTGATGGCGCAAATTGATCAAGTGATGGGCGCAGTCGAGCAGATTATCGCCACTGCTGATCGGGGCGAACTGCTGCGATCGGGCTTGAAAGTGGCGATTGTCGGGCGACCGAATGTGGGCAAATCGAGTTTGCTCAATGCCTGGAGTCGCAGCGATCGGGCGATCGTCACGGATTTGCCGGGGACGACGCGGGATGTGGTGGAGTCGAATCTGGTGGTGGGCGGGATTCCGATCCAGGTATTGGATACGGCGGGGATTCGGGAGACGACGGATGTGGTGGAAAGCATTGGGGTCGAGCGATCGCGCCAAGCGGCCCAATCAGCGGATTTGGTCTTGCTGACGATCGCGGCGGATGAAGGTTGGACGGCGGGCGATCAGGCGATTTACGCGCAAGTATGCGAGCGGCCCTTGATTGCGGTGGTGAATAAAACCGATTTGGCGGCGGTGAATGCGGCGGAATGGCCCTTTGACACCACGGTGCCGATCGTCCAAACCGCCGCCGCTCGGAATGTCGGCATTGAGGGATTGGAAGCCGCGATCGTCAATCTCATGAATGTCGGAGCAACCCAGGCCGCGAATCTTGATTTGGCGATTAACCAGCGGCAATTGGCGGCCTTGACCCGAGGCCGATCGGCCTTGCAGCAAGTGCAGGTGACGATGCGCGATCAGTTGCCCTTGGACTTTTGGACGATCGATTTGCGATCGGCGGTGCAGGCGTTGGGTGAGGTTTTGGGGGAAGATGTGACGGAATCAGTGCTCGATCGGATCTTTAGTCGGTTCTGTATTGGTAAGTAGCAACTTATTTTCCTTGATTCGTATAATATTTGTGGATTTGGCTTGATAACCAGGAGAACGGAATGGTAAAACTTCTAAAGTTGCCTGTAAAACCGTTTGCATTTTACCCGTTCTCCCAAGGTCTTAGGTATGGATTTCGATAATCAGTTGGTCAATGTGGGCGTCTCAACGCTGGGCCTCAATTCCGTGGCTCTCGCTCAAGCGCTGTTGGTCGCTGGCGACAACACGATTGCGACGGCGCGATCGTTCAGTTCAGGGGTGAGTGACTTTGTGGGGGCCAGCGATCGGGTTGATTTTTACAAACTGCCGATTACGGCTGGGACGCGGACGCAGATCACGCTAGACGGCTTGAGTCGCGACGCCGATATTGATCTGATTCAGGATGTGAATGGCAATGGCTTAGTGGATGCGGGCGAAATCCTGCGCACATCCGATGAAGCGCTCGATCGGCCGGAAAGTATTCTGCTGTCCACCCTCGGCACGGGCGACTACTACATTCGGGTGCAGTCGCCCTTTGGCGCGGATACAAACTACCGTTTGAGCGTGGACTTAGGCGGCGGTGAAACGGGTAATACCTTTGCCACAGCGGGTGAACTGGGAATTATCACGGGGCGGCGGCAGACCTTTGGTTCGGTGTTTGCGACCACGGATCAAGCCGATGTCTATCGCTTTACCCTGCTTGATCGAGCGGATGTGCAGATTAGTCTCGATGGCAGCGCCCATGTCTATCTGGCCCAGGATCTAAATGAAAATGGGCTGTATGATCCGGATGATACGATCGTTAGCTCCCGTTTGCCCGCGAATCAATTGCAGACTATCGCCCCCACATCGCTGGCAGCGGGACAGTATTTTATCTACGTTGATGCGGTGGCGGGTGGTTCGACCTACACGCTAAACACCACCGTCGATACGGCGGGTTCAACCCGTGCTACGTCCAAATATCTCGGGGGATTTGGCACGGGGACGAATACGATTAGTGAGTATATTGGTGGGTCAGATACCCGCGATTACTACCGCTTTCAGCTCAACACGGCGGCGAATACGAACATCAGCTTGAGTGGTTTGACGGGGAATGTGGACATGTATTTGTTCGCCGATCGTAATCGCAATGGGCAGTTTGATGATGGCGAATTTAGGGGTGGGTCGTTCCAGGTTGGCAATGCGACCGAACAAATTAATCTCGCGGGCTTGGCGGCGGGCGAATATAGCTTGATTGTGACGACGAATTTGTCGCAGGGGGCTAGCCCGTATCAGCTTAACTTGTCAACTACAGCGCTAACGACGGCACGGCGGCAATCCGGCAGCTTTGCCAGCGATACCTTCACCATCGGCACCGATCGGGAAAACATTATTTCCGGCAATGGCAATTACAATTTTGGCCGAGGCCAATTCGATACGCTCAACCTGTCGGGCTTTAACTTGAGCGACGCCCAATTTAACATTCTCGGGCTGAATGGCGGCACGGGTGTCACCCTGGATCTCGATCGTAGTCCGCGCCGTTTCGACCAAATTACGTTGAGTAATGGTCAGCAGATTTTGTTTGAGGGGATTGAGCGGATTGAGTTTCGCGATCGCAATGTGAATTTAGCGATCACCCCTAATGACCCGTTGTTTAGTGGTCAGTGGAACTTGCATATGATGGGTGTGCAGAATGCTTGGCGGTTTACGACGGGGAGTGATCAGGTGGCGATCGCGATCGAAGATACGGGTTTGGGCTTTGATGCGGCGGGTAACCTGCATCCCGACTTGCGGCGGGTGGGCTTGACTGCGGTCAATGCGAGTGAGATTGCCGATGAGTATCGCTATGAGTGGTTGCGCAATGAGGAGACGTTATCTCATGGCACCGCAGTGCAGGGCGTGATCGCCGCGACGAGCGACAACAATTTGGGAATTGCGGGCATTAACTGGAATTCGCGGGTGATTGCGGCGGATGTGCTGGGGGCTAACGCTGGGGATACCGACCTAGCAACGGCAACGAACCTCGTATTGCGCAATCGCCGCAGCCCGACCGAACGATTGGTGGTCAACCTCAGTCTCGGGGCGCTCCCCTACGCAACCAATGCGCGGGATGATGAGTTTGAGGCCGTGGTGGCAGCAAATCCCGATGTGCTATTTGTGATCGCCTCGGGCAATGAGAATCGATCGAGCCTGTCCGAACCCGCTGCCCTGGCCCGCCGATATGGCAATGTCATGGCGATCGGGGCGGCTTGGGGACCCTTTGATGCCGATCCCAAGGATGCCTACATCAACTACCAACTACCGGGGACGCGCATTTCCTATCCACCGACGGCGGGAAGTGTTTGGGGTTCGAATTATGGTGATGGTTTGACCTTGGTGGGGCCTTCGGAGTTTTATGCGTTGCAATCAACTCAAGGTCGGCTGGGGAGTGAGTTCGATTATCTAAATAACTTTGATGGCACCTCGGCAGCGACGCCGACTGTCGCTGGTGTGGCCTCGCTCGTTTGGAGTGCGAATCCCAATCTGACGGCGGCCCAAGTCAAGCAAATCCTGTCGAATACAGCAATCGATGTGGCGAGTCCCGGCTACGATCGCGATACGGGGCATGGGTTTGTCAATGCGGAGGCCGCTGTGCGCAGTGCGATCGCCTACGCCTAATTGATCCCCATAATTTCTCGGAGGACATTTCCAGCCGCGATCGTTGATCCTAGGGACAGAGTCGTTATCGGTTAATTTTACGCTGCTTCCCTAGGATTTTATGAATGTGCCAGATAATTCAAATCGTCAGCCGGATCTCGACCAGCGGGAGCGCGAATTGCGCCAACGCGAGTTGGAATTTCGGATTCGGGAACTCGAGGGTGAACTGAAGCATCGCGAAGGCCAAATGCCCCAGGCTGCTGTCCCGGCAGGCAACCCGGTGGAAACGCCGCGCCCCGAAACCCCCGTTAGCCCCACCAAACCCTACAAATCCAAGAAAACCCGCTGGAATCTCTGGCAGGGCAAAATCTGGATGGGGTTTCAATTTTTCTTAATCGTGGTTGGCGTGATCGTGGCGATTCGGATCGCGAATTGGTTGGGCGCGATTTTGATCGTTGGGATGCTCAGTTGGGTGATTTATAAGATCTTCTTTGAAGTTGATGATTAAAGATTTGTCGGCTCAAGATTTGTCGGCTCAAGATTTGTCGATCGTGCGCGCCCAGTGGAATTTCTCCGTAAATTCTCTGGCTAAACTGGTACTAAAATCGGCGATCGACCTGGGCCAAGAACTCTGGCTGCCGATCCCGATTTCGTTTGAAGTTCTCTCTGTGTTGTTGACCTCGGCTTTAGGATATTTATGGACGTGCAAGAACCGCTAAATCCCGCATCACAAACGCTGCAATCGGGCCTCGACCGTGTGACCCAAATGCGCCAAGACTTGGCCGATGGACTGGGCACGATCGCGCAAATTATTACCCAAGCCGAAGTCGCGGGGCCAGAAACCTCGGGTTCTCTGAGTCTCGCCGCCGAAGTCGCGCTGCTCCAAACGCAGTCCGATCGGTTCCGCCAGGGCCGGTTTCGGTTACTCGTTTTGGGCGATATGAAACGCGGCAAAAGTACGCTGCTGAATGCGTTGTTGGGTGAGCGGTTGTTGCCGAGTGATGTGAATCCTTGTACGGCGTTGCCGACGATCGTCCAGGCTGGCCCAGAACCGCAGGTGACGATTCACTATGTCGATGAGAACCGAACTCCAGAATTAATTAGCTTCGCCGATTTTCAGTCCCGCTACACGATCGATCCCGAGGAATCGAAGCAGCTCGAAGCCGAATCGCAGCCTGCTTTTCCCGATGTGCGTCATGCCGTCGTTGAGCATCCGCTATCGCTGTTGGGTGCGGGCGTCGAACTAATCGATACGCCTGGATTGAATGACACCGAAGCCCGGAATGAATTGTCGCTGAACTACGCCTATAGCTGCAACGCGATTCTGTTTGTGATGGATGCCACGCAGCCTTGCACGTTGGAAGAGCGGCGGTATTTGCAGAATTATTTGCGCGATGGTCAAAGACCGACCGGAGGTCATCGGGGCCTCACGATTTTCTTCTTAATCAATCGCTGGGATGAACTGCGATCGGGCTTGATCAATCCCGATGATGACGCGGCTTGGGCGGCAGCAGCGAACCAACAGCGCGAGGTGTTCCACAGTCATTTGGCAGAATATTGTCAGACGGCAGATGGGCAGGATTGCTACGCGCAACGGGTGTTTGAGGTGTCGTCGTTGAATGCGCTACGATCGCGGTTGCAGCATGATGATGCGGCCTTGGCGACGACGGGGTTCCCGGAATTCTTGGCGGAGCTGAATCGGTTTCTGGTGGACGATCGAGCGCAGGTGGAATTGCGTCAAGCGAAGTTGGTGGTGGAACGCGTCGCGAATCGCTTGGGTGAAGCCGTGGAGCGGCGGATTCCTTTGTTGGAGGCGACTTTAGCGGAATTGCAAGCGAAGATTCAGGATGTTGAAGCGAACTTTGCGCAATTGGCGTCGATCAATCAGGAATTTCAAGCGCAGATTCGCCAAAAGCGGGACGCGACGGCCAAGGAAGTGAGCAGCCATTTCCGCCGTTATCTGTACGAATTGGAGGAAACCTTTATTACCGATTTTGTCGTGTCACAGCCAGATCTGGGCTTCTTTGAATTCCTCGATAAAAATAATCGGAACCAGTTCTACTTCAGCTTTAAGCGGGCGTTTGAGCGATACATGAACGATCGGCTATCGGCCTGGGAATTCATGGCCAAACAAACGATCGCCACATCATTCACCGAACTCGACGAGCAGGCGAAGCACTACAAGGGCGAATATTCCCAAGTGCTGGAAACGATGAATGAAAAATTGATGGGCGATCGGTATGCCACGGGGCGATTGAATTACAAGCCGGAATCCGTTGCGCCGATGTTCGATGCGATGATTGATTTTATGTCGGCGGTGCCGCAGAATTTGAACTCGGTGATCACGCCGTTTAGTAGCTTTTGGCAGACGGTGTTGCTCTATGCCTGCATCGTGATTGCGGTGAATATTGCGCCGTTCTTTCTGACCTTGGGAATGCTCACGGCGATTCTCGGTGGACTCGGTTTAATTTCACTACAAACCGAATCGACGCGCCAGCGGTTCTTGGAAGCGACGAAGCGGGAATTTGCGAAGCAGTTGCCGAAGATTGCTGAAGAGTATACGCCCACCGTGCATCAGGCGGTACAGAAATGCTTTGACGCCTACGCGACCCAAATCGACGATCGGATTAATGCGGATATTACGGCGCGCAAAACGGAACTGGATAATCTCGTTGAGCAAAAACATTCGCGCGAAATCGATCGGGATGTGGAGACGCAGCGATTACGTGATGTTGTTTCGGCAGTCGATCGGCAGGTGGAATCGATCGCGAATCAGACCGTGTGATTTAGCATTATTCACATTCGTAGGTTGGGTGCAGCAACGCGGAACCCAACATTCTATCCAAGCGTTGGGTTCCACTTCGTTCTACCCAACCTACAACCATTCCCTACTCCAAATTATGACTACTACCAACTCTGAAACTATTTCCCAAGACCGTTTGCTCGATGACCTCGATCGGTTCGCCCGAGTGCGTCAGTCGATCGCCCGCACGATCGATGACATTGTTGACAATCTCCGCGATGCCGAAACCCAGGGCGAAGCGCTCTCTGGCAAGCTGGGACTGGAACGCGAAATCGATGATCTGAATCGCAGTAGCATTAATCTCAAAGATGGGGTTTTCCGGTTGATGGTTCTGGGTGATATGAAACGCGGTAAATCGACGTTTCTGAATGCGCTAATTGGTGAGAATTTGTTGCCGAGTGATGTGAATCCCTGCACGGCGTTGCTGACGATTCTGCGCTACGGAAAGGATAAAAAAGTTACGGTGTATTTCAATGACGGCAAGCCGCCGGAGCAACTGGAATTTGCGGATTTCAAAACGCGGTACACGATCGATCCCACTGAAGCGAAATCTCTGGAACAGAATAACCAAGCGGCGTTCCCCACTGTGTCCCATGCCGTTGTCGAATATCCTCTTGCCTTGTTGGAGCGTGGGGTGGAAATTGTCGATAGTCCCGGTTTGAATGACACCGAGGCGCGGAATGAGCTGTCGTTGGGCTACCTGGGGCAATGCCATGCGGTGTTGTTTGTGCTGCGGGCGACGCAGCCTTGCACCTTGGCGGAACGCCGCTATATGGAAAATTACATTAAGGATCGCGGGCTGTCGGTGTTTTTCTTGGTGAATGCTTGGGATCAGATTAAGGAGAGCTTGATTGATCCCGATGATGCAACGGAATTGGCCGAGGCGAAAGCCAAGCTGGATAAAGTGTTTCGGGCAAATTTGGAAGATTATTGCGTAGTCGATGGTATTGATGTTTACGAAGAGCGAGTGTTTCCGATTTCGGCGATTCAGGCGTTGCGGAAGCGTGTGAAGGATGTCAATGCTGATCTGAGTGGCACGGGTTTCTCAGAATTCCTCGCGGCGTTGAATGTATTCCTTACCCAAGAACGGGCGATCGCGCAGCTTCGTCAAGCTCGCACGTTGACCAAGCAAACCCTCCAACGCAGCGAAGATGCAATCAACCAGCGGATTCCATTGCTCGAACAAAATGTCGTGGAACTGCGCGATCGGATTGCGTCGGTGGAGCCGGAATTCGCTCAGTTAAACGGAATTCGCAATGACTTTCGGGATGAGATTCGCTTGATGCGGGATCAGAAGTCGCGGGAAGTTGCCGATTCATTCCGCGATTATGTATTTAAATTAGAAAACACCTTTGAAGAGGATTTTCTCCGCTACCAGCCACCGAATCTAGGCTTTCTCCAATTCCTCAGTGGCGGTCAACGCGAACTATTCGCGGCGCAATTCCAGCAGGCATTCCAGCAATATGTGAATGACAAATTCTGCGCCTGGTCGCTGACGGCGGAGCGCAAAGTCGATGATGCGTTCAAACAATTGGCCGATCGCGCTTCCACTTATGGCGCTTCCTACTTTGAAGTGACGGAGAAGATTAGCCAAAAGCTCACAGGCCAGAAAATCCGGGCGCGGGTGGGCACGATCACCGATGACGATAATGCGCCGGGTTGGGCCAAGTGGGCGATGGGGTTATTCTCCGCGCTGACGGGGAATTTTGCGGGAGCGGCGATGGCGTTTGGCGGTTTTGATGCCAGTAGCATTATGCTGAACTTCTTCACTACGGCGGGGATTACATTGGTGGCAACCTCGATTTTCGGGTTGATGATTGGCCCGATTACTTTCGTTTTGATTGGTCTCGGCGTGGGCGTACTGCAAACCGATCACGCCCGCCGGGAATTAGTCAAAGCGACGAAGCGGGAATTGGTCAAACACCTGCCACAATTTGCCCAGGAGCAATGGCAACCCGTCTACAGCGCCGTGCAAGATTCCTTCGATCGGTATGAAACCGAAATCGCCGATCGGATTGATGACGACATTCAATCGCGCCAAGCCGAATTGGATAATTTGCTCAAACAAAAGGAATCCCGCGAACTCGATCGCGATGCAGAAACCGCCCGACTTCGCAGCTTGCAGGCGAAATTGCAAAGCAGTGGCCGATCGTTGGAGAAAACTTACCAAGATTGGTTGGGACAGCAGCGTTAAGGGATGTTGCAATGATCTTGATCCCCCTAAATCCCCCTTAAAAAGGGGGACTTTGAATCGAGCGTTGTTGTCATATTTTGAATCCTCATGTCCCCCCTTTTTAAGGGGGCTAGGGGGATCGTGATGTCGGCAACCGACCATTGATTATCGCGCTATCATTAAAATATTGGTTTATCCCCGCCGCTCATGGACACCGCCCAGCAACGATTAGAACAGCTCAAAACCGCGATCGCGCTGCTCCCAGCGGCGGATGATTTGCAGCGGGATTTGAATGCGCTTGAGCGATCGTGCTCAACTCAAGCCTTGCGGATTGTGGTATTTGCGCCATTTAATTACGGCAAATCGACGTTGCTCAATGCGATCCTCGGCGAGAAAACCCTACCGATCGATCTCATCCCCACCACCGGGGCCGCAATCACGGTGCGCTATGGGCCGCAGTTGCAGACGACGATTCAGTTTGTTGATCCTGAACGATCGGTGACATCCGAGGGGACGGATGTGCTGAAACAGTTTGCGATTCTCGATGACCAGCGGCGAATGCGGAGCGACGTGGTGGCGGTGGAAGTCGCCTGTCCTCACCCGTTTTTGCAGTTGGGCGTGGAACTGGTGGATTTGCCGGGGACGGATGACCAGGAAGCTCAGGATCGCTTGGTCAAAAGCCAATTGCTGTCGGCGGATCTGGTGGTGCAGGTGCTCGATGGGCGCAAACTGATGACCTTGCAGGAACGGGAAAATCTGCGGGATTGGCTGCTCGATCGGGGGATTACCAATGTTATTTTCGTCGCGAATTTTCTGAATTTACTGGAAGCCGAAGACCAGAAATCGGTGATGCATCGGTTGCGGTTTGTGGCGGAGAGTTTCCGATCGCAGTTGCCGTCGAATTTGAGTAACCTGTACCGGGTTGATGCGCTACCCGCGTTGCGGGGGCAACTGAAGGGTGATCGTGATGCGGTGGAAATGTCCGGCTTGCCGATCTTTGAGTCGGCATTGCAAGCGATCGTGCAGGCCCAACAAACTGCGCCGATGCCGCTCGAAGATAAATTGCCCCGACTCAATGCCTTCGCCCAACAAGTCCAATCGGCGCTAAAAATCGAAATCCAAATTGCGTCATCGGAAATTGATCCGCGATCGGATAAACCAACGCGAAAGTTAGAAATCCAACAACAAGCCCAGCAATTAATCCAAAAAAGTTTTGCGGCCAGTGCGCGGGAATTGCGCGATTGGCTGGACTTGTCGCTGTTGCGCGATCGGTATCAGATCAGTGGGTCAATGGCGTTGCAGCAGTTCGATTTTGACATGTGGTTCCAGGGCTTAGAACTCGACTGGGAACTTCAGCAGCGCAAACTCACCGAATGGTCAGATAAGGCTTGTGACTTCTTTGGATTGCCCGCTGTGGCGAAGTTCAAAATGCAGTGGCCGATGGAGCCGGAGGTGATTTTTCCAGCGGCAGCCACCACGTCGGATAGTTCGGATAATGCGGTGGCACCCGTGGCGATCGCGACTGGACTCGGCTGGGTGTTCGGTGGGCCAGTGGGCGCGGCGGTGCTGGGCGGCGGTAGCTACTTGCTGAACAAAACGCGCAATCCGCTGGCGATCGGCGTCGATGAAACGCGGCTGAGTCGGGTGCAGCAAGCCTATGATTTGGCGATGCAAAACTATTTGACGCAGTTGAATACGTTGGGATTGAACGCGATCGCGCAGTATGAACGGGAAGTGCGATCGACGCTGTACACCGAGTTGAAAGCGGAGCCGATCGCCCCCAACCCGGCAGAATATCGGGTAGATTTGCTGCGGCGGATGTTGGCTGAATTGGCGCAGAATTGATGGGTTAAAACGTGTCGTCCCTACCTATGTCCGCTTGTCCTACTGCCTTGATCTACCGCTTCAAGTTATTGCCGTTTTCGGAAACCTTTATCCAGAATCAAGCAGAAAGTCTCCACGAGTTTCAGCCGCATTATTTGGGGTTGCGATCGATTCCCGGCATTACGACTGATCCGCAGCGCACAACGATCCTCAATCCCGACAATGGTGTGACGGGAAAGCTGGCCGAACTCCGCTTCAAACTGTGCGGCCAAACGGTGAATTTACCCGTACACCCGCAACTGATTCACGCGCATTTTGCCGATGATGGCGCGATCGCCTTACCGTTGGCAAAACGATTGGCGATTCCATTGGTCGTCACCTGTCATGGCTTCGATGTGTTATCCAATTCCACTGCCGCCAAACCCTCGTTTTCCCAACGGCTCTACCGATCGCGCAAAGCCCAACTGCAAAAATCGGCGAAATTATTTATCAGCGTTTCCGACTTCCTCACTCAAGAACTAATCCAGCAAGGTTTTCCCGCTGAAAAGGTGGTGCGGCATTACATCGGCATCGACACCCAAAAATTCCAGCCCAATGGCGCGATCGTTCGTGAACCGATCGTCCTCTTCGCGGGGCGTTTAGTCGAGAAAAAGGGGTGCGAATTCCTATTGCGTGCGATGGCCGATGTGCAGCGAATTTTGCCGGAAGTGAAGCTCGTGATTCTCGGTGATGGGCCACTGCGATCGTCGCTAGAAATCCTCGCCAGTCAGACCTTGGCAAATTACAAATTCTTGGGTTCACAACCCGCCCCGATCGTCCAAGATTGGATGTCCCGCGCTCAGGTGTTCTGTGTGCCGAGTATTCGGGCGGCTTGCGGCGATGCGGAGACGTTCGGCATGGTGTTTGCCGAGGCGCAGGCGATGGGATTGCCCGTGGTGAGCTTTGCCAGTGGGGGGATTCGGGAGTCGGTGAACCATGGCGTGACGGGATTGCTGGCCCCGGAGCGCGACTGGGAGACTCTGGCGCAGCAGTTGTTGCGGCTATTGCAATCGCTGGAGTTGTGGTCGCAGTTCAGTCACGCGGGGCCGGAATTTGTGCGACGGAATTTTGATTTACGGCAGCAGACCCGATTGCTGGAGCAGTTGTACCACGATCGGGTGCTACGGTAAATCCTAATTCCCAATAGGCTGTGTTCCAGGGGCACAACTCAGGGTGCCATTCCCAGAAACGATCGGCGGCGCGGGGCGAAATGTCCCCGGCTGGATATTTTCACAAACGATCCCGGCAGTGTTGAACTCGCCACTCCCGATCGCGACGATGGTGACCGCTCCGACGTAGCTTCTGAGATTAATCTTCTGGGAAATCCCGTATTGGATGGCGGACTGATTGCTTTGCGCAATTGAGTAGGAATGCCCGATCGTCTCGGGGCTGATATTAAGCTCCAAGGCTTCAAGCGACGTGGCAAACCGATTGTTCTCCAGGAAATACGACTGCTGCGATCGGGTCATTGCCCCCACTATTTGTTTCGCAGTTGCTTCCAATTCCGCTGGTGTCGCGATCGTGTCTAACGTCCATGGGGTTGTTCCTGGGGCGCAAACGGGTCGAAGATTTGTCCCGATGCGCGGTTTGGCCGGGAGGCGGATACCAGGACGATTGTTTTCACAGACAATGCTGTATGACCGGAAATTACCGTTACGATCGCGGCTGACCATCACTTGTCCCACAAAGCTTTTGCGATCGGGCTGACGGGCGATCGCGTAGTGCAGGACACTCGATCGACTTTGTACCGTAATCCGTTGCTGGTAATTCGGCGTGATGCTGGGAATGTCGGTGTTGAGCGCGGCTACCGTGCGGGCGAATCGACTGTTTTCGAGGTGGTAGGACTGCTGGGAACGCGTCAACGTCACAAGCGCTTTGCCGCCTTCGGCGGAACTGAGGTCAACGGCGGTTTGCGACTGGGCGGGTGCGGGCGCGATCGCGCTGAGGACGATCGTCAGAAGTGTCGCTGTCCCAAGGGTTTCCCAGTGCTGTCGAACCATGTGATTTCTCTTGTGCTTGGATTGTGGCGATTTGCTCAAATATAACATCGCCGGAAAATCACGTCATCGGTGCCCACTTTAATTCATTCAAAATTTAGGATGCTTTGCGCCGATTGGGCATTGCGAGTTCGGCGTTGATGAAGGTGAAAATTCGGTAGAGTTCTTTGATACCAGACCATTCGCTGGTTTTGTCTGCGGTCAAAGCGTGGAGCTTGCTTTTTTTGAGCAGCTCTTCCATTCGCTCCTGCAACTTGTCGTTAAACCGAAATAGATAGCTGTTGCCAAACGGCTTCACCTCGATCCCGTTGGGGATGAGTGAAGATGGCTTGATCATGAGTTCGGCTACCATATTTACCTCTGGGAATGAATCAGAGTAGGATATTAGGCTCGATTTTTGGGATGTTAGAATTGAGTTTGTAATGAAGCGGGTCTGTATCCTGTAGTTTCCAATGTTGCGATCGTACTTGCAGTTTCTGTAATGGTGATTGTTGGCCTGAGCGGGTTTAATCGGGGGGATAGTCACGGGATTGGGCTAATGACACCGCTGGTCTACGTTGCGTCATTTATCTGGCTTTATGAAAAAGGTTCCAGGACACCTTTGCGAATCGGTAAATGACCCACTCAATCCGCTGACATGCCCCTAAGGCGAAAAACTGCAAATTCGTCTACAATTGGCACATTGCTAGTTCGCCTCAGGTCACTATGCCAATCCAACTCACCCCTGATCAAGAACAATTTATTCAAACCAAGATTCAAACGGGTCAGTATCAAACCGCTGAGGAAATCGTGGCAACGGCCTTGTTGCTCTTGGCAGAATATGACCTTGCCAATGGCCCCGCTGCTGAAATCGAGCGGGCAACGCGTCAATCTGACCAAGCTCGGCTTGACCATTATCGTCAAACGGGTGAAGGCGTAGAATATACCAAAGTTGCGGCTTGGCTGACCAGCATTGGAACGGATAACGAACTGCCATGTCCTACCAACTAATTTGGTCGGCGGACGCACTGTTGGATCTTGCCGAACATTTCGAATACCTCAATCAGCAAAATCCTGATGCTGCTGGGAAAGCTGCTCAAGCAATTCGAGACGCGGGTTTTAGTATTTCCCAGAGTCCTTATCGCGGTCGGTTACTCAGTGACGGCAGCGATCGCCGGAAGCTAGTGGTGCCATTCGGACGGGCTGGCTACGTGATTCACTATTTTGTCGAAGCTGAAACCATCCTCATCGTGCGGATCTATCACGGGCGGCAAGACCGATCGACCTAAGCCGCCACGATGGGCTACGCCCGACCGTAGGTCATCGACTGCAACAATGGCTCCCACCGGAAATAGCGCTCACCGCCCATCTCTACCACAATCTTCAAACGCGGTTCCGCCTGCGCCAAATCCTTCAGGTAATTCAGCTCCTCACTCGATAGCACAAAGCCCTCACCAATCCACAGGATCAATCCCTTCGACTTCGGCGGCAGATTGTCTAACTGCGTCCCCACGATCGGCGGCACATAGTAGACATTCCCCACATAGGCATCGGATTCCTTACTCTTCTTGCCCAAGTGCGGCGGTCGCACCCCATGGACATTCATTAGGTAGGCCGACAGATCGCCCAATCCCCGCGCGCTGAGATTCAAGGCAATGTATCCCTTCGCGCGGAGCCGCCGCAGATAGCGGCCTTCATACCCACCTTCGAGGGGCGCATACACCGCCACCGCATGGTGTAACTCCACGTCTTTGATAAATTTGCCGCCAGTGGTTAGAAGAGGCATAGGTCTTTAGCGCTTGGGTCTAAACATCAAAAAGCGCATTTTTCGCGCCCCTCCAGTGTAAATGCTTTAGGCCGAGGCGGCACGGCCAGCCGCGATCAAATCTTGAGTCGAATCGGTGGTCTAATTCTCCATGCGCCGATCGTCGATCTCCGGCTTAATCCCCTGCCAACCAGGAATCGTTGCTTTAGTCGTGGGTTTTAGTTGCGGGGTGGTCGTCGATCGCGGATCAGCGATCGGCATCGCCTGTCGCACCATTGGGACTTGGACGATGCGCGATCGTTCTAGCCCCGGCACCATAAACTCCGGCATCGGAAAATTGTGGGGTAGCTCATCCCAGCGAATCGCCTTGAACCCAAACCGCCCAAAAAACTTCTGGTGCAGCTCATCGGTGATCAGATAGATCGGCTGTTGAGTCTGACTGACGATCCGATCGATCAAGGATGAACCCAACCGATTGAATCGCCATTTCGGCCGGACATAGATCTGTTGTAGCTCCGAGTAGGAATCAAAATGCTCCCACTTGGCCACAGCGGCAATCCGATCGTCGCATTCCACCACCCAATAATTCACCCATTCCTGATTGGGCGGATGTTGCCCCACATAGTACAACCAGCCCAAAATCCCATAAATCGGCGCGAACCCCAGCAACACCCAACCCAACAGCCGCAAATCCTTCAGCGCAATCACAATACTGAATGCCAAAAACGCCAGCCCGGCCCAATTGCGCCACCGATCGCGCCGATCGTCGGTCATTTCGGCTTGCCATTGGCGATCGAGCGCTGCCAGTTGGGGCAAATCCTGGATCTGCGACGGGCGGAGGATACATTCGGGGGGCACAAGGCGCGGCATGGGACGATCGGGTGAAGGGCAGGGCAACGGCGAGATGCAGGGTTTTGTCCATCATCGGTGATCCCCGAACCAATCACATCGGCACAGTCACAAAAATATGCCCGATGGTCTACGACCGACGGCCGGTCATTGATCCTCCATCGGGCATAACTCGGAGGAGAGAATTCGCGGAGTCGGTCAAATGCCGCATTCACCAATCAAGTTGCCAGTAAAGACCAACAGTTCCCCCACCCCCCGAAAAACTTTCCGTATCCCACTAGACATTATCGACTCGGTTCGATATACTCGTTAACTGTCGCCAAATTTTGGTGTCTGCTGATTTCCCGCCTGTGATTGTGGTCCCAAACCCCGACGGTTATCCGTTTTGGTAGGTTTGTACGACGCAAAGCAATCACTCGTTACATATTAATGAGCGGAAATCACACCCCCGCAAATTCCAAGCAGCTCAACATTGCCTGGTCTTTGCTGCGATTCCCACCCCAAAGATACTGTTGCGCCTCGGCGCTTCAAGTCTGATGCGGGGGAGAACGGATGTTCTTTTGGGATCGCTTAAGCGCTCAAGTGGCTTACTTGCTAATTCACCTGAAAGCTGAATCACGTGCGGATTCGCAACTTCTTTTCGGAGAAGTGAGAATTTGTGCGGCTTTTCGTCCGGAGTATGTGAACGAACCGCTGCTCCCTATTGTCCTAATTCATGTCTACGTAGATCAGGAGACCTTGCCGTGAGTGTCGGTATTCTCGGAACGAAGCTTGGGATGACCCAAGTCTTCACAGCAGATGGAAAATCAATTCCGGTAACGGTGGTACAGGCTGGCCCTTGCCCCATTACCCAGATCAAAACCCAGGAGACGGACGGCTACACGGCCATCCAAATCGCCTACGGGACGATCAAGGAAAAGAACCTTTCCAAACCAGAAAAAGGTCACTTGGCGAAGTCCGGTGCCCCGTTTCTGCGTCACTTGGTGGAGATGCTCGTGGATGACGCGAGTCCCTTCGAGTTGGGTCAAGCGATCACAGTTGACATGTTTGAAGCCGGACAACTGGTGGATGTGGCCGGACGGACGATCGGTCGCGGTTTCACCGGAAACCAAAAGCGGCACCACTTCAGCCGAGGGCCAATGACCCACGGTTCGAAGAACCACCGCGAGCCGGGTTCGATCGGTGCGGGTACGACCCCCGGTCGGATTTATCCCGGTAAGAAAATGGCCGGACACATGGGCGACATCAACGTCACGATCAAGAAGCTGGAAATTATCCGCGTGGATACTGAGCGCAACTTGATCCTGGTCAAAGGTGCCGTTCCTGGCAAGCCCGGTGCATTGCTGAGAGTCATGCCCGAAAAGAAAGTCGGGAAATAAACGTTCCGAATTCATATATGGGCCAGCGAGGAAAACATGGTTGATTGTGCAATAAAAAATTGGGAAGGTAGCGCCAAAGGTTCAGCCCAGCTGGATCTGCGAGTCGCAAAGGAAGAAACAGCGGCAGCGGTCGTGCACCGCGCCTTGGTGCGCCAACTGGCCAACCAACGTCAAGGTACAGCCTGCACCAAAACCCGATCGGAAGTTCGCGGTGGTGGTCGCAAGCCCTGGCGGCAAAAGGGTACGGGTCGTGCCCGGGCGGGTTCGAACCGATCGCCCCTATGGCGGGGTGGTGGTGTGACCTTTGGTCCCAAGCCGCGTGATTACAGCATCAAGATGAACCGGAAGGAGCGTCGATTGGCGCTGCGGACGGCCTTGGTGAATCGGGCCGCCGATTTGTTCGTGGTGGAAGATTTCTCGAAGCATTTGGCCCAGCCCAAGACCAAGGAATTGGTGGCGGCGTTGACGCGCTGGGGCATCGAGCCAGGGTCGAAGGTGTTGATCATTACGGGTGAGCGGGACGAAAACGTCTATCTCTCGGCCCGCAACGTGGAAAATCTCCGCTTGATCTCCGCCAACAACTTGAACGTTTACGATTTGCTCCATGCGGACCAAATCATCGCCACGGAAGCGGCGATCGCCAAGATTCACGAGGTGTATGGGAATGACTAAAGCACTTGATCAACGCCAATTGGCGGACCTCGTCTATCGCCCCATCATCACCGAGAAGGCGACGGTCGGACTGGAGAACAACCAATACACCTTTGAGGTTGATCCCCGCGCCGACAAGCCGGAAATCCGGGCCGCGATCGAATATCTATTCGACGTGAAGGTGACTGGTATCAGTACCCATAAGCCCCCCCGCAAGAAAAAGCGTGTGGGTAAGTTTATCGGCTACAAGCCCGGCGTTAAGCGCGCTGTGGTGACCTTAGCGGAAGGTAATACCATTCCGCTGTTCCCCGAAGTTTAGTGAAACGTACGATCGAGGTAAAACATGGGCGTTCGTAACTATAGACCGTTAACCCCTGGTACTCGTGATCGCAGCGTTTCTGACTTCGCTGAGATCACCAAGACCACACCGGAGAAATCGCTGACGGTTTCAGTCCACCGGAAGAAGGGCCGCAACAATCGCGGTATCATCACCTGTCGTCACCGGGGCGGCGGGCACAAAAAGCTCTATCGGATCGTTGACTTTAAGCGCGATAAGCGCAACGTCGATGGGAAGATCGCGGCGATCGAGTACGATCCGTTCCGCAATGCGCGGATCGCCTTGGTGCAATACACCGACGGCGAAAAGCGTTACATCTTGCATCCCGTCGGTTTGCAAGTCGGCACGATCATTCGAGCGGGCGAAGGCGTGCCGTTTGAAGTCGGTAACGCGATGCCGTTGAAGTCGATCCCCCTGGGTACGACGATTCACAACATTGAGTTGCAGCCCGGTAAGGGCGGCCAAATGGCCCGCGCTGCGGGTGCTTCGGCCCAGGTCTCCGCCAAGGATGGTGACTACGTCACCTTGAAGCTGCCTTCGACGGAAGTTCGCTTGGTGCACCGTGAGTGCTACGCCACGATCGGTCAAGTCGGCAACACCGAGCATCGCAACATCACCTTGGGTAAAGCCGGACGGACGCGCCATCGCGGTCGTCGCCCGGAAGTCCGAGGCAGTGTGATGAACCCGGTGGATCACCCCCACGGTGGTGGTGAAGGCCGTGCGCCGATCGGTCGTGCGGGTCCTGTGACCCCTTGGGGTAAGCCAGCTTTGGGTAAGAAAACCCGCAATAAGAAAAAGCTGAGCGGTAAGTACATTGTTCGTCGTCGCCGTAAGTCGTCCAAGCGTGGACGCGGCGGTCGCGAGTCTTAAACCTAGAGGGAGTCACTTAGACCTATGGCACGTTCACTCAAGAAGGGTCCCTTTGTCGCTGACCACCTCCTGAAAAAGGTGGATGCAGCGCGGGCCAAAGGCGACAGCTCCGTGATCAAAACCTGGTCACGGGCATCCACGATTCTGCCCAACATGATCGGGATGACATTCGGTGTCCATAACGGCAAAACCCATATCCCGGTTTTTGTCTCGGAGCAAATGGTGGGTCACAAACTGGGCGAATTCTCGCCGACCCGCAGTTTCCGTGGACACGGTGCAGATAAGAAGGGCCGCCGTTAAGGAGAACATCATGGCAACCGCAACGAAAGAAGTTAAAGCCACCGCGAAGTACATTCGGATGTCGCCCTTAAAAGTGCGCCGGGTGTTGGATCAAATTCGCGGTCGCACCTACCGGGACGCATTGATTCTGTTGGAATTTATGCCGTACCGCTCCTGTGAGCCGATCTTGAAGGTGCTGCGATCGGCGGCGGCAAATGCGGAAAATAACGAGGGCATGGATCGCTCCAGCCTCGTGATTTCCACCGCCTTTGCGGACATGGGACCGAGCCTGAAACGGTTTCGGCCCCGTGCCCAAGGTCGGGCATTTCAAATTCGCAAACCCACTTGCCATATCACCGTGGCAGTGTCTGATGGTTCAGAGGCTTAAGGAGTAACCCCATGGGACAGAAAATTCACCCTAATGGCTTGCGTCTCGGCATCATCAAGGAGCACCGCTCCCGGTGGTTTGCTGATGGGCGGAAGTATCCGGAATTGCTGCAAGAAGACTACAAAATTCGGCAGTTTATTACCAAGAATCCCCAGAATCTGGAGAACCTGCGCAAGCCCGGTATTTCCGAGATTCGGATTGAGCGCAAGGCTGACCAGATTGATCTGGAAATCCGCACTGCCCGTCCCGGCGTGATTGTCGGTCGCGGTGGAGCCGGGATTGACATCCTGCGGGCCGCTTTGCAAAAAGTGGTGGGCGATGCGAATCGGCAAATCCGGGTCAACGTGGTGGAAATCGCCCGCGTCGATGCCGAAGCCGCTTTGATCGGGGAATACATCGCCGAGCAGCTCGAACGCCGGGTTTCCTTCCGCCGCGTCGTGCGCCAGGTGATCCAGCGCGCCCAGCGGGCTGGGGTCGAAGGGATCAAAATTCAAGTGGGTGGCCGCTTGAACGGCGCGGAAATCGCCCGTACCGAATGCACCATGGAAGGCAGTGTGCCCTTGCACACCCTCCGCGCCGACATCGACTACAACTACTGCACCGCGCAGACCGTCTACGGCACCTTGGGGATCAAAACCTGGGTGTTCAAAGGCGAAATCATGCCGGGTCAAGAGCGGATCGAAGAAGTCGCTCAAGCCTCCCAGCCCCGTCGTCGCACTGGCGGTGGTGGCAGCGGTGGTGGCGGTGGTGGCGGCAACAACCGTCGTCGTCAGCAGTTCGAAGATCGTTCTAACGAGAGCTAGAGGAACCCGACATGTTAAGTCCAAAGCGAGTTAAATATCGCAAGCAGCAGCGCGGTCGGATGCGTGGTTTAGCTTCCCGTGGGAATGCCCTAAACTTCGGCGACTACGGTCTGCAAGCGATCGAGCCATCGTGGATCACCTCCCGGCAAATCGAAGCCGGACGGCGAGCCATGGTGCGTTACATCAAACGGGGCGGTAAAATCTGGATTCGGATTTTCCCGGACAAACCCGTTACCGCCCGCCCCGCCGAGACCCGCATGGGTTCGGGTAAAGGTTCGCCCGAATATTGGGTGGCCGTGGTCAAGCCCGGTCGGATGATGTACGAATTGAACGGTGTGACCGAAGAAATCGCCCGCGAAGCATTGCGGTTGGCTTCCCACAAGCTCCCGATCAAGACCAAGTTTGTCATGCGCGATCATAAACCGGAGGTCGAAGACTAATGGCACTTCCCAACGTGACCGAATCCCGAGCCAAGAGCGACGAACAAATCGCCGAGCGGGTGCTGGAAATCAAGAAGGCACTGTTCCAACTGCGGTTTGAGCAGGGTACCCGCAACCTCAAGCAGCCGCACCAGTTCAAGCACCTGAAGCATGAATTGGCGCAACTCCTGACGATCGAGCGGGAACGTCAACTCAAAGCAGCATCAGCGGAGTAAGGTCATGGCAGTTAAACAGAGAGTCGGTGTTGTCGTCAGCGACAAAATGGACAAAACCGTGGTCGTGGCGATCGAAAGCCGCACCACCCACCCGCGTTACGGCAAAATCGTGGTTCGCACCAAGCGCTACAAAGCGCATGACGAAGCGAACCAATGCAAAATTGGCGATCAAGTGCGGATTCAAGAGACCCGCCCCATGAGCAAGACCAAGCGTTGGGCCGTGATTGACATCATCACCAAAGTGGTCAAAGCCTAGTGCCGCGCTCCCCCCATTCTCAACTTCTTTGAGGTAAACGAACATGATTCAACAGGAAAGTTATCTGAACGTGGCAGATAACAGCGGCGCGCGGAAGCTGATGTGTATCCGGGTAGTCGGCGGTGGTAACCGTCGCTACGCGGGCATCGGCGACATCATCGTCGCCGTTGTCAAAGACGCCACCCCGAACATGGCCGTCAAAAAGTCCGACGTGGTGAAGGCCGTCGTCGTCCGCACCAAGCACACCGTGCGGCGGGACAGCGGCATGAGCATTCGGTTTGACGACAACGCTTGCGTGTTGATCAACGCCGACGGCAACCCCCGTGGTACTCGCGTCTTTGGCCCCGTGGCCCGCGAACTGCGCGACAAGAACTACATGAAGATTGTCTCCCTAGCGCCGGAGGTGCTGTAAATGGCCAATAAAAAGCCACTCGTGCGTCAATCGATGCACGTCAAGACGGGTGACACCGTCCAAGTGATCGCCGGTAAGGACAAGGGCAAAGTGGGCAAAGTCGCCCGCGTCTTCCCGAAGACGAACCGCGTGATCGTCGAAGGCGTCAACGTGCAAACCAAGCACCAGAAGCCCCAGAGTGAAGGCGAAGTCGGTCAAATCGTGACCCGCGAAGCCCAGATCCATGCCTCGAATGTCATGCTCTATTCGGAAAAGCAGAAGACGGTGAGCCGTGTTTGCTATACGATGAAAGATGGCAAAAAGGTGCGGATGCTGAAAAAGACGGGCGAAATCTTGGACAACTAATTCCAGGGTTCCGTACCGATCCTTGTTCAACTAACCACCCATTCAGTCCCTGACCAAGCCCAGGGTGAGGATAGATTAAATCAATGGCAGTCAAACAACCGATCAAGCAACTCTATCGAGAAGTTGTCGTTCCGAAATTGATGGAGGAGTTCAAATATACGAACATCCATCAGGTACCCAAAGTGATAAAGATCACGGTGAACCGGGGTTTAGGGGAAGCGTCCCAAAATGCCAAGGCACTTGAGGCATCAGTCAATGAAATTGCTGTAATTACGGGTCAAAAGCCCGTTATCACCCGCGCTAAAAAGGCCATCGCAGGATTTAAAATTCGCCAAGGAATGCCCGTCGGGGTCATGGTGACACTGCGCGCCCAGCGGATGGATGCCTTTCTCGATCGATTTATCAATTTGGCTCTGCCACGGATTCGCGACTTTCGCGGTGTGAGTCCCAAGAGCTTCGACGGTCGCGGCAACTACACCGTGGGTGTCCGTGAACAGTTGATGTTCCCGGAAATCAGCTACGACGACGTTGACCAAGTGCGCGGGATGGATATTTCTATCATCACCACCGCGAACAGCGACGAAGAAGGCCGCGCCCTGCTGCGCGAACTGGGAATGCCGTTCCGGGATAGCTAGAACCCCTTGGCCTCAGCCCCTATGTGAAGGCTGCGGCCCGTTAGTAATCGAGGCAAATTAATGGCAACAAATGACACAATTTCGGATATGCTGACTCGCTTGCGGAACGCCAGCATGGCGAAACATCCGACGACGGACGTGCCCGACACCCGGATGACCCGGAATATCGCCGCTGTGCTCCAAGCCGAAGGCTTTATTTCGAACATCGAAGATGCGGGGGAAGCGCCACGGAAGATGATCAAACTGACGCTGAAGTACAAGGGTAAGACCCGTCAGCCGATTTTCACCAAACTCAAGCGGGTCAGCCGACCGGGCTTGCGGGTGTATGCCAACACGAAGGAATTACCAAGAGTGTTGGGTGGTATTGGTATCGCGATCATCTCGACTTCGAGTGGAGTCATGACCGATCGGGATGCGCGTAAGACAGGCGTGGGCGGCGAAGTCCTTTGCTACGTCTGGTAAAAGTGACTCATCTAAGGTGAAGCGATATGTCTCGGATTGGTAAAAAACCGATTCCTATTCCCGATAAGGTGACGGTCACGATCGATGGCCGCACCGTTACGGTGAAAGGAAGCAAAGGCGAACTGAAGCGGACATTGCCGGAAGGCGTGACGTTGAAGCAAGAAGACGGCCACGTTGTGGTCGAGCGGATTAACGAGTCCCGGATGGCGCGGGAGCGGCATGGTCTCTGTCGGACGTTGGTGGCCAACATGGTCGAAGGCGTGTCGAAGGGCTATGAGCGCAAACTGGAAATCCAGGGCGTCGGTTATCGGGCAGCGGTGCAAGGGGCGAACCTCAACCTCAACATGGGTTACAGCCACCCCGTATTGATTGAACCGCCAGCAGGCATTGCCTTTGTCGTGGAAGGGAACACCAACGTTACCGTCAGCGGCATCGACAAAGAACTCGTGGGCAACACAGCGGCCAAAGTGCGGGCCGTGCGACCACCGGAGCCTTACAAGGGCAAAGGGATTCGCTACCAAGGCGAAAAAGTCCGCCGTAAGGTGGGTAAGACTGGAGGTAAGAAGTAAGATATGTCTAAGGTCAGTCGCAAACAAGCTACACGTAACCGTCATATCCGCGTTCGGAAGCGCCTTACGGGCACTCCAGAACGGCCTCGGTTGGCGGTCTTCCGTTCGAATGGGCACATTTATGCCCAGTTGATCGATGATGTGGCTCAAGCCACGTTGGCCGCCGCCTCAACGATCGACAAGGAACTCAAAGGCAAGCTCGAGACCGGGGCCAACCAGGCTGCTGCGTCGGAAGTGGGCAAGTTAATTGCCAAACGGGCCAAAGCGAACGGGATTGCCACGGTGGTCTTCGATCGGGGTGGGAACCTCTATCATGGTCGGGTCAAGGCTCTGGCCGAAGCCGCTCGCGAAGCCGGTCTGGAATTCTAGGAGAAAAACATGCCAAAGCAGCAGCAGGACAACAAACGTGAGCGTAAGGACAAGCGTGGCGGCCGCACCGAGGAAAAATCGGAATGGCAAGAACGCGTCGTCCAAATCCGCCGGGTGACCAAAGTGGTCAAGGGTGGTAAGAAACTCAGTTTCCGGGCGATCGTCGTGATCGGCAACGAGAAAGGCCAAGCAGGCGTCGGTGTGGGTAAAGCCGCTGACGTGATCGGGGCCGTGAAGAAAGGGGTGGCCGATGCCAAGAAACACTTGGTGGAAGTGCCCTTGACCAAGGAAAGCTCGATTCCCCATCCTTCGACGGGTTCCTCCGTCGGGGCGAAGGTGATGATGCGACCCGCCGCTCCGGGTACCGGGGTAATTGCGGGGGGTGCGGTGCGAACCGTACTTGAACTGGCTGGGGTCAAGAATATCTTGGCCAAACAACTCGGTTCCAGCAATCCCTTGAACAATGCGCGGGCGGCAGCGTCGGCGCTGTCGGGTCTGCGCACCATGCAACAGGTGGCGCAGGATCGGGGCGTGCCCGTTGAAAAGCTGTACTCTAGGTAAGCCACCGGGAAGAAAAACATGAGATTAACCGATATTCAACCGCAAGACGGTTCCCAGCAACGGGGCCGCCGCATTGGCCGGGGAATTGCTGCGGGTCAAGGCGCGAGTGGTGGGTTTGGGATGCGGGGCCAAAAGTCCCGTTCCGGTCGTCCCACGCGCCCCGGCTTTGAAGGGGGCCAAACGCCCCTGTATCGCCGTTTGCCGAAATTGAAAGGCTTTGAGCTGATCAATCAAAAAGTCTACACCGTCTTGAACGTTGGAGCCTTGGCGGAATTGCCCGCGAAGTCGATCGTCACCTTGGATACGCTGTTGGCGGCGGGCATTCTGACTCAGAATGACGGCCCCTTGAAGATCCTCGGCGATGGCGAAGTGAAAGTGGCTTTGACCGTTACAGCGGGGGCCTTTACGGCCAGCGCCAAGGCGAAAATCGAAGCGGCGGGCGGTTCGTGCGAGGCGATCGTCAAGAAAGTCTGGATGCGCGATCGTTCCGTGCCCAAGAAGCGCAAGTAACGTTCCTTAACGTTTGATCAAGCATCATCTGGTCACCGAATTATTGGTAACTGGATGATGTTTTGACGTTTAATGGTAGAAAGCAGTTGGCATCCGCGCCTTAATCAACACCGCCCTGGCAAGAGGAATTTCGTACATGGACAACCGGGATAAGTCACCCACCGCGCAGGAGACCTTCGCCCAAATGGCGCAGTCTTCCGGTCTGCGGGGGCGTTTGTTACTGACGATCGGCCTGTTGGTGCTGATTCGGATGGGGATCTATATCCCGGTGCCGGGGATCGATCGACTGGCCTTTGGTAACGCGATCGCCAACAACCCTGCCCTGAGCTTCCTGGATTTGTTCTCGGGCGGTGGTTTGAAGAGCTTGGGCATTTTTGCCTTGGGGATCATTCCGTTTATTAATGCCTCGATTATTATTCAGCTGTTGACGGCGGCGATTCCCAGTCTGGAGCGGCTTCAGAAGGAAGAAGGCGAAGCCGGAC
Organism: Cyanobacteria bacterium VAR_4_metabat_243; assembly: GCA_031415035.1. Lineage (GTDB taxonomy): Bacteria > Cyanobacteriota > Cyanobacteriia > Leptolyngbyales > Leptolyngbyaceae > Romeriopsis. The sequence continues at coordinate 36,713 of JANOQX010000168.1, forward strand.
GGCGCAAAATCGGCCAGATCACGCGCTACGTAGCCGCTGGTTGGGCCGTGGTGCAGAGCCTGATGCTGACCCTGGGCTTGCTCAAGCCTTTTGCCTACAACTTCGGGCCGCAATTCGTGATTGAGACCGTGCTGGCCTTGACCGCTGGCGGCATGTTCGTCATGTGGGTGAGCGAATTGCTGACGGAGCGGGGTGTCGGCAACGGAGCCTCACTGGTGATCTTCCTGAACATTGTGGCAACCTTGCCGCAGTCGTTGTCATCGAGTTTCGAGCAATTGCAGTCCGGGAACCGCGAATTTGTTACGGGCTTTGTGATTTTGATGGTGATGTTCTTGGCGATCGTCGTCGGGATTGTGTTCGTGGAGGAAGGGGCGCGGCGGATTCCGATCGTCTCGGCCCGGCGTCAAGTCGGCCGCAACCAAGTGGCGATGGAACGGACTAGCTACTTGCCCCTGAAGCTGAACCAGGGGGGCGTGATGCCGATTATCTTTGCTTCGGCAGTGTTGACCTTGCCCGCAATCTTGCAACAGGTGTTTGGCCAAAACGCGCAGTTGGCGGGGGCCTTGGCGACGTTTAATAACAATATTGTGGCGCGGGACATCTTCTATTTCGTCTTGATTCTGTTCTTTAGCTTCTTCTATGCGACCCTGGTGGTGCAGCCGGAAGATATGTCGAAGAACCTGAAAAAGATGGGGGCGAGTATTCCCGGTGTGCGTCCCGGTAATGCGACGACGGAATATCTGTCCAAGGTGATGAATCGTCTGACCCTGTTGGGCGCGCTGTTCTTGTCGATCATCGCGATCGTCCCGACGGCGGTGGAATCGGCTACCAAGGTCACGACGTTCCGAGGCTTTGGGGCGACTTCCCTGCTGATTTTGGTGGGGGTGGCGATCCAGACGGCGAAGCAGATCCAGACCTATGTGATCTCGCAGCGCTATGAAGGCATGGTGAATAAGTGAGAATTGCGAATTGAGAATTTCTAGGTTGGTTTGAAGGGGGATTGATTGTGTCGCGATTGATTTTTTTAGGGGCACCGGGCGCGGGTAAGGGGACGCAGGCCAAAATGTTGGCGGATGCGAACGCGATGGCCCACATTTCCACGGGGGACATTCTTCGATCGGCGGTGGCGCATCAGACGCCCTTGGGCGTTAAGGCTAAGGGCTTTATGGATGCGGGCGAGCTGGTGCCGGACAGTTTGGTGATTGACCTGATCCGGGAGCGCTTGAAGGAAGACGATGCCCAGACGGGTTGGATTCTCGATGGCTTTCCGCGTAATGTGGCGCAGGCGGGGTTCTTGGATGAGCTGCTGGCCGATCTGGGCCAAGCGGTGGCCCATGCGGTGAATCTCGATGTGCCCGATGAAGTGGTGGTTGATCGATTGGTCAAGCGGGGCGCTGCCGAAGGCCGATCGGATGACAATGAAGCCACGATTCGGCGACGACTGCAAGTGTATCGGGAGCAAACGGCTCCACTGATTGCTTATTACGAAGCACAGGATAAACTAGCAACGATCGATGGCAATCAGCCGTTGGATCAGGTCAAGACGGCTTTGAAGGCAGTCGTAGACTAGAGTTGCAGGCATTTTGGGTGCGAGGCGCTAAGATGGATGCAGCACTTTCGGATACAAACACCATTATTTTTTAGGAGAAAATTTTGTCCAAACAAGATCTCATTGAGATGGAAGGGACGGTCGTTGACTCGTTGCCGAATGCCATGTTCCGCGTGGATTTGGATAACGGCTTTAACGTGCTGGCCCACATCTCCGGTAAAATTCGCCGCAACTACATCAAGATCCTTCCCGGCGATCGGGTTAAGGTGGAACTCACCCCTTACGATCTCACCAAGGGTCGGATTACCTATCGTCTGAAGAACGCCCCGAAGCGTTAAGTTTCAGTGCGATGGCGGCTTGAACATCGGCCCATAGCAATTGCTTGAGTTGCCCTATGAAATTTACCTGAACCGCACGTTGGCCCCCGCCAAGGTGCGGTTGCTAGTATAGGCGGCGGCTCAGCGAATTTTGTTCTACGATGAGATGAGAAACTTCTTCAATGCGGAGGCAGTGGCCATGGCTCAGGTAACGACACGCGATACTGAAAATCTCAGTGCCGAGGAAACGGCTCAACGCGGTGAGCGGCTATATGCGGCGGCGATTCGCAATGTCGTCGATCGACCAGAAAACCTGGGCAAGATCGTGGCGATCGATCTCAATACGGGCGACTACGTGATTCATCCTGATTTGATCGGGGCTTACGATCGCCTCCGTGATCAACATGCGGATGCGGTGATTTGGGCGGAGCGAATTGGTTATGATGCCGTTTATGCCGTGGGTGGGACATTAGTTAGGACAGTGCAGTAGATGAATGGAACGGTAATTGGACTGCAAGCTCGCATGGGAATTTGGATGGATTCTCCCGATGGGGCCGAAGTCGAGATTCAATGTGTGGTGGATACTGGGTTTGAAGGTTTTTTGACTTTGCCAGTGGCGGTTGTGGCGGAGCTTGACCTGCCCTACCTTGGCCCGATCAAAGCTAACCTCGCCGATAATTCTCGGATTGTCACTAAAGTCTATCAAGGTGTCATTCGGTGGCATGGCGCGGCGCGGGTGATTCCGGTGCTGGCAATGGGGAATCGACCGTTGTTGGGCACGGCGTTGTTGGCGGATTATCATCTCAGTGTCGATTTCTGTGAGGGTGGGACTGTCTTGGTTGATGACATTATGTAGAGGGTTTATGTCTTACAGCCAGTTCACGACGATCGCCAAAGTCCGCGATGCTTTTGGGTTGAAGATTATTGAGGGGGCGGCGTTTTGGGGCCAATTGCCGATGGCGCAACCGTCCAGTGGACTGCTCGATTATTTGCAGGAAACGTTGCCGATCGTGGCGACATCGGGGAGTGAAAAGGCCCGGTCGGAGGGGATTATCTATCCGGTGTTGTTGGAGGCGCGGCGACTGCTCGATCGGCAGGTGAGTTTGTTCTCCGGCGAAGACTTTACGGTGGACGAATCCCAGGGGTTGAATGGGGTCTGTGATTTTCTGATGACGCGATCGACGGAGGTGCTGGAAATCGAAGCCCCGGCGATCGTCATTATCGAAGCCAAGAAGACGGATTTGAAATCGGGGTTTGGGCAGTGTATTGCGGAAATGGTGGCGGCCCAGCGGTTTAACCAGGCCCAAGGCCGACCCGTTGAAACGATTTATGGCATTGTCAGCAACGGATTGCAGTGGCAGTTTTTGAAAATCGAGGGGACGGTGGTGTCGATCGATCTGACGGTCTATGCCTTGCCACCCGTCGATCAAGTGTTGGGCGCGATCGTCTGGATGTTGCGGTAAATATTCGTTAGAATTGGGAGCAAATCTGTCTGCATTGCTATGACGATATTTTCCCCGATCGCTGCCACCCCGGCCCCGTTGTATGAGCAGGATTACCATCATTGGCTCGAAACGACCGCGCAACAACTGCGGGACGGTAATCTGGCAGCTTTGGACATTCCGAATTTACTCGAAGAAATCGAAGATATGGGCCGCAGTGAACGCCGATCGGTTTACAGCAATCTCAAAATCTTGTTGCTGCATCGGCTGAAATACGTCTATCAGCCCAAAATGCGCTCCAACAGTTGGCTGGCTAGCATTGTCGAACATCGCCAGCGGATCAATAAAGCCTTCAAAGACAGTCCCAGCCTCAAACCGCACTACGACACAATTTTCGTCGAGGCTTACGAAGAAGCCAGGTAACTTGCTGCGGCTGAAACGGGCATGGCGATCGACGACTTCCCGATCGATTGTGCCTTTTCCCCGGAAGCGATTTTGCGATCGGGCGATCGGCCTGAAGATTAATCGAACGGGCGTTAGAATAGAACTGAGAAATTGCTTGTGATCCCAATGAACTCACCCGTCGCTGATACCATCCGCTGGACGACTGCCGACCGGTCGCTACTCCCGGAGGACGATGGCCGTCGCTACGAAATTATTGATGGAGAACTTCACGTAACCCCTGCGCCCCATTGGAAACACCAAAGTGTCTGCGGTCGGATCTATGCAGCATTGGATGATTGGTCGTTGGATACGGGGTTAGGTGAAGCATCGATTACCCCAGGAATTATCTTTGCCGATGCTGATAATGTGATTCCGGATGTGGTGTGGGCCAGCAACGAACGTTTAGCCGATTCCCTTGACGCCGCTGGCCATCTCACTGCGGCCCCGGAGCTAGTGGTCGAAGTGCTGTCCCCCGGCGAGAAAAACGAACGCCGCGATCGTGACCTAAAACTGCGGCTCTATTCCGCCCGTGGTGTCCGCGAATACTGGATTATCAGTCGTCCGCTTCAACAAATCGAAATTTATCGCCGTGATCGGGGTGCCTTGGCCCTGACCCAAACCGTATTGGTGGGCGATCGGCTCACGACACCACTGCTCCCAGGGTTTTCCTACAGCCTCGATCGGCTCTTCCGCTAAACTTGCTGGGATAATTTCTAACTTTCGCTGAAAATCTGGCAACCTTTACTGCTAGACTGGGAAGCCGCTTGTGAAAAATTGTGAAAGTCGTTTTTTGCAGTTCGATCGGCAAAACTAACAGCCAAATCCGATTCCCGCGACAGTTTCGGTTGTTGTGAGAAAACCCTGTCATTCATTTGACAAGGGTTGTGTTCGTTTGTTAGGATGTTGTATTTGTAAATATCGCCAGATTTAGGCGAGACAAGGCATGAAAGTACGTCCCTCTGTCAAGAAAATGTGCGACAAGTGCCGGGTGATTCGGCGGCATGGTCGCGTCATGGTGATCTGCGAAAACCCCAAGCATAAACAGCGTCAAGGTTAAATCGCACGATCGTTTGGGTGAACCCCTCATCCAAACAGTCAATGTTCGAACCCATTCACAATTAGGAGAAACACAGTGGCGCGGATTGCTGGTGTGGACCTCCCTCGCGATAAGCGAGTGGAAATCGGTCTGAGATATATCTACGGAATTGGCCCGACCCGTGCGGCGGCAGTCTTGAAGAAGACGAATATCAGCCCTGATATTCGCATCAAGGATCTGACCGATGCTCAGGTTACAACGCTCCGTGAATGCGTTGAAGCGGACTACCAGATCGAAGGCGATCTGCGCCGTTGGGAGTCGATGAACATCAAGCGATTGATGGATATCGGTTGCTATCGCGGACGGCGGCATCGTTTGGGCTTGCCCCTACGTGGCCAACGCACGCGGACAAATGCCCGTACCCGTCGCGGCGGTCGTCGCACGGTGGCTGGTAAGAAGAAAGCACCGAAGAAATAATCTTGACCTTGGGTCGATTTGGGCCGCCGCCTAAAGCGGCGTCGAAGGATTTCTGCGAATTGAGAGTGCCTGGTTCAAGCCAGTCGTCACTATTCCTCGCAGTCGGGTTATCTGATCACCTTTTGGTTTAAAAGAACATGGCAGGAAGACCTCAAAAACGGACGGGGCCACGGAAGGCGAAGAAGAACGTCCCCAGTGGTGTGGCTCACATTCAGTCCACCTTTAACAACACGATCGTCACCATCACGGATACCCAAGGCGAAGCGATCTCCTGGTCGTCCGCTGGTGCCAGTGGCTTTAAGGGCGCGAAGAAAGGGACGCCTTTCGCCGCCCAAACGGCGGCTGAAGCAGCAGCACGGCGGGCCATGGATTGTGGTATGCGCCAAATCGAAGTGATGGTAAGTGGGCCGGGATCGGGTCGCGAGACCGCGATTCGGGCATTGCAGGGTGCCGGATTGGAAATCACGTTAATCCGCGACGTGACCCCGATTCCGCACAATGGCTGCCGCCCGCCCAAGCGGCGTCGGGTGTAGCATTGGCGGTGACTTTTACGACCAATAGTCAGTCAAAATTCGCAACCCTTTGCGTTACCGTTTCCCCCCACCGTTTTGCAAGCAAGGAAGGCTAGAAGTGGCACAGTTTCAAGTTGAATGTATCGAGTCCACCATCGATAAAGACCAGAGCCAATATAGCCGCTTCATTTTGGAGCCGCTCGAGCGCGGTCAAGGCACGACAGTCGGGAACGCCTTGCGGCGCGTCCTATTGTCAAACCTCGAAGGCACGGCGATCACCGCCATTCGGATTGATGGTGTTTCCCATGAGTTTTCCGCCGTCCCTGGCGTGCGTGAAGACGTGCTGGACATCATGCTCAACATGAAGAAAGTGGTGCTCAAGAGCTATTCTTCCCAGCCGCAAATTGGTCGGTTGGTGGTGCAAGGGCCAGCGGTGATTACCGCCTCGAACTTTGATTTGCCGTCGGAAGTGGAAGTGATTTCTACCGATCAGTACATTGCGACCGTGGCTCCCGGTGCGAAGCTGGAAATGGAATTCCAGGTGAACCGTGGGAAAGGCTATCGCAGCGTCAGTCGGATTCGGGATGACCAATCCAACGCGATCGATTTTCTGCAGCTTGATTCGATCTTCATGCCCGTGCGGAAGGTCAATTATTCGGTGGAAGATGCCCGCGTGGGTGGCTCCTTGGAGAAGGATCGGCTCTTGATGGAAGTCTGGACAAATGGGAGTTTGACCCCCCAGGAAGCGCTGGGACAAGCGGCCAATATTTTGGTTGACCTGTTCAATCCGCTGAAGGATGTCAACTTTGAAGCCACTGAAGATGATGTCGTGGCCGATGAGCATCCCGAAAGCCAGATTCCGATCGAGGAATTGCAGCTATCGGTGCGCGCTTACAACTGTTTGAAGCGGGCGCAGATCAATTCCGTGGCGGACTTGTTGGACTACACCCAAGAAGACCTGATGGAAATCAAGAATTTTGGGGCGAAGTCGGCAGAAGAAGTCGTCGAAGCCTTGAAAGATCGGTTGGGCATCACCCTGCCGTTGACCAAAGCTGCCAAGGAAAATGGCGGTTTGTAGTGTCGTTTGAAGCGTTATGGGTTCGCCCAATGCGCCTGTTGTTTTATTGAAGTGAAGGTTCAAAGCTATGCGGCACCAGTGTCGAGTTCCGATGCTCGGTCGGCCCGCAGATCAGCGCAAAGCGCTACTGCGTGCCCTCACGACTGAGCTGATCCGCAACGGGCGGATCACCACAACCAAAGCCCGCGCCAAAGCGGTGCGTAACGAAACCGAGCGCATGGTGACGTTGGCGAAGGATGGTTCCTTGGCTGCTCGTCGGCGGGCCTTGGGTTATATCTACGACAAGCAGTTAGTCCATGCGTTGTTTGAGCAAGCTCAAGAACGTTACGGCGATCGGCAAGGGGGCTACACCCGGATTTTCCGGACAATTCGCCGTCGGGGTGATAACGCGGAAATGGCGATCATTGAGTTAGTTTAGGCCGAGTTGGTTTAGGCCAACTTGTTTGAGGAGGGTTGTTCTTTGGGCATGGGTTTAGTCAAGCAACGAATTGCCCTCGTGGTGCAATACCAAGGGAGTCGGTTCTACGGCTGGCAAAAACAAGCGCACAACGTGCGCACCGTGCAAGAAGAACTGGAAAATGCCTTGGCGAACGTTGTGGGCGATCGCGTCGTCGTTCATGCGGCGGGTCGGACGGATACGGGAGTCCATGCAGCGGCACAGGTGGTTCATTTTGATGTGCAAACGTTGATCCCACCCCACCGATGGATGCGGATTCTGAACAGTCGCCTCCCCGAAGATATTGTGATTCGTGCATCCGTCCTGGTGGCGGATGACTGGCACGCAAGGTTTTCGGCTTGTTGGCGACGGTACCGTTACACGCTTTATACAAACAAAGTTCCCAATTTGTTTGTGCGCCCCTACGCTTGGCATTACTACTATGAGCCGCTGGATGCCGATTTGATTCAACAGGCGATCGCGCCCCTCGTGGGCCGACAGCATTTAGCCGCTTTTCATCGGGCAGGTTCAGTCCGCCCCCATTCCTGGGTTGATATTCACGAAGCGGTTTGCCAACGTCAAGGCGACTTTGTGACGATCGAAGTTCAGGCCAGTGGGTTCTTGTACGGGATGATGCGACTTTTGGTCGGGTTATTGGTACAAGTCGGTGAGGGCAGTCGGTCAGTGGAAAACTGCACCGAACTCTGGATGAGCGATCGCCGTGATCAAGTCAAGTCCGCCGCCCCGCCTCATGGTTTGTGTCTGCTGCGTGTGGGATACTCAGATTGTCCGTTTGATCCGGCAGTTTGGTACGACGCCCAGCCGCAACTGATTCTGCCCACGGTATTTCCCACCCTGAGTGAGATTCCCCATCTCACGGCCCCGATCGATTTTCGGACGGAGTCATCCCTGCGGGGTGAATGAATCGAAGTTTTCTTTCTTGTCAAATCTCTGGTAACAATCATGGCTACCGAAAAAACCTATCTCCCAAATCAGCAGGAAGACAATCGTACTTGGTACATTGTCGATGCGGCTGGCAAGCGTTTGGGTCGTTTGGCAACGGAAATTGCCTGCGTCCTGCGTGGTAAGAATAAGCCCGACTTTACGCCGTCGATCGATACGGGCGATTTTGTTGTGGTGATCAATGCGGAAAAAATCGAAGTGACGGGTCGCAAGGCCAGTCAGAAGCTCTACCGTCGTCACTCCGGTCGTCCCGGCGGGATGAAGGTGGAATCCTTTGAGAAGCTGCAAGCGCGGTTGCCCGAGCGGATTATCGAAAAGGCCGTCAAAGGCATGTTGCCCCATACTTCCTTGGGTCGCCAACAGTTCACGAAGCTGAAGGTCTATGCGGGTACTGAGCATCCCCATGCGGCCCAGCAGCCAAAGGTTTTGGAAATTAATACGACTCCAGGAGCGAAGAAATAATGGCTGATCAAGGACGGGTGATGTATCAGGGCACGGGTCGTCGGAAAACGGCGATCGCCCGTGTGCGATTGGTACCGGGTAATGGCAAGTTTGAAGTGAACGGCAAGGATGGCGCTTACTACTTGCAAGGCAACCACGAATATGTGGCGGCAGCCAAGGCTCCTTTGGAGACTTTGGGCTTGGAAGAGCAGTATGACATTTTGGTCAACGCCCATGGTGGTGGTTTGACGGGTCAGGCCGATGCGATCAAGATGGGTGTGGCGCGGGCATTGTGCCAGCTTGACCCGGATAATCGGAGTCCGTTGAAGGTCGAGGGCTACCTCCGCCGGGATGCGCGGGCGAAGGAACGTCGCAAGTACGGTCTGCGCAAGGCCCGGAAAGCGCCTCAGTACTCGAAGCGTTAAAGACTGCTCCCTCGGATGGAACCTCTCCCCCGGCCCCTCTCCTTGGAAAGGCGAGGGGGGACGGTTTGGGGTCGGGATGGTGGGCGGGTTTTGGGTTGGTATTTTTAGATCACGCGTGAGCGGGAGAATGGTAATGGCGAAGGCAGGTATTCACCCTAAGTGGTATCCGGATGCAAAGGTGATTTGCAACGGTGAGGTGGTGATGACGATCGGGTCAACTAAGCCGGAAATGAACGTCGATGTATGGTCGGGCAATCACCCGTTCTATACTGGGACGCAGAAGATTATTGATACGGAAGGTCGCGTGGAGCGGTTCTTGCGGAAGTATGGGATGGCTTCTTCGGAAGCGACGCCCGATGCGACGCCGGAAACGAAGTAACGGTCGCGATCGATTTTGGAAATCTCGTCCCCACGGTTTTTGTGGGGCGAGATTTTTGGTTTAATTGAGAGATGGGAATTGAATAATTGCGGTAGGTTGGGTAGAACGAAGTGGAACCCAACGCCGGGAATAGTTGTTGGGTTCCGCGTTGCTGCACCCAACCGACAAGTTGCATAATTGATACCATGAACATCCGATCGGATCAGAATTTGCTCAAACGTCGATAGATGTTGGGGTGGCGCTTTAATCACCCCCAGCATCCCAAGGTTTTGTGCAAATTTTTAGTTCAATTGGAATGGTGATGTCATGGCGGAAGCTTATTTGATTGAGAAGCTGAATTCGGTGGAGCAGACGTTCCACGATTTGACGCGGCGGTTGGGGGATCCGGATATTGCGAAGGATCCGGGGGAATTTCAAAAGGTGGCGAAGGCCCGATCGGGCCTCGAAGAAACGGTCGATACCTACGACACTTGGAAGAAGGCGCAGGAGAATCTCGCATCGGCCCAGGAATTACTGAAGGAATCGTCGGGCGATCTGGAAATGGCGGAGATGGCGCGCCAGGAAATCGACGAAGTCAAGGCGCAGATTATCCCATTGGAACAACGCTTGAAGGTGTTGCTCTTGCCGAGTGACCCGAATGATGACAAGAACATCATGTTGGAAATTCGGGCCGGGACGGGCGGCGATGAGGCCAGCATTTGGGCCGGGGATTTGTTGCGGATGTATACCTACTACGCTCAGGCCCAGGGTTGGCAGCCGAAGCTGATTAGCGAGAATACCGGGGATTCGGGCGGCTTTAAGGAAGTAATTCTGGAAGTCCAGGGCGATCGGGTCTATAGCAAACTCAAGTACGAGGCGGGTGTGCATCGCGTGCAGCGCGTTCCGGCGACGGAATCCCAGGGGCGGGTACATACCTCGACGGCGACGGTGGCGATTATGCCGGAAGTCGATGAGGTAGAGATTCATCTCGATCCGAAGGATTATGTAATGTCCACGGCCCGATCGGGCGGTGCAGGCGGCCAGAACGTCAACAAAGTGGAAACGGCGGCGGATCTATTCCACAAGCCGACGGGGATTCGGATCTTCTGTACGGAAGAACGATCGCAGCTTCAGAACAAAGAACGGGCGTTGCAGATTTTGCGGGCGAAGTTGTATGAAATGAAGTTGCAGGAACAAAATGACGCGATCGCTTCGCAACGGAAGTCGCAAGTGGGATCGGGTTCACGATCGGAAAAAATCCGGACTTACAATTACAAAGACAGTCGCGTGACTGATCATCGGTTGAATCAGAACTTTCCACTGGATACGGCACTGCAAGGGAAGATTGACGATATGGTGCAGACTTGCATTTCGCGGGATCAGCAGGATCAGTTGGAGGCGATGGCGGCGGAATTGGAAGGATCGAATGCGGTTTAGGGTGGGCACGAGTTGGCTTAGAGCTTGAATTCGTCGAATATGAATATTTGATGAATTGCCCCCGCACTAGGGTTGAGTCGATCGTTCAACCAATATTATTGTGATGGCAAATTATCTTTTAATTGCAATGAAAGCATCTTACCTGATTGGTTTAAGTTTGAGTTTAGTTGTTGGTAGCAGTGTGTTCTCTCAGGCTCAGGCCCAGACCGCACCGCGTCAGTTGGTGAACACCCTCAATTTTGAGGTGCCGAAGTCGGGTGAAGTGACGGTTGGCGGCTGTGGGTTCCCGGCTGTCAACATTTGTACGCCGAATGATATCGCATCGGTCAACACTGACCCAGCCAAACCGTTGCCCCTCATCCAAAACGATACTGAATACGAAATCACGTCGTTTACCTACCAACTGCTGAATAACAATCCCATTCCGGCAGTCTGGAGTAAGACTTCTAGCTCCAATCTCTTCAAGAAAATCGAAATCACAAATAATGGTAAGACGATTACCTTTAGTGGTGGTCGCTTGAAGATTGGTAAACATGTGCGGGCGATTCGACTTGGTGGTGACAAGGATATTTCCTATATCATCTCCTTCCAAGGTAAAAAAAAGGTCGGCAAATAAGTTCCAGCGGCAGAGTCCGATATGTCGGACTCTGCCCACCGCTGCGGTTCAACGCATCATTGATCGTCACCATGACGTCCGATCGATGAAGTCGGGTACGATCGCACAAACTGGCACAGGGCTTCCGAAACTGCCGAACCGCATCGGTATCTACCATTACCCTCAACAATGGTGTTCCTGATGCAACGCAAGATTAGTCTATTCCTCGGATTCGCGCTGGTTGGTAGCCAACTCCTCACGATGATGCCAGCCAATGCTGCGCCCCGCCGCCCGATCGTGGTGCGGAATGAAATCGTTCAAGATGCCAGCTTTGCCCAATTTGCGGCGAAACTGCAACAGGCGATTCGCGATCGGGATGTGAAATATGTGACGAGCGTTTTGCCGAAAGATGGTGTTGCGATCGGCTATACTCGCCCGACCAAAATCGCCGATCTCAAGCTCAATAATCCCCAAAGTGATTTCTGGGGCATCTTGGCTTATACCACGGCGAATGGCTGTGCTCGGAGTACTTTGGCTAATTCCTCGGCTTGGCTTTGTTCGAGCGTGGCGGGTGACTTTGAGCGGCAATATCCGGTGCCCAAAAATGGCAATTGGATGGACTACATGACCCAGCAGGTAATTGTCTTGGGGCAAAATGTGAATGTCCGATCGCAGCCCAATCTGAGTGGGACGGTGGTGACGACCCTGAGCCATGAAGTGGTGCGGTCGAATCCCAAAGCGACGGCGAGCTTTAGCCGCAATCCCCTGATGGGCTGGACGTCAGTGACGCTGAATAATGGCAAAACAGGCTATGTGAATAATCGCTATGTCTATTTCCCCCTGGGCTATACGTTGCAGGTCGAAAAGCGGCAGAATCAGTGGCAAATCACCCATGTCTTGGCCGGGGATTAGCATAATTTGGTAGCGACTGTGTTGAAAGTCAAGTGAGAAAGTGAGATTTTCCTTGACGGTACATGGTCGCCACGAAATGACCGTCTGCGGATGCGCCGCAGGCGGTATCCAGGCATGATTGGCGCTTGATTAAACGGGTTCTACCCAGAT
>JANOQX010000169.1:0-13971 GCA_031415035.1 Cyanobacteria bacterium VAR_4_metabat_243
AAGCCCCCTTTTGACCAACCGTGGGTCACCAAAAGTCACACCCTTCACTTTCGCATCATGAATCAGAATTGGATTATCCATGCCTAACAGCTCTTTCAGAGGGCGATCCTAGTTTACCTTCAACTTGTGTGTACACGGTAGCTTTTGAAGGGGGGCTAGGGGGATCGTGACGTTTACAACAAGCAGTCAGACTTCTCAAACAGCCTCTAAGACCATCAGGGATGTTGATCACGATCGCCCAGGTCACCGTCTAATACCGAATCAACGAATTATTGCAACACATCAGGCCCCCTAACCCCCAATTCTGGGGGAACATGAAAACCCACATTGAATCAGACTCCCCCAAAATTGGGGGTCGGGGGGCGGTTCGGCGCGATCTGTTACATTTGATTTTCTGATTTGGTCTAACCTAACAGCTAATCGCGACTCGTTCGGCCATCACGACAGGATACAACTGCTGAATCCACTCCCATTCCTGCGTCAAACCCTCACGCAAGGTCACCTGTGGATCGTAGCCGAGAATCCGACGGGCTTTGCTGATGTCGGCGGCGGTGTGTCGCGCATCGCCACGGGCTTTTTCAATGTGGTTGCGCTTGATCGGGAAGCCGACGATCGCTTCCATCATGTCCAATACATCGGCTAACACCACGCGACTGCCACCGCCAATGTTAATGATTTCGCCCACGGCTCCGGTGGCTTTCGCTGCCAGCAAATTCGCGTTGACAATATCACTCACAAAGGTAAAGTCGCGGGTCTGCTGACCATCGCCGTAGATCGGAATCGCCTCACCCTCGATCGCGGCTTTGAAGAACTTATGGAATCCCATGTCCGGTCGTTGACGCGGGCCGTAGACGGTGAAATACCGCAGCGACGTAAACGGTACGCCGAAGTTATCGCAGTAGAGGCCACCGAGGCGCTCGGCGGCGAGTTTGGTGATGCCGTAGGGGGAGACGGGCATCGGCGGAATGGTTTCGGACGTCGGCAGGGTTTCGGCGTTGCCGTAGATTGAGGAAGTGGAGGCGTAGACGAAGCGCTGGAGGGATTTGGCATCCTTGGCGGCTTCGAGCATTACCTGGGTGGCGTTGATGTTGCGTTCGGTGTAGTGGCGGAAGCTCTCACCCCAACTGGCGCGGACTCCGGCTTGGGCGGCTTGATGATAAATCACGGTGACGCCTTCGAGCAGGCGGGGCCAGTCGAGGGTTTGGATATCGCCTTCGAGCAGGCGGAAATTCGGGTGATTGGCGAAGCGATCGACGTTGCTCCACTTGAACGCGGGTGGGTAATAGTCGTTAAACTGATCCACGCCGATCACGGTTTCTCCTTGGTTAAGGAGTGCCTCGACTACATGAGAGCCAATAAATCCGGCTGCGCCCGTTACAATGCTGACCATACGCCTCGCCACATCTGTTTCAAAGAACCGCCTCTACTGGATTTGCAGAGGTCATGATCTTAACCTGCCCCATCCCCCGATCGTCCGAGTCGGGCGAATTACGGAAATTTTAGGATGGTGGGCACGATCGGGGTGTCTGGACTGTGGCGATCGCGAATGTGGCTTGGGTAAGATGGAGGCGTTCAGTGCCGATCGTGCCCCATATCCGAAACTCCCATGGATGAAAACAACCAAATCCTCGAATGCGATTTTGCGTTCAAATGTCCCCAGCAGTGGGAAAATCTAACTTTGGCTGACATTACTGTAGATCGATGTCAGTTCGCTTCAGTAGTTGCCTTACTAGCCTGCGTTTTGGGCTAGTAAGGCAGTCAAATCACCCGCGCAAATTTGTCAACAACTGCTTTACCCCTTGTTTAAACGTCAGCCCACTTTTGGGTGCCACCTCAAACTCCGGCATCACCTCACCCGCATACCGACTCTCCGCCCAAATCGCCCAATAAGGACAACCCGGCTCAATCCGAATCCCGGCCCAATGCAAATACTGCAACGGCTGATCACAAGTCGGATCAAGCCAGACGCCATCTTCCTTAACGAACTGCGGTGAACCCGCCCAGTTCCCTGGCCCACCTTCGGGCCGCCGCACGATATTAAATCGCTTCGCAAACCGCTTCAGCATCATGTAATTAATAATCGGCTGATCGGAAGTCTTCTGCGAGAAGTCGAAATATTCGGGATGTTGGGCGCATTCCGTGAAGGTGTCGTACAGATCCTGCTCCGTCAGCAAACCCTTCTTCGAGGCCCAGAAACCGCCGTTGAACATATCCTTCAGTTCTTCGGGGGTAAATACCTTCGCGTCGATTACGGTTTGACTAAATACGTTAGTAATGCCGCCGAGGTGTTGGTAATCGCAGCTGAGGAAGTCGTAGTCGGCGAAGTAATCCAAGTTGTCGGCGATTTTCTCGAATACCACGATGTCCGTGTCGATGTAGAGAAATTCGTCGAATTGCCCAAACCAACAAGCCTGCTTGCGGAACTGGTTGGGTCGGGCGAAGAAGTCGCCGCCGAAGGTTTGGTGCAACCGATTGGATAACCGATCGACCAATTCCATGTCCGCGTACACCGTCACGCCATAACGCTCCGCCAACAATTCCGCCAGTTCCGCATAATTCTCATCATAGGGAATCAGACAAATCGGCGTTTCGGTGTCGTATTTGCGGATGCTGTTGAGCAGCGCGATCGCGTGGTCGGTGACTTTGTTATTTGCAGTGATATAAATGCCACGGGTCATGACGGGAAGGCTCCTTGGGGAATTGAGAATTGAGAATGGGGAATTGAGAAATGACGTAGGTTGGGTGAAACCCAACACCGAAGATTAATTTAACGCACCAATTTAACCGTTGGTTTTAACACCGATTTGTAGTATTTCAATTGGCTGATGAGACGTTGTTTGTGGGATTGCCGACTGGGTGGATATTTGGGTTCGCCGATGAATGGTGGACGGGATGCGGGATCGTGTAAATAGCGGTAGTGCAGAAACACCTCGCGGTAAGCACAAATCCAGTTTTGTCCGGCACAGATCTCGCGGAATAGCCCCGATGGGAGGCCGATGTAATGCAGATAGGTGAGACGTTTGCCCCGATCGTAGACAATATTATCCACGGTTTTAAAGTGGTCGGAGGTGACGCAGCAACCCGTGGCCGCTGATGCGGGAATTTCCCTGGCGGCGTTGTAGAATTTGATTCCCGATCGCATCACCCAGTAATTCAAAATCGTTTGATCCGGGGCCATGCAGTAGAGGATTTGGGCTTCACCGTTGGCGAGGTGTTGCCACATTTCATCGAGTTGGGCGGCGGAGAATACGTTGCGTTTGGTGGCGTAGAAGCCGGAACAGAAGATATCCTGGGCCAATCGATCGGCGTCGAAGACCGATCGGAGTCGCGGATTTTTGTGATCGTAGACGTGGGAGAGATCGGAATACTGGAAGTCGTAGACGTACCAATCGTATTGATCTAATTGCGCGAGAATCGGCCGCACGTCATTCATTAACAGAATATCGGCGTCCATGTAGACAAATCGCTCGAATGGCCCGTCAAAGGCACAGAACCGCCGATGCGTACCCATTCTGTGGTATTTATCCGTCGTCACCCGTTGCCAGGTGGCTGCCGCTGTCGGATGCACATTCCAAATCCGCTGCGCTTGGTGATCCCAATAGGCGATCGACTCGGCATCTTGATAAATCTGGACATTGGGCCGATCGGCGATCGCGGCGGTGAGTCGTTCGATCCGATCGTCGTAGGGAAAAATGCAAACGGGAAAGTCGGCACCCATCATCACTTCGATGCTATTCAGCAAGGCAATGATTTGATCATAAACATGATCATTGCCGAGGGTGCAAATGCCGTAGGGGATTGTGGTTTTTTCCATGACAGATTTAACGTGAAGTCTCGATGTACTCAGATAACCAATTCAGTAGATTCAGCTTGTGCAGGATGATTTGGCGCGCTTCGGCGATTGCGTCCTGGGCCGCATACCAGGCATCCGGCGTGGATGTCATTTCCTGAATATAGGCCAGACCCTTTTCATCCAAACTGGGTAGACGCAAAAAACTCCCCGGTGGCAACAGCTTGTCCGCCGCTGATCCACCATAGTAAATCGGCAGGCACCAAGCCAACAGCGAATCCCACAGTTTTTCGCTGGCATACCAGGAATTATCCGCATAATTCTCGATCGCCAGGTTGTAGAAATACGGCGACATCGCGTGCCATTTGTTATTTAGCCGCCCACTGGCTTTGATGTAGTCCGGCAAATCGCGACCATAGTAATCACAGTCCAATTGGCTATCACTGGCTTGCTTCAGGAAGGCGAGGCGTTTGCGGTGATTTTCGGTGCGGCTGATGCCGGAGGTAATCCAGCTACAGGTTTGGGTTTTGACCGGGGGAGCCATTTCGTCCAGTTCGCGGAACGACACGTCCACGTACCAAATCGCGGGCATGTAGTTCGGCACCGGGGCGGCATCGTCTGGCCCGGAAACGTAGGCGCAATGCTGGCTGGCCTGCTCGTAGTTCCAGACATTCGCGGCGACGACTTCATCCAGCGGTGGTTCGCGCAGTAGGGAAATCCGCCGCGACTGAGGCACGCCATGAAAATCGGCGATCGGGTCGATCGGGCGGTAAGTCGGGGCTTTGCGACCCCGGAGTTGATCTTTGAGCGACAGCGGTTTGGGGGGACGCGGAAAGTCGAATTGATACAGCAAGAGATAATCGGGATTGGCATTGGCCGCCGCGATTTGGATATTGCCCCAGCGGCCAAAGGGCTTGGGTGACTGCTGCCAGAGCCAATCCACCGGACAGGGCTGCAACCCGGTGTAGCTGCTGATCATACCGATCGTGGTTGGGGACATCGTAGGTTCGGGGGGATTTTAAAGGGTGACGGGTTCGGGCAACTCGGGCAATTCAGGCGTGGCCGATTCACCAAATTGCATATTGTACAAATTCGCATACAACCCCTGACGCGCCAGCAATTCGTCATGCTTGCCGACTTCCACGACTTCACCCCGATCGAATACCGCGATTTGATCGGCATTCTGAATCGTCGATAATCGGTGGGCGATGACTAATACGGTGCGATCGCGACTGAGTTCGTCGATCGCTTGCTGCACCAGCCGTTCCGATACCGTATCCAAGGCACTAGTCGCCTCGTCGAGAATCAGAATATCCGGGTCACGGAGCAGCGCCCGCGCGATCGCCAGTCGTTGGCGTTGCCCGCCCGAAAGCATGACGCCTCGATCGCCGATTTGGGTGTCAAATCCTTCGGGGAGTTTTTCAATAAATTCGTAGGCATTGGCCCGCTGGGCGGCGGCAACGACATCATCGAATTTCACATTTTCACAACCGTAGGCAATGTTATCAAACACGCTGGCGTTAAACAAAAAGGTTTCCTGACTGACAATGCCCATCGATCGGCGCAGTGACGGTAAGTTAAATGCCTGAATTGCTTGGCCATCGAGCAGGATTTCACCCTTTTGACAATCGTAAAATCGCGGCAGCAAATCTGCCAACGTCGATTTGCCCGCACCCGAAGAACCCACTAACGCCAGGGTTGTGCCCTTCGGCAAGTCCAACGTCACCCCACGCAAGATCCAATCTTGACTGGTGGGATATTTGAACCAGATATTTTCAAATCGAATGCCTTCGCGCAGATCGGCATAAAGCTGCGGGCCTTGGAGCATGATCGGCTTGTCGGTCTGACTCAGGAAGGCGTTCACAATCTGGACACTGGGCGAGGTATTGGCAAACTGACTCCGCAAGCCATTGAGTTGCCCGATCGACGGCAACATCCGAAACAGAAAGAGTAAATAAGTAATTAAATAACTGGGTGCCGTTGCCGTATGGGTGCTGAGAATCAATTTACCCAAGACGACGACAACCAATACCACCACCACGCCTGCCACTTCATTAATCGGATTGACGATCGCGTAGTTGGCTTGGGATTGGCGTTCGGCCAGTTCCCGATCGCGAATATGTTGGGTCAGCTTTTGATATTGGGTGGATTCTTGGCCGCTGGATTTGACCAGGCGAATGCCCGAGAGGGTTTCGAGTAAGGCGATCGAATAGTTGGCGGAGGAACTGGACAGGTCTTTGCCGCTGCGTTTGGCTTGGCGAATGAAATATTGATTAGCGATCGACACGATCAGCAACAAGCCCGTCGAAGCCAGGGTCAACTGCCAGGAAATCAGCAACAGTGAGACCAGGAACACCAGAATCGTCATGACGGTGGTGATGATCTGGATCGCCGCCTTGATACTATCCGCCGTGCGGCCAATCTCGCCCCCCATCTGGTTGACGATATCGCCAATTTTATTCGCGCTATAGTATTCCAAATCCACGTCGAGTAGTAGCTTCAGACCATCACTGCGGATACTGCTAGTGAGGGTTTGAGTCAGGCGTGCGCCGGTGAGGGAGCCGATGTAGGTGGCGGTGTTTTTCAAGCCGATCAGCAGTAGCACCACCCCCATCAGCACAAAAAACTGATGGTCGCCCTGCGTCCCCGTCACTTTCAGAATTTTGAGCAATGGCCCTGGCAATGGCCGATTGGGGTCGAGGTAGCCCAGGATCACCGGAATAATCAAAGCCGTGCCAACGGTATTGAACAGCGCACTAAACAGCCCCAAGGCGATTGTCCAGAAGACTAATTGGGGCGATCGGGCGGCAAATTTGAGCAGAAGACGATTAGCAGTCATCGCAGCAGGAAAGAAAAGAACAGCGAGCCAGAATTCAAGCGCGACCCCAGACAGTCTCAGCATACCCATCGGGCGCGAGGGAATTGATCTTCGGCCCCGAATTCCTGCCGATCGGCCAGGGGTGATCCGTCCCGTCGGGTTTCCGGCTTTTTCACCATGACCCGATATTGTTCAAAGTGACCCTGCCAAATCTTGAACGGTTTGCAAGTCGCACATTCTTCCGTCTTGCCTTCAATGTTGGGCGGGATGCGGATGTGATTCCTAGAGCACGGAATATGCCCGGCACCTGAACCATGCCGGGTTTTTTATTGGGGACTAAATCATCAGTCCGGTGAGGACTTTTGCCTGTAGCCCCGACTTACAGTCGAGGGGCGATCGGGTGTCGTAGTCGGCCAAATTCATTACAATTGCGGCCTGCGGGGCCGATCGACTTAACTGAACGCCGCATTAAACCCTAGTTCAACATTCACCGCCGTTTCGATCGCCTGCCAGTACTTGGCTTCAAGCGCCCCAAGTTGACCCAAAATACGCTGGGCATCGACCACTCGCAATTGACTGAGATTAATATTTCTAACTTGATCGAGACCATTTTGGGCCGAAGGCGCGACATTGACGACAAATGGGAATGGTTTCTTTCCCGGCATCAGCGGTGCGACGATCGTTGTGGTGGATGACTGATTCCCAATATCATTTTGCAGAATCAGGCAGGCACGACGTTTCCCGGCTTCATTGCCGCGCACCGGATCAAGGTCAACCCACCAAATTTCACCGCGCTTATAGGTCAAATTTCCATTAGGCATCAGCGCCAATCCCGTCACTCACGGTGACATCCCAAACCGCAAATTCCGTCTGAAACTCTGGGTCGGCAGACTGCTCCGTATAAGCCTGGGCCAATTCCTGAAGGAAGATCCGCTGTTGTTCACGGGCCAAGATCGCATTGATAAAACTGCTGCGGTTATCCGCCCGTGCATCAACGAAACTGAGGACGGCATCATCCAGGGTGATACTCACTTTGGCGCTCATGTCATACCCGAAAGTAGGATTGCATCATCATACTAGCAAATCCGATTGACGGTTGCTGATTTTTGGGAAAATTAGTTGTCAGTAGTAATGCGCTCGTTCAAGCCATGCCAACGACCCTCAACTCTGCACGATCAGCCCCGCCCATTCATGATCAGGTGATATTCTGAATGTCATAATAGAGATTAATCGTCGGCCTCAGGCAACACACATTCCATGAGCCAAACCGAAGTCCTCCAAGCCCTGCAAAAAATGACCCAAGCCGAGAAACTCGAAGTCATCGAGGTGGCTTCCCGGTTACTCCGTGAGGATTTGACTGTTCCGCCTAAACGCGACCTCGCCGCCGCCGCCGCGCTCATGGCATCATTCTACGCAGCGGGCAGTGAATTGGCCCAGTGGACAGACAATGATCCTGAAAACTTGTATGAATACCAAGATTATGCGTAGAGGGCAGATCTGGCTGTACAACGCCAATCCCACGATCGGGGACGAAATTAGCAAAATCCGACCGGCTATCATCGTGAATAGTGATGAGATTGGCACACTGCGGCTTAAGGTCATTGTCCCCATTACTGGCTGGAGTGAGGTATTCGCTGCTGTTCCATGGATGGTGAAGCTCGAACCCAATCGCGAAAATCAACTCAGCAAACCTTCAGCAGCGGATACCTTTCAAGTTCGATCGGTTTCACAGCAGCGGCTCATGCGGCAAATTGGCACGATCGACGATACCACCATGGCCGCCATCAGCCAAGGATTAGCGATCGTCCTGAATATCACTCAGATTTAGACCCATTCAAGCATGCCCCGCACGCTTTGCCCGATCGCCATAACGGGATATTCTTAAAGGCTCATTCTCACCGCGTTGGATCGATCGCACCGTTGGACAAATCACTTCATCCCCACCCCCGCTTGTGGCAAGACTCGCGACTGTTGTCGATTTTGGCGTCGGCTTCCCTGATGGTGATGGCGGGTGCCGTAATCGCGCCGATCCTGCCCGCAGTCATCACAGACCTGGGTATCGAACCAAGTCGCGGTACCAGTTTGGTCAGTTTGCATTTTCTTACTGTGGCGATCGCGACGCCGCTATTTGGGATTCTCGCCGATCGGGTGGGCCAACAACGTTTGTTACTGGTGGCTTTGGTGACTTACGCGATCGTCGGGATGGCGGGTGGATTGGTGCAGGAAATTTGGCCACTGTATGTGCTGCGGGCGCTGCTAGGCATTGCTAGCGGCGGCATCGCCGCCGCTGGACTGGGCCTGATTGGCAAACTCTACCAGGGCGATACGCGGACGCAGGTGATTGGCTACGTCTCCACCACGCTGACCCTGGCCAATATCGTCTATCCCTTGCTCGGTGGGCTGATCGGGATGATCAACTGGCGCTGGGCCTTTGGGTTGTATGGATTGGGGCTGGTGTTTGCGGTGTGGGTGCGGGTGAGTGGCCGATCGGGACGGCGGGTGGAGCCGATCGTGAATACTGCTGCTGGCCCACCCCCGCCCTTCAAAAAGTTGATCACCCAATGGCCAACCCTGCGGTTGCTGCTGAGTTTGATCCTGACCACGGGTACGGTGTACGCGATGATCGCCTACTTCCCGCTGTATCTCAAAACCACGCTGGCCGCTGGCACCCCGATGATTGGGGGGATGTTGGCGATCCAGGCCGTGGGGGCCGCATTGATCAGCGCGATCGGGATTCGGCCTTTGGGGCGGCGGTTTGGCAATTTGGGCAGTGTGGGGCTGGGCTTGGGGTTGATGGGGGGGCTGCTGATTCTGATTCCCAGTCTGAATCAATGGTGGGCGATCGCCCTGGTGTCGATCGGTTTTGGCATGGGCGTGGGCATTGTCATGCCGAATTTGTACGATGCGTTGGCCAAGGTTGCGCCCCCAGAGTTGCAATCGAGTATTTTGGCGGCGGGGACGGGTTCGGGTTTCTTGGGGCAGTTTTTGTCGCCGATCGTCCTGGGGATTGTGTTAGCGCATTCCAGTTTGGCAACGGTGTTTTATGTGGCGGCGGCGATCGACTTGGGGCTAGGAATTTTGCTGTTGGCGAGTCGTTAGCCGATTGCTTGCACCACTTCCAACTCCGCCAAATACCGCCGATCCTCGCTGATATGGGGAATCTTGAGCTGGGAATCGAACATGCCCCGATCGATCCGCTGTTGCCGCACCTGAGCGAAACTCCCAGCGGCGAGAATCCGCAGTTGGGGCGGCGGCACATCACTGCGCCGTGCGGTTTTGTAGGGATCGTTGTACAGCCCCATCAGTTCATCGAATCGGGTGAGAAACCCGGCTGGATTGGCTAAGTTCGCACCACTCGCCAGCTCCACATTGACCAAATACCGCGCCGGATTGCCTTCAATCGACAACGTAATGCAAAAATCCTCCAAATGCACCCCAAACTCCTGCTGGAGCTGCTGCATCACCTGGGTCACGTGGAATTCCGTCGTCTTTTCCGTGGTGGAAGAGAGCAAGCCCCCGCGCCGATAGCGAAACACAATTAGTGGCGCTTGATGGTAGAAGCCCACCACTTCAATCACATCGCCAATGTCATAGCGATAAAAGCCACTGTAGCTGCTGACCAAAATCCGATACCGATCGCCTACCGTCAGTTGGGTCGGCAATAAGGTCGGCGGCTGCTCCAGATCCCAATCCGGCTCCCGCACAAACTCAAAAAAGCCACTTTCCAAGGCCAAAATGCTGCCATCGACATTGACATCGGGATACACCCCAAATGTCCCCTCCGCCGTCCCAAAGACGCCACCAGAAATTGGCGTCGCGCCAAAGTAACGCGGAAATTGTTCGAGATAAAAGTCTGATGTCCCACCGCGTGCCGTGCAAATATAGGACAACTTTGGCCAGGCCAGAATCGGTGTGAGCTGGCCATGTTGGGCAATGACTTGGCGGAGGAATTGCGCCCGATCGGGGGCCGCCTTAAACCGTTTCGCCAATACCGATCGCAAGTTCGGTGCGATCGGCATATCGGGATTAATTTCGCCCCGTTCCAGATCCGTCACCAACTGCGACCCATAGCGTTCGAGGTAGCCACAAGTCCGCAGCATCAGCATCGGAAAATTCGTCGTCAGACCGCGCAGTTCCCCATCCCGCAATGCAAACAACAGCGCCACATAATGCCGCGCCACCGTATCCGCGATCGTCAACGTCTCAAACGGCAAGGCAAACAGCCGCTCAAACAACGATCGCCCCTGCCGCAAACTCCCCACACTCACCGGGCCATAGTCAATCCCCGCCGGAGTTTTGCCCTGAAGAATCGCCGAATTGGTCAACAACATTTTGCCAAACTTCACCCCCCGATCGGCCAAAGCATCCAACGAAAACCCGATCGCTGCGAGGTTCGATCGGCGCAGGGAGGCTTGAAACTGCTTTGTCACCGGGACTTGCTTCTTGTTGCCCGTCGAGCCGCTGGTGAGGTTGATGTAGACCACGGGTTCGGGGTTCAGCACATTCGCTTCGCCCGCCGCGATCCGTTCGACATAGGGCTGGTAGAACTCGTAGGGCATAATCGGCACCTGCCGCTGAAAGTCCGCGATCGATTTAATCGTCGCAAGGCCGAATTTCTGGCCGAGTTCGGTATCCTGGTGGTCACGCAGCAATCGCAGCAGGAAGTCGGTTTGGGCCTGCTCAACCTTGTGCGTCCGCTGGATCAGCGCCGACTTGAAGCGGTTGGTGTAAGCCTTGAGCAAAAACAGGGTGAGTTTGTCCATGTATCGTTAGAGGTGTGGCCCGATCGCGGTCAAATTTGCCAGGATCGCATAATATCGGAATTTGGGGCGTGATCGGCGATCGGGCGAATCTTTTGTAGCGATCGGGAGCATTAAACTATGACATTTGAACTATTTTCACGAGTTGCTTTACGCGAGGATTTTGCGGAATATGGACTGCGGCGGGGTGATGTGGCCACGATCGTCGATCATCATCCAAGCGCACAAGGGGAAGATGGTTATAGTCTAGAAGTCTTTAATGCGTTAGGCGAAACGATCGCCGTTTTGGTTGTGGCGGAATCGCAGATTGCCCCCATGATGTCGAATGAGGTGCTCCAGATTCGCGTATTGGATCAAGCCAGTTAACCATTGCCCGATCGCGATCAATCATATTTCTCGCGCACAAATCCGCCTTCCGAGTGGATCACCTGGCCCGTAATCCAGCCCGCCGCGTCACTGGCCAAAAACGCAATCAATCGCGCCGCATCTTCTGGCTGACCAAAGCGCCCCATCGGTGATCGAGGCAAAAAACTGGCTCGTGTGGCGGCATCCATCCATCCGGAATCGGTCAAACCCGGATTCACCGCATTAATCGTGATGCCTTGGGCCGCAAGTTCGTGACAAATCGTGCGCGTCAGGGTTTCGATCGCGCCTTTGGTAATCGCATAGGCAATTTCGCCGCTCATCGCACTTAACGACTGGCCCGAACTCAGATTGATGATTCGGCCCTGACTTGCTTGGTTGGTACTGGCTGAGAAGCGTTTGGCAAACTCGACGCAGAGCAACGTCGTCGCCCGGAGATTGATCCAATAGTGTTGATCCAATTCTGGGCCAGTAATAGTTTGGAGACTGGTTTGGGTGCTGTAGGTGGCGTTGTTTACCAGGATTGACGGTGGCCCCATTTGGGTGGTGACGGCATCGAACAGGTGATCGATTGCGTCGGGTGGCGCTAGATCCAGTTCAATTTTTTCGCAGTTGACGCCCAGGTTGCGGATTGCTTGCTGAATCAAATCTGGCTCATTGGCGGCAGTGGGCCAGGGCATTTGTCGATCGTAGGTCAGCCAATAGGTGAAGAACACATCCACATCCTGTTTCGCCAATTCCACACAGATTGCCTTGCCAATCCCCTGTAATCGGCTCACACCCGTCACGATCGCAATTCTTCTCGGCATTGATTGATTCATAAATTACGGCAAAATTTCCTGGACGATCGACCGCACTTTTCCCCGACCCAACTGAATCTCCACCGTTTGCCCCACGGTTAAATCCGCCGCATCCCGCACAATTGCGCCTTCCGCCCGCAGCACCGCATAGCCCCGCTGCAACACCGCTGCTGGATCGAGCGAGGACGCCTTTTCCTGTAAAAGTTGCTGTTGGGCTTGGGCTTGGGTCATGCGCGATCGCATCTGTTGGATCAGACTTTGCTTCAGCCAGTTGAGTTTCTGCTTTTCTTGGAGGAGCAAGCGATCGGGCTTCACCCGCGCCAAACGATTTTGCAGTGCTTCGATCAGCTCCGCTTCCTGGCGGAGGCGTTGTTGCACCATGGTTTGGAGCCACATCACCCGATCGCGGTGGGCATCGTACAATTCATCGAGATCCGGCACCGATCGGGCCGCTGCTGCCGTTGGCGTATGGGCGCAGTGATCCGCCACAAGATCCGCCAGCGATTCATCCCGTTCGTGACCAATCCCCGTAATCACCGGAATCGGACAAGTCGCGATCGCCCGCACCACAATTTCTTGGTTGAAACAGGCCAAATCCTCCGTCGCACCGCCGCCACGGGCCAGAATCAACACCTCGGCGCGGCCATCCCGGACGACCCGATCGATGGCTTGGACGATGGATTTCGGCGCTTGTTCACCTTGGACGATCGCCGGGGACAGCAAGACTTTTAGCCCCGGATAACGCATCCCCAAGGTGCGTTGAATATCGCCCCAGGCTGCCGCATTGGCCGAAGTCACCACCGCAACGGTTTGGGGATGGGGCGGTAACGGCATTTTCGTGTCGGGGTCGAAGAGTCCCTCTGACTCCAGGCGTTGCTTGAGTTGTCGATCGCGCAGGGCTTGTAAGCCTTCTCCGGCGGGGAGGCATTGCCAGACGGTGAGTTGGTAGCGGCCTTGACCCGGATAGAGTTTGATCGAGCCGAGGAGGATGACTTGTTCGCCTTTGGTCGGTTTGGCGGCGAATTTGGCCAGTTGGCTCGCCCAGGCGACGCAGTTGATCATCGCTTTGCCGTCGGGATCCTGGAGGGCGAAGAAGAGGCCGCTGCGGTGGGGACTGGTGCTGGAGATTTCGCCCACCACCCAGATTTGGCGAAGCCGATCGTCCGCTTCGATCAGGAGTTGGAGGTATTCGGTGAGTCCGGCGACGGAGATGGCTTGGTCGAGCATAGGATTTGAAAATTATTGATCGCGCTTCGCCCCAACCCACCCGCGCGTCAAGGTTGGGCTAGTAGAGAAACCACCCTAAGAGGGTGGTTTAAAAGTCTGACTGCTTGTTGCAAACCTCACGATCCCCCTAAATCCCCCTTCAAAAGGGGGACTTTGAATCCAGTTCCCCCCTTTTCAAGGGGGGGTAGCAGGGTGGTTTCATACAAAGAAATG
>JANOQX010000170.1:0-65494 GCA_031415035.1 Cyanobacteria bacterium VAR_4_metabat_243
CGCCTTTAATATCCTTTCGACCGTGCGCGCCGCCCTGAAAGAAGTCCATGGGGCGGCCGAGATCACCGAAAATCTATCGGATTATTACGTCGTTGAAGACGTTCAGGCGACTTGGCGAGGATTAGAAATTGCGATTCTGCCCGAAGCATGGCAGACGTTTCAGACGATGACGAACACGGCCTTCGCCCAATCGTTACGACAATGGGCCGAACGGGTTAGTCTGAAACGATTTCGTAAATCGAAACGCGGGCCAAAGAAAGCCACAAGCAAAAAAACGTTCGACCCAAAACATCCCCATGTCGCCACGGCTCGATTACTCAACAACCAATAGTAGTACAAATACTCACCTTAACAGGGGTAGTTCATGAACCTATCAATGACTTAACTCCTGACACAATACCTATCCTAGATGCTCTAAGCAAAGCAATTTTAGAGTATATTTACTTTGCGCCAAGGTTAGTGCGTCAGGTAGAAAAACTGAATGAGTACTTGGAAAATAAAAAAGCTGAAATGCAAGCAGGTGAATCTTCTGTCAGTCCTATGAATTTGTCGCCAGACTTGGAAAACGATCAACATTGAATGTCCTAGGCATGGGAGCATCCCACTTTTGCAAAAACACTCATTGAAGCAGGCTGAAACACCTATCCTTCAATGGGCTGGAGGATATATCTGCAAAAGTGGGATGCTCCCCCTAGGCATCGCGTGAGCGTCCTGTATTCAGTATCTCGCCACGCTACAATATAGTTCAAACACCGACTAGATCGAAAAGTTGGACTGGCACTGAACCTACAGCCAGATCGCCCCGCCAAGCTAAAATGGAATCACTGAAGTCGCCGTGAGGTCAGCCCCATGACAGTCCGACAACCCCGATATAGCAAAGAAGAATTCGCCCAATGTGGGAATGATTACCGGGTTTTGCTTGCGTGATGTTCGGCCATTGCCTCGGTGGCGAGTTTGGCCAATAAATCGGGCGATCGGGCAAACGACGCATCCCATGCCTGCTCGGCTTCCAGTTCTTCGAGAATCAGGGTGGCGATCGCATCTTGCCGATTAGTCGGTGCGTTTTGGAGTTGGGCGATCGCGCGTTCGAGTAAATCAGTCATAAGCCCAATCGTGGATAGAAGGTTTGAACAGTAGAAAATACTAAACGTTGCTTCCAATCATTATAATCGGTGAAATCTTCAGTTGGCAGGATGAAATGGGCACGATCGCCTTATAGCGGGTCGATCGTCACCAACCCCGATTCCGTAAATTGAATCACCAACTCATGATCTTCCAACAGCTTTGTGCCAAGCAGCGGGTGCTTTCCAGTGGCAAAAACGCTAACATTCCGTTCCTCACCATTCCAGAGAATAATGGCGCGATGAACGGGTAATATAACTTCACTGTTATCCGCCAAGTTCACAGGCAAATCGTATCGAAAGGGTAAGCCCAATATGGCCACGGCTTCCGGCGGCAGACAAAGTTGCTCGGTAAATCCGGTATCAATCACGAACTGAATCGGCACATCGGCCCGATTCGGCACACGAAAATTAACCGTGACTAAAGCATGACGATCGACAACTAATCCCGAAATCATGCACCAACCCGCTCCATAATTCCCCCGAGAGAAGCTGCCACATTGTAGCCAATGCGAATGCCGAAGAGTCTGGCGTCTGGGTGCCTTGCGGTAATTACATCCGCCGCTTGGAGGCCATCCGGATCGATTTCGTAGTCGCCTGTTTCGATATCGATGATGATCATCTTGCCGATGTTCGCCTCAGTTTCGACGCTATTCCGCAAGCTGTTGGCATAGATTTCTTGAGCGCGCCGTGCGACTTCTTCGCGGCTCAAGAGGATGGTTTGCATGATTTGACTCCCGCTCGGGTGGCACATCAAAGGTCTGAATTCCATAATAGCGCACCAGACTAAGGATGCCTTGTCGATCGGCGGAATGACAGCAATTCCAAATTCAAACAACATTTTGCGGAAAATACGTCATCGCCCAAACCGCCTTGGGTTAAAACCCAAGGCTCACAGCGAAAACCCGTTTAAACGGGTTAAATTGGATGCGGGTGATCGATTGTGCAGTTCACAACCGGCTTTAGCTGGTTTCAGCTATGAGCCTGGGGTTTTAACCCAAGGCGGGCCTCAGCGGAGCCTTTGAATTTGGAATTGCTGGCGGAATGACCTGAACGGTTTTGGGCAAATGATCCAATCGTCGATCGCCCTAACTGCCCAACTTGAACGCTTCCAAAAACAAACTATAGGTCACACCAATCTTCACCGCATTGACGATATCCCCTGTCAGCGAAGGGGTTTTGCTCTTATTGCTATAGACCAGGCGACTGATGCCTTCGGTCACCACGATCAATAATGCCGCGATCGAAACATCGAGCTTTGCCGCCTGCCCCGCTGTAGTGGAGATCACGCTTCCCAGGAAAAACCCACCCAATAGCCCAATCAACATCAACGACGATCGCCGCCAGGGATTGCGTAGCCACTGGATGAACCGCGATGAAATATTGGTGGTGAGGCGATTTAGCCGAGTATCTTGCATGGCAAATATCGAAGGCGGAGCGGGGACAAGAATATTGAACAGACAATGCTCCTAATGTAACCCAAAAGTCCAGATTTAGTGCCTTGATCTTGGATAAAAGTTTTCCACACCCCATATCCGGATTTGTGCCCCAGGATTAAGGCGACTGCCGCAAAGTGGTTTTACGGGACTTCTGGTACAACTGGCGGCGGCAATTTTGGCCCGATCGTCAGAAATTCATGCCCCGTTGTGCTTGGCCCCGATGACATCACAGGCTGACGGCATCATGCGCGATCGCGATATGCGGAAAATTTCGGCTCTACCAGATCTCCCGTGGTAGCTCTTGCATATAGTGTCAGGGAAGAGAAAATTCCATCTTCAAAGACCAAGTCTAGTGCTGAGTTAGTTTCTACCACGGGAATTCTAGGAGAACCAAAATTTCTGTATACTATATAGACCAGACTTGCACCACCCAGCTTTCGCAATCAGCGATCCAGAAGTTTGCTCAAGGCTGCTCTTAAAGTTAGAAAGATCGATGAACGAACCTGTACATCGCCCACCCAGCGTTTGGATTACGCAAATCCTGTTAGTCCCGTCCCTACTGAATTTTGTGATTGTCGTACCAATCGCGATGGTACAGTATTTTTCAGCCGAGCCAATGCAAAGCGGCTCATCATCCAATAGAATCCTGGATTTTGGGTCTGGCTTCCTGAGTTTTGTGTTGGTGCTGTTAACTTTCTGGGGGTTGCAAAAAAGAAAACGCTATGGCAAATGGTTAGCGGTGAATTTGCTGATCGGCGGTTTGGTCGTGGGGCTTGCCAAGAGTCACATTTTTCAACTAATTTATTACTCAATCATCCAATGGCATCCGCTGCCTATCCCACCCTACGAGTGCTGGGAAAAAGCAGCCTTATTCGGCAATTCGATTGATTCTTGTGGCTATAAAAACTACCGAGAGCTGGTGTGGAGAATAATTTCCGATATTTTGCCTTCCGTGATTCTAGGATGTCTGGCATTTCGACTGCTCTACGGCCATGCCGCAAAACAATTCTTCCATAAATGATTGAGCTGGTGATTCTGGGATGAGAGGATGATGTGAGCAATCCCTCAGAAGCGCTGGCCAATCAAAAATCAACGCAAACCGTTACTCCATCGATCGCCCCCGCCGCCCGGTCCCCATCTGCCAACTGAGCAACACCACTGGCAGCAACCCCACCCCAACGATCGCCAATGCGGGCAGCGCCGCTTCCGCCAATCGCTCATCCGCCGCCAGGTTATACACCCGCGTCGCCAACGTATCAAAATTCGCTGGACGCATGATCAACGTCGCTGGCAACTCCTTCATCACATCGACAAACACCAAAATCGCTGCACTGACCAGCCCACCGCGCATCAACGGCAAATGAATCTTCCATAATGTGGCCCCCGGCCGATCGCCCAAACTGCGCGACGCATCATCCAAATTCGGCTTGATATTATCCAAACTCGATGACACCGCCCCAAACGCCACCGCCAAAAACCGCACCAAATACGCAAAAATCAATGCCCCGATCGTCCCACTGAACAACAATCCCGTCGCCACCCCAAAGGTCGATCGCATCAACCCATCGATCGCATTATCCAACTGCCCTAATGGCACCAGCGCCCCCACCGCAATCACCGCCCCCGGAATCGCATAGCCCAAGGTGGCCAATTGGGTCGCCACCTGATTCACCCGCGACGGCTGCAACCGCTTGCCATAGGCCAATACCACCGCCACCCCCAGCGCGATCGCCGCCGCCGCGATCGCCAACATCAAACTATGGGTCGCAAAACTGCTGAACTGATCGGCGACGATCGCGCTTTCCCCATCGGCATCCTGCGCCACCGGAGCCACCAACAAACTCATCAACAACCCCGATGGCACTCCAAACCCCAGCCCGATCGGCAGCGCACAAGCCATACTCACCAGCCAACCCCGCCATTTCGGTAAACGATATTTGGCAATTGATTGCGCCGCATTGGCGATTTGGTAATAGCGTTGATGCTGCCGCGAGGCCCGCTCCAATACCAACAACACCGCCATAAACCCCAACAACAACACCGCCAACTGCGTCGCCGCCAACCGCTCCCCCGCCCCAAACCACGTCCGAAAGATCCCGATCGTCAACGTCGGCACCGCAAAATAATCCACCGTGCCATAGTCATTTAACGTTTCCATTAACGCTAACGACAATCCCGCGACGATCGCCGGACGCGCCATGGGTAATGCCACTTTGAAAAATCCCTGCCATGGCGTACAACCCAGACTCCGACTTGCTTCCAACGTCACATTCGACTGATTCAAAAACGCCGATCGGGCCAGCAGATAGACATAGGGATACAGCACCAACACAAACATGACGATCGCCCCCCAAACCGATCGCACATTCGGAAACCAATAATCCCGCGCCGTCTGCCAATGGAACACCGATCGCAACAGCGTCTGCACCGGGCCATAATATTCCAGCAACTCCGTATAGCTATAGGCCAAAATGTACGCCGGAGCCGCCAACGGTAGCAGTAATGCCCACTGCCACAGCCGCACCCCCGGAAACTCGCACATCGTCACGACCCAAGCCAGCGCCGTCCCCAGCGCCGTCACCCCGACCCCCACCCCCACCATCAGCAGCAAGGAATTCGTCAGGTACTCCCCGAGAACGGTGCTGATCAAATGCTGCCACACCGATCGGGTATCGCTAAAAATCCCACTCAGCACTGCCAACAATGGCAACGACACTAGGAGCGCGATCGTCACCGACGCGATCGTCCAAGGCTGACGGAAAAAAGCAAGGCGTGATTGCCAACGACGAACAGAGAATGACATACTAATTAAGAAAAACTCTCAATAATTCTCCCATGTCCGACGCGCCAATGCTCCAGCTTCATGCAATTTGTCAGCAATTTGCGCCGCAGGCGGGCCTTGTGGTCGATCGGGTGTCCTTCAGTCTCGCAACGGGGGAGATCCTCGGCTTACTCGGCCCCTCGGGCTGCGGCAAAACCACGTTGCTGCGCTTGATTGCGGGCTTTGCTGCGCCGCAGTCGGGCTACATCGAACTGGACGGCCAGCGGATCGCCGACGATCGGCAAATGCGGCCCCCCGAAGACCGCAACATTGGCATGGTATTCCAGGACTACGCCCTCTTCCCCCACCTCACCGTCACCCAAAATATCGCCTTCGGCCTGGCCCAACCCCGCCGTCGCCGCTTTCCCCCCGCCCAAATCCACTCACTCACCCAAGCCGCGATCGCCCTCGTCGGACTCACCGGACTCGAACAGCGCTATCCCCACGAACTCTCCGGCGGCCAGCAACAACGGGTCGCCCTGGCCCGCGCCCTGGCCCCTCAGCCCGCGATCATCCTACTTGACGAACCGCTCAGCAACCTCGATGTGCAAGTCCGCCTGCGCCTGCGCCAAGAAATCCGCCGCATCCTCAAAACCACCAACACCACGGCGATCTTTGTCACCCACGACCAGGAAGAAGCGCTGGCGATCGCCGATCGAGTCGGCGTGATGCAGCAGGGGCAGTTGGCCCAGATTGGTGCGCCGGAGGATTTGTATCATCATCCCCGATCGCGGTTTGTGGCGGATTTTGTCACCCAGGCGAATTTTCTGCCCGCCCAACGGAAGGAAAACTACTGGCACACTGAAGTCGGGCAATTCCCCGTGGACCAAACCCATCCCACGACCAGCCCGATCGGTGAAATCATGATTCGGCAGGAAGATGTGCAATTGCGACCGGACGCGCAAAGTCGCATGGTCGTAAGCGATCGGCAATTTCTGGGCCGGGAATACCGTTATGGGGTGGTCTTGCCATCGGGTCAGGTGATCCAGGCCCTGGCCGCTGGGCCGACGCCATTGGCTGAAGGGAGTTACGTTAGTCTGACGATCGATCCGGCGGTGGTGCGGGCCTTTCCGATTGGCCCCTAATCGACATCGGGCGTAACGATCGTCGCCGGTCGCCGCAGGATGCGTTGTTTACGGCGCTGCATCTGCCGCCGCAGGATATACAACCCCGCGCCTAGCAACAGTAAAAATGGCAGGAACGGAATCAGACCAATCCCCAGTAGCGTTAAGCCAATGACTAACTGGTTTGCTCCGCGTGTGCTGCGATTCCAGCGATCGTGAACTTGTTGGCCGAAGGTGTTTGGGTTTACGGGGCCACCGACGATCGCGGCGGATAGTTGGAGCTTGATGGTGGAATAGGCGACTTGGGTTTTGAGTTGTTTGACTTGGGCGTCGAGGCGTTCGATTTGGTCGCGGACTTGGCTGAGTTCTTTGGAAACAGCTAGCACGTCTTTGATGGAACCCGTGCGTTCCATGATTTTTTGGGTCATGGCTTCCTGTTGGCGGAGGTTTTTCAGTCGGGCTTCGGTATCGACGATTTGGGTGGTGACATCATCGGCGGACACTTGAGTATTGACCACTGTGCCGAGCTTGCTCAGGGCTTCGATCGTGGTGTCGAGGTTGGCTTGGGGGACTTTGAGTTCGAGGCTGACTTGCCGCCGCGATCCGTCGCCGCCGCGCTGATCGTTGAAGTTGTAAAGGTCGCCCTGTTGTTGTTTGAGCAGGGTGCGCAGGTCGGCGATCGCGCTGTCCACATCCTGAACCGTCAGTTGTAGCGAGGCCGTCCGAATCAATTGGGGTTTGGTGGCGGGGACGGCGGGGGACGAGGCATCGGGTTGAGCGACATTTTGGGCCAGCATTTTTTCGCTATCCGCGCTGGATTGTGGGGCTTTCAACGCGCTTAACGATGATTCATCGGCCATGGATGGGGCCTGAGTTTGGGCGTTCTGGGAGGGTGCGCGGCTACAGGCTGCCAACAACAGCAAACTCAGACTGAGCGTGGGTAGGATGGCGCGACGCAGGTGGCGTTTCATGGAGCACTGGCCTCAAACGGGATGTGACTTCATCCTAGGTCACGTGGCCATGGACTGATGCGGCCATTACCGTTTTGGTAACGGGCGCTGCCACCGATCGCGCCTGCCCCCCTTGTCGAGGATTTTCCGATTATGGTATGAATATGTCTTATGAGCCATCTTCAAGCCATTATTCATCCCGGTCTCGATCGACGGGTGCGGATCTTCCGCCACGCACTCGAAGTCGATGCCTACGTGATCACGACCGATCGATACCTCGCGATCGTCGATACCTATGCCACGCCCGAACTGGCATTGGAATTAATCGAAACGGTTAAACCCGATTTGGCCGGACGACAACTCTTGGTGATCAATACCCATGCCGATTGGGATCACTGCTGGGGTAATGCAATCTTCGCGCCGAGTGGGCCGTATCCGGCGATCATCGTGGGCCATGAAAATATGCTGACGCGCCTGCGGGAAGCGGCTGTCGCCGAACTGCAAAGCCACCAAAGTACCAATCCCACCCGCTTTGCCAATGTGAAATTGGTTGCCCCGCATCTGACCTTTAACGATCGGCTCCAGCTGCGCGGCGGCGATTTGACGATCGAACTAATTCACACACCGGGACACACGATCGATCACATTGCGATTTGGATTCCCGAATTGCGACTGATCATCGCGGCGGACGCGATCGAGTCGCCGATTCCCGAAGTTGGCGGTGACCACACGATTACCGACTTGCGCCAATCCTTCACTTTGCTAAAATCCCTCGACGCAGAATTCATCCTGCCATCCCATGGCGGCACCTGCACCCCCAAATTACTCGATCGCAATATCAACTATTTCAACCACCTCGAAGCCAATGTCAAAATGGCGATGGTCAATTGTCTTGTGCCTGCGGATTGGGCCGATCGCGCCGATTTACCTGAGTCTTTGGGACTGGCGTTTGAGGATTTAATCGATCCGACGGATTTGCCGATCGCGACGGCTGCCTTCGCCGAAACCTTCTATCGCGACTGTCATTTCAAAGCTGTCAAAGCCACCGTCGCCACCATCATGGCCACCACCGTAATCCAAGGTCGCCAACAAAACCGCCTCGTCAGTTGGTGCGACGCCTAATCCCCGACCAAAACGCCTGCACGTGAGCCGGAGCGAATCACCGATTGAGTTCATCCAAAAGCTGATTTACCAGACTCACTGACACGCGAAAATTGGTGTTCTGCAATCGGTTCAAAGCCTCACGTAAATCTAGAAGATCCCGTTTTGCGCCGGACTTCAATACACCTAATAGTCCAATCACTGGCAAATTCTGGGCTTGGGCAACCCGTCGCCCCGCCAGATCGTCGAGCATGATTAGATCCGCCGATAATGCTTCAGCCAGGGCGATCGCTTCTCGTTCGCCCCGATCGAGATTATCAAAGGCGGCACCCGTCAGCGGCGCAATCGGTTGCACCACTAACCAATTCGGCGGGGTCGCAATCCACTGTTGCACCGCCGTTGGTGATTTGGACGCCGCTAACTCAGCTTGTACCCACTGCGGTACAACGATTTCCCCATATAACTGCGGCAGTACTTCAATCAAATCGATTAAGATCAGGTAGCACAAAGGTGACGTATCAGAAACGACAATCATCGTGATGCGAGCTTTCCTTCAGCCTCTAACTGACGCATTGTGGCCATATCCTGGGCTAAATCCGCCGCATCATAGGGCAACGCTACCCCCCGATCGGCCAAAAATTGCTCCGCATCCCAACGCGACTCTAAACCCAGGATCTCGCCCAATTTCCCACAACTAATCAGGCCATCACGGTAGGCTTCAATCACGGAAATTTCTAGCACCCGTCGCTCAACATTGCCCCACAGCGGCTGCACCACTTGGACGAAAGCGTCAGGTAACGGCACCTGCATTTGCATTGCATCAACTCCAGAAGTGATCCGGTAACTTCATCATAACGACTTTTGTGCCCGCTGCGCTCTGACCAACCTTCGGTCATCCCCCTGCCCCTAATCCCCGACCACCAACCATCGATAAATCCCAAAACAATCGACAAACAAAAACACACAGACCGAATAGACAAATAATGCCCGATCGCGCATTAGGTAGGTCGTCGCCACCATCTGACTCGATCCCATCGCCAAAAACAAAAAGCCATAGGGACTCAAATTCGTCTTCGAGGCCAATAGCACCCCACCCACCACGGTACAAACACAACTCGACCATTTCAGAAATTGGATCACGCTCACTCGATCGAAGCGGCGACGGGGCGGCAAATTGTCCGTTGGTAGTGGATTTTGGGGATCTGGTAACATTGCAAGGGCCGTCGGATTGGTCAGTTGATTCTGACTGAAAGTATACCGCAGGCCCCATCATGATTACGCAATTATCGCGTTTCTCCCACTAAGTTAAATGCCGCCCAGAGACTTGGATCGGGATAGGCTTTGCGGGTTTCGAGCATCGCTTGGCGCAGGGCTTGGGCCTTGTCAAGTTTGCCGCTTTGCCAGTTGCGATAGAAGGTGGTCATCAGTTGCGCCGTCGCCGCATCATCCACATCCCACAGCGATACCATCACCGTCGGCACCCCGGCCAAAAAGAGCGATCGCGACAACCCAATCACCCCATCGCCCGTAATGTCGCCTTTCCCCGTGCTACAAGCACTCAACACCACCAAATCCGCTTTGAGTTTCAAATCCGCAATCTCGCTGGCGGTGAGCAAACTATCCACCTCGGATTTTCCCGCTGCTAATACGACGGCTCCCGGCACATCGCCCCGGTAGGTATCCAGCAAGCCATGGGTGGCGAAATGGATAATTCGGGCCTGGGGCATCTGGTTCAAGACCACGGATTTTGTCGCCCGATCGCCCAGGAGTGGCTGGGTTTGGAGGAGCGCACTAACGGCTTTAGCTTCGGCTTCGGCTCCCGGCAGCGATGGCAGATCCAGGCTCGGGAGAATTGTGGGATTCCCGACAATCAGATTGCCGCCCGTGGCCGCCGCCCGTGATTTTAATTGCGATGTTAATTCCAAGGACTGAATCGAAGGGGCGATCGCGATCGTATGCTGTTCAATCAACACCTGACCTTGGGCATCTTCCAACGCCGCAAAGGGCACATAGAACAGCGATCCCTGGGGCATGAAGATCACCGTTTGGTTCGGATCACGGGGTAAATCCTGGGCGATCGGCGCAATCAGAATCTGATGTAATTCGCTGACTCGCGTCGGCTGCGCCGTCTGGTCTGGCGATGTTTCAACATTGTTAATTGCCACTTTTTTGATCGAGGGGCGACCCCGGACGCCCATTTGCGATCGTGATGCCTGCACCATCCGCGCCAGGGATTTGGCCTGTGCGGGTAACTGACTTTGGCGGAAGACCACTTCACCCGTCGGTTTGACCACCCAGATATACAGTGTCCGATCGTCTACTTGGGAATATTCCACCAGCGTCGCGTTTTGCTGCTGCGCCAGGGTTTTCATTTGGGCTAAGGTGGGGGCGCTCAATGTCGCCGGATTCTTGCCAGTTTTGGTGGCGAACAATTCCACAAAGGCCCGCGCTCGACCGCGTTCTGCCACTTCCAAGGCTTTGTCCGATTGCCCCTGCGCGACTAACGCCTGCTGCCAGAGTTTGTAGGTTTCGGCCTGGGTATCAAATAGCGACACCTGATCGCTATCCTTCAATCCCGGTCGCAGTTGCTCCCAGACACCCACGGCTTCCTCGAATGGCGCGATCGCTTGTCCGGCTTGATTGCTGGCCAATTTTACCTGACCCAAAATCGTCAGGGATTTGCCGACGATATCCTGGTATTTGGCTTTTTTCGCAATGCCGATCGCGCGATTCGCGTAGGTTTGGGCTTCACCGTACTGCCGTCGATCGAATTGCAATTCCGCCAAATCCTGGGCCAGCAGACTTTCCTCCAACGGGCCAATATCCTTGGTTAAATCCAATCCCTGCTGTAAGGTCGCCAAGGCTTGATCGGGCTGGTTCTGCCGCGCCTGCAACTTACCCAAAATCCTTAGGGCATAGACCTCCGATCGTTTTGCTCCAGAAGTCCGATGGGTCTTCAATGCGGTTTGAATCGCCGTATTCGCGGCAGTAAAATCCTGGCGTTCCAGTAGAATATTCGCCGTGCCCGCCAGGGCAATTCCCATGGTGTTGTTTTCGCCGATCGTCGTCGATCGTGCCGCCACCGATTGATACAGCGTCAAGGATTTGTCATATTGGCCCAATGTGCGATAAATCCCCGCCAAGTTGCCCTGGGTCGATAAAACGCCGGGGACTGACCCGATCGATTCATGCAGCGCCAAGGATTTGTTGTAATAGTCAATGCCCTTGGCATATTGGGCCAGATCAACGTAGGCTCGACCCAGATTGCCCAAGACCGTTGCGGTTTTTTCCCGCTCGCCAATTTTGTCAAAAATCGCCAGGGACTGCTCATGCAGCTTGATCGACTGGTCATAATCCCCCGCTTGCCCCACGACGATCGCCAGGTTATTCAAGCTGACACCTTCCCCGGCTTTGTCGTTCAATTCGCGATAAATTTTCAATGATTGCTGCACCAATTGCTGGGCTTGGTCGTATTGGGCCAAGGCGACATAGGTGGTGGAACGGTTATTTAGTACTGTGGCTTCCTGCGGGCGATCGCCGATCGCCCGCAGCATGGTCAAGGCTTCCTGGTTGGTGACGAGCGATCGCTGAAGCTGGCCTTGGGCCTGATATACCTGGGCGATATTACTGGTCGTGGAAGCAATTTGATTGCGATTGCCCGCTTGGCGTGACAGCCCCAGACTTTTTTCATAGTTGGTCAGGGCGGCGGCGTAGTCGCCCTGAATCGCATATACGTCGCCGATATTATTCCAGCCCGTACTATCGAGGCGGGGATTATTTAAGGGTTGCTGAATCTCCAGGGCGGTTTGGTAGTTGGCGATCGCGCCTTTGTAATTGCCAAATCGTCGTTCGAGAATGCCGAGATTATTCAGCGAATTCCCTTCCAAGGTCAGAATCGTGGTGCGGTAGGTCTGGAACAGTTCATTCACCTTCGCCGCCAGCAGTGGCTTGGGCAGTCCCGTCCCACAAAACTGCTTGAGTAACGCATAGAACTGATCACTTGCCGTTTGGGCCTGCTGACAATATTGATCCAGATTGGCCGGGGTGATCGTCCCGTTGTAGCGTTGCTTTTGGGCCTGGGCCGTGGCCAAACCCTGCTTAAACAAATCCATCGCCCCCCGAAAATCGCCTTGATTCAGGTTGATTGTCCCAATATTGTTCAGAATCACCGCGATCTGTAAGCCATCATTCCGATCGCGGGCGATTTTCAAGGCGGCCTGATAATATTTCTGGGCTTGGGGATATTCCGACAGGTCATCATGGGTGCGACCCAAAACCATTAGCAACGCCGTTTGTTGGAGCGCATCCGTTTTCGCCAGGGGCAGCGCCCGTTCCAGCAACGGAATTGCTTGACGATAATACTGCTGGTCGCGCTGGATCTCCGCCAACTTCAACAGCGCCACCACCTGCCCACTGTCGTCCCCCGTCTGCTGCGCCAATCCCAAACTCTGCTCGAATAAAGTCGTCGCTTTGGCATATTGCTGGGCGGTGAGCGCTTGATTGGCTAAATCATTCGTACTTAAGCGCCGACTCATGTTGATATTTTTCAGGAGTTCCCGATCGCCCAGTGAGGTGGCGATTTGGGCCGCTTCTTCGAGATTCTTCAACGATTGGGGATAGTCCTTCACTTCTTGATAAAAACTACCCAACCGCCAGAGACTCGAAGCCAGCAGTGGCTTGTAGGAAAATGTCCGCAGTTTGGCAATGATCTGTTCATAAAACTCGATCGCCTTGGGGTAATCGCCCCCATTCGCCACTTTATTCGCCAGGTCAAACAGCGTCTTGAACTGCGCGTCGGATACCTCAGCGGCGGCAATTTGCTGGATCGATCGGTCGGCCAATTGTTGTTGCGTCAGTGTATCGGCCAGTTCGAGGTGCGGCGTCAGTAGGGTGGGGATGGCCTGCGTGGCTTGGGCCGGGAGTCCGCCCAGACTCAGGGCGATCGTCCCCGCGATCATCAACGACCAGGACTGTAACTGTTGCAATTGAATCACCATCCGTCTGTACTCCCACGATTCCCAATACTACGTCGCTGAATCCATTCCGGATCTAACGCGCCAGGACGCTAAACTTATGCAAGCCCCAATTCCAATCTAGCCGCGATATCCTGGAAATGTCGAGGGTACTGCTGTGAAGTTTGGCAAGATCCCCCCAGGGAAATAGACCGCATGAATGACCTCCCACTCACCTTGGTTCCATGACCGATTTCCTGCTAACTGATTTGCTCTTAATGGGTAGCCTGGGATTTCTTGGCAGCTTCGGCCATTGTCTGGGGATGTGTGGGCCATTGACCGTGGCGTTTTCGCTGTCGTCGCCGCCCCAAACCTGGCAGTCGCGGCTCGGATTTAACCTGCTGCTGAATCTGGGGCGGATTTTTAGCTATGGATTGGTGGGGTTTAGCATTGGGACGATCGGCTCGGTGCTAATCGCTGGGGGCCAACTGGCCGGAATTGGCAGTGGCCTGCGGCAGGGCTTGGCGATCGGTACTGGGAGTCTGCTGATCTGGTTCGGCCTGCACCAGATCCAACCGACTTGGCTGCCGAAATTGCCATTACTCCATCCGGCCTTGGGGAAACTGCACGATCGGTTAAATCGTTTAATGTTTCGCCTCGCCGGAATTTCGCCAATTTTCCTCGGCTTACTCTGGGGCCTGATGCCCTGTGGTTTCCTCTACGCGGCCCAGATCAAAGCTGCCGAAACCGGGAACCCCCAACTCGGCGCGCTGACGATGATGGCCTTTGGTCTGGGCACGACACCCATGATGCTCGGCGTCGGCAGCTCGACCGCATTGCTCAGCCAAGACCGCCGCAGTCAACTGTTTCGGCTCGGCGGTTGGGTGACATTGGTGATTGGCCTGCTCACGGTGACGCGCAATAGCGAAATGGTCGATTATACGGGCCATGCGGCGTTAATCCTCCTGGCCCTGGCCCTGATTGCCCGCCCGATCGCGAAACTGTGGTCGGCCCCGTTGCAATATCGGCGGGGATTGGGGGTTGGGGCATTTATTTTATCGATCGCGCATATTATCCACAGCGTTTCCCATACCTTTGAATGGAATCTTGATGCTTGGCGATTTATGTTGCCCAGTCAGCAGTGGGGGTTGATGGCCGGGGCGATCGCGACGGTATTACTCACGCCCCTCGCCTGCACCAGTTTCGATCGAATGATGCAAACGCTCGGCGATCGCTGGCGACAACTCCATCTTCTGAGTCTGCCCGCATTTCTACTCGTGGCAATTCACAGCTTACTTTTGGGTTCTAGCTACCTCGGCGCGATCGCCCTCAGTCCTGTGCATTGGTGGCGGATTGGGGGATTGAGTTTGGGGGTGTTGGGTGTATTCGCTGTCCGATCGCGCTATGGTTGGAAGCTGGTTGGTCAGGAAAAGTGGTATGTCAAAGCGAAACAACAATTGGGCATGGCGCAACGGATTGGGAACGATCGCGATCGTGATGAGCAGCAGTCTTGTCATGCGTCCGGCGATCGGTCATACGGTGAAGACCGCGAGTGATGTGGCTGCGACGTTTCACCTCGAACCGAGTCACAATCCCAAGGCGGGAGAAGCGGCCACGATTTGGTTTGCGCTGACCAAAGCGGGTGGCACTCCGATTCCTTTGAGTGATTGCGATTGTCAGTTGGCGGTGCAGCAAGGTGAAAAGCCCATTGCGATCGTCCCACTCAAAGCGATTAATGCGGAACAATACCAAGGTATTCCGGGCGGGGAAATGGTGTTCCCGCAGGTGGGGATCTATCAATTGATTTTCAGCGGCAAAGCGAAAACTTCGGAAGCGTTTCAGCCGTTTGAGTTGAAGTATGAAGTGACGGTGCAACCGGGGAAAACCGATATGCCTGTCCCAATGAGTGAAGTGACGACTAAAGATACGATCACATTCACATCTACGGAAATTGAGCTTCCGTGGCTATTTCCAGGGTTGTTTAGCCTTGGCGCGATCGGGCTTTTGGGGATTGGCTATTGGTTGGTGCGAGGGCGCGATCGGTAAATTCAGAATATTCGAATTTGGAATTGTGGCGATCGCGTCAGCAATTCCAAATTCAAACATAACTTTCGTGGAAACTGGGTGATCGCACCATCCGCCTTGGGTTAAAACCCCAGGCTCACAGCACAAACCCGTTGAAACGGGTTAAACCGGATGTGAGTCATCGATGTTCAACCTGCTTTAGCTGGTTTCAGCTATGAGCCTGGGGTTTTAACCCAAGGCGGGCCACGGCGTAGTCTTTGAATTTGGAATTGCGGCGATCTCACCCCCCCCATCGATCGATTGAGTTAAACCGAGACTACCTGGTAGATTGAAAAATGATGATGACCACCCAAACGATCGAAAAACGTGTCACCCATCCCAAAAAGGACACAGCCGTAGCCATGCCCCCAAATTGATCAATCAACCCCGCAACCTAAATCGCACAGGCGACATTCGTGCCACCCAACCCACAATACCCATTCGGATTCTTCGCCAGATACTGCTGGTGATACTCCTCCGCATAATAAAACTCCGGCGCAGCAATCACTTCCGTCGTAATCGCGTTATATCCCGCAGCCGCTAAGGCCGCTTCATACTTCGCCTTCGATGCCTCAGCCAGGGATTTTTGCGCATCATTATAGGTGTAGACGCCCGATCGGTATTGCGTCCCCTTGTCATTGCCTTGCTGCATCCCTTGGGTGGGGTTGTGGCTTTCCCAGAATAGTTTGAGCAAGTCACCGTAGCTGACCAACGTGGGGTCATAGGCCACCAAGACCACTTCATTATGGCCCGTCTTTCCGGAGCACACTTCCTGATAGCTCGGATTTGGCGTGAAGCCAGCGGCATAACCCACCGCCGTCGAATACACCCCGGCTTGCTGCCAAAACTTCCGCTCCGCTCCCCAGAAACAGCCCAGCCCAAACATCGCGAGTTCCATTCCAGCGGGGAAGGGGGCTTTGATCGGATTGCCATTGACATAGTGTTTGGCGGGCACGGGCATGGACTGCGATCGTCCCGGTAAGGCATCCTGCGCGGCAGGCATGGCAGACTTTTTATCGAATAGGCCGAAGATCATGGGTTGTTGCTACTTTGCGAGAATGAGCTTGACATTAGTTGCTTTATTTTACGGTGTGACGTTAAAGATTACCTGACCGAAAACCGCCCAATCGATCGCGCGATCACCGCCCAACCCCCAAAACCCCCGCGATCTCTGGGGGGCGCGATCGGCCCAGGCTCCGTAGATCACGATCAAAGTTTACGTCGATCGTTTAAAGTGCAGCGATTAAATCAATAAACTACGTAGATCTACATATTTCTGTAGACGGGCTAAAAGTTTCTCCCGGATTTGCCCGATCGCCCTTCCCGTAGGTTCTCTGAAAACTGCCCAATCCGATAAAGCCCGCATCAAACCTGGCCAAAAGCCACACAGAGGGTGGGTGTCCTTTGTTACAAATGAGGAGAGCGAGAAACGCAGCTCGCTCGATACGCAAAACCCAATTGTTCCCGATTAGTAAATTTGGCTCTCTCAATTATGTTCAACCACAAACTCATCACTGGTCTATTCATCGCCGCAGCGGCTGTCACTGGGACGATCGCTCAGGCTTCTTCCGCTTCCGCCTTCACCTGGAATAATAGCTGGCAGCAATCGACAATTTTCAGCGGCGCAAGCCAAGGCTTCAACCACCAAGATTTTCAGAAATTCGTGCAGTCGGAGCGGGTCGAAGTAGCGAACAGCGGCCAAAAGAAAGTGGACGCCAGCAAGCTGTTCCTGAAGTACGACCACGATGTTAAAGTTTCCTTCGTG
The DNA here is from genome assembly GCA_031415035.1 of Cyanobacteria bacterium VAR_4_metabat_243. GTDB lineage: Bacteria > Cyanobacteriota > Cyanobacteriia > Leptolyngbyales > Leptolyngbyaceae > Romeriopsis. The sequence continues at coordinate 17,278 of JANOQX010000170.1, forward strand.
AACGAAGGCGCAGGCTACCGCAACCAGCTCGCCTTCGGCGCTGTGGGTGCCACGACGAAGACGGGATTGTTGTTCAATGACATTGCGTGCTCGGGCAAAACCGATGGCGTCGCTTGTGTCGGCGACTGGGGCGGCAACACCTTGAAGCTGGGCGACACCGTGAAAATGGGCGCAGTCAAAGGCGGCACGCAGCTTGACTTCTTCCTGCGCGGCAACGGCTTGACTCGCGGTAACAACGCTTACACCTACGGCACTCAAAACGCGCAGAATGCGGATGGCTTGCAGCACGTCGTCTCCTACACCTACGGTAAGAAGTACCTGGTGATGGGCTTCGAAGATCTCTACGGTAAAGGCGGCAGCGCTGCTGGTAAGTTCGGTGAGAACTCCGATCGTGACTTCAATGACACGGTGTTCGTGGTGGATATCGGTGAGAAGAACGTCAACTACTTGAACGGCCAAGATGTGCCCGAGCCTGCGGCTGCGGCTGGTTTGGTGGCATTGGCCGCCACTGTCTTCGGCATGAAGCGCCTGCGTCGTCGCGGCTAAACTGCCCGATTGATCCCGTCCACATTCATTCCCTAACCACCGGAGGAGGTCGATCGACGTCAATCAATCCGAATCACTCGGTAACACATTTCAGGGTTTGCGTTTTCCATGTATCGAGACTGAAAGTGAGCATCAACGGGCAATTGCGACGGCGCGATCGCCCGTTTTTTTTAGTCCCGTGTGGTCGCCGATCGGGGCAACTCAATCCCATCCAATCGACCCCGCGTTGAAATCGGTTCAACGCCCGCAATCTCGCCGATCGTGTACAGGGGCCGACCTTTGACCTCTTCGTAAATTCGGCCCACATATTCGCCCAGAATGCCAATACTCACCAGTTGCACCGCCCCGAGAAAAAAGATCGCCACCAGGATTAAGGCAAATCCGGTCAAAGGCGAATTGGGAATTACTAATCGCCAGTATAAAATCAAACCCGCCATGCCCAATGCGACGATCGCGGCGACCAATCCCACGTAAGTCGAAAGCCGCAACGGCACCTGGGAAAACGAAACAATGCCATTAATCGCTAACTTCAGGGACTTGCGAAAGGTGTATTTGACGCTACCCGCATGGCGCGGATCACGCTCAAATTCCACCGCCGTTTGCCGAAACCCCACCCACGATCGTAGGCCCCGCAGGTAACGCACTCGTTCGGGCATGGCATTCAAGGTCTGCACCACCCGTCGATCGAGGAGACAAAAATCCCCCGTATCGGTGGGAATTTCCACATCAGCGAGTTGCCGCAATACCCGATAAAACCCATAGGCACAGACCCGTTTGAACCAGGATTCGCTGCGGCGTTGTTGGCGTTTGGCGTAGACCACTTCATACCCCGATCGCCAAACGGCAATCATTTCCAGCATCAGTTCCGGCGGATCTTGCAAATCGGCGTCCATGATCACCACGGCCTCACCCCGCGCTTGGTGCAGTCCCGCCGTCACGGCAATTTGATGGCCAAAGTTGCGCGCCAAGCTGACGTAGCAGAAGCGGGGATCGGCTTGGTGGATTTGGCGCATGAGATCGAGACTGCGATCGCGGCTGCCATCGTTCACCAAAATGCATTCCACCGGGCCATCTAATTGGGCCATCACGGCGGTTAATCGGCGCTGCAACTCCGGTAGATTTTCGACCTCGTTGTAGATCGGCACGACGATCGAATATTGGGGCGGGGCCGATCGGGAAACATGGGGCAACATTATCACACATCCAAATGAGCAATTTAAAGCCCTCAGAATTGGGCGCAACAACTAGTTAACTTGTTTCAATACCGCAGTTAACCGATCGATGATTTGGTCGATTTGCGATCGGTCAATGATCAACGGCGGCGACAGGGCAATAATATCACCCGTCACCCGGATTAATAGCCCCGCCTCAAAACAGGCGACAAACACATCGTAGGCGCGTTTCCCCGGCTGACCGGGCCTTGGTGCCAGTTCAATCCCGGCAATCAGGCCCAGGTTGCGAATATCGATCACATGCGGTAAACCCCGTAAACCATGCATGGCGTCCGCCCAATCGCCACTCAACGATCGCGCCCGCGCAAATAATCCCTCATTGGCGTAAATGTCCAACGTGGCGATCGCGGCGGCACAGGCCAGGGGATGACCGGAATAGGTGTAGCCATGAAAGAAGTCGATCGTCGATGCGGCACCTTGCTGCATGGCTTCGTAAATCCCCTGCCGCGCAAACACCGCGCCCATGGGCACTGCGCCATTGGTCAGGCCCTTGGCCACGGCCATGAGATCCGGGATGACGCCAAAGTAATCCGCGGCAAAGGGCGTTCCCAATCGACCAAATCCAGTAATCACTTCATCGAAGATCAACAAAATCCCATGGCGATCGCAGATCGATCGGAGTCGTTGCAGATAGCCCTGGGGTGGGATCAGGACACCCGTCGATCCGGCAACGGGTTCGACAATCACCGCCGCGATCGTCGCCGCCCCATGCAGCGCCACAATCCGCTCCAGATCATCGGCTAAATCGGCTCCCCACAGCGGTTCGCCCCGGCTAAACGCATTTTTCTCCAGATTGTGGGTGTGTGGCAGATGATCGACGCCCGGTAGCAAACTCCCCGCATATTGCCGATTCCCGGCAATTCCGCCCACCGAAATTCCGCCAAAGCCGACGCCGTGATAGCCCCGCTCGCGCCCAATTAATCGGGTGCGACGGCTGTCCCCGTTGGCCTGATGGTAGGCTAAGGCCATTTTCAACGCGGTGTCTACGGCTTCCGATCCAGAGTTGGTGAAGAAGACACGATTCAGATCCCCCGGCAACAGCGCCACTAATCGATCGGCCAATGTAAATGGCAATGGATGCCCCATCTGAAATGTGGGGGCATAGTCGAGGGTTTGGGCTTGCGTCGCGATGGCCTGGGCGATCGCGCTGCGACAATGTCCGGCATTCACACACCAGAGTCCTGCCGTCGCATCCAGAATCGATCGGCCATCCGCGCTGGTATAGTGCATATCCTTCGCCGTTGCCAACAGCCGAGGCTGGGCCTTGAACTGGCGATTGGCGGTAAATGGCATCCAGAAGGTTTCAAGTGGCATCGGCAGGAATTCCAAACAGATCATCACACCTGTGCGATCATCACACAAAAATGCGCCCGGAGAATACATCCTCCGGGCGCATTTTTGGGATTAATCCATCACATCCAGCGCGATGCGATTATGCTGTCGCTTTGCGACGACCGCGACCCGTGCCAGTCTTGGCCTTTGTTGCCGTGGTCTTAGCGGCGGTATCCTTGACGGCAGTCTTCTTGACGGCGGTTTTCTTCGCAGTTGCCGCCTTCTCCGTCGTGGCCTTCACCGCTGTTTTCTTGACGGCAGCGACTTTAGTCGCCGTTTTCTTCACCGCAACGGTTTTTGGGGTGGCAGTCGCCTTGGCGGCAGCGGCAGCGGCTTTCTTGGCGGCCATCTCGGCCTTGGGCGTGCGGGGCTTGCGCGTCTTCACGGGCACGGCTTCATCAACTGCTTTCACCTTGGGCTTGGGTCCCCGCTTTGCGGGCACTTTAGCGGCCTTCGCTGCCGCCTTCTCCGCTGGGGTGAGGTTCTTTGAACCCGGTGTGCGGCCACGGCGCTTGGGTGCGACGGGGGCATCACTTACACCCAGGTTCAGGCTATCGGCACTGATGCCTGCGCCCAAGGTGCGACGCCGACGACGGGGCTTGGCGTTCGGGTCTTGGCGCTTGACCGAAGAGAGGTAGTACTTCAAGGTCGAAGCGCTGATTTCGACGCCGCGCGTGGTCAGCATCTGCGAAATTTCAGGATAGGTATAACCCCGATCGAGGGCCAATGTGATTTCATCCTTTAGCGCATCGATCGCTTCCCGCAATGACCAGATTTCCTTGGGCTTTTCGGGTAAGCCACCGAGGATCGAACCGGCGTTTTGAATCGAATGCTTCGTGACCAACGTGGAAGTCGGCGATCGACGTTTTGCTCCAGCCATGTGGATTGTCCTTTAATTGTGAATAGAAGATTGTGACTACTTATATGTATACCCCGATCTAAGCAATTTGCATAAACAATTTCGAAAATATTTTCGAAATGTCGCGGAAATGTTTGTATTCTGCTGCGAGACTCACGGCGATGATGCATCTTTTATATCAGCGGTAGTAATCCGAAGATGATCGATGGAGTGCATCTGTGGCATGAAGGTCACGTTAGCTCAGATGCTGTGCCAGCCAGTATAACAGCGGCGCTAGAGCCAAAGCCGGGAGAAATGAACTGACCCGAATTTTCTGGATCTCTAACAAATTCAGCCCAATCCCCATCACCATCAATCCCCCCACCCCGGCGATCAACCGCACCCGTGGATCGCGGGCTGGATCAACTAGCGTTGTGGATAGTATTCCGGCGGCCAGGGACAGGGCACCTTGGTAGATCAGAATTGGCAATGCCGAAAATCCCACGCCAATGCCATAGATACTGCTAAAGGCGATCGCCGCAATGCCATCCATTACCGCCTTCACCGTCAGCAGATCATCATTTCCGGCCAGGCCGTTATTCAGACAACCGACGATCGCCATTGGCCCGACACAGAACAGCAGACTCGTCGCCACAAATCCTTCGGTAAACCGTCCCCCACCCCGAAACTTCCCCTTCAGCCAATCGCCCACCTGCTGCAACCGCGCTTCCAGATTCAGCCACTCGCCCAATAGCCCGCCCAACACCAACGCCAACAGCGCCAAGATCAGGCCATCGATCGACCCCGCCCGCACCGTTAACATACTGCCCGCCATCGTCACACCCAAGTACAGCACCACCAAGCCCAAAGCCTGGGTAATCACCTGCTGAAACCGCTGCGCCAACCGATCGCCAAACAGCAATCCCAACCCCGTCCCCGCCACCACCGTCAATACATTTAACCAAGTGCCGCTCGTCTTCGCCCAAAAATCCAGCCCCATCGATTGCACCTGACAACAGCCTCAATTCTACCGACTTAATTCCCCTTTTCCCCGCACCCATTGGGCAATCCGATCGCTCACCTGCTGGTTCCCCACGGCGTTGAGATGGATGTGATCGTGGTAAAGCGGCTGGGCGAGGTGGGCGGCGGGGAAGAACGTCAGAGCGTCAATGTAGTCGATCGGATGGGCGATGGTGAATTGTTGCAAGCGCGATCGGGCGACTAATTCATAATCCTTTGGCCCCGGCGCGTTGACTTCGCGCAACAACGGCGTCATCACCAGGAGCAATTTGGCCCCCGATCGGGTGGCTAATTCCTGGATCTGGCGGATCGCTTCGAGGTTTTTCTCGACCCGATCGCCGCCTTCGGATTGGACAATTTGTAATTGGGGCGAAGGGGCGGGCGCGGGCCAGACATAACGCTGCACAACTTCGGCGATCGCCCCAGATGGCAAGCGATCGGGGTAATTGCGATCGACGCCGACCACCAATGACGTTGGCGTTGTGGAAAACAGGTCATCAGTATTAATAATCAAGACTAAATACTGTGATCCAAATAATCCGAAGCGATTCAGGTAAGCCAATTCATTCCGGGGTCCCCAGGAATTGGCGGAGGCATTTAAGACTTCGACTGGGGCGGCGTCATCGGTCAATTTTGCCTTCAGCACCTCGGAAATGGTATTGGCTTGATCCGTCCACCAGCCGCCATTCGCGACCGAATCACCAATGATCAAAACACGCAACGTTGAATCGGGACGTTGGGGGGCGATCGCCGCCGATCGCATGGAATATTGATTGATCACGATTTGATTGCCGAAGCGTCGCGTTGATTGACTCGGCGCAATCAGATAGCCAATCTCCGGATCAGCTTGATAAATCAGTGGGCGACCAAAGCCAAAGCCATAGCGCAATCCCAACTCAATCAATCCGATCAGCACCACCAGTGCCACCAAAACCAACCCCACAATTTTCATGCAACCATTGCCTAGCGAATAAATCAACAATCGATCAATTAACCATAACCCTGACCAGACCCCAGGCGCGATGTTACGACTGCGTCATTTTATGAGCCGTCCGGTGACAATAGATGAGAGATGCTTGCAAAACTTAATACCGATCCGGTACGAGATCACTGGGTCGGTTCCGAGGGAGCCATTAGAGTGATGTTAATGAAGCGCCACGATACATCGCTCCATTTTACGTAAAATCACGACACATTCGATCGTTCAAGACCCCAGTGGGGATAAAGGAGTTTCTCGTATGGCTACATCATCATCGAATCGCGACCTGATCAAACTCGACGGAGCCGACAGCCCCGGTGCAATCATCCTATCCTCGATGATCGTTCTCGGCAGCATTCTCCTCTTCGTTGCTTGGGGCATCCGGGCCGCTTACCTGTAGATTACGGGCGATGGGCGGAAAATTCCGCAGAAAGTTTGCGCCAGTGCGGCACCTTATGGTTATACTGATTGAGTACTATGCTGGTGTAGCTCAGTTGGTAGAGCAGCTGATTTGTAATCAGCCGGCCGCAAGTTCGAGTCTTGTCACCAGCTTTCGATCGAACCCCCGTCTTATTGATGGGGGTTTTGTTTTGGGCGATCGGCGTGGGCATTATGCGGAGTCAGTCAAGTTAAAGCTCGGTGAGCGCCGCCGAACCGACCAATTCCAACAACTCAGCCTCGGACAGAATTGTGATCCCCAGACTCTGAGCCTTTGCCAGCTTTGATCCCGCGTCTTCCCCCACCACCACAAAGCTGGTATTTTTGCTGACTGAGTCCGTGACTTTGCCGCCGGATTGGCGGATCAAGTCCTTCGCTTCGTCGCGTTTCAGCGTCGGTAAGGTGCCCGTCACCACAAAGGTTTTGCCGGTGATCGCGGTTTCGACGATCGGGCCACTGGGCTTCCCGTCGCCCTGCAATTGCAAGCCCGCCGATCGTAGCCCGGCGATCAATTGCTGATTTTCTGGCAGTTGGAACCATTGACTCACCGACTGGGCAATCTCTTCGCCGATGCCAAAGATTGAACTGATGGTGGCGATCGGGGCGGCGGCTAAGGCTTCCACCGTGGGAAATTCTTCACTCAGAATTTGGGCATTGCTGCTGCCGATCAGCGGGATCCCGAGGCCGTAGAGCACCCGCGCCCAAGGCTGCGATCGTGATTTGGCTAATGCATCGACCACTTTTTCGGCGGATTTTTGGCCCATGCGATCGAGTCCCATCAGCTGATCCACTGTCAAATTGTACAAATCGGCGATCGACTTGACCAATCCCGCATCGAGCAACTGCGTCACCAACTTCTCGCCCACACTATTAATGTCCAGCGCCCCCCGACTGACCCAATGGATCAGCGCGCCGCGAACGATCGCGGGGCAAATTGGATTCACACAGCGCGTCACGGCCTGATCAACGGGCTTCACGAGCAGTGCGGTGCATTCGGGGCAGTGGGTCGGCATGACGCAGCGCACGGCCCCGGCGGGCCGCAGTTCGGGTAGCACCCGCAGGACTTCGGGAATGATTTCTCCGGCTTTGCGCACGACGATCGTGTCGTGAATATGCAAGTCCAATTCGGCCAATCGATCGGCGTTGTGCAAGGTCGCCCGCGACACTGTGGTTCCGGCCAATTGCACGGGCCGCAGTTCCGCCACGGGGGTCACGGCTCCGGTGCGCCCGACTTGGAAGGTGACACTTTCGAGGATCGTGGGGGCTTCTTCGGCGGGGTATTTGAAGGCGATCGCCCAGCGGGGAAATTTGTGGGTAAAGCCGAGCCGTTCTTGCAATTCCAAGCCGTTGACTTTAATCACGACGCCATCGGTCATGTAGGCCAAATCATGCCGATCGGTATTCCAGCGATCGCAGTAGGCGACGATCGCATTTAAATCCGCGCAAACTTCCCGATTCGGATTCACGCGGAAGCCCATGGCTTTCAATAATTCCAATGACTCCCACTGGCTGCTGGGTAACGCGCCGCCCTGGGGCAAGTGCATGGTGTACGCAAAGAAATCCAACTTGCGCGCGGCCACAATCTTCGGATCCAGTTGGCGCAAAGTGCCCGCCGCCGCATTGCGCGGATTGGCAAATAATTGCTCGCCTTTGGTGGTGCGTTCTTGGTTAATCGCATCGAACACATCATTGGGCAAAAATGCCTCGCCCCGGACTTCAACGATCGGCGGCGGATTGGCGATCGCCAGTCGCAGCGGAATCGAGCGAATCGTCTTGACATTGGGCGTAATATCTTCACCCGTGATCCCGTCCCCACGGGTGACCCCGCGTATCAGAATGCCGTTTTCGTAGGTCAGCGCCATGGCATTCCCATCGATTTTCAATTCACAAACGTAGTCGAACTTCAGGGCATCTTCCACCCGTTGCCACCGTTCTTCCCACTTGACCAAATCCGCCCGATCGAAGGCGTTCTCCAAACTGTAGAGCGGCACATTATGTTTCAGCGACCCAAACTGACTGGCGGGCCGTTCGCCGACGCGCTGCGTCGGACTATCCGGGGCAATCAGGGCCGGATGCAACGCTTCTAATGTTTGCAATTCCCGATACAACTGGTCATACACTGCATCTTCCATCGTCGGGGTATCCAACGCATAGTACTCATAGCTGGCGGTTTGCAGCAATTTGCAGAGTTCGGGAATGCGGTCGGCGGGGGATTGAGACATAGGAGGAGCGGGTTTGATCGATCGATTGGTAATATTGTTAGGTTGCCCCAATGGGCCTTAATGCACAGCATTCCGGATTGATAGTGTACCCGTCTGTGGTCATTCTGGCGATCAATTAGCCCAAAAAAGCGGCAGCGAATGGCAATCAGGGTTGTAATGGAGCCTCTTCTACGCAGCCCAAGCTGATTGCAATCCGCCACCGATCGGGACAATCCAATAACTGAAACTTCAATTACTGATGTAAGTACATATATACTGAATACAAGTTCAGCGCAACCCCTTGACAAAGTTCAAGATCGCGCGCATCACCCCCACGCCAATTTTCGGTAAATTCTTTGCCGATCGACCCGATCGGGCGTAATCTACTAGACAAATCGCTCCCCTGTTTCTGGAACTGCGCGCTGATGAATATTCGATTTGCGATTGCCTCTTTTTCCGTGTTGTTTGGCTTGGCGCAGCTTTGGGGCTGGCTGAAGCAGTTTTCGCTGGAAGAACCGATCGTTGTGATTGGTGGCCTGCTGTTGGCCCTGGCGTCGAACTTCGATCGCCGCGCTACGTTCCCCTTTGACCGCCTGCACCAATGGTTGGCCCGCCGCGATTGCCCAACCCGCACCGATACCGAGTAATCTAGGAAAGCATGATTTCCCGCAATTCACTTTTCCAAACGCTTTATGAAACTTGGTTGGATCCGCTGTCAGCAATCACTCCAGCAATTTTTTACCGATCTCAAGTGGTGGGGGGCGATCGTCAGCCTCGCCTTGGCGATCGTCAGCCTGCTGATCCAACCCGCTCAGGCCGGGCTAACCGACGACAATTTCGATGGTGAGATTTTCGCCCTTTATGCCGGGAATGGCTCGATCGTCCCGCCCAAAAATGACCTTGCCACCACGATTAAGCAGGGCAAAGCGGCGGTGATGGTGTTCTACGTCGATGACAGCCGCGACTGCAAAGAATTTTCGATCAAAGTCTCGAATCTCCAAGGTTCGTATTCCAAGGTCACCAACTTCCTGCCGATCCGGGTCGATTCCATTCCCGCGAAGGACAGCTACGACAAGAGCGAACCGGGCTATTACTACAAAGGCTATGTGCCCCAAACGGTGATCTTTGATCCCCAGGGCAATGTCAAATTTGACGCGGGCGGGCAGGCGTCCTTTGAGTCCATGGATGATGTCATGCGATCGATTTTTGATTTGCTGCCGCGCGAACAGTCGAGTGCGCTGCAACGCCGTCCCCTGAACGAAGTCAGCGGCGAGCTGAACTAGCAGACGGCACGGGAATGCAAACAATTCTCACAATCTGGCTCACCGCCGTAAATCATCGCGCTATACTCACGGTATTGGAACGATCGATTGTTTTCTAGTTGCTCTATCGCTCAGATTCAGATTTGAGTGCGTGTTTTTCGCAGCAATCCCTCCATGATGCCCCCCATTTTTGGAGGGATTGTTGTATCCACCCCGAGGTGATGATGAAGCGGGTCTACAGCACCGAAGCCTTAATCCAAATCCTGGACGAGGAGCGCCGCGCCTGCATCAGCGGCCAACGGCTCAATCTCGCGGCCCAACCCTCGGGCCACAATCACGTGATCGATCGACTGATCGAACCCACGGGCATCCAGAAGTTCACCGCCTACGAAAACTTCCGCGACACGATCCACCAATACCAGCACGAATATCAAGTTTCTGGCATCGTCTGGCAAACCGTGACGATCGGGCATCGCACCCTCAATTTCCCCCACATTGATCCGCAGTTGGCGAGTTTGAACCAGGATTTGCGGGTGTTGTGGGCGGCAAAGACGGACGTATTAATTTTTTGGCAACAGGTGACGGCAACGTTGGCGCACTTCCTCAGTGTGTCCCACGGCAATCGATTTACGCCCCTGACCGATCGTGATCGGCTCTATGCACTGATTGCCCGATCGGAATGGGCGACGATCGCCCACCATGGGACGGGCGATCGGTTGGAAGTGATCTTGCAGCTAGGCTGGGGCAAACCCGATGCGGCCCGCTACTACCGGGATTCTCCCACCTCGGGGAGTGAATTTATCCATGCGGTGGTGCCTGGGCGCGAGCCATTGGGCTGATTGATGCGGGGTTGATTGACATCCCGCAATATCGCCAGCAGTCGTATGTCTCCCGGCAGAGGCGGCTTTCAATCCAAAATTAGTACAATTGATGGGTTGGCTTGAGGTTGACCGCTTGTGCGACGGGATTCAATTTTCTACAAACTGTTTCAGCAATCACCCGCAATTTTGTTTGAGATGCTCGGGCAATCGCCGGATCAGGCGACAAAATACACCTTTGATTCGGTTGCCGTGAAGGAACCAACATTCACGATCGATGGCGTCTTTTTGCCACCGAGGCGACAGAAGGATGGCGTGGTGTATTTCTGCGAAGTCCAGTTTCAGAAGGATCAACAGCTTTATGAGCGGTTGTTTGGCGAATCGCTGCTGTATTTCTATCGCAATCGGCGACGCTTTGACGATTGGCGGGCCGTGGTGATTTATCCCACCCGGTCAAAGGAACAATCGATCATCCATCCCTATGCCGATCTGCTGAATGGGCCAAGGGTGCATCGGATCTATCTCGACGAGTTAGGGGATATCCAGAACGTGCCGATCGGTCTGGCGTTAATGATGTTGACCAACACCAAAAAACGTCAGGCCCCGGAAGTCGCCCGTCAGCTACTGGCGCGATCGCAGGCCACTGGATCGAAGACGGAAATTCGCGCAATAATGGATATGGTAACCACCATCATGGTCTACCAGTTCAGCAAACTATCACAACAAGAGGTAGAGAAAATGCTGGGAATCGAAGCAGGCTTGCGGAAAACGCGGGTTTATCAAGAAGCCAAGGCCGAAGGCGTCCAAGAAGGGATTCAAAAAGAGCGCCTAGCGATGATATTGCGGTTACTCGAGCAACGGTTTACAGCGCTCGACCAGCGAACCACTAAGCGAATTTCAAAAATGGACTTGGCGCAATTGGAGATCTTGCTCAACGCTTTGCTCAGTCCTGAGTCGATCGAGGATTTGACCACATGGCTCAAACAAAATCCGTAACGGGAGTCTGCCCTGAATGTCGCATTCCGCTCGTGCTTGGGCTGAAGTCGTTGGGGCTGGAAGGTGGTCAGGAAATTATATGGTGTTCGAAATGCGGCAACGCCAGCGATGGCGCGATCGTGGGTGAGGATGCTTGATCCCAATCTTCAAGATCAAGCATTGATGGCAGTAATGTCACAGCTGCATCGATCGGCTACCTGGCGGATCAATGATCTGTTTCGCTATCAAGCCGACAATATTCTGGAAAAATTACGTCAACAGGGCATTCAAGCCGATTGGTGGAAGGGGGACTAGTGCGAATGACTAGCCCCCATCAGCCTAAGACCACTGCTTCACGATCGCGGCCAAACCTTCCAGATTCAACGAATCATGCATAAACGCCTGTCGCAGCATTTCCGGCAAGATGAACTCGTCGTATTTCTGGATCTTCGGCACTTCATCCACATCCATTAGCTGCTCCGGTTTGACGGCGGAGTTGCCGATCGCTTTGATTTCTTGCTCCAGATTGGCGATCGGGCATTTGCCGAGATTCACGACGATGAAATAGGGCGATCGGCCCTTAATCCCTTTGGTTTTCAACACCGGTTTGCAATGGAAGCGGAGATAACGTTCCAGCGTGCGGAATGCCGCACTGCCGACCCAAGGGAAGATACAGGCATAGCCATCTTCCATCAACGTCACAGGATTGCGCAAGATCCCCTGTTCACGGGCGACTTGCCGCGCTAGTTTCAGCCGATTCCGGGCATTTTTTTGTAAATAGGGATAGATCGTATCTTCTTCCAGCACCCGCTTCATCCGCTGGAGCACTTTGTCGTGAATGTCGCCGCCGGTGCCGCGCCAGGAGCTGGCATTGGCGGGGCGTTTGGTGGCCATGACTTTGGCCACTCGGCGATTGGGATCAACATCGACTACTTCCCAGGTGCGGCCCGCAAGGGAGACCCGATCGCCTTCGGTGGGTGGCACCATGATTGTGCCGATCGACTGGTTGTTGAACTTAACTTGATATTCCTCGTTGTCGGGGAAGATTGCGTAGAACTTGAAATTGTTCACAATTCGCTCGGCGGCGATGCCGATAATCAACGTGCCCTCGGGGGTTTGCTCGATTAGATCTTGATCCATCCAATGCCGCAGCAACCGTCGATAGTCATATTGAGTAATGGAACTAAAAGTCGAAAGCGTCAATACTTGCTGGGCCAACTGGGCGGGCGTGAGTTCCCCCTGGGACGCCAGAATGCTCAGGGTTTGGTGGAACAGCAGACTGTAGGGATACTGCTGTGCCACGGGCGGTTCGATCCATTTCTCTTCGAGATAGAGCTGGATCACCGCGATCGATTGGAGCAATTGCCAGGGCACCATTTCCGGCAGGGTTTCTTCACCCGATGGCGTATCTTCGGCGCAGACAAACCACATTTCTGAGGCATTACTGCGACGGCCCGATCGCCCCAACCGCTGCAAGAAACTGGCGACGGAGGATGGTGCTTCGAGTTGAATCACCCGATCGAGTTGGCCCAGATCGATGCCCATTTCAAAGGTCACGGTGGCGGCGGTAACGGCAGGCTGATCCGGCGTCCGCATGGCTGCTTCCGCCAACTCCCGCAGTTCGGCGGAAATGCTGCCGTGGTGGACGTGATAGACATCGGGGAAGCCCTTCGCTAAGGCGATTTCTCGCATTGACGCGATCGTTTCCTCCGTTGCCGTGCGGCCATTGGCGAACACCAAACATTTCTGATTGCGGGTTTCTTTGAACAAGTGCAAATGATAGGGATTGAAGCATTCATCCCGATCGTCGCCCTGTGCCCGCACGACCAATCCGGGATCGTAGAAATGCTCCAAGGACAGATGAATCTGGCGACCGACCCCTGTGATCGAGGGGGTGATGACTTGGCGTTTGGTGCCCGCGCACATCCACTTTTCGGCCATGCTGTAGTCGCCCAAGGTGGCCGATAGTCCGATGCGCCGCGCTTCGTTCTTGGTGATTTGGGCGAGGCGATTCATTTGGCAGAGGATTTGTTCGCCCCGATCGCTGCCGATGAAGGCGTGAACTTCATCAATTACGATGTACTGCAATTCACCAAATAATCGCACCAAATCCTTGGACTTATTAATCAGCAGGCTTTCAAAGGACTCCGGCGTGATTTGTAGGATGCCGCGTGGATCGCGCAGGACTTGATTTTTTTTACTTTGCGTCACGTCGCCGTGCCACATGTGGACGGGAATGTCGGCCTCTTGGAGCAGGTCATTGAGCCGTCCGAATTGGTCGTTGATCAGCGCTTTGATCGGGCCGATGTAGATTGCCCCGATCGACTGGGGTTTGCGGTTATACAGTTCGGTTAACACGGGCAAGAATGCCGCTTCGGTTTTGCCCGACGCCGTGCCAGCGGAGACGAGTAAATGGGCATCCGTATCGAAAATCACCTTGCAGGCTTCGACTTGGATCGGCCGCAGATCATTCCAACCGTGATTAAAAATATATTCTTGAATAAATGGCGCGAGGCGCGCCTGGGGCGTTAGGTTGGCCAATTTTGCAGGCTTTGGTTGAGCAATCATAGTCAATTGGATGCACGCGGTGGCAATAGATAATTCAGTCAGGCGATCTGCGGCCTATCTTAATCGCTTTTTCCGAAATCGGTGATCAAACGTGCGATCGGGCACAATTCTCAATTCAGGCACACCACCGAATTATGTGGGCAGTGCCCACCCTACGTCCTACGTCCGATTCAATCGTAGAATTATGTGGGCAGTGCCCACCCTACGTCCGATTCAATCGTAGGGTGGGCACTGCCCACCATTTCTAAGCCGATCGATATCGTTCGATCATGCGCGGGAATCCGGAACAGCGACGATAATGGATGAATCAGTCATTAAGTCCATGCTGAAAATTTATGTCTGCCAAGCCGCGTTGGGTTACGACTGCGTTGATTTTGTCTCTGCTCATGGCGATCGCCTTGAGCCTCGGTTGGTGGTTCAATCGATCGCCAAAGGAAGCGGCCCCCACGCCGATCGCGGCGTTTGGCGCACCCAAGCAAATCAACCATTTGCGCTTTGGCAATCCTAGCAATGCCACCAAAGACGCGAAAACCAATGCCAACAACTGGTTAATCGAGCGCCCCCAATACGCGCTGTCCTACAACAATGCCAAACTCACGCCGAATTGGGTCAGTTGGCAGCTCAATCCGAGCTGGATCGGCACCACGCCCCGCGCTGACAACTTTCGCCCGGATCCAGAATTGCCGCCCAATTGGTACAAAGTGACCCCCACCGACTACGCTCGATCGGGCTACGATCGCGGTCACATGACACCCTCCGCCGATCGGGATAGTACCCCGGAAAACGAATCGGCGACCTATCTGATGACGAATATCGTGCCGCAGTCGCCGGACAACAATCGTGGCCCGTGGGTGCGGCTGGAGGACTATTGCCGCAAGCAAGTGCAACTGGGGAAAGAGCTACAAATTATTGCGGGCGTCTATGGCAATAAGGGGGCGATCGGCAAAACCCAAAAAATCACCGTCCCCGAAACTGTCTGGAAAGTCGTTTTGATTATGGACAAACCCGGCCTATCGCCCAGTGAAATTGGGCCGAAAACCAAAGTCATCGCGATCGAAATCCCCAATGAACAAGGCATCAAAACCGCAGGCTGGGGCAAATATCTCGTCACAGTGGACAGTATCGAGCAGAAAACGGGTTACGACTTGTTGAATGCGTTGCCCGTGGATGTGCAGGCGCAGATTGAGAGCAAGATTTAAATTGTTGGACTACGCCGCCAAACCGCCCTGGAATTCCATTCCAGGGCGGGTGAATTACGCAGTCGAACAACTCACCCGTAACATCCTCACAACCTACGATTCCACCACCGCCGTCTTCAACGCCAACCAGTGTCCCGCCGGAGTCTTCCCCACAATATAGACATCGACTTCACAATGCCCCACCCGATACACCTGCAAACCACTCAGTTCCTGCCGCAGAGTAAACAAAACTTGCTCATAGCGGGCAATTAACGCCCGATCCTCGTCCCCATGCCAGTCCTGGGGCACGATCGCCGGGTGGAAAAATTCATCGAGATCGACGGCGACGATCGCCTGCTTGGGCGTCGGATGGATCTGGCGGGCCAAGGCCGAGGCATCGAATTTTGGCCGCGCCAACTCCGGCCACAGCAACACCGTGAACGGTTCATCGGATTCGCTGGCCCAGTACAAATCCGTTGTGGCGACGGTGAGCAACTCAATAATTTCGGTGTCAGACAAGGCCATGGCCCTAGTGAACATCGGATGGAATACCCCCATATTATATGAACCCGCATATGAGTCGCCTATGGTAATCGAAGTGCCCCATTTCGATCGATGGATTATTGCGTCCGAGGCGCGATCGCACTCCCCAACTTGGGCACAATAAAGCGTGCATCCCACGCCTGCCGATCGGCCGCATCGTGGTGATGACTTCAGGGTGTCTTACGACTTAATTTTGCCGCACTTCAGTCTGCCGATCGTCCCTTTGGACAATCCGGTAACTTTCCGCAATCCCCTGTTCCCCTGGCCTCATGTCACTTCCTATCTCGCCTGGCATTATTTACTACGTCCGCAAATTGTTGCGACAGAATCTTGATCGATTGCGCTTTGTCCGGTTCGATGGCCATGCCCTTGTGGCCGATGGGACAAGGGATCTGAACGAAGTGATCGACAGTCTGTATCCTTCCCTCGGGCGCAAGATCGAGGCATTGCAAGAACTCGATCGGCTGACGATCGTCCACCAAACCCTCAGTGGTTCCGCCGCCACGAATCGCAACGAAATCCAGGACACCGAAACCGCGATTTTCAAAATCTTTGGGTTTGAGTTTTGTGATCCGATGGGGAAGGGCTGTGTGCTGATCGTGGATGACGCGCCCGGTGATCTGCAACTACTCGCCAGCACCTTCAAACAACAAGGCTACCGGGTCGAGACTACGGATAATGGCAAACGTGCGATCGCCACGATCCAGGACACGCTCCCCGATGTGGTGATGCTCGACATTATGATGCCGGAGATGAGCGGTTATGCGGTGTGCGAGGAACTGAAGAAGATCACGATCGTCCGGGATGTGCCGATCGTCTTTATTAGTTCTGCCGATGACGTGGCGAGTAAAGTCCGGGCCTTTTCCCTCGGTGGGGCCGACTTTATTTTGAAGCCGTTTCAGATGGAAGAAGTGTTGGCGCGGGTCGAGAATCAACTGCGCCTGCGGAATTTGCAAAAGCGGCTGGAAACCCAGAACCTGCGGCTCCAGGACGAAATGCGCGAACGGCACGATGTCGAAGCCCGCTATCGGGGCTTGTTTGACAATGCGTTGGAGCCGATGTTCCAGGCGGATTTGAGTGGGCGATTTATTGCGGTGAATGCGTCGTTTGCGCGGCTGTACGGCTATGGCACGCCGAAGGACATGATTGAACTGGTGAGTGACATTGGGATCCAACTCTATGACAATCCCAAACGGCTAATGGAATTGCAGCAGCAACTCAAAGAAACAGGCCAGATTATCGGAGCGGAATCGCGGATTCGGCGCTATGACGGCAGTGTCCTCTGGGTTTCGGAGAATATGCGGGCCGTGGGGAATAAGCAGGGCAATATTGGCTATTACGAGGGTACCGTGCAGGATATTACGGCGGTGAAAATGGTGGCTTCGGCAGGCTCAGCCAACTAGAATGCCAAGCCTGGTTGCGCCGGATTATCCCTATGGGAGGCTATCCCTAACGGGAGGCTGCGCCAACGCCAACGACTCCGCTGCGCTGCGCTCAACCCTCGACGATCGGGTTTGGCGATCGTCGAGGGTTGTCGAATTGACGGACTGTGTAATTCACCCGCCCCGCGCGTGAACGGCAGGGCTAGTAAGGCAACCCGGCTAAACCCGGCTCAGACTTGGTTTGAGTCCCCTTAAGGGGACTTTCCTTACTAGCCCGCAATTGATTCGCGGGGCGGGTCATGCCGTAGTTGGGCTAATTCCGCATTCACTTATCCCAAGGCCGCACTCACAATTTCACCCAAGGCTTCCGGCGTTGTGCTACTGGGATAACGCCCCACCACATTCCCCGCCCGATCGACCAAGAATTTCTCAAAGTTCCATTTCACGTCGCCTGCGGGTTCGACGGCCGTAGTCAATGCGGCATACAGCGGATGCTTGTCGCCGCCGAGGATTTTGACTTTGTCGAACATATCGAAGGTGACGCCATAGGTGCGATCGCAGAAGTCGGCGATTTTGTCGTTGGCGTCGGGTTCTTGGGCACCGAAGTCGTTGCAGGGAAAGCCCATGACCCGCAAACCCTGCTGGCCAAATTGCTTATTCAGGGCTTCGAGTCCCTTGTATTGGTTGGTGTAGCCGCAATAGGAAGCGACGTTCACCAAGAGCAAGACGTGTCCGGCATAATCCGAAATTTTCTGGTCTTCGCCTTCGATCGTTTTGATGGCGATGTCGGAGATATTGGTAGTCATGGTGGGGTTCATGGAATGTCGTTACGGAAGGTATCGTACCAAAATTACTCCCCCAAGAATGCCCCAACCCGATCGCACACCCGATCGACCAAATCCGCCGCATTACTATCGAACCACTGGATTTCGGGCATCGATCGGAACCAGGTGCGTTGGCGTTTGGCGAACTGCCGGGTATGCAATACCGTGAGCCGCTGGGCCTCGGCTAAGTCAATTTCACCGCGCAAATATTGCCGGACTTCGGCATAGCCGAGGGTTGCGAGCAACATTAAGTCCGCACCGTATTTTGCGATTAAGGCTTCCACCTCGGCGACAAATCCCTGCTCGAACATCTGGGCCGTGCGACGGGCAATCCGCTCGTCGATCAATGGCGTCTCTAGCCCGATCGCCAAAATCGGATAGTCCGGGGGCGACTCGCCCTGTTGCTGCGTCATCGGCACCCCCGTCACATAAAACACCTCCAAGGCCCGCAGGGTGCGGATTTGGTCGTTGGGGTGGATTTTGATCGTGGCGGCGGGATCCACTTGGGTCAGCATCGCGTGGCATTGGGCCTGACCGAGATCGGTGAGTTGCTGTCGCAGTTCGGGGTGGGGCGGTACGGCGGGAATCTTCATGCCCCGGACGATCGCTTTCAAATACAGGCCCGTGCCGCCGACGAGGAGCGGGACGATCGGGGGCACGGCGGCATGACAATCGGCAATCACCTGCTGCGCGATCGCCTGAAACTCCGCCACCGTCAACGTGTAAGTTGGCTCACAGATATCCAGCAGATAGTGGGGTATCTGAGTTTGCTCAAAGGCGTTCGGTTTGGCGGTGCCAATGCTAAACTCGCGGTAGATTTGGCGGGAATCGGCGCTGATAATTACTGCCTTTTGCCCTTGCGAGCTTAAATATTGGGCGACGGCGATCGCTAACCCCGATTTGCCACTGGCGGTGGCCCCGGCGATCACGATCAAACGCGGCGGCGGATCATCCGGCAAATCATCTGAAAATAAAGGTGCAATTGAACTGCTCAAACGCGGTTTTCCTCCAGCATTAGCCGTTAATTTAGCACAGGGCGTTTCGGTGGAGTCCACCCATAATTTTATCTGGCCCGGAAACCGACTTAAGAGCGGCTTCAAGGCTTTTGTGTTAAAATTTTGAATATATTTGCTATATTGAACCCGCCTCATCCCCCTGAGGGCAAAAAGCCCTTGGCAACCTGACCCGGCACGACACCCAACCAGACGGAGCGCGTATGTCCCAAGATTACAATGCAGAACAAATTCAGGTCCTCGAAGGACTTGAACACGTTCGGAAGCGACCGGGCATGTACATCGGCAGCACAGGGCCGCGCGGTCTGCATCACCTCGTCTATGAGGTGATTGATAATTCCGTGGATGAAGCCCTGGCCGGGTATTGCAAGAATATTTCCGTGGCGATTAATGCCGATGGCTCCGTCACCGTGGGCGATGACGGGCGCGGTATCCCCACCGATATCCACACCAAAACGGGTAAGTCCGCGCTCGAAACCGTGATGACCGTGTTGGGCGCGGGTGGTAAATTCGGCGGCGATAGCGGCTACAAAGTGTCCGGTGGTTTGCACGGCGTGGGCGTCTCGGTGGTCAACGCGCTGTCCGAGTGGGTCGATGTCACCGTCTGGCGCGAAGGCAAAATCCACAAGCAGCGCTATGAGCGCGGGAAGCCCCAGGGCGAACTCGCCGTCGAGAAGTCGAAGGAGCAGCGCACGGGTACCACCGTCACCTTCTATCCCGACACGCAGATTTTTACCAGTGGGATCGAATTTGAATATGCGATTCTGGCGTTGCGCTTCCGGGAACTGGCGTTCCTGAACGGCGGCGTGCGGATTACCTTCACTGACTTGCGATCGGCGGAGCAAGACGCCGAGGGCAATCCGAAGGAAGAGGTGTACTACTACGAAGGCGGGATTCGTGAGTACATCGTCTACATGAACCGCGAGAAAGACGCGATTCACCCGGAGATCATCTACTTCAATGGCGAGAAGAACAACGTCCAAGTCGAAGTCGCGTTGCAGTGGTGCATTGACTCCTACAGCGACAACATTCTCGGCTTTGCCAACAACATTCGGACGATCGATGGCGGAACGCACCTGGAAGGACTCAAAACCGTCCTCACCCGGACGCTCAACACCTTCGCCCGCAAACGCAACAAAATCAAAGAAGGCCAATCCAACCTCGCCGGAGAAAACATCCGTGAAGGTTTGACCGCAGTAATTTCGGTCAAGGTGCCAGATCCCGAATTTGAGGGTCAGACCAAGACCAAATTGGGCAACCCGGAAGTGCGCGGCATCGTCGATTCGATGATGGGCGAAATCCTGATGGAATATCTCGAATTCCACCCGAACGTCGGTGACGCGATTCTAGAGAAAGCGATTCAGGCGTTCAATGCCGCCGAAGCGGCCCGTCGGGCGCGGGAACTGGTGCGACGCAAGTCGGTGCTAGAGTCCTCGACGCTCCCTGGTAAGCTGGCGGACTGTGCGTCACGCGATCCATCCGAATCGGAAATCTACCTGGTGGAAGGGGATTCGGCAGGTGGTTCGGCGAAGCAAGGGCGCGATCGACGCACCCAAGCGATCCTGCCTCTGCGCGGAAAAATCCTCAACATCGAAAAAACCGATGACGCGAAAATCTACAAAAACACCGAAATTCAATCGCTGATTACCGCCTTGGGGCTCGGCATTCGGGGCGAAGAATTCGACCAGAAGAACCTGCGCTACCACCGGATCATCATCATGACCGATGCGGACGTGGATGGTGCCCACATTCGAACGCTGCTGTTGACCTTCTTCTATCGCTATCAGCGCGATATGGTGGCCGCTGGCTTCGTCTACATCGCCTGCCCGCCGCTGTACAAACTGGAGCGGGGCCGTCAGCACCAATACTGCTACAGCGATCGTGAACTGCGCCAGCGCATCGCCGAATTCCCCGACAACGCCAACTACAATATCCAGCGCTTTAAGGGGTTGGGGGAAATGATGCCGCAGCAGCTCTGGGACACGACGATGAATCCCGAGACCCGCACCTTGAAGCGGATCGAAATCGAAGATGCCGTGGAAGCCGATCGGGTGTTCACTGTCCTGATGGGTGATCGGGTCGCACCACGCCGGGAATTCATCGAAACCTACGGGCCGAAGATGATGATGGCTGACTTGGACATCTAAGACCGAGTTAATGCCGCGACTACAATCCCCCGTTCTGGTTCAGAGCAGGGGATTGTTTTATGGCAAACCACCATCAATCCGGCAGTCCGCACCGTCGAGACTGCACCATATAGCGAAATACGAATTCTGCTAACTCAATCCGATTGCGGGCTTCCTCGGCCGATCGGCCCCATACGGTCACGCCATGATTGCGGATTAATAGTGCGGGGATTTGGGGTGGTGCGGCGTGGAAGCGATCGCGGATGGCTTGCCCAATTTTCGGCACATCCAAATGGTTGTCAAAGAGGGGCATGGCGCAATTCGGATGTTCTTCCCAGATGCCAAAGCCTTTGATCATTTCGAGGGGCGGCAGCGGCAACTCGGGTGCGGCGGTGAAGTTTGAAACCAGGTTGGCTTCGATCGAGTGGACGTGATAGCAAGCCTGCGCTTCGGGGAAGAGGGCGTAGATCGCCTGGTGAATCGAGGTTTCGGCGGAGGGTTTGAGATCGGGAAGGGGGGATTCGGCGATCGTGCCGTCGAGTTCCAGGCGGAGTAGATCATTTTCGGTGAGTTCGCCTTTGGCTTTGCCGCTGGCGGTGATCCAAAAGCTGTTGTCTTCGAGCCGGATCGAGAGGTTTCCGGCGGTGCCCCACATCCAGCCGCATTGGTGGAAGTAGTGGGCGGCTTTGACTAAGTCCGATCGAGGGGTGGTCATGGGGTTACGTGCCATTGTTGGGCTAAATTTTGGCGGATGTCGTGAAAATCTTCCCAGGCAATATACGGCGTTGCGGATTCCTGAAGGTATACGGCCAACCGATCGCGGGCAAAGACGACGGGTGCGGTTAAGGCCATGTTTAAGTCGGTGATCGAGTCGCCGATGGCGATCGCCTCGTCGCAGGGGTATTGGGCCATGACATCGACTTTGGAGACCAGTTCGGTGCCGCCTTCGAAGGGGGAGATGACTTGCAGCCGATCGCCCGTAATGTCCAAATCCACGGCATGGATCCCGGCCATCCGCTCGACTAATGGCCCGAGGATGGTTTCGACCATGACCCGGACGCCGCCGGAGATCACGACGAAGGGGACTTGTTGGCGATCGAGGAAATCCAGCAATTCTGGAAGGCCCGATCGCATGGTTTTGGGTTGGGAAAAGGTGATGAACTCGGGGTAGCGCGATGCGGGGATCGATTCGAGCAATTGCCGCACGCCTTGGCGTAGAGTCAGCCGTCGGGCATACATTTCGGGCATCAACCGATCGGCGAGATCTGGGGTGAATTCGCGCAGGAGGGCGACGAAGGTTTCTTCGTTGCTGATGGTGCCGTCGAAGTCACAGAAAACGGTGCGGTTCATAGGGAAATAGCGGCGATTGACCGACTCCGCTTGCATCCCACCCGCAGCTCAAGCACGGGCTAGTAAGGGAACCACCCTAAAGGGTGCTGAACGGATGAATTCTTCAGCCGGGTTTAGCCGGGTTGCCTTACTAGCCCGCCGTTGACGCGCGGGCGGGCTTGGGGCGTAGTCAATGGATGATTGGGGTGAATTTGGAATTGCTATTGATTATGACCGATCTAGACCCCCCATTTCTGCAATGCGGCTTTCAATGGGCCATCCTCGATCGCCCCCAAATCAAAGGCTTGCCCCGGCACCGCGATCGCCAAGGCGGCAAAAAACGCATCGACTCCGGCACTTGCGCCCTGGGGATGATCCATGATCCCCGTGCCCGCGTTCAAGATCACCTCATTGCCGTAGTCCTGCAAGGCCTGGGGCACCACGCCAGGATGGATGCCAGCGGATGGCACGGGGAAAACATTGCGCGATCGCAACGCATCCCGAATCGCGAATTCTTCCGCCGCCGCGAAGGGCAAACTGCCGTAATGCGCCGGATACAACACTGCATCGGCTCCCGCATGGGCCATCAAGGTGCCTAAAACCACGCCATAGCTTAAGCCGTAGTCGGGTGACCCACACATTGCCCCAGCCAATGCCGGATGGGCAAAGATCGGCACGTTGATTTCCGGGTCAGCGGCGAGGGCTTCGAGGACGGAAAACCCGTAGGTTAAAACGTTGAGCAATAAGGCGTTGGCCCCGGCGGCGACGAGTTCGCGGGCTTTGGTCTGGAGCCGATCGGCCCGTCCGGTGACGTTAATCGCATAGAGCAGTGGTTTTCCGGTTTGTTGCTGGGTACGATCGAGGACTTCCCGACAAGCCTGAAGCCGCTGCATTGTGGGCGCACTGGCGAGATCACCCATGATTTCATCGTCTTTGATTACGTCTAAACCCTGGGGCGCAACTTCGGCCAGGATTTTGGCATGATCGATAGCAGACAAGCCCAGAGCGGGTTTGAAGATCGCCATGACGAGGGGCCGATCGACGACGCCGAGAATTCTCCGAATCCCTGTAATCCCGAACTTTGGTGGCGTTCCATAATCCGTAGGCAACCGCAGACCGACCACCTTCGCGGCCCCGGCCATGGAATACTTGCCAAAAATCATCGTCAGCAAACTGGCAATATCGCCTTCGACATTCGCTTCGGGAAAGCCGATCGTGGCAATATGCGACCCATCGGTTTGGGGGGCAACGCCGATGACTTGGCCTAAAAGGTTGCGGAAACTGGCTTCGCGCTCCGCCCACCGATCGTCCCAAGACCCGACGGTTTGGCCCACGGCGATCACCTGGGCTTGTTTGGCCGCATCTGTCCCGGCGGGAAACCGATAATCAACTTCGATCGTCATGGCGTTTAGGCAATACTGGATCGGTTTAATGCTCTCACAAAATCCGATCGCGCCCTAAGTGGATGGTTTAAAAGTTTTTACGGCTTGTTGCAAATGCCACGATCCCCCGTGCATCCCCCTTAAAAAGGGGGACTTTGAATCCGGTTCCCCCTTTTTAAGGGGGCTAGGGGGATCGCATTGGGTGCAAGTGTCACGCTCCCCAGTGCATCCCCCTTAAAAAGGGGGACTTTGAATCCGGTTCCCCCTTTTTAAGGGGGTTAGGGGGATCGCCTTTGCCGCAAATGACAGTCGATCCCCTTTAAAACAGCCCTAAGCGTGAATTTGGTACCAAGTGCCGAATTCGCCGCGTTGGGCGACGCCATAGCGCTGTTGGAGAAACTGCTTGAACTGATCTTCCAGCCGCACATCATCTTCGAGCGAGACAAAGATGTAATTCGGTCGTGCGGTCGCCAGTTGCGTTTCCAATTGTCGCCATTGTTCGGGCAACAGGATTTCGGGAATCCAGCCATTCAATGCCACTGCTTGTGCGCGATCGGCCAATAGATAAACAATCGGGCTACCAATTACATAAATCGGCCCCGGCAGACTCTCCGCCCGCCGGACAAACTGGACATCCCGATCGACGGCCCGGTACGAGGGTGCGGCCTGGATCTGGTATTGCAATTGCATCGCTGGGGTCAATGGCAATGTGGACTGAAGCATATTGCCGCTGACGATCGCCGTGGCCCAGAGCTGCATCACGGCCAAACCGCCCAAACAGCCCCCCAATACGACCTTCCAATACTGTCGATCGGGCTTGCCCTGGCGCTGGGCCGATCGCACCGCATCCACCAACCAGTCAATTCCATCGCCCGCCAGAATCGTCAGCGGCACCAACAACAACATCAAGTGGTACGTCCACCAGGACTGACTCTGAAGCAAAATCATGCCCAATCCCAAGCCCAACCAGGCGATCAACTGGGCCGTCAGTAGCGACAACCGTCGGAGATTGCGATAAATCCCAAATCCCGCCAACACCAAAATCGGGCTAAACTTCACCGCAAACCAACCCACCGATCGCACTAACCCCGAAATCGGACGCGGGGCCAATGTTTGCACCAGTTTGGATGGATGTTGCACCAGGATATAAAATACTTCGCCTAGCATTCCCTGGCTCTGCCAATACAGCAGCACCGGGACGATCGGCAATAATCCTCCCACGGCTAACGGCCAACTGGTCTGCCACAGGGCGGGGACGATCGGTTGCCGTTGCCGCACGATGTGGATTAAATAAACCAACCACAAGGCCAACAACAGCGGCAAATAAATCAACTTAAACAGCAGGACAATGCCGCCCATCACCCCGGACAACATCAACCAGCGCCAACGTTTGGCGGGCTGCTGCGCGGCTTGCAGCGTCAACCAAATCACGAGATAAAGCGGCAGGCCAATCAGCGACTCGACTTGCATCTGCTGCCGAAAGTCGGTCAGGGCAAAGTAGCTCCCCACCATCAACCACGGCACCACCGAGGCAATCCACTGCCGTTTGAAATAGCCCGTCAGCGTCCGCCGCAGGACGATCGCCAGCGTCAGCATCCAAAGGTAGTCCACCGTATGCACGCCCACACTGGTAAAGCCAAACAGACTGCCCGCCAAGGTATACAGCCCATAAATCCCCGGCGGTTTCAGATCCCAAAAATCCCGATAGAGCAAGCCGCCCTGGTGAATCGTTTGTGCCCCCACGACGAAGAGCGCCTGATCCCCCCACAGTGGCTCCGCCAACCGCAATAATCCGAACAAGGCAATGCTGCCAAACATCAAACAATCGACCGCGAAAACCCGATCGGAACGGCCCAGCCAGCCCCGCGCTAAATTTAACCCGGTGGCTAATCGCGAATTTTGCATGAAATTTAATTATAAGATTTTACTACCCCAACATTAAATAGTGAGAACCACTGATTAAGTCGGGCTTC
Source organism: Cyanobacteria bacterium VAR_4_metabat_243 (assembly GCA_031415035.1). GTDB lineage: Bacteria > Cyanobacteriota > Cyanobacteriia > Leptolyngbyales > Leptolyngbyaceae > Romeriopsis. The sequence goes on from JANOQX010000170.1 coordinate 43,237, forward strand.
AGCGAAACTTAACGATAAATCGCGTCAAGGTTTACTTAATTTGTAGAATTCCCATAATTGTGCCCAATCGCACTGGGTTTAAGTTCGTGCCAGGTGCCGATCGCGCTGTGCCGTACGGGCGTGTAATGCTGCTGCAAAAATTGCGTAAATATTGGCCCCATGAAGCTGACCTCGGCATCGGTGGTGTAGAGGTAATTGGGTTGGGCCAGGGTCAACTGCTGGGCCAACTGCTGCCATTGCTCCGGCAACAACATTTCCGGAATCCAACCGATTAGTGGCACGGCCTGCCGCCGATCGCTGAGCAAGTGAAACAGTGGATTACCCATGACATAAATATCACCGGGGCGTGCCCCTGGCTCCTGAAGAAAGGCGACTTCGGCGGCCACTTCCCGATAGATCGAGGATTTGTGCAGTTGGTATTGCAACTGACTTGTGGGTGTCAGCGGTAAGCCCGATCGGGCCATGATTTGGCCCATGTCGCCGATCGCCCAGAGGTTTAGCAGCACCAACCAGCTCACACAAAACAACGCTAGACGCCGCGCCAGAATCCGTTTCAGCCCCCGATTTGCGGCCAGCAACCGATCGAGGCCATCGGCCGCCAAAATGCTCACGGGCACCAACAGCAACAGCAAGTGATAAGTCCACCAGGATTGCCCTTGGGCCACAATCATCGCCAGCCCCAGCCCCAACCAGACGATTAACTGCGTCGTTAGCAAGTTCAGGCGATGCCGCATCTGAGTCAGGGCATAGCTCGCCAACAGGACGATCGGGAAGAACCGCACCACCGCCCAGCCCATGGCGCGGATCAACACCTTAATCGGCTTGGCAGGCAAGCCCTGCATCATTTTTGCCGGATGCTGAAGTTGGGTATACCAGGCGAGATCCAGCATCTGGGTTGCGGCCCAATAGCCAATCACGGGCAACAGCGGCAGCATCAGCCCGATCGTCAGGGGCCAGGTGGTTTGCCACAGGATGCGGGCCATCGGTCGCGCGGCGGTTTGGCCCAGGGTGCCCCAGGGGAGCGCCCGCGATCGCCGCAACTGATCCAGCAAATAGGTCAACCACAGCGCACAGAGCAACGGCAAATAGATCAATTTGAATAACACCACCACGCCCCCGGCAATGCCGGACAACATCAGCCATCGCCAGCGTTTGGCGGGCTGCTGCGCGGCTTGGAGATTGCACCAAATCGCTAAGTAAATCGGCAACCCCACCAGCGATTCGACCTGCATCTGCTGCCGCGAATCGATCACGGCGAAGTAGGTGCCGACACAGAGCCACGGTAGCAAATCGGCGATGCTCGATCGGTTGAATTGGGTTTTTAGCGTCGATCGCAGCACCAGCGCCAACGTCCCCATCCAGACCAAATCCACCAGATGTGCGCCAATGCCATTGAAGCCAAACAGACTGCCCGCCAGGGCATACAAGCCATAGATCCCTGGCTGCTTCAGATCCCAAAAATCCCGATAGAGCAATGCCCCATCCCGGATCGCCTGCCCGCCCACCAGAAACAACGCCTGATCGCCCCACAATGGCTCGGGCAAGCGCATCAGCCCCAGCAGCACCGTACTGCAGATCGTCAGGGCGATCGCCCAAGTTGGACAGAGACTGCGGCGGGTGGCGGGAGATGCGGCTGATCGGACGATCGGTGGCTGAACGGTTTGCATAGGAATTTTGTATAATGCGAAACACTGACTATTCGTAGCTCATTACACCAATTCAATCCGAAATCAGGAAGGACTGGTGGCGACTTCAACCAATCTTCGTCAAGCCCAATTCTCCCAAAATCGCCACAAATCCTGGCCACAGTGAAGTCCCGGACTGAAAACGGTGATTCAGTCCCGGCGCATCGAAAAGCCTCGATGAATTTTATATACCAGAAGATTAAACGCTAGCGATGTGTCAAAGATCACGATCGTGGCGAATCGCAACAAAAATTTGCCAACGCTAAATAATCCTTGGCCGCATTGTGGGGGCGATCGGTTTAGAGTTCGACCAGTTGGTTTTCGCGGCGCAGGCAGGCTTCGATGAAGGGGTCGAGATCACCGTCCATCACGTCTTGGATGGCGGTGGTTTCGTGGCTGGTGCGGAGGTCTTTGACCATTTGGTAGGGGTTGAAGACGTAGTTGCGGATTTGTTGGCCCCAGGCGGCTTCGACGATGTCACCCCGGATTTCGGCGATTTCTTGGAGCTTTTGTTCCTGGGCGATGATCATCAGTTTGGCTTTGAGGATGGCGAGGCCTTTTTCTTTGTTTTGCTGTTGGCTGCGTTCTTCGGTGCAGCGGACGGCGATGCCTGTGGGGATGTGGGTGACGCGCGCCCCGGTTTCGACTTTGTTGACGTTCTGGCCGCCTTTGCCGCCCGATCGGAAGGTGTCGTATTGCAGATCTTTTTCGGGGATATCGAGCACCACTTCGTAGTCGATTAGCGGCATGACTTCGACCCCGGCGAAGCTGGTTTGGCGTTTGTCGTTGGCGTTGAAGGGGGAGATGCGGACGAGGCGGTGGGTGCCTTTTTCGACTTTGAGGTAGCCGTAGGCGTAGCGACCGGCGACTTCGATCGTCACGGATTTGATTCCGGCTTCTTCGCCTTCGGAGACTTCGGTGGTGTGGACTTTGTAGCCGTGTTTTTCGGCCCAGCGGGTGTACATGCGGAGGAGCATCTCTGTCCAGTCCTGGGCGTCGGTGCCGCCTGCTCCGGCACTGATCGTCAGGAGTGCGCCTTTGGTGTCATAGGGTCCCGAGAGGAGCTGCTGGAGTTCCCATTGGTCGAGTTCTTGGGTCAGTTGGGCGGTAGTTTCTTGGGCTTCGTCGAAGAAGGCTGGGTCGGGTTCGAGGCCGAGGATTTCGAGGGCGGTTTTGGCGTCGGCGAGGAGGGATTGCCACCGATCGAAACCGTCACGGTGGGATTTGTAGTCGTTGAGTTCTTGGAGGGTGGCTTGGGCGGTGGTTTGGTTGTCCCAGAAGGTGGGTTGGGAGGCGATTTGTTCGAGGTCGGTGATTTTGGCGTCGAGGGCGGGCAGGTCAAAGATAGTCCTGAGTTTTACCCAGGCGATCGGTGAGCTGGTCGATGTCGCGTTTGAGGTCGGTGGTGTCCATGGTCATTGAGTCAGAATAATTTGCCCTAATCGATCGAGAATTCGCACCACTTCCCCCAGCTCATGCCGTCGGGGAAATAGGGAAAACGTCCGGGATACATCATACTCTGGCGCGTTTCCCGGTAGCAGTTTCAGGAAGACAAATTCATCGCCGTTGGTTGCCATGCCAAACATGGGTTGCGTTGAGGTGGGCGCGGCCAGCATGTAGGACAGCAGTTGGGGTAAGGCCGCAGGCACCGGAATGCTGGTGCGTTTCGATTCCACCGACAAAATCCAGAGTTGGTTGCTGATCACCAATGTATCGATAAAGCCTTTCACCGTCTCATCGGGATTGACCAGGTCTAATTCCACGCCATAGGGCGATCGAATCTGAAACGGCGGGTCAAGAAACCCTGCGACTTCCAACAACGGCGACACCACAATCACATTGATCGTGCCTTCCAATAACAAACCATCCACCCGATGGTAGTCATAGCGCTGTTTGATCCGATCGACCCCGGCGGCGGCGTGGACGCTGAGGGGCGGCAGATTTTCCTGCCATTCGGGGAAGAAGCGATCGTTTTGGGTTTGCTGAAGGTTGCCGCGATCTTGGAGGTCGCGCAAGGTTTTGATCGTGTTCAGGATGCCAACAGTCATAAGCAGAACCGGAGCGATTATCTCAAGTATAGCGAGGATCTAAGAGGGTGTTTTGCAAGTCTTACGGCTTGTCGCGAATACCACGATCCCCCTAAATCCCCCTTAAAAAGGGGGACTTTGAATCCGGTTCCCCCCTTTTTAAGGGGGGTTAGGGGGGTTTGTTGAGTGTGGAATCGAACAGTCGATGCCTTTTAAAACTCCACATTCAAGGGAGTCCGAGGGAACGGAATCACATCCCGAATATTCGTCATCCCGGTCATAAACTGCACCAGCCGCTCAAACCCTAGCCCAAACCCCGCGTGGGGCACTGTGCCATACCGCCGCAAGTCCAGATACCACCAGTAGGTTTCGGGACTCAATCCGGCTTCGATGATCCGCCGCTCTAATACGTCCAGCCGCTCTTCCCGCTGCGATCCACCGATGATTTCCCCCAGCTTCGGCGCGAGGATGTCCATGGCGGCCACGGTTTTGCCGTCGTCGTCGAGGCGCATGTAGAAGGCTTTGATCCCGGTGGGGTAGTTGGTGACGATCGTCGGTTTCTTAAACAATTCCTCCGCCAAATACCGCTCATGCTCCGATTGCATGTCTAAGCCCCATTCCACGGGGTATTCAAAGGTTTTGTTGGATTTTTGTAATAGCTCGATCGCTTCGGTGTAGGTGATGCGGGCAAATTCGTGGTCGATGATGTTTTCGGCGGTGGCGATCACGGTTTTGTCGATCCGATCGTTGAAGAAGGCCATGTCGTCGGGGCACTTTTCCATCACGTATTTGAACACGTATTTTAGGAAGGCTTCGGCCAGTTCCATGTCGCCTTGGAGGTCGCAGAAGGCCATCTCCGGCTCGACCATCCAGAATTCGGCGAGGTGGCGGGAGGTGTTGGAGTTCTCGGCGCGGAAGGTGGGACCAAAGGTGTAGACGTCGCTGAAGGCCATCGCCATGATTTCGGCTTCGAGTTGGCCGCTGACGGTGAGATAGGTCGGTTTGCCAAAGAAGTCCTGGCTGTAGTCGATCTTGCCGTCCTGTTTGGGTGGGTTTTCGAGGTCAAAATTCGTCACGGCGAACATCTCGCCCGCGCCTTCGCAGTCGCTGGCCGTGAGGATCGGCGTATGTACCCAGAGGAAGCTGCGCTCTTGGAAGAACTGGTGGATCGCGGCGGAGCAGGCGTTGCGGACACGGAAGACGGCGCTGAGGGTATTGGTGCGCGATCGGAGGTGGCTGATGTCCCGCAGAAATTCAAAGGAGTGGCGTTTCTTCTGTAATGGATAGGTTTCGGGATCCGCTTCGCCGAAGATTTCGAGGGATTCGGCTTGCAGTTCGATCCGTTGGCCTTTGCCGAGGGAGGGGACGAGTTTGCCCGTCACACTTAGGGATGCGCCCGTACTGAGGCGTTTGATTTGGGCGTCGTAGTCGGGGAGGCTGTCGCTGACGATCGCCTGGAGTCCGTTCATCGAGGAGCCATCGGTGACTTCGACGAAGGTGAAACTTTTCTGTTCGCGTTTGGTGCGCACCCAGCCTTTGATCGTGACGATCGTGTCGGGTTGGCCGTTGCGGAGGATTTCGGCGATTCTGGTCATGGCGAAGACGGGAGAGGGGGTGGAATAATTCTAAGGGCGATGACCGGGGGATTGCTAGCGCGTTTGGGTTGGCTGGTTGGGTTCGATCGCGCTCGGGGTCGGGTGCTTCATCACGTAGAAGGCCATGCCCCAGCCGATCGCCATGCCGAGTCCAACGAACCGCACGGTTTGCCAGAAGTAGTCTTTGAGAAACCCGGCGGGGATCAGCTGACTTTCCAGTCGGATGTCCACCTCGTTGAGTTCTGTTTCAATCTTCGCGAGTTCGGCGGCTAATTCCGGTTGATTGGCCCCTTTGCGTGGAGCCAGCTCGGTTTGGCGGGTTTGGAGTGCGGTTTGGCGGGCTTGGTCGGTTTGGATTTGGGTGTAACGGGCCTTCAGTTTTGCCACGTTGCCGTCCAAAGTTTGGAGCATTTGGTCAAAGTCGGATGCCGAATTCGGCGCGGCATTGGCATCGGTGGCAGACATGCGTTACTCCCAAGTTAGCTATAGTGGCTATTGTATCCAGTATTCCCGTACCCAACCGCCGCACCCACCATGACCCAAAACACTGCCCTCAACGATTTCACTACCCTCGAATTGGCCCAAGCTTTGGCCGATCGCGCCCGGATCACGGAAAAAGATTGGCATCGCCTGATGTCCAACCGTCCGGCCCGCGCCAAGGAACAAATTGCCATGGCGTTGGTGTATCTGCTTAAGGATGAATCGGATGAGGCCTTGGTGCGGTTGCAACAGGCGGTGGGTTGGCTCGATCGATCGGTTTCAGCCCCACCTTGTCCGACCCACGGCGAGCAAAAGTCGGTTTAAGGTTGGTTTAGTGCAGCGGCGATCGGTTGGCTGAGAAATGACAGCAAACAGGCGGAACTGGCGAGGACAAACAGATCAAGCGATCGGTGGGTGAGCCAAGTCGATCGGCGGAAACGCGCAGGGGTCATGCTAAAAAGTCTCATAAAATCAGCCTTTGACAAGGTAACAAAGATCCGGGGATCTGGCACGGCAATCTGGCGATCGGGGAATGACCATCCAGACGATCGAAGACGATCGCCTCACACCACCTGAGGTTCAAACCTCAGGTTCATAGCGAAAACCCGTTGAAACGGGTTGAAATGCCGATGAAGAGGGTCTTCAGTCCGTTTCAACGGACTTGGGCTATGAGCCTTGGGTTTGAACCCAAGGTGGATCAAAAGCGTAGTCCAACCCAACCCAATCACTCCCCCGACTGTACCCGCCACAACCCGGCATACATCTCCCCCAACGCTAACAAATCCTTATGCCGCCCCGACTCCACAATCCGCCCCCCATCCATCACATAAATGCAATCCGCATGACGAATCGTCGATAACCGATGGGCGATCGCGATCGTGGTTCGATTGGCCGTAATTTGCGCTAGCGATCGGGCGATCGCGGCCTCAGTCTCGTTATCCACCGCCGAAGTTGCCTCGTCCAAAATCAAGATCTTCGGATCTTTCAAGACCGCACGGGCGATCGCCAGTCGCTGCCGCTGTCCGCCGGAAAGCTGTTGGCCGCGTTCACCGACCACGGTGTCGTAACCCTGGGGCAAACTCATGATGAAGTCATGGGCCTCGGCGGCTTTGGCCGCTGCAACAATCTCCGATCGCAGCGCCCCAAATGTCCCGTAGGTAATATTCTCCGCCACCGTCCCATGGAACAAAAACACATCCTGACTGACCCAACCAATACACCGCCGCAGATCCCGCAAATCACAGTCGCGTAAATCCAGCCCATCGAGCAAAATCCGCCCCGATTGCACTTCGTGCTGGATGTCATAGAGTCGCAGCAACAACTTCACCAAGGTACTTTTGCCCGAACCGGTTGCGCCGACGATGCCGATCGTCTGGCCTGCTGGGACTTTGAGCGATAAGTCATTCAACGCATTCGATCGGCCTTCATAGGCAAAGGTCACCCGATCGAACACCAGTTCCCCCCGGATCGAATGGGCGGGTAGCAAGCGATTGCCGGACTGAATCGCGATCGGGGTATCGAGCAAATTCAATACCCGCTGAATCGAGGCCATGGCCCGCTGGTACTGATCCATCGTCTGACCCAACCGCGTAAAGGGCCACAATAATCGCTGAATGATGAACACCATGAAACCATAGGTGCCCACCGAAAGCTGCCCACTCGCCGCCGCCAGCCCCCCCAGAAACAATGTCGCCGTAAACCCAATCAAAATCACAAACCGAATCAAGGGCACAAAGGCTGCACTGAGATGGATCGCCTGCCGATTGCTCTGACGATAGGCATCACTGTCCGCTGCCACCCGATCGCGCTCAAAGCCCTCCGCCGTGAAGCTCTTAATCGTTGCCATACCGGATAGATTATTCGCCAATCGGGCATTGACCAAACCGGCGCGGTGCCGGACTTCGCCGTAACGGGGAGCCAATCGGCGCTGAAAGACGATCGAACCCCACAAAATAAACGGAATCGGGAACATCGCCAGCCAGGACACCGCCGGAGCCAAGGCGATAAACGTGCCCCCCACAAATAGCACCGTCGTCGCAAACTGCAACAGCTCATTCGCGCCGGAATCGAGAAATCGCTCCAACTGGTTCACATCGTCATTCAGCACCGAGAGCAACTGCCCCGTACTGCGCGACTCAAAAAAGCCCAACTCCAATTCCTGTAGGTGGCTATAGGCATCGACTCGGAGGTTGTGCTGGACGGTTTGGGCCAGTTCGCGCCAGAGCCGCTCGTAGGCATATTCAAACAGCGACTCCAAGCCCCAAATCAGCAGCGTCAGCCCCGACAGGATGAGTAGCTGCGTCGTCACGTCAGGAAATCCCCAGCGGGCGATCAGCGATCGTTCCCGCTGTACCACCACATCCACGGCCATGCCAATTAAATACGGCGGGGCGAGGTCGAAGATCTTGTTCAGCACCGAGCAAGTCGCCGCCCACCAGTACCACGATCGGTAGGCCCGCCCATAGCGCAGCAGACGTTTGATCGGGTGGGTTGCCGAAGCAATCGGAGGGGTCGATGCAGCCATAAATGCTTTATCCTTCCTCCGAAACCACTGCCCCCGGCAGTCGCGGCTCCGGTGGATCATCGCCGGGCATCAGATCGATCCGGGCTTCATTGGGCGGCTGGAGCGGCGTCCCATGGGGCGATCGCAACAGCAGCAGTGCACTCTTCAGCACCACCGCCGTCGGCACCGCCACCACCACGCCCAGCAATCCGCCGACCCTGGCTCCGGTGAGAATCGAGACAAACACCCAAATCGGACTCAGTCCCGTCACACTGCCCAATACCCGTGGCGCAATCAAGTTCTCAATGATCTGTTGCACCAGGACGGCCAAGGCCAATACCTTCGCCCCGAGCCAAAAGTCCCGCAGCGCCACCAGCAACGTCACGAGGATAATCCCCGCCGACCCGCCAAAGGGCACCAAGGCCATCGTCCCGATCGTCAGGCCAAACAGCAAGCCAAAGGGCACCCGCAGCCAGAACAGCAGCACCGTCATCGCCGTGCCGAGACAAGTCGCGAGGATCAGTTGGCCCAGGAAGAAATTCTGAAAGCTCAAGCGCAACGTCTTGGTAAAGGGCGATCGATAGCGCTCCGGTAGCCAGCCCACGACACTGCCCCACAGTTCATCCCCATGCTGCAACAGATAAAACGTCAGCACCAGCGTCAGCAGAAAGTCCACCAGACTACTCACCGTAAACAGCGCAATATCGAACACGCCTTGGGTAATACTCTGAATCTGGTTCCGCAGGCGTTCATTCACCTGGGCCGAAATAATATCCAGGTTGATGTCGAAGCCCATGCTGTCTAATTGGCCATTCAGCGTGAGCAACTGTTTTTGGCCCGAGTCAATCCACTTCGGCAAACTCACCACGAGCTGCTGCGCCTGGGACAGCGCCAAGGGCACCAACGTCACCCCCAAGCCCAAAATAATCGACAGCGCCAGCAGAAATACGACGATCGAGGACGCCTGGTTGCGGCCCGTGGGCGAGGCTCGATCGATCACCCCGATCGGGTAATTCAGCAGAAACGCCAGCAACGAAGCCACCAGCAAAACCACCAGCAGCGAATGAAAATAATCAAAAATGACCGCCAATGCCCAAGCATTGATCACGATCAGGGGCAACGCTAAACCAATGATCACGGTGCGCCCCGTTTGGGAAACCGTACTCCACCAGGCCACTAATCGATTTGGATGTTGTTGCATCGTGCTCACAGATGTCCCTGCAACAGTTTCATTGGCCTCAGTATACAAGACATCACCCTGCCACGTCTTGATGGATTCTTCATCGGATTCTTACATCCGCGTTCCTGCTCAAGGCAATCCCCCCGTGAATAGGTTAGATATAGACCGATGTATCGGTTTATATCCGAACCGTCAAATTTATATGTCAGGGAAACGCCAACTACCGCGTTGTAATCCATCTACAGCAGAACTTCCCTTTAAAACCTATGTCCGCTTTATCCACACCATCCTCGGGTCGCCCCGTCGCGCCCAAAACCACCCAGATCATCGCCCAAGCCGCTGCCCCCGCCCCTAGCCCCAATTGGTGGATGTACTCCACTGGTGGCCTCAGCTTGATCTTGATTCTCCTGGGTATCACCTCCTATCGCCAAAGCCGCAAACTCGGCGAACTCCTCGCCCAAGAAAAATTGCGCGGCAAACAACTGAAATACCACGTCAAAAAACGCGGCGAAACGATCGTTAAGATGGAAAAAAATCCTGACTTGATCAACTCCCGCGACTTTAACCTCGACTACCTGCGGATGCGGATGGCCGAGGAGGTCTTCCACTTCGAGATCGTCAACCAAATCAAGAGCAAAGTCCGCGACAAGATCACCGTGGTCTTGCGGCCGAAGCAAGTCGAACAGGGTGAACTCGGCATCGCCACCAAATCCGGTCGCCAAATCGACGAGATCTTCGATGTCTCCTACAAGACCGAAACCGATCAAGCCCATCGGGTGCTGTTCCGCGTCGGGATTCAAATGGTGAAGCTGCCGACCCAGCCCACGTCGGTGACGATCGCCCAGATCATCGAATGCATCGAAACCTTCCTCAGCCCCGGTCAAGAAAATGACACGTGGCAACCGACGATCCAGGGCCGTCTGGCGTCCCTCCGCTGGGATCAGAAGGCGAAACCCACGCCGTTGCTGTTGCTCGAACAGAACCAGGAAGGCGCGAATGTCACCTTTCGCACCCAACGATCGGCCGCCCCCCCGGTGGCCAAAGTCCGATAATAGCGAATTGATCGACGTCGCCATTCACCCGCCCCTCGACTGTAAGTCGGGGCTAACAGCCCAAGTCCCTTCGGGACTAAATTCCAGAGTCCGTCAGGACTTTCGCTTGTAGCCCCGACTTACAGTCGAGGGGCGGTGGTCGAGCGGAGTCGGGCCATTGCCGAATTTGCCAGCCCCAACCGCAATACCGCCCGATCGCCCGATCGATCGGGCGCAATTTTTTTGTCTAGCCGATCGCTCACCGCCAGTTTCTCAACCGTCACACACCCGTTTTGTCGGGAATCCTAGCCATCCGGCTTGTCTCTATCAGTAGCCTCTCAATCCCCGGATTTTAGTCCTCAATCCCCGGATTCAACACTCCAACACAATTCAAATGCCCAATAAAAAACCGCCAGCCCACTAGGCATGGGCGGCGGTGGAAATCAGGGTGCATCTACCACTCCTCTATACACAGCATCCCCGTGCGGTTCAGGGGGGTTGGGATGAAGATCAAGCAAAGCTTACTTGAAGTTCCGATGAGGGGGAAACCCGCTCACAATCGGGAAAGTCATCGATTACAACCAGACGTTGCCTCAGGGCCGATCGCCCGATCGATCCTGGGGCCAAACCCCCCAAGGAAATCTGCCCAATTCCCACAGCTTGCCCGTAAAATGACCGGATGCAAGGCACTCATCGGTGGGTATAGATCACAGGGCAACCACTACCACTTTACGCAGACGGTCTTCTGGGAGAAGAATTATTGTGACCCAGGAATTTTATATTTCCGTAACGCCAGTCCGGGACGGCGACTACTTGGTGCGGACGGAGCGAGTGGCCATGGGCGTGCCACTCGCCGAGGAGTTGGTGCTTTGGGATGTCGATCGGTGGCTGGGCCAAACCGCACAGGTGATGCATGATCCCCTGATTGGCTTGCTGCGCGGCAAACGCAGTGGAGCCACCGCCGCCGCCCCGGAAGCCGAAACTTACGACCTGACTTCCTTGGGCCGCGAACTCTACGATGCGATCTTCCAAGGCACGATTCGCGATAGTTGGATGATCGCCCAAGGCGTCGCCCAAAACCAAAATGAAGTCCTGCGCCTGCGATTAGGCCTGAAGGACGATCGACTGCCGCTGTTGCCCTGGGAAGTGCTGAATGACGGCGCGCGGCCCCTGGCGACCAATACGGATATTGTGTTTTCGCGCTATCGATCGAGCACCAGCCGATCGGCCAATCCCAGCGACTGGCAACGGGACGAACCAGATGCGCCGCCGCTAAAAATCCTCATGGTGTTGGCCGCCCCCACGGATCAAGAAGTGCTCCAACTGCATCAAGAAGCCGCCCAGCTCCAGCAAGAACTCCAGCGCGAAACTCCCAGCGGCGAAGCGCCGAACCTCGAACTGACGATCCTCGACCAACCGGGCCGGGAACAGTTGACCGAAGCCCTGGAACAGAGCCACTACGACATCCTGCACTACGCGGGCCACAGCAATCTCAGCGCCTCCGGCGGCGACCTCTACCTCGTCAGCGACAAAACCGGACTGACCGAAGTCCTGAGCGGCGACGACTTGGCGGGATTGCTGGTGAACAACGGCGTCCGCATGGTGGTGTTCAACTCCTGCCAGGGGTTTTATAGCGCCGGGGCGAGTGAGAACGGCGGCAGTTCTGGCAGCCTCGCCGATGCCCTGCTCAAACGCAATATTCCCGCTGTGCTGGCCATGGCGGCGCAGATTCCCGATGACGTGGCGCTCAACTTGAGTCGGCTGTTCTATCGCAACCTGAAGCAGCGCGTGCCGATCGACTTGAGTTTGTCGCGGGCGCGTCAGGGATTGCTCTCGTCCTATGGCTCGGATCAGCTGTATTGGGCCTTGCCGATTCTGTATATGCATGCCGAATTTGAGGGCTATCTCCAGGGCCACAAGACTCAATCCTTTGATCCCTTGGATGTGGACTGGGAAACCGGGCCAGGGGATTGGGAGCCGGAGGATCTGCCGAAGCAGGATTGGCCAGGGCCGCGCCCGACGCCGGAACAGGATCAACAAACGATTAACCAATTACTCGGTGAGCTGCAAACGGGACTGCCCCCGGCGATGGATCTCGATCTGCCCGATCCGCGCAATACCGACGCGATCGACTTCCATCGATTCGGCCAAAAGCTGGCGGCGGACGGCAACTGGATTGGGGCGATGGAAGCCTATGGCAACGCGATCAATCTCAACCCGGAATTTGCCGCGGCCTACAACGACCTCGGCCTCGCCTTTGAGCAAAACGGCAGTCTCTCCGAGGCGATGACCTCCTACAAGATGGCCCTGCGCTACGATCCACAGCTCACCAATGCCACCACGAATCTCCAACGATTGGCGACGGGCATTCTGCAACCGGAGTCGGGATTGGCGACGATTGCCGATGAAGGCGCGGGTCTGTCCTCCCTACGGCAAACCCCGCCCGATCGACCGCCTGCGCCCCCCGCGCCCGATCGGATGTTTGCCAAAACCCCGGCGCACAAGCCATCCGGTGGCTTGCCCCAGGCGAAGACGATCGCCATGACCGCCGCGACCCTCACCGTCCTGGGCAGCATTTGGTTCCTTGCGGGTCGGCCCCAAAGCCCCAGCAGCAACAATCCCCCGCCCGCCCAGGAGACGATCGCTAGCAACACCAAAAACCAAGAACTAGTCGCCATCTCCAGCCAAAGCTTCAACCAGCAAGACCTGCGCAAAGGCACCGAAGCCGTGGCTCAGTTGTTGGAAAACGGGGCTTTGGCCGAAGCGGAAAGTGCGCTCAGTGCCGTGGCCAGTAAGGATGTCGAAATCCCCGCCGTCAGCTATCTGCGGGGCCGCTTGGCCTGGGAAACGATCAAACGCCAAACCGCCACGGCCTACAAAGTGGAAGACGCCCGCCGTGCCTGGTCGATCGCCCTGCGCGAACAGCCGAACAACGCCACCTACCGCAATACCCTCGGGTTCGGGTTCTACGCCGAGCGCAATCTGGAGGAAGCCGAAAAAACCTGGAAACAAGCGGCCAAACAACTGGAAAGCGCCCCCGCCGATGACCGCGAACGGCTCACCGCCGATGCGGGCCAAGCCCTCACCCTGGCCAAACAAGCCCAACGGGCGGACAACAAAGACCCGCGCAAACTGCAAACCGCCAAGCAACTGCGCGATCGGGTGATCCGGGCCAATCCCACGGCCTTCCAACCCAACAACCTGGCCAAGGACTGGCGCTGGACGGAGCCGATGATTGCCGACTGGGCGAATCTGCTGGCGGAGAAGTAGCCCTAACGCCGATCGATCTTCTGGCTTAACAACAGCGACAGCACCGCACAACCCACCGCGATCGACCCTAACACCCCGAGCGAAGAACTTTGGTCTTGTTGGGGCGTGACGATCGCCGTTTTGGGCAGGGGGGCGTCCTGGCCGGGACTGAGAATTTCGGACATCGACAACCAACCGAACACCAGCAAAACCAACCACAGCCCCGTCAGCACGATCATCGGATGCTGGCGGATTTGGCTGGGCTGGCGATAGCGGGTGGGGGAAGGCGGGATGGGTGGCCGATCGGCCACCGCCACCGGGGGCGCGTCATCAAGATTCGGGGGAACAGCCATGATCAATATCCCAAAGGATGCAGAATATGCTTCTATGTTACTGAGAATTTCCCCGATGAAAAATCTCTCCAACGGGGGGTTCACAAAACTTGTGATTGAATCTTAGGCGGCGTGGCGTTCGATCGCGAATTGCACCAACTGATGCACCAAATCCTTAAATTCAATCCCCGTGGCCGACCACAGTTGCGGATACATACTGGTGGCCGTAAAGCCCGGTAGGGTGTTGATCTCGTTGATTAGCACTTCGCCCGTGGCTTCGACGTAAAAGAAATCCACCCGCGACAGGCCCGCACAGTCGATCGCCTGGAACGCCTGCACCGCCAGCTCCTGAATCCGCTGGGCCACGGGCGCAGGCAAATCCGCCGGAATCGTCAAGTCAGCCCGACCCGCCGTGTACTTCGTCTCATAGTCATAGAAATCGCTGTCAAAGCTGATTTCGCCAATCACCGAGGCTTTGGCGAAGTCGTTGCCCAGGACGGCGCATTCGACTTCCCGCGCCACGACGCCCGCTTCGACAATAATCCGCCGATCGTAGCCCGCCGCGCTCACCAGCGCCGCCTGCAATTCGGCGGCCGTGCGGCATTTGGAAATCCCGACGGAGGAACCGAGATTCGCGGGTTTGACGAAACAGGGATAGCCCAGTTCGGCGGCGATATTGTCACAGAGTTTGGGTAAGACCGTGGGTGTGGCCATGACTTGGGCGCGGGTGACGGCCATGTACTTCACCTGGGGAATCCCCGCCTGGGCAAAGGCCATCTTCATGCCAATCTTATCCATTCCCACCGACGAACCCATCACACCGGATCCCACGTAGGGCTTCTGCATCAGTTGCAAGAGGCCTTGGACGGTGCCATCTTCGCCGTTCGGGCCATGCAGAACCGGAAACCACAGATCGACCTGCGCGGTCTCGGCGGGGAATTGCCAGAGATTGGGGGTGCTGGCGGTGGGCACGATCGACTGCTGTGAATCAAGCACTTGCCGGGCAGCGGTTCCGGCCACCCATTGACCATCTTTCTGAATATAGAATGGCAGGACTGCGTACTCATCCGCATTGGCTTGCAAGCCTTTGGCGATCGCCCCAGCGGAGATGATCGACACCTCATGCTCCCCCGATCGGCCCCCGAACAACAGTCCTACCTTCAATCTACTCATCATCGATCGTCCTTAATTGCGCGCAAAACCGTTAAAGTCTTCAAGTTTAAGAGTGTATAACAACCTGTCGATCGATACTTGATTGAACCCGGCATTTCGCCTAGGATAGCGGTACCTGATTTGAGTTTCGGAGCCAAACCTTCATGCCCATGCCCGTGTCGCCGCCTGTGATGAAAGCGCTCAGTTTTTTTTCTGGTTGTATGGGGTTGGATTTGGGGTTAGAAAAAGAAGGCGTTGAGGTGTTGCTGGCTTGTGAGGTCGATCCGGCGGCGCGCCAGACGATCGTCACCAATCGCCCCGATATGCCCCTCCTCGGTGATATTCGGAATTACTCAGCGGCAGAAATTCGCACCGCAGCGGGACTCACACCCACAGACCCAATCGATCTGATCGTGGGGGGGCCGCCTTGTCAGGCATTTAGTAGCGCGGGCAAGCGACAGGGATTTAGCGACGATCGGGGGAATGTGTTTCTGACGTTTATCGATCGGATTATTGACCTCCAGCCCCGCTTTGCGGTGATTGAGAACGTGCGGGGCTTGCTATCCGCGCCACTCCAACATCGACCCCACGAAATGCGTGGCAAGCAATTTCCGCCCCTGGCCCAAGATGAACAGCGTGGGGGCGCATTACGCTTCGTGATCCAGCGGCTGAAGCAAGCGGGATACAGCGTTTCGTTCAATCTCTACAATGCGGCGAATTTTGGGTCGCCCCAACAGCGTGAGCGGGTGGTGCTGATTTGCAGTCGCGACGGGATGAAACTGCCGTATTTGGTGCCGACCCACGCCCCCAACGGTTTGTACGACCTGCCGCCATGGCGGAGTTTGCGCGAAGCACTGAACGGATTGCCCGCCGACCAACACCACTTTGTCAAATTCCCTGAAAAACGGCTGCACTATTACCGCATGCTCCAGCCGGGCCAGAACTGGCGGGATTTGCCGGAGATTGTCCAGCCCGATGCCATGGGTGCGTCCTACCATGCAGGCGGCGGTAAGACGGGCTTCTATCGCCGACTCGCCTGGGACAAACCTTCGCCCACCTTAGTCACCCACCCAGCGATGCCCGCCACGGATCTGGCGCATCCCGAACGCGATCGGCCCCTGAGCATCGAAGAGTACAAACGGATTCAGGAATTTCCTGATGATTGGGTGATCGAAGGCAAACTGATTGATCAGTATCGGCAGGTGGGGAATGCGGTGCCTTGCTCTTTGGGACGGGCGATCGCGCGGTTACTGATCGCGCAGACCAATGGCGATGTGATTCCTAGTTATCCGGAGTTTCCCTACTCGCGCTATCACAATACCGATGATGTGAGTTGGCTGGCGGAAGTCATGGGAGCGACAGCAGTGATTCCTGATGAGCAGCTTGCACTCAGTTTTTAAGATTGCTTGCATGCCAGACATTGCCATCCTCGATCGCCAATGTTCCAGGGTTTTCGGCCAAAACCCGTTGCACAAAATCAACAAACCCGGTTTCTGAAAACCGATCGGTGTCGTACCGCTGATTAAATTCCGACCATTGGGATTGGCCCGTTTTTGCATCGACGCGATACCACTTCTCGATCGGTTGATTCAACCGCACCCGTGATGATGAACTATTTTCGGAATTGCTGCGATTTTTGATTTGGAGCAAAGCGCCATCGTTGTGGCAAAAATCGACGTGCCGGACAACCTCGCCCCAACAGCAATGCCACCCATACTCAGCCAACATCTCCGCCAAATATTCCTCAAGCAGAAGGCCCAGAATATTCTCAGCCGACATCGAGAGTCGGTGAGCGAATTTAATTTGACTCAATTGATCCGCACTAAGTCCTGATAGTCGTGCCCCAATGATTACGTCAACAATCGGATCCGCTACTGTTCCCGGCGGTTTTGAAGTCCGCTGGGAAATCCGATGTTCAAACCCCGATCGATACTTTTTCAACCAAGCCAGTGCCAGTAACTCGGGAGTTTTGGCGGTTAACGGCGCGGCTAAATCGGGGGTTTTGTAACAAGCGCCCAGGATGACCCGATGTTCCGGCAGCAATGCTGCTCCCGTCGTCGCCAGTGTTTGTTCAAAAACCTTGAGGAAGCCTTTCGCCGACTTTGCGGCCGCAATCATCTCTGTCAAGGAAACCGTCATAATGTGTTGGATCGTACATTGGTCGCCCAGAATTGTAGCCTGCACATTTCAAGTCGCCCACATCCCCTTTCAACTATTCCCATGCCCCTCACGCCCCTCGACCAAGCCCACGCTGCCCTGAGTCAAATTCGGCTGATCGCCACTGATATGGACGGCACCCTCACCGTGGGCGAAAAGTTCACGCCGGAACTGTTCCAGACCTTGCAGCAACTTCAGCAGGCGCAGATTGCGGTGATTATCGTGACGGGCCGATCGGCGGGGTGGGTCAGTGCGATCAATCACTATTTCCCGGTGTTTGGGGCGATTTGTGAAAATGGGGGGCTGTTTTACTGCGGCGAGACGGCGGAATTTTTAGTCGATTTGCCCGACATCGGCGAACATCGGGCACAACTCGCGACGATGTTTGCCCAATTGCAGCAGCGATTTCCCACGATGCGCGAGTCGAGTGACAATCCCTTTCGGCTGACGGATTGGACCTTTGATATTGCGGATTTTGGCGTTGCGGATCGGCAAATGATGACCCAAATTTGCGCGGACGCAGGTTGGGGCTTCACCTACAGCACCGTCCAATGTCACATCAAACCGATCGCCCAGGAAAAAGCCCAGGGACTCCAACACGTCCTCCAGCGATATTTCCCCCAACTTTCACGTCAGCAAGTCTTAACTGTGGGCGATAGCCCCAACGACGTCAGCTTATTTGATCCAGAGATGTTCCCAAATTCCGTCGGTGTGGCTAACGTTCGGCGTTATACCGAGCAATTGGCGTATCTTCCGTGTTTTGTGACTCGATTAGCTGAAGGTCAAGGGTTTTGCGAATTGTCCGATTTAGTCATTCGTAAAATTTGATACTCGGAATTGCTAAGTTGTTGCGGCGGTGGGCACTATTAGGGAGTAGTTTGAATTATCACGATTCCTGTCCGTCATCTCCCCCCGAGTCCCCCTATGAAACGTCGTTTTGATCCGCCGATCGTCCTGCTGATCGCTGCATTGCTTTGGCAAGATACGCATCAGTTATTTCCCCTGGCCTTTTCCCCGTGGATTGCGGCGAGTTCGAAGATTATGTTCGCGATCGGGTTGGTGTGGCTGGGGATTAAGGCGTTGGATTGGTGGGGCGAAGAAGCGCCGGTGTTCCATCCCTATCGAGCAGGAAAATTGGTCTGGCTGAGTTATCGGGATGCCTCGGCGCGGCTGCGGGTGATCGAGCGGCTCAACGGCGATGCCCGGATGGCGCGGCGACAGGTGAAGATTTTGATGGCCCGCTATCCCGGACAGGCAGAGCAATGGTATTGGGATCAGGCGATCGGTGAATTGGAGCGCAATCAAGCGCGTTAATCTGACCCTGGATTTTTAATTCACTCCTGAAGTATAAAATATCACTCGAAGAAGTAGGTAAGCCTATTCCCCCAATCTTCTGCGATATGTTTTATCCCGCCTCGTCCCGTTGTCTGGTTACGTTGCTTGGAGCGTTGAGTGCGATTGCGGTATTGGACAGCCACAGCGCGATCGCCCAAAGTGAATCATCGGATGCGATGCGTCAAGTCACCAGCGTTTCCCAGTTGCAGGATGTGCGGCCCACGGATTGGGCCTTCCAGGCATTGCAGAGTTTGGTGGAACGCTATGGCTGCATTGCGGGCGATCCGAATGCCACTTTTCGCGGCAATCGATCGCTGTCACGCTACGAATTTGCGGCGGCAGTGAGTAGCTGCATGAGCCGCGTGGATGAACTGATCGGCAGTGCCACGGGCAATGCGGTGAGCCAAGCGGATTTGGATCAATTGAAGGCGTTGCAAACCGAATTTGCGGCGGAGTTGAGCACAGTGAGCGGGCGACTCGATGACCTCCGGTCGGTCTTAGACCATCGGCTCGACGGCAAAATCCAGCAACTCGAAGACAACCAGTTTTCCGTCACGACCAAGATGAATGGCTTTGCGGTGATCGGGTTTCAGGGTCGGACGGCGAATCAGGGCGATGGTCATGGACCGACCGGGGGTCAACGGGCACCCCGCGACGGCACCCCCGACACCCAAGATCCGGGCACAAATGCCACAATCGTCAACCAAAACTATCTCGCCTTCACGACTCAAATCACCCCCACCAGTAATCTCTACACCGCGTTTCTGCACCAGAACGGCACCAGCTCCGCCCCCAGTCTGACCAACGACGGCAAACTCGGTTGGGATTTGTTTCCGATGACGCCGATCGTTAGCGACTTAAACTATCGCTTCATGGTGACGCCGAAACTCGCCGCGATCGTCGGTACTGAAGGCGTCTATCCAAGCATCGCGTTCCGAGGCCCGAACCGCTACGAGGATGCATTTAACGGGCCGATCTCAAAATTTGCCCAACGCAATCCGATTTTGGATATTGGCTTTGGGCGCGGTGGGGCGGGATTGGATTGGCAGATTGGTAAACGGGCGAGTTTGCAGGCGGTTTATTCCAGTGATATTCCGGGCGTGTTTCCCAAAGGCGGCAAGGAAGGTCACGCGATCGTGGGGGCGCAATTGGCCTTGACCCCGATCGATCCCTTGGATATTACGCTTTACTATTTGAACGACTATTCACCCAATGGCAATCTCGTCACCTTCGTCGGCGATGAACAACTGACGGCAGTGAATGCCAGCGATGGAATTTCGGCTCCCCTGCGCACCCATGCCTTTGGCAGTTCGGTGAATTGGCAAGTGAACCAGAAACTCGCCCTCGGCGGCTGGCTCGGCCTGACTAATTCGCACATTCCCGGTCAATCCGGTAATGTCACGACTTCAAATTACATGGTCTACGCCAATCTCAAAGATGCGTTGGGGCAGGGCAACTTAGCCGGGATTTATATCGGGCAGCCGCCGAAGATTACCAGCAGCGATCTGGCGATCGGTAACAACGTCCCTGGCACCCTGAACAATGGACTCGGCGCAGCGGGCGGCCAACCCAGCAGCACCTTGCATGTGGAAGGCTTTTTGCGTTGGCAAGTCAACCCGAACGTCAGCATTACACCGGGATTGGTTTGGGTGATGAATCCGGGTCACACCGATCGGAGTGAGGACTTCGTCGTTGGTGCCGTGCGAACGACCTTTATGTTTTAGTGACAAACGGTTTTAGGCGCAATTACTGCTGCATCGTCGTCGCGGCAAAAATCCGGCAATTCAGCGTTTCGCGTTGGAACTTCGGCTTGGCTTTGACAGGTTGGAGTGCGAGTTTTTGTGAGACTAACTGACTGGGTGCAGCGGGAGTTGCAGTTGTCGTTGGAATCGTTTGGGTAGTTAAATCGGTCGCCACTGGCGTCGGGGCATTTTCCGCCTGTGCGGGGGCCACAGCCAGCCCGAAGATACAACTGCCAACGACGATCGTGGACAATTTCAGCGCATTTAATTTCAGCATCGGTCAGGACTCAACAGGGAAAGGTTATACCCAAGTTACGAGCGCCGATCGGGAATTGTTGAGGCGAGTTCTACGGATTTTTGGAATTTTTCCGATGTTAGCGAATTTTCGGCATCGCTAGTTTTGCGGAATTGTTAGGAAACGCGATCGGCCCGTTCCGAACCAGCATGGGATCGCCGACCAGATTGCGCGATCGGCGGCACAGCCCAACGAATTAACCATGCAGGGGGTTTGGGGGATTAAAGGCCCCCGCTGGCTCATTTGTTGAGCCATAACGGCTCAGTGCAGGGGCGCGGGGATAAGATCCCCGGATCGTCGCGCAGCGGCCCGACCAATTATGCAGCCGATCGATCGAGATTTGCGCGATCGTCCGATTGGTTCCGGTAGAGGATTGGTTTGTTTGTGAACTAAATCAAGGGCGGGGAAAACCCGCCCCTACGGGAAATTTACGGCCATTGCTCACAGACCCGCTGCATCTTATCCACCACACCCTGCATCGCTGCCTCACCGCCCAGATGCATAATCGCCGGATAAAGCGTCAACCGATCCCCCATGAGGTCGGCTCTTGTGCGGTGGGCGAGGAGGCGGAGGTGGGAAGGTCGATCAGACAGGCGAGATTATTGCGGGGAAATCGATCGGCATTTCAAATTTCATTCCCCGTTTCTACCTTTTGGCATTTTCAATATCGCATTTAATCGGATTATGCGGCCATTCTAGAGAGCCGTTTAGCCGCCTCCGTCTCGTAACATTTGACAATTAAATCGCTAAGTTGATCTAAATCACTTACAGAGGAAATGATAACTCGCGAAGCAGCATCGCCAAAAGAGGCTGACATTTCCTGCACCTCAAATCCAGGAGCTAGAGATTTTACATCATTGATAGGCAGTCGTGTCACAAAGCTTCTTTTCTTGGGGGACAAATACAATCGTAGAAACCACCAAGTTGTTTTGCCAACATTAACTCCAAAATATGACAAGACATCTTTGTAGTTGACTTCGACATTGAATGATTGAGAACGCGCTGTAATTGACTTGATCCGCTCGAATGCATCAAGTTCTTCGGCTGTTGTCTCGACTTGAACGCCCTCAACCTCTTGCTCTACCTCATCTTGGATCTGCTCGAATTCCTCTAACACCTCATTAGACTGTCCCATTTCTTTATTGATTGACTGAGTCATCAATTCTACCAGTGTGGTTTGAATCGACTTTTTCACAAGTGGACGAAACTTCTCGATAACTCTTGCATTTACAACCTTGTTAGCTACAGCGTATTCTGATCCAAAATTCTTGATGAGGAAGCGAATAAAATCGTCTGATGGTGAACGTAAAAGTCCACCAACAAGGTGTGACATTCCATTTAGATAGACCAATTCCCAGGGCTATTTCATTCTTATCTAGGCAGTGATATGCTGGTTAACTAATCTGGCCTAAATCCGAGGGTTTCATGTCCCAACTTGCGATTGTCGAAGCCTTCTCCGATTTAGCTGATACCCGTCGGAGTGCGGGAAAACGCC
>JANOQX010000171.1:0-14128 GCA_031415035.1 Cyanobacteria bacterium VAR_4_metabat_243
CTGGGTGGAGCGCTGTAAGAATTTAGTCAAAAACTTTGAGTGGACACTTGAACATGCACGCGCCAAGCTCAATTTCTGCTTCATTCGCTTGATGGTCAAACGCCTTGCCGTCACCTAAAAAGATGTCAAATGGGTTCTATAAACACGATTGATTGACTCCGCAATTTACCCGCCCCGCGCGTCAACGGCGGGCTAGTACAACAACCCCGCTAAAGCGGGCTGAAATTTCTCTTAGCCCGCTTCAGCGGGGTTTCCCTCATAGCCCGCCGTTGACGCGCGGGGCGATGGTCGAGCGGAGTCGGATAAATTTTGAATTACGATCGCCCACAAGCTAAACCGCCCCCGCCTCAAACACCTGACCAATCACCGCCTCGATCGGGGGATCAGTCACCGACAAATCCACTACGGCTAATTCCGCCAGGATTTTGGAAACGGTTTTGGTGAGCTGGTCGGGGCTGACGAGGAAACTGGCAATATTGCCCTCGATCGACTGGACTTCCGCATACCGACCCAATTCCGCCGCCCCATAAGCCTGCCCAAATTCCACTTTGACTTCCCGACGCGGCGCGAATTTCTCCACCAATCCATCCAAACTCCCGTCATAGATCAACTGCCCCTGATGAATCATCAGCACCCGCTCGCAGAGCGCCGTGATATCCGCCATGTAGTGGCTCGTCAATAGCACCGTTGCCTGATACCGCTCATTATATTCCCGCAGAAAATTCCGCACGGCCATCTGAGCATTCACATCCAGCCCCAAAGTCGGTTCATCGAGAAACAACACTTGCGGTTGGTGGAGTAATGCCGCGAGCAATTCCGCCTTCATCCGTTCGCCCAGGGAAAGCTTCCGCACAGGCTGCGTCAACTGCCGATCGAGGCCCAGCATTTCCGCCAGTTCGCCCACCCGTTGTTTGAACACCCGATCGGGAATGTCGTAGACCGCCCCATTAATCCGCAGCGAATCCATCGCGGGCAAATCCCAAATCAGCTGCTGCTTCTGGCCCATCACCAGCGTCATCTGCCGCAGAAACTTCGGATCCCGCTTGAACGGCACGGCTCCAGCCACCCGAATTTCTCCCGCCGAGGGATTGATCAGCCCCGTTAACATCTTCAGCGTCGTCGTCTTGCCCGCCCCATTTGCCCCCAGAAAACCAACGACCTCCCCCGGCTGAATCTCAAAGGACACATCTTTCACAGCCTGGATGTCCCGGTAGGTGCGCTTGAAGAAATGGGCGATCGTGCCCTGCATTCCCGGCTCCTTAACGGCCACGGGGTAGACTTTGCTGAGGTTTTGGACGGAGATGTGGGACATAGGGCAGGGAAATGGATGCAAGACCGCTCCCTATCATCCCACTGTTGCGTGGAAAATTCCCGACTTTCCGACCCCGATCGGGGCGGCGCACGGGTTATGATCGGGCGTATTACCACAAGCTTTTACCAAACCTCTGGAGTGAGCGCGCATGACCACTGAGATCAATCCGATGGATACCAAATCCTTCAAACGGGCGCTCAACAACTCCGACAACTACCACCGTAAGGGGTTTGGGCATGGGACGGAAGTGGCGACCACGATGCAGTCGGAGTACAACAGTCCGCTGATCCAAGAAATCCGCGACCACAATTACCGCCTCCAGCGCGGCAATGTGACGATTCATCTGGCCGAGTCCTTCGGCTTCTGCTGGGGCGTGGAACGGGCGGTGGCAATGGCCTATGAGACCCGCACTCACTTCCCGACGGAGAAGATTTGGATCACCAATGAAATCATCCACAATCCCTCGGTGAACCAACGACTCAAGGATATGAATGTGGCGTTCATCGAGGCGACCGCAACGGGGAAGGATTTCTCCGGAGTCGGCGCGGGCGATGTGGTGATTTTGCCCGCCTTTGGGGCGAGTGTGCAGGAGATGCAGCTGCTGAATGACAAAGGTTGCACGATCGTGGACACAACTTGTCCTTGGGTTTCCAAAGTGTGGAACACAGTGGAGAAGCATAAGAAAATGACCTTCACGTCGATCATCCACGGCCAGTACAAACATGAGGAAACCGTGGCGACTAGCTCCTTTGCGGGGGTTTATCTAATTGTGCTGAACATGGCCGAAGCCGAATACGTCGCAAACTATATCTTAAACGGTGGCGACAAAGTGGAATTCATGGCGAAGTTTAGCAAATCGCATTCGGCGGGATTTGATCCAGACAAGGATTTGCAAGGCATTGGGATTGCGAATCAGACGACGATGCTGAAGGGCGATACCGAAGCGATCGGCAAGTTATTTGAAAAAACCATGATGCGGAAATATGGCCCGGATCAGTTGAACGCGCATTTCTGGAGCTTCAATACGATCTGCGATGCGACGCAGGAGCGGCAGGATGCGATGTTTGAATTGGTGGAGGACAAGCTGGACTTAATGGTGGTGGTCGGCGGCTACAATTCGTCGAATACGACGCATTTGCAGGAGATCGCGGTGGAACGGCAGATTCCTTCGTATCACATCGATCGGGCCGATCGGATTCAGGCCGGAAATCGGATTGAGCATAAGCCGTTGGGGCAGGATTTGGTGATTCAGGAGAATTGGTTGCCGGAAGGGGCGATCGTGGTGGGGATTACATCGGGGGCTTCGACGCCGGATATGGTGGTGCAGGAGGCGATCGAGCGGATCTTTGCGGCGAAGGGGTGATGGTTGCTAGAATGACGTTAACCTTCTTCAGGATGGCAGCACATGGCAGAGCAATTCACGCTAAATCTCCCGGACGGATTGGCGAAGCAAGTGCGCGAGGTCGCCGCTTTGAGCCAGCGGGGGCTGGAAGATGTGCTGCTGGACTGGCTCGATCGGGGTAGTTCCGTCTCGGCGTCCCGAATGCGATCGGAGCCTTCGGAAGCGGAATTATTACAGCGGGTAAATTTGGGATTTTCCGCTGATTGGTGGAACATCTATCGCGGGCTAATTGTGGAGCGGCAGGCAGAGACGATTAGCGAGACGGATTTGGCGCGGTTGGTGGGGATGTCGGAGGCGCTGGAGCGGGCGAATGTGCCGAGGATTGAGGCTTTGGGGCAGTTGGCGGAACTACGCGGATGCACGATCGAGGAAGTGATGGTGTCACTGGGCATTGGGTTGGGAATTGATGGCTGATTTTGCGATTTCAGCGAGTCTGCGGCAAGCGGTTTTCCGGCGGGCTTTTGGTTGTTGTGAATATTGCGTGAGTCAGGTGCAGTTTTCGCCTGATCCTTTCTCCGTCGAACATACGACTCCAAAAGCAAAGGGTGGATCGGATGATCGGGATAATTTGGCCCTATCCTGTCAGGGCTGTAATGGACATAAACACACGGCGACTGAAGCGATCGATCCGATTAATGGTGCGATCGTTCCGCTCTATAATCCCCGCATTCACCAATGGGATGAGCATTTCCTGTGGGATGAAGATTTTACGATCGTGGTGGGCCGCACGGCGATCGGGCGGGCGACGGTGGAGCGGCTGTGTTTGAATCGGGAAGGGGTAGTAAATTTGCGGCGGATGGTGCGGCGGTTCGATCGGCATCCACCGGGGCGATCGGTTGATGGGTAGGCCGATCGGCTTCGGGCGTTGGTGGCCGGGAACGATCGCTGGAACAACTACGGTGAGGCGATCAAGCGGATCTTTGCCGCGAAGGGATAGCCAGTTATATAATGGGGACTGATAGTCCGTTCGGTTTGGTTATGACTGAAAAGCCCGTTTACTGGTTCGGCACCTCAAAAGACGATCTCTGTGACTTTCCCAATGAGGCGCGCCGTGAAGCCGGATTTGCCCTCTGGAAAGTTCAACAAGGCCAACCACCACCGGACTTCAAGCCAATGCCGATCGTGGGGCAGGGGGTTCAAGAAATTCGCATCCGCACTGAAGATGCCTACCGAATTTTCTACATCGCCAAGTTTGAAGAAGCCATCTACATCCTCCACGTCTTCCAAAAGAAAACCCAAAAGACATCACAGCAGGATATTCAGGTTGGTCAACGATGCTATAAAGAACTTATCCAACAACGCCAAAACCAGGAAAGCTAATGATGGAAAATTCGATGACTCTGGCATCCAGCAATATCTTTGACGATCTCGGCTTCAGTCCCCAAGAGGCAGAAAATCTCCGCCTCCGATCGGAACTGATGCAGAAAATTACGACATTCATCGAAACGCAAAACCTGACGATCGAGCAAGCCGCCCTGCATCTCGCTGAAACCAGCGAAACGATCACAGCGCTACAGAATGGCAAGATTGGTGAATTCCCGATCGAACATCTGATCACAATGCTGAACCGTGCTGGCATGAGCGTTCGGATTGAAGTGTTTCCCACTGCGGCTTGATATAGCCGATCGGGCTGACGGCGTTTGATATGGGCAATCGGTTTCGGGTGTTGGCGGCAAGGGGCGATCGAGCGGATCTTTGCGGCGAAGGGGTAGGGGAATTTGCCGGGATTGGGCACTGCGCTATGATGGAGTCAGCGATTTAGCCGGGAAGCAACATGAAACTCAAAGGCATTGTCCGAGGTCAAGTGATCGAATTGCCGCAGGGTACGGCGCTACCCGATGGGACTGAGGTGACGATCGATCTCACCCCGATGGTTCAGCCGATCGATGTGCAAGAACGCCTGGCGAAAATCCAGGAGCTTTTTGGCTGTTGGCGCGATCAACCCGATCTGATGGAGATCTTTGCAGAAATCGATCGCGATCGTCATGCGGATTTGGGTCGGGCAATAACATCAACCTCGCCACGTCCCTACGGACTTTGTGCGGGAGAATTCACCGTACCTGACTTTGATGCGCCGTTACCAGACGACATTCTGCAAGCCTTTGAGAATCCGGAGTTTCGGGCGTTTGCCGCGAGGGGCGATCGGGCGCGGGGATTGGCTTTGTTAGATCAATTGGATTCGGCAGACAACCCATACTGACGACGCTTCTCTGCGGCGAAATCGTCGAACGATCAGAATCGACCCGCTTCAAAGTCATCCAATCCTTGTTGGATACCCTGGATCGCTTCCTGGAAGTCCTGTTCTTCCCATGCGAGGACGTTAGCCAGCAGTTCGGATGCAACAAGGCTGACATCTTGGCCTTGCCGATCGGCCCGACCACGCAGTAGGGCTTCGAGTTCTGGGGTAAGCGATAAAACAATTGACATACAGCAACTTCCTTCAATTGTGACTGTACCGGATATTCTAGCAATTTCCGATCACGATCGGCCAGAAAACCCGATCGGGCTGACGACGTTTGATATGGGCAATCGGCTTCGGGCGGTAGCCGCAAGGAGCGATCGGGCTGACAACATAGAAGGATCATGAAGTTCGTTGACGATAAATCAAGGCTTTTTGGGCAGGTGAGATGTTCTCCAAGTCCATACATATTGTTTGCGGTGTTGTTCACCTTGAAGACGCGCAAGCAAATCAAATGCCCAATCAGCAAAATTCATCCCTAACCACTTTAGTCCAGCACAATAATGCTGCCCCGTCTTACCTTCAACTGAATTTGACCATGGAAATCCCTCATCATAGAGCAGTGAACTTTTATGCTTTCCAATCTCACTCTTTCGCGGCTGATCAAACGTACAACGAAGGATCTCAATTCTTCCTGTCAATTCACGAAACAGCCCTTCGCCTTGAAGAACGATTGCACCAATGTACCCACGAAGTTTCAAATCCAACAATTTGTCTAACGCACTGTAGCAATACATATTCTTCTTGAGGACTTCAAAAAAAACAACTCCACAGAAAAAATCACATGGCAGAAATCTCTTGTGAGAATCACCTGGCGCATCTTGCCCAAGCATTAGTTCATCTAGATCGTGTAGATGAGCAATGGCCTCTTTAGCCGCCTTAGGAGTCCAACGTGCTTTCACCTCCAAAATGCCTTTGACGTATTCGACTGGGACTGCTTGTGAAACACCCTGCTTGTTCGCATCTGGATGGTTGTCGAGCCACAAGATCGGAGATTCAAGCTGGTCATAAATAATTACATCGAAGTGCGGTAACTTCCGTCCCTCGAACGTAGGGTCAGAAGACACGATGAATCCTGATGTTACGCCAAAACGTTTTGGTAAAAAATTGATTAACCATTTACGGAGTTCTGCTTCTGCAACAATTCCATGGAAAGTTTTAACTTCATGTATGCTTGCTTTGATTTTAGCGCCTTCATACGCAGCAAGAATATCTATCTTTCCTTGCAAAAACTGTTCCCAGCCCTGAGAACCTGTACGATACCTTAAATTATCATCGTGAACTGTATCGGAATTGAGAGGTGCTTGTGAATTCCACTCGTACTACCTTTAGCTTTGACACTTTTCTTGCTCACACCAAAATTCTCACACGAAAAATACTTACGAAGCCTGTGCCATTTCGACAAAAGCTAGATTCCGCACCGTGCGGTTCACAAAGCTCAAATAGTCATCAATCTCCGCGTAGCAATCCAATTCCTGCTCCTCGCCCGCACTCAACACCCCATCTACCTGCTTCTCCAGCAAAGCCTCGATGCGCTCCTGCACCGCATTCGACGCCCGAAACACCGGCACCCCTTCCTCCAACTCAATCCCCACGGCCCCTTCCGGCAGCCCGATCGGCAAACGATTCAATTTTGGTAGCAGTGGAATAGCCATACTTCTGATCTCGGTGCTTGGAACTACCCCTATTCTAAAGCAGAAATTCACCAAACCTCAACAGGCCGATCGCCACTCCCCAAAATCTCACCCATCGCCGCCAGCCATTCGCAGCCGCCAGCCACAGCTTCCGCTCCTCAATCTGCCCAGCCCGATCGAACGGCAACGATCGCACCATCCACCCGCCCGATCGGGTATTACTTGTCAGACGAGTGACGCGCAATATCGCTAAAGATATCTTCGACCGTCAACCCATCCAACCACTGCCGACGATCGACCGTGTAGTCCCCCCGACCCGGCTCAAACTGGCGCAAAAACCGCATCGTGCCATCAAATCCCAGCGCGTCCATCAGCGCCTTATACCCAATATGATTAATCTCAATCGGCGTCTTCATGGGAATTATCTCCTTCAGAGTAAATAGATCACCCTCAAACAGAATATCAACACTATAGTCTTTGGCGATGCTGACGGATCAGTACGCCCACAAAAAAGCCCGATCGCACTCCAAAGCACGATCGGGCCACATTCAAATCACTTCAACCTACAGATAAGACGATAAACAAGTCGGTGTCGTCTTCGTCTGCAACTCCGAAATCGTCAGACTTGGCTCCGCTGTACTCGGTGCCGCCAAACGGGTCGAGCGCACCGCTGCCCGACCCACAGGTGCCCCAATCTGCCACAACTGCGGAATCCGCAAATCCGCTGCACCACTAGGCGACAACTGCAAAATCCCCTTGAACAGGAGATCCTCCAGCACGGACTGCTGCTCCCCGATCGCCACCTGCGACCAACTCGGCGACTGATGCCCCAACTCCTGCAACAACCAATACAACGACTCACAAATCGGATAGGTCGTGAAATAGGGATTTTCCGGCGCAATTAACGCCACCTGCATCGCCCCGCCATCCATGTCGCTTTCCACCTGGAAGCGGATGCCAGGCGCGATCGACACCGACACCGACATCCCCGCCCCACTTTCCGCCTGCACCAAATACTGCCGCTGCTGGAAATAGCGGGCCACATCGGCATGAATCGGCTGGCTGGGATTGTGGATCGTGCGTTTGTAGTAAGTTCCCACCGTACGATCGGGCGTTCGCTTCAGCAATATATAACCAAAGTTCACCGCCGTTAGTCCAGCGTTGTGGAAATTATCCACCCACTGATCCAGCTCCTGATTATATTGCTCAAAGCTCTGGCCAAAGGCCGCATGGCTATGGGGCACCGAAAACAAAATATCATCCCGATCGGCCGTGCCCAGCACCAGTTTATGCGCCGCGCCACCGACCCACCAGTGATCCAGCTTCGTCTCATAATCGACAATATCCACCAAATCCGTGACGATGCACAACTGTCCATCCGGCTGCAAATAATTCGCACTGCCTTCGACGATCGCCCGCAGGATCTCCTCGCCATTCGCGCCGCCATCGCGGAACCGGAAGCCACGGGTCGGACTCGGCACAAACGGCGGATTCGCCAAAATCGTATCGAATTGCTGACCCGGCACCGCCCCATATAGATCGCCCGATCGGAATTCGATATTGTTAATGCCATTCAGTTGGGCATTGAACCGGGAGAAACGAATGGCGCGGGGATTGATATCCACACTCACCACATGCTGCGCATAACGACTCGCAACCAAACCCTGAATACCACTGCCACTACAGAGATCCAGCACCCGATCGACAGGCGTTGGCGGGGTCGTATAGACCAATCCCATACTATCCATGCCGATATACATCACCGGACTTTCATCGACTTGCTGATCCTCCGTAAGCACCATATAACGATGATCCGTCGCGATATACAGCCCCGCCACATCGAAGATGTCAATGCGTGATGCCCAATTCTCCCGGCGCAAAATCAACACACCCAAATTCCGCAATGCCGTAAATACTTCAAGGCCGAAGATCGCCCGCAACCGCTGTTCCGGCAACGCCACCCGCAACTGAAACAGCCGGATCAAATCCCCCAAAGCCGTTTGCGGTAACCGATGCCGATCGTAGTAATGCAACCGGGTTGGCTCAATCTGCTGCACCGAAGTCACTTGTAATAATGCCGCGATCGTCGGTGCCGCATAATCCGCTTGTTTCAGACAGTTGTACAGATCATGCAACAAATGCTGAATTGAGAACTGTACATCGGCAAAAGATTCCAAGGTCTTGGAGACGATCGTCGGGACGGGCGAATCGGCGGGAATCGCGGGGGGAAGGGATTTGACGGTGAGTCCATAGGGTTGGAGCTGCTGGGTAGCCCAGTCGAGCTTAGCCTGGAGTTCACGCTGGCTCAGGTTGGATTCAATCCGCCGTTGGGCGAAGGCCGCATCATCGCCTTGCAGCGCCGCGAGCAGCCAGCGGACATCATCAAACGCATAACCTTGGGGTTTCAGCTTCCCGGTTAGATCGACTAACGCCGACTGTCCTAACGGATCAAGCAACAGCACCGTCGATTGATTGAGCTGCGTGCGGAACTGGGGCGGAAGGGGGCTATGGGGAAATCGCTGGCTGGTTTCTTTGTATTTTCCACCCTGAGCTGAAAGTTGTTGCAATTCCGCGATCGACCAAGGACAGTTTGCCGTTTCACCATAAAATAACGCCCGATCGAGTAAGCGCATCAAATCTGTTGCCGCTGGTGCCGTTTCCAGTAATCCTCGCGGTGTGGGACTATCGCTCACTTTGCTTAAATGCTCTTGGTAATCCAGCACCGGAACATGACGTTTGGCGATCCAGCAGTTTTCCAGAGCGAGGAAATCGATGTCGGTATTCAGGAATGTCGCGATCGCTTCGGCAGGGGTTTCGACGATCGGTTGTCCGGCGATGTTAAAGCTAGTATTCATCAATACGGGCGGGCCTTGGCGCTGCTCCACGAGCTGGTGACAAAGCTGATAGAAGTAGGGATTCTCGTCGGGCGTCACCGTCTGGACGCGGCCCGTGCCATCAACATGGGTGACAGCGGGAATCACCCCGTGGAATTCGGCCCGAATTTGCGGTACCACCAACATGAACGGAGCCGCCACGGATTGTTCAAATACTTCAGCGATCGATTCCAACGGAATCACTGGCGCAAATGGCCGGAACGCCTCGCGGAACTTCACCCGAGCATTGACAATATCCTTCATCCGCAGGAACGTCGGGTCAGCCATAATCGATCGTTGGCCCAACGCCCGTGGCCCATACTCGGAACCCCCCTCAAACCGCGCCACAATGCTCCCTTGGGCCAACGCCTGGGCACTGCGGGCAATCATTTGATCGGGCGTCAATTGTTCAAATACAATGTCGCCAGCGAACTGTTCCACCGATCGTTCAACTTCCGTCGGACTGTAGGTTTTGCCTAAATCGGCGCGGCGCAACGGCACACGCTTGGTGCCACCTTCGACCGTGTTGTAAGCCCACAGCGCACAGCCCGCTGCAATGCCGCTATCCCCCGCCGCCGGGAAAATGAAGATATCTTCCAGACCGAGGTTTTGCAGCAGCTTATAGTTCGCGACGGAATTCAATCCCACACCGCCCGCGATGCAGAGTTTACGGTGTCCGGTTTCCTTGATCGCCAATCCGACAATATGCAACAACGCCTGTTCCAACTCATGTTGAACTTTGTAAGCGAGATCGACGATATACGATCGCAAATAAGGCTTACCTTCACCATCGTCATACATCTTCTCGATCGCGGCAATTTCGAGGAAAATATCATAGGGCGACAGGTTCAGACTGTAGTTGTCCGCTTCGAGCTGAATCCACTGATGCCAATTGGGTTGCGGGCCACCAAAGGGAGCCAATCCCATTAATTTTCCCGCTTCCGCATGTTGGATTTTATCGTTTACCTGCGTGACAAATCCCGACTTGCGTGTGACATATTCGTATAAAAATCCTAGCGTTGAAATTCCGGCTAAATGGGCCGTAACCGTTTCACTATGCAGCGTATTAATCGTCCCATTGCGCGCCGTGTAGAGACTATAGGATTCTGTTTGATGATCACTTGTACTGCCACTCGCATCCGCAACCAGCACTAACGCATCGTCGAAACCCGATGGGAAGTAGGCGGAGTAGGCATGAGCGAGATGATGGCTGGGAATGTGATGCACCCGATCGGCGACTTCCGGCGGCAACGATCGGGCCAAAATATCCGGGCCAAAATCCTCACCGGGCATATTTGCGGTAATGCTAGCGACATCACTCAACTGAATGCCGCAAGCATCAAGACAATAGCGCATCGATTCCCACGGCAACTGCATCAGATCGGCGCTGCCGGGGGATTGGAGCAGATAGCCAAGACTAAACTTATTGCGATCGAGGCGTTCTTGTTCGATCGCGACTTTGAGGGCACCATCCTGGACGATGGCGACCGATCGTTCATGTCCGAGGTTGATCCCCAAATGATATTGAAGCATTGTTCGATTCCTTCCCGATTCTAGCTAACGGGACTGCAAGAGACACGGATAGCAAGTTGTCTAATTTGATTTTTAACCCTCGAGAATTACCGCTCAAATACTGATTGAGTTTGATTCTTGGGCGATTGAGATGCACCAATTACGTAGTGCAACATATCAAACCAAAGTGAAGGAATGAGGAAGGAATTGAAATTATCCAACAATCGACAGCATCCGTAGGGTGGGCAGTGCCCACCATTAAATTATTCAACGATCGCACAATCCGCCGATCGCGAACGTGGTGGTGGGCAGTGCCCACCCTACAATGGCGTCGAATAACCCAACGCCGTTTTCACCTTCGCTAGCGTCGCATTGGCAACGGTTTCTGCCCGATCGCGTCCGTCACGCAGCACGGATTCGAGATGACCCCGATCGGCCAAAAGTGCGTGGTATTTTTCCTGAATCGGTTGCAGATGCCCGATCGCGGTTTCGGTGAGCAGCGGTTTGAATTGGCCCCAACCCATTTCGCGGCATTCGGCGGCAACGGCTTCCTTGGTTTGGCCGGAGAGCAACATATACAGGGTGAGCAAGTTGTGGCATTCGGGTCGATCGGGATTGTCAAATTCCAGACCACGGGTGGGATCGGTTTTGCATTTCTTGATTTTGGTGGCGATCGTTTCGGGTTTGTCGGCGAGATTAATCCGACTCAGTTCCGACGGATCGGACTTCGACATTTTTTTGGTGCCATCAGCGAGGCTCATCACCCGCGCGCCCTCTTTACGAATCACGGGTTTGGGCAATTTCAGTACGGGCATTTCTTCGGTGCCAAAGCGATGATTAAATCGTCCGGCAATGTCGCGGGTGAGTTCCAAATGCTGCTTTTGGTCTTCGCCCACCGGGACTTCGTCCGGCGCATACAGCAAAATATCCGCCGCTTGCAGCACCGGATAATCGAGCAAGCCCACGCTGACGTCTTCGCCTTGCTTGATCGCTTTTTCCTTAAACTGAATCATCCGTTCGAGCCAATTCAGCGGCGTGATGCAATTCAACAACCAAGCGAGTTCCGCATGGGCGCGGACGTGGGACTGGACAAACACCGTCGATCGGGTCGGGTCGATGCCGCAGGCAAGATAGGCCGCTGCGACTTTGTAAGTATTCTCGGCGAGGTCGGCCGGATTGTGGGGCACGGTGATCGCGTGCAAATCCGCCATGAACAAAAAGCTGTCGTACTGTTCCTGCATCTCGACCCAATTGCGGATCGCGCCGAGGTAGTTGCCCAGGTGCAAGTCACCTGTGGTTTGGATGCCGGAGAGGATACGCGGTTTGGTCATGACAAGGGGGTGAGAAAGGACGATCGCTAAATGTAATGGCATTACATTCTACCGAATCGGCGATCGCCTTGCTCGTTGCCTAGTTGATTCTCAGAAAAAATGCTGGTAGATGCCTTGATGCGATCGGCGGTTTGGTGCGGTTCCCATCGGAACATCGGTGGCAAGCCAAATCGAGTGGTGATGCGGGTCTATTCGGTTTGACCGCGCGAGTTGGATTCAAATTCCCGATCGAGACAGCGCTCGAGGTAATCGATCCGGTACAGATTCCAAAAGCGGTTCGGATTGAGAATCGGGTTGTAATGGGCCTCGAATAAAGGCTGCTTGAGAAATTGCCAAACAGGAAACTGGAACAGTGGACGCATAATGGTTTATGGGGTCTAGAAGATGGACGGAAAGCGCAACTTTGCAAGCAACGTTTTGCTCACTCACTCAAGATGCCCCGCCCAGACGCGGGCGACATAGCGGGGATTGCGGATTTTCGGCCCACCCGCGATCGGGGGTAGATCGGTATTTTTCAGGATGGATCTAGTGTAGGAAGTGGTTTAGTGCCGTTGCGAGGCGATCGAATTCCGCTGGCTGATTGTAGATTTGGGCCGAAATGCGGATCAGGTAGCCGCTGGCGTCCGGGAATGGCATGACCGGGACTTCGACTTGGAACTGTTCCCAAAGTTGGCGGTTAAGTTCGGCGTGGGACAGGTGGGACAGCTTTGCACCGGGCAGCGGTAGGGTGGCCATTGAGCCGACCATTGTCTCCGGGCAAGGTAGGGGCACATTCCAGGTTTGGCTCAACATTTGACGGGCGGCAAGCACTTGGTTGCGGTTGTGCGCCATCAGTTCCGGCCAGCCACCGGGAAGCAAGGCACCCATAAAGTCGATCGACTTGGGCACGGACAAATAAGCCGTTGGATCCCAAGTGCCCGTCCAGTCAAATTCCAAATGGAACCGCGATCGGGCGATGCGAGGGTCGTTCCGTCCATGGCTGATCGTCGTCGGATGGATTTGCGACTGCCGATCGGCTTGAACGTAGAGAAACGCCGCGCCCTTTGGGCTGCTAACCCACTTGTGCAGATTCCCGGCATAATAAGTCGCCCCCAAAGCCGTCAGATCAAGTGGCAACATTCCCGGCGCATGGGCACCATCGATCAAACTCTCGATGCCCAGAGCATTGAGTCGTTGGATAATTGGCGCGATCGGCAACACACAACCCGTTTGACTCACCACATGATCCAATAAAACCAACTTCGTCTGGGGCGTCACGGCATTCAGCACCGCATCCACGATGATTTGTGGATCGGCGATCGGGTAGGGAATATCCACAACGATGATTTCGATGCCCGATTGTTCCGCGACAAAATCCAAGGCATTGCGGCAGGCATTGTATTCCTGGTTGGTCGTCAGTACAGCATCGCCCGGTTGAAACGGGTACGATCGCAGCACTGCATTGATCCCCGTCGTCGCATTCGGGACGAAGACCAGATTATTTGGATCAGCTTGGAGAAATTGCGCCAGGGACGATCGGGCCGCGTCCAGTCGAGGCTCAATTTCACGGGCCATGAATTGCAACGGCTGACGTTCGAGTTCGAGCCGGAGGAATTGCTGGTATTCCAACACAGCGATCGGGCAAGCCCCAAACGAGCCATGGTTCAGGAAGGCAATGTCCGGGTCAAGGTGCCAAAGATGTTTGAAGGCATTCTGATTCATCTGCTTTCGTAAACCCTCCTACGTCGTTCATAATTGTAAGCAGGTCGATCGCGAAAATATCGATCGCCGCTAAAGGATGTCTTATAAAGTCTGATCGTTTGTTGCAACCGTCACGATCCCCCTA
>JANOQX010000172.1:0-24124 GCA_031415035.1 Cyanobacteria bacterium VAR_4_metabat_243
ACTTTCGCCTGTAGCCCGGAATTCCATTCCAGGGCGGTCTCGGCCACAAACGACTAATCCAACACAGGCACCAATTTCAATTGATAGACTTGCTCGAAACTTTCCTTTTTTAACGCGAGGCTCCACTGCTCCAACTCACAAGGATCGTCCTGGCGCTGACGATGCAGATGCAGCAACAACTCACGGGTGGCGGGGCGATACTCACAGCGGATGTCGGTGATCGCACCGATTTGTCGCCGATCGAGGGCCACCGCTAATCGCAATAACGGATGCAGTTGATCCACCAGTTTCCGGTAGCGTTTGCTCGTGAGGCTGCGGTAGTTTTCGTGCTTTTTCTTCGGGCCGCTTTTGCGGTGGTAGCGAGCCAGATTGGCGATCGTTTCGATTTCGATTTCGGTGTAGCCCAGCAGTTCGGCATGGCGCACCAGGTAGTAGGAATGCTTGTGGTGCGAGGAATGGCTGATGTGATGCCCCGCATTGTGCAAAATCGCCCCGGCCCACAGCAAATCCCGATCGCGCGCCTGCCAATGATGCAAAATCCCCTGGGTCTGATCAAATAACTTCAACGCAAACTCCGCCACCCGATCGCTGTGATCGAGGTTGACGTGATATTTTTGGGCGGCTTTGAGGACGTTGCGCTGGCGCACGGAGCTTTGGTAGCGCAACCGATCTTCGATCAAGCCATTGGCTAGCATCCAATCGACCACCACGCCTTCCCGCAGCGATCGTTCGCAGATCGTCAGCGCCGGAATCCCCAGCATCGTCATCGCTTCGCGCAAAATCAACGCCCCGGATAGCAAAATCTCCGCCCGCCGCTCGGTCATCCCCGGAATCGCCACGCGCTCGGCGTAGTTGGATTGCCGCAGTTTGGTCACCCAGCCATTGATGTCTTTTAGCGCCACTTCGTAGCCATTCAGCGGCGACGGCACCGTGCCCGTCTTGGCCCGCGCCGTCAGTTCGGCCAAAATCTCGATCGTCCCGGAGGTGCCGATCATCTTCAGGGTTTCGCCCGGTCGGCGGTGAGAGCGAATCTCCTCGATCGCCCGCTCCAACATCCCCCGCACATAGCCCTGCAACGCCAAAAATTCGGCATCACTAATCGGATCGCTCGTGACGAAGCGTTGGGTCAGGCGGACAGCGCCAATCTTCGTGCTGCTGAGACTGCGCGGTTCATGCCCATCGCCCAAAATCAGCTCCGTCGAGCCACCGCCAATATCAATCAGCACGTGGGGCTGCTGTTCCAGCGTCATGCCCGACAGCACACCCAGGTAGATCCGCCGCGCCTCCTCCGCCCCAGAAATCAAGTTGACCACCAACCCCAGTTCCGTCTCAATCCGCTGCAAAAACTCCGGCCCATTCGGCGCTTCCCGCACCGCACTGGTGGCCACCGCAATAATTTCTTCGGCGTGGCTGGCGCGGGCAATGTCCACGCAGCGTTTCAAGGCGGCGATCGCCCGTTCCATCGCCGCCGGAGTCAAGTCCCCGGTGTTCAGATCCCGATCGCCGAGGCGGACAGTGCTTTTTTCGCGATCGGTAATCGTGAAGGCAGGCAAACTCGGCTGGACTTTCACCAGCACCATATGGACGGAGTTGGTGCCCACATCGATCGCGGCGACAATCCGATCGCGCGTCGGATCGACCAGGGAGGGCAGGGTGGGATTGGAATAAGCGGAAGTGACCATGGAGGAATTTGTCACGTGAGAATTGCACTCTCTGTAGCATAAGTCGCGGACTGACGAGCGTCAAAGATTGTCCCGCAAGATTGTCCCCTTGGAATTTCGGGGCGTCCCATAGGAGAATAGGGGTTGCTAATCCGCGAGTCTACCTGTGATCACTCCCCCCCCTGAATCCACGGCATCGGCGATCGTCCGCCTCCTGCGCTGGGACAAACCCGAAGGCCGTCTGATCCTGATGATTCCCGCCCTCTGGGCCGTGGTGTTGGCCGCCCAGGGCCGTCCCTCCTGGATTTTGATTGGGGTAATCGTGCTCGGGAGCCTCGCCACCAGTGCGGCGGGTTGCGTCGTCAATGACCTGTGGGATCGCAACATCGACACCCAAGTCGAACGCACCAAAACCCGCCCCCTCGCCGCCCGCGCCCTGTCAGTCAAAGTCGGCATCGGCGTGATGTTGGCGGCTTTTGCCTGTGCGGCGGGCTTGACGCTGTTTCTCAACTGGACGACCTTTGTGTTGTGCGTGGCGGCGGTGCCCGTAATCGTGCTCTATCCGGCGATGAAGCGAATCTTTCCGGTGCCGCAGTTGGTGCTGGCGATCGCCTGGGGGTTTGCGGTGCTGATTAGTTGGAGCATGGTGACCTGCGCCGGGGAGCCGGGGCTAAACTTCGCTTGCTTGGGCCAACCGACGTGGCTATTGTGGGGCGCGACGCTGCTGTGGACCCTGGGCTTCGACACGGTGTATGCGATGAGCGATCGCGAGGACGATCGACGGATCGGCATCCAATCCAGTGCGTTGTTTTTTGGTCGCTATGTCACCCAGGCAGTGGGGGCGTTCTACCTGGGAACGGCAGCGGTTTTGGCCCAACTCGGCTGGGTGATGCAACTGGGCTGGGCCTTCTGGTTGAGTTTGGGCCTGGCAACGATCGGCTGGGCCTGGCAATATTGGAGCCTGAATCAACCGCAGATTCCCCGATCGCGCTACAACTTATTCTTTCGTCAAAATGTTTGGCTCGGCGGAATTTTACTACTGGGGATGATTGGGGGGATACTGGGGTAGGCGCAGCTTTG
Organism: Cyanobacteria bacterium VAR_4_metabat_243; assembly: GCA_031415035.1. Classification (GTDB taxonomy): domain Bacteria; phylum Cyanobacteriota; class Cyanobacteriia; order Leptolyngbyales; family Leptolyngbyaceae; genus Romeriopsis. The sequence continues at coordinate 2,742 of JANOQX010000172.1, forward strand.
TCCGCCCCGTTGAACGCCAGTGTGATGATGATTTTTTATGTTAGAAGTTTTGCTTGCGGTGCTGTCTGGCTCGGCGGCGGTGGGCTTGCGGATTGCCCTGCCGCTGTTGGTGATCGCCGTTTACAGCGAAGATCTGTGGGCCCGGATTCCCTGGTTGTCGCAGCTCTCGCCGCCGATCGTCTTCGGCATCCTCGTCACTTGGTCAATCATCGAGCTGGTCGCTTCCAAAGATCGCCACGGCCAACGCCTGCTGCAAGCCTTTGAGCTGGTGATCAGTCCGATCATCGGGGGCTTGGTCGGCATCGCGATCGCCCAGGCGACGGATCTAGCCGATGTCCAAGTCGCGGTGCTGGGCCTAGTCAGCGGCGTCTTCGCCCTGGTCTTGCAACTGCTGCAACTCGGCTGGACTTACCGCGTCCGGCGGATTCCCCTGTGGATGCTATTTGCCCAGGATTTGGTCTGTGTGATTTTGACGCTGTTTGCCTTCGACGCGCCGACCCAAGGCGGATTGATTGCGCTATTGATGCTGTGGCTGGCAATTCGCAGTGCCGTGCAATGGCGACGCTGGTATCGGGAAGGCGACCGCCGCGATCGGCGGCAACCATTTGATTAAGCCAACCATTTGATTCCCCCCCCTTACCGCGTCAACACCCCGATCGCATGGAGCGGCCCATACCCCGTCAGGATTTCGAAAATCATCGCCAGAATCCCAATCATCGCCAACCGCCCATTCCAGATTTCCGCCGAGGAGGTAAGGCCCCACTGCCACCCTTCCTGGGGATACATCTTGGTATTCGCGGCTGGCCGCACGGTATCGGCAAAGGCAATCTGCGGCCCGTTCAGCGCCTGAATCACCAAGTCCGCCAGGGCTTGAATGAACGTCGGATCGGTATCCGGCGCAGGCACCCGCGCAAAGGTCTTAATCCCCGCCGCTTCCGCGATTTCGCGATACTCCATGTCGATTTCTTCGAGCGTCTCGATATGCTCGGAGACAAAGCTAATCGGCACGACGACCAGTTCCGCCACGCCTTTTTCGGCCAGTTCAACGATCGCCTCTTCGGTGTAGGGTTGGAGCCATTCCACCGGGCCAACCCGGCTCTGATAGGCCAAGGTGTAGGGGTTAGGCCGTCCCAATGTCCGCATAATTGCCGTTGTACAGGCTTCCATTTGCGCTTGGTAGGGATCGCCCGCTTCCTCGACGTAGCTCACAGGCACGCCATGGGCACTAAAAAAGATATGGGCCGTGGCCGGATCATCGGTGTCATCAATCCGCCGACCGATCAACTGCGCCATCGCCTGAAGATAGCCCGGAAAGTCGTACCAGGAAGGAATCACCGTATATTCCACCTGCTTCAAATCGGGATCATTCTCCCACAATGCCTCCAGCAACCGAAAACTCGACCCACTGGTACTAATCGAAAACTGCGGATACATCGGAAAGACCACGACTTTCTCAATCTTGTCACGCTTGATCTGCCCGATCGCTTCTTCGGTAAACGGATGCCAGTAGCGCATCCCGACATAGACCGACACTTCATGCCCCATTTCCTTCAACCGATCGGCCATGGCTTGGGCTTGGGCTTCGGTAATCCGGCGCAGGGGTGAACCGCCGCCAATTTTCTTGTAGTTTTCCCGCGACTTTCCCGATCGGAGGGTCGAGATCAACCAGGCCAAAGGCGCTTGCAGCAACGGTGAAGGGAGGCGAATGATTTCCGGGTCAGCGAACAGGTTGTACAGAAATGGCCGCACGTCTTCGAGCTTGTCCGGGCCACCGAGGTTTAGCAGTAGTACACCAATTCGCGCCATGTTAATTGTCTATCCCCTTCGCTGATCCCGTTACTTTACCGATTTTAACATTGCTGCTTCACATCGCCACACCTCCCACCCCAATCAGCCCGCCCCAATCAACCCAAACTCATGCAGTGCCGGGGTAAAGTTGCGATTTTCATGGCTCGATCGGCTGAGTTTGATCAGGGCAAACCGTTGGAGGGGTAAGAGTTTGGCCCATTGGTCGAGTTGGAGGGTGAAGTCCACCGTCGCCGCTTTGGCCTGCACCACGTCAGGAATCACCGCCGAATTCAGCCAGGGCGGGGCAGGGTCGATCGCCAAATCCTGCGCCACCTGACCCGTCCGGGACTGAATCACGTCATGCAGCCACTGCCGATAATCCTGGATTTCGGAGTCGATCGTGCAGGGTCGATCGATCAACTCCTGTCGATCGGCGGGGGTAAAGTGATTCCACTGGTCGAGTTTGAGCTTGACGCCACAGGTGTCGAGCTTGAACCGGACTTGCATCGGAATGCAGTGGAGCGTCGCGACGAAGTCTTGCTCGAATTGGAAAAAAGTCATGGGGGCCACCGGGTTGGAATTGGTGGGCACGGCCCACCACCAACATATTACGCCGCCGAAAGGGGTTGGGTCATTTCGTAGAGGGCGAATTCGGCGTTACTCGCGGCAATCAGGAATTTGAACTGGAGGTGGCTGAGATGGATAATATCGCTGTCGCGGAGAAAATACTTTCGCAGCGGCGGAATGCGACGTTGATTGATGTAAGTGCCGTTACGACTGCCCAGATCCAAAATGTAGAGACCCCGATCGTGACAGACCCCCAGCACCGCATGAAACCGCGAAATCGAGGCAAGCGGCAAGGGAAACGCGCAGGCACTCCCGCGTCCGAGCAGCCAGCATTTGCCCGTGGCCGTGGTCGTGATCCGCGATCGACTCGTCAAATTACTGCTGAGAAAATGGAACTGGTCACTGACGATCGCCTGGATATAGTATTCCGTCGATCGGCAGCGCTGCGTCGCCGAAAACACCGGAGCCAACAGACTGACCAATTGGTGCGGATTGTGCGCCGATTCAAACGGGAGGGAATTGGACAAGTGAGGATTGCGGGCCATGAATCGCAATGCCCGCTGGAACGCACTGTCAGGAATCGGTAAATTGAGCATCATCACTTCCTATATCGCCATACGATTCCACAACACCGCATCCCCACCGCAACTGTTTGCATTAGAAATAATGTTGCTAATTAGTCTCACTTGACTCCCTCCAATATAACGTCAGACACCAGAATGCCTATTCCCCCCTACGCGGGATTTCAGCGGCTGAGGCTATGCCATTAGATAGATATTTCGCCGCCTTCTCGCGAGCGTCTTCATCCCAACTTCGCAAATCCCCACAAAAAATCCCCCACAGCCCGATCGTTAAATCGCGCCACAGAGGATAGTCGTGAGGATATTTTTTGCTTGGAAAACAACTATGCGTCGTCGTCATGGGCATAACGGTTGTACAGATAATCCAGGGCGTAGTTCCGCAATTCCTGGTACTTCGCCGTTTCCGTGATTTCTTCCCGCACGCGTGTCCGGGCAAACGGCACATCGATGATTTCGCCTACCTTGGCCCGTGGGCCGTTGGTCATCATCACGATCCGATCGGCGAGAAACAATGCCTCATCAATATCGTGAGTAATCATCATCACCGTGATCCGATGTTCTTCCCAGATACTCAGCAGTTCTTCCTGGAGTTCCTCTTTGGTAATCGCATCCAATGCGCCAAAGGGTTCGTCCAAAATCAACACCTCGGGCCGAATCGACAAAGCGCGGGCGATCGACACCCGCTGTTTCATCCCGCCGGAGATTTGTCCCGGTTTCTTATTCATCGCTTCGTCGAGACCGACCAAGCTGAGATTGGCTTTGACGATCGCGTCTTTTTCGGCTTTGGATTTCTGGGGATAAACGGCATTAACGGCTAAGTAAACGTTTTCGTAAACGGTTTTCCACGGCAAGAGACAATAGTTTTGGAATACGACCATCCGCTCGGGTCCAGGGCCTTCGACGGGTTTGCCATGCACCAGAACTTGGCCACTAGTCGGTTCATTAAATCCCGAAACCATGTTTAGTAACGTCGTCTTACCGCAGCCCGAATGGCCAATGACGCAAACGAATTCGCCCGCTTTGACTTCCAGATTCACATCTTCCAAGACCACAGTGGAACCGTAGGCTTTGGAGACATTGGCGATCGACACGCCTTTGGTGGCGGTCGCGGGTGGTGCAAGGGTTGGCATAGTGATTTGGGGTAAGGTCGGCATTGGATCGTGTTGGGTGATTGTGGACGGACGGTAATACCAAATCGATTGTTTATTGCGCTAATTACGATCCCCCTAAACCCCCCTTAAAAAGGGGGACTTTGATGCTGCTCTTGTCCCCCCTTTTCAAGGGGGCTAGGGGGATCGTATCGATCGCCTCAAACAATCAATTTAATTTCAAGCAACTTGCACCACGGGTCGATGACCTTCGGTCGGTCTTTGACCATCGATCGCGACATTTTCAATCCGCAAATCCCGCTTGATCGCCAAACTCTTCAAATAAGCCACCGGATCTTCGGGATTGAACACCACGCCATCAAATAACTGCACGGGTTTACGATCGTCCATCCGATCGGGCACCCCCAATTCCCGCGCCGCTTTGCCGTAGATTTCCAAGCTGTAGACCCGCTCCAGCACTTCCACCCAGTTTTTCGGAAAGGGAGCCATGCCCCAACGCGCCATCTGGGTCAGAATCCACAGCACTTCCAACCGACGCGGACAAGTCGCCTGCTCCAGATAAAAGCGGTTGAAGTGGGACAACATTTCCGGTTTCGCTTCGGTGCCTTTGTTGTAGGCCGTGACCAAACCGGGGCGAATTAATTCCACGGGTAGATTGAGATAATTCGGCGCGGCAATTAACTGGGCCACTTCTTCGCGGTTTTCCGGCATATCGCAATAGCGACAGGCTTCAATCAGCGCCTTAACCATGGCCACCGAAGTATTCGGATGGGCTTCGGCCCAGTCTTCGCGCATTCCCAGCACTTGGCTCATGTGGTCTTCCCACAATTCCAAATCCGTCGCCACGACGAAGCCATTGTCCTCCTGCACGGCCTTGTGATTCCAGGGCGCAGCGGCAAAATAGCCATCCAGCTCACCCGCCGCCAAATGATCATTCATTTGACTGGAGTTCATCACCGCCAGATTCACATCCCGATCGGGGTCAATCCCACCCGAAGCCATCCAGTAACGCAGCAGCAAACTCCCCATGGAAATCTGATCCACCACGCCGAATTTGTGGGCCGCATCGGGCGAGGCCGCGATCGCCTGTTTGAAGTCACTCAGCGTCCGAATCCCATCGGCATAAAACCGCTTATCCAAGGTGATCGCATTGCCATTCCGGGCCAGCACCATGGGATTAATAATATTCGCTTGCTGGTAGCCAGAGACGCCCATTAGCATTGCCAATGGCATTCCCGCCAGCATTTGCGCGGCGTCAAATCGACCACTTACCGTACCTTCCGCGATCGCGCTCCAACTGCGTTCCGGCAGCAGATTAACATTGGTGATCCCATATTTCTGGAAGAAGCCTTTTTCCTTGGCAATGATCAACGGCGCAGCGTTCGTCGTCGGGACGTAACCGAGGGTAATCGTCGATTGCTCCAAGGTTTTAACCGCAGCCACAGCGGGAATCGACTCCTCGACCTTGCGACCTTGGCGGCGTTTGGCGCGCTTCTGCTGGTTCAGGAAGCTAATGATTTCCGATCGGTAGCCGTAGTAGTCGGGGTGATTTACCACTTCTAGTCGCTGGCGGGGGCGATCGATATTCACATCCAAGATCCGGCCAATATGGGCATCCGGCCCATTGGTCAACATCACCACCCGATCGCTCAGTAGCAATGCCTCATCGACATCATGGGTCACCATCACACAGGTCATCCCCGTCTGTTGGCAAATCTCCATTAATTGCGCTTGAAGATTCCCCCGCGACAACGCATCCAATGCACCAAACGGCTCATCCAACAGCATCACCTTCGGCCGCAGGGCCAACGCCCGCGCGATCGCCGTGCGCTGTTTCATCCCACCGGAAAGTTCGCTCGGTTTACGATCGGCGGCATGACTCAAGCCCACCAATTTAATATTGCGTTCAATAATTTCTTCGCGTTCACTGGCAGGCAAATCGCGCAACACCCGATTCACCGCCAGGGCGATATTTTTCCGCACCGTGAGCCAAGGCAGAAGCGAATAGTTCTGGAATACAACCATCCGATCGGGGCCGGGTTCAGTGATTTGCTTACCTTCGAGGATTGCGCCCCCAGTGGTCGCTTGATCAAAGCCCGCGATGATATTCAACAGCGTCGATTTACCGCAGCCGGAGTGGCCGATCAAGCTGACAAATTCGCCCGGTTTGATTTTGAGGCTGATGCCTTTAAGCGCGACGTATTCGCCGCCGCCTTTGAGTGGGAAGACTTTATCGACGTGATCGATATCGAGAAAAGTTACAGACATAGGATTTATTGGGGAGGGAATCGGTGGGTGAATATCGGGTGAGTAGGGTGGGCAATGCCCACCTTACGTTGGAATAAAATGGCTGATTTAATGATCCGAAGCTAACAGCGATCCAAGCCAACTCACCAACCGATCGAGGCATAACCCCACTAGACCCACAAACAACACCGCCAAAATAATCTGGCTCATACTCTCCTCATTCCCGGCGTTATAGGCATCCCAAATATAGAAACCAATCCCGCCCCCATCGGATTTCAGCATTTCCGCCGCGACGATCGCCAACCAGGCCAAACCAATCCCAATCCGCAATCCGGTGAAAATATACGGCACCGTCGAAGGCAACAAAATATTGAAGAAATACTCGACCCGCGACAGCCGCAACACCTTCGCGACGTTGTTGTAATCCTGGGGAATCTGCTGCACCCCCACCGCCGTATTAATCAAAATCGGCCAAATCGAGGTAATAAAAATCAGGAATAATGCCGCTGCATTATTTTCCTGGAACATCGCCAAGGCCAACGGCAACCAAGCCAACGGCGGAATCGTCCGCAATACCTGCACCATCGGATCAAAGCCCGATCGGAGGAATTTGCTCACCCCCAATAGCACCCCAATCACAATCCCAAAGAATGACGCCAGGGTATAGCCAATCCCCACGCGCTGCAAACTAATCAAAATGTTTTTGGCAATGCTGCCTTCTTCCATCGGGTTCAGCACCTGCGGTAGGGTGCTGAACATTTGACTGGCGACTTTTGTCGGTGACGGCATCTTCGAACCCTCACCCCCAAACAATCCCTGCCAAATCAGTAAAACCAAAGTCGTGCAAACGATCGGGGCTAAGATCACCTGAAACTTCTGGAAAACCTCCACCGGGGAAGTCCGGGTCGCTGGTGCAGAACGAGTTCGGGGCGCTGTATTTGCAGTCATATCGCTAATGTCCCAATTAATGTCCAAGTAGAGTCAAATCAAACCAAATGCACCGAATCTAAGCCTTCTTAATCTTCAAACTGCCGAGATAGGCACTGGGGTTGGCGGCATCGAAGCTGACGCCATCGAAGAACTTCTCCACACCACGGGAATCATCCTTCGGAATCTGAGCATCGGGAACGCCCAAGGCTTTGGCCGCTTCGCGCCACAGATCCGATCGGTTGACCTTATCCACCATTGCCAAGTCCGACTCAGCAAACTTGCCCCACCGCATGTTCTCGGTGATGAACCACTTGTCATGGCTCTTGTAAGGGAAGGAAGCATTCTCGCGCCAGAACTTCATCAGCAACGGACTCGCGGTCAATGTCCGGCCCGTGCCCATATCGAAGTTGCCTTTCAAGCGTTCAACAATGTCGGTGGCCGGGGCTTTGAGGTACTTGTCCGCGCCGATGATCTTGCACATCTCTTCTTTGTTGGCGTCGTTGTCGCACCATTGCTGGGCTTCCATCACGGCCATCAGCAACGCCTTCGCCGCTTTGGGGTACTTTTCGGCCCAGTCGGTGCGGACGGTCAGCGCTTTTTCGGGGTGGTTTTGCCACATTTCGCCGGAGGTGAGGGCGGTGTAACCCAGCTTCTTAGTGACCAATCGTTGGTTCCAGGGTTCACCCACACAGTAGGCATCCATGGTCTTGGTTTCCATGTTGGCCACCATTTGGGGCGGCGGAATCACCACGATTTCCACATCGTTGTTCGGGTCAACGCCGTTGGCGGCGAGCCAGTAGCGCATCCACAGGTCATGTGTCCCACCGGGGAAGGTGACGGCGCATTTGAAGAGGTTGCCAGCGGCTTTGCGTTCATCGATTTTGGCTTTGAGCGTCGCGGCCTTGGCTTCCCACTTCTCCGAGGCGAAGTCATTGGAAATCGAAATCCCCTGCCCATCCGTGTTGAGTCGGGCCAGGATGCTCATCGGCACGGGCGTGTTGCCCTTAGTGATTTTGCCCGCTGTGAGCAAGTAGGGCATCGGGGACAGGATGTGTGCGCCGTCAATGCCGCCGCTGCCGCTGCCGAGTTCGAGGTTGTCGCGGGTGGTGGCCCAGGAGGTTTGCTTTGTCACTTCAGCTTTGGTCAGACCGTACTTCGCGAAGTAGCCTTTCTCCTTGGCGATAATCAACGGTGCGGAATCCGTCAGCGCAATAAAGCCGAGCTTCACCGTATCGACTTCCGGCGTGTCGATCGTGCCACTCGTGCCGCTAGCCGTCGGCGACGAACTGGAAGAAGTCGTAGTAGTCGGACTGCTACAACCATGGGCAATCATCGTGCCAGCAGCAGTGGCACCCAGGGTAGCGATAAATTTGCGGCGGGAAAGGTTAGTCATGCGTCCGTTCGTCCGATCGAGTAAGTAATAGTTAGTGGGAACCTGTGCTAACAAGTTGGGTATGCGACGGGATACGGCAAGATTGAGGCAACATACGGTCGATACGCGGTGATTCACAAATTGCAAAATCACCCCTTTCAAACCAAGTCAATCTGTCGATGTGCCGATATTTGGCGTTGCATGAAGTTAAATTACGCGACACATTCGACAAGTTTTGTATCAGGTTTTACCAAATATTGACGGCCGATGAATAAGCCGCATACGGCCCATGCAGAAATGACACTCGGTATCGCCAGGCACTTTTTGAAGTGGTGTCGATCGCGGTGATGCACTGTGATTTGACTGTACCGCTAAGTTGAATTTGTGTTGTCATGAATCACTCGCAATCGTCGCCATCCGATGCAAACACCCCGTCAAAACGGCACTGCCAAACCCCCGATTCAAACTGAATTAACATCAGCCAATCCGCAATTTGCATCAGCCAAATGTCCGATCGGCAATTCTGCTAAATTCACGATCGGCATTGATCAGATGCGCTTTACGAATGATGCGGTACATTTTGTAACAGCAGGCACAAAATATTGGCCCCACGATTGATTACGGTATCAATGGCCACACTTTGTGGTCATATATTTGACTTTGGTGATCTTGACGTTATGGCGAGTTTATTTTCCTTCAGCGGGCGCTACCGCATTCTGCATTTAACTTGGTTGGCCTTCTTTCTCACCTTCGTGTGCTGGTTCAACTTCGTGCCCTTTGCGACCACGGTGGCCAAAGAACTATCGCTGTCCGAAGCCCAGGTGAAGATCCTGGCGATTTGCAACCTGGCCTTGACGATTCCGGCGCGGATTATTATCGGCATGTTGCTCGATAAGTTTGGCCCTCGGGTGACCTTTTCCATGTTGTTGGGATTCGCGATCGTCCCTTGTCTGGGCACGGCCCTGGCCCAGGATTTTAATCAACTGGTGATTAGCCGCTTACTCATGGGTCTGGTCGGAGCCGGGTTCGTCGTGGGGATTCGGATGGTGTCGGAGTGGTTTGACGCCAAGGACATCGGCTTTGCGGAAGGAATTTATGGCGGTTGGGGCAACTTTGGGGCCTTTGGGGCGAAGTTTGGTCTGCCGCTGGCCGCTGTGGCGTTGGGCGGCTTGGGCGCAGGCGCGTCGAACTGGCGCTGGACGATCGCCCTCACAGGCGTCATTACCGCGATCTACGGTTTGATCTATTACAAAAATGTCCAGGATACGCCCGCTGGGGCAGTCTACGCCCGCCCCAAGAAAGCCAGTGCGTTGGAAGTCACCAATGTCCAGGCCTTCTGGGGCATGATGGTAATGAACTTGATTCTGGTGTCGGCCCTCGGGGTGCTGGCGTGGCAGCTCGGTAAGGTGAAATTCTTGAGTCCGACGGGACTGTGGGTCACCTGGGGTTTGATTGGCCTGCTGTATGCCTACCAGAGCTATCAGGCGTGGCAAGTCAACCGGGAATTGCTATCCGGCAAGCGCCAATACGACGCCCAGAGTCGCTATCAGTTCCGCCAAGTGGCCCTGCTAGAACTCACCTACGTCACCAACTTTGGCTCCGAACTGGCCACGGTGTCGATGCTGCCGAAGTTCTTTGAAGGCACCTTTGGTTTGGATCCGACGGCGGCGAGTTTGGTGGCCGCAAGTTACTCGTTCTTGAATCTATTCTCAAGGCCCACGGGCGGCATTATCTCCGATCGGCTCGGCAGTCGGAAATGGACGATGGTGATACTCAGCTTCGGTATCGGCATCAGCTACCTCACGGTGTCCAAAATCAATGCCAGTTGGGGCTTGCCTGTGGCGGTGGCAGCGGTGATGGTGTCGGCGTTCTTTGCCCAAGCGGGCTGTGGCGCGACCTTTGGCATGGTGCCGTTGATCAAGCGCGAAGTGACGGGTCAGATTTCGGGCAACGTCGGCGCTTACGGCAACTTTGGCGGCGTGATTTACCTAACGGTATTGAGCCTGACCAATGCCCCGACCTTCTTCGCATTCATGGGAATTGCCGGGATGGTTTGTACGTTCCTTTGTAGTTTCTTCTTGAAGGAACCCCAGGGTCAACATGCAGCGGTGGCGATGCCTGCGGCATCGAATGTCTAAGGTTTGCCTCAGATGATTTTTTGAGTGATCTCAGATGATTAAAGTTGGCTTGCGGGCCAACTTTTTTTTGTGGGTTTTGATCGGCGCGATCGACCGTAGGACATACGCCTCGGGGAGAATTGGTGACAATAAGTCTCTGCACTAGGCGGGAGGTTTTTTGTCACATTTTCGCATTAGATGGGTTGTAGTACCCCCGATTCCGATCGTTCGATCGTGCTCACATCAATGCAAATCACGCCCAAACAGTTAACATCGACGATCGCGCTAGGCATCACCCTATTGGGGTTGAGCCATGCAGCCGCCGCTGAAGCCAAGCAATTTCGCAAGTTAGCACAAGTCGGACAGACGATTCCGGGGAATACCCAACCCCTGACAGAAATTATCCAACCGACGATCGGCAGTAACGGCCAAGTCGCCGTGATCTTGAGAACCCAAACGCAATCGTCGCCTGGCCCATCCGGCATTTCGACAAGACGCACCTTTCAAGGGGTCTACACGATCGGCAAAACAGGCAAAGCCAGCCTCCTGCAAGGTGATACAAGCATCGCTGGCTATCGGAACATTCTGTACAATGAGTTTAGTGCGCCCACCGTTAGCCAGAACAAAGTCGGCTACTTAAGCCTCAATTTCATCGGCTCTGGCCCTGGCCTACCAAGTCCCAACAATTCCCTTGCCAATTTCCAAGTGGGGACGCCAGGTAATCTGACAACACTTCAGGCCAAGATCAGCCTCCGCAATGGTTTACCAATTTCGGGCGAATCGAATGCGGCCTTCGTCAATGGCAATGGCTACTACCGCTACCAACCCTATCAAGGCCCCAATCAAACGGCCAACGACACCGACATCTTTGGTGTGATTAATGGCAAACCCCAAGTGCTCCTGAGTGGAACCGATCCCGTATTTGAAGGCATCCCTTTGAATCGGGCGGATAACGGCAAGTTGCGGGCCAGTTCGGGGTTAATTGTATTGACCCGGACGCGCAACATCGGGAGTATCGGCGACACCACGGACGTCTATGAACGCCCGATCGCGGGTGGGACATTCAAGAAGCTCAATTCATTCCTGGGTGCTTCCTGTGGCATTTCGGTCAGCCTGGACAATATTGTGGCTTGTTTCGACACCACAACCAGTCAACTGCCCAGTGAGAATATCACCACTCGTTCCGATATCACCGTCCGTTTCGGTCGCCAAGGGACATTCACGCCACTCACCGTACCTGGCAATAGTGATTCCCGTCAGGTTAGCAATCCCTCAATTAGTCAAAAAAATGTCGCGTTCCAAGTGAACGATACCAGCGCGATCGCCAGCATCTATTTCAGCCAGAACGGCCAAACCCCGCAAAAGGTGGTGACAACGGGCGACAAGCTCGATGGCAAAACCGTTAAGTCAGTGCAATTGAGTGAAAGTGGCCGGGCGATGATCGACAAGTCGATCGTCTTTACGGCGACCTTTACCGATGGCGTGACGGCATTGTATCGGGTTGATTTGTAAATCCCTACACCGATCGCGCCCACGATCGCAACACCGTCAACGATTGTGTCAAACCGATCGTGTCGGATTGCGCGATAAATTCCGCAATCCGATCGCGATCAAGATAATCATAAGTTTGACTTTGGTCGATCGGCTGATACGTGTGATCGACCAATGCCAACAACGTCAATTCCCCTTGCAATACCTCGGCCTCATTCAGGCTCGTAACATATTGCCAAACCTCAGGAATCCCCAGACCCGCCATCAGTCCCAACCGCCGCGAAGAAGCCTCGCCAAATTGCACATCGATCGCCAGATCCGGCGGCGCTAATTGAGTTAGATCCAATTCGGGGCGTTCCGCTGATTGCACTCGCTGAGCCAAATAATAACAAGCATCCGGCTGAATCGCGATGCCCATTGCCTGATGTTTGAGCAGCTGCGATCCCAGCGCGAACAGATCATCGCCCGCCTCATCCGCGATCACCCGCAACAGCGAATCAATCAACCGCGCCACCCGATCGTGCTGGGGCTGGGGTTCCAGCATTTCCAGTTTGCCCTGGTAATAGGTAATTCGGGTCGATCGTTGATTGCCTAATTCGGTCAGCAATGCCGATAATTTCTCCCAGCTAATATCAGGCAGCGTAATGCGTTTTTCGGTAACGACGGGTTGGCGGTTAAACATAGCAAGCGATAGTTGATCCAAAATTGACTGATCCAAAATTTACAGCGGCCGACGCAATCCATCCAGAAACCGACCTAGCAAGCTCTTGCCCGCCACCACGGGTTCACGATCGAGGGCACAGGCAACGATCGACACATGCACCGCACAGGCTTTGAGTTCCGGCTGCTTCGAATCGGGGCAGGCGAAGCTATGGGTCATCGCATTGGCATCAGCGTCTTCCGCCCATAGCGCCCCCCAATGAATCGGCACAAACACCGTTCCCGGCGGAATCCGTTGGGTCAGTTGGGCCGGGAATCGCCCCGCTCCCCGCCGCGATCGCACCTCGACCAAATCGCCTTCGGCAATGCCTAATTTATCCGCACTTTTCGGATGGATTTCGACAAAGGGTTCGGGGTGCATTTTGACGATTTTATCAATCCGGCCCGTGCGCGATTGGGTATGCCAATGGCCGTACAGCCGCCCCGTGGTCAGGACAAAGGGATATAAACCATCGGGCGGTTCGGCCAGACCGCGTGAATGGCAGGCGATAAATCGGGCCTTACGATCGGGCGTCGAAAATTGCCGATCGGCATACAATCGTTTCGACGCCTTGGGATCAGCGATTTCGCCTTTGGTCACGGGCCATTGTACGGCCCCCGACGCGGCAACAATTTGATGACTCAAGCCGGATTGGTCGCACAGTTGGCCCTTCGTCAGTCGAACAAATTCATCGTAGACTTCCGCCGAATTATTAAACGCAAATTCGCGCACAAAACCCAACCGCCGCCCCACTTCGGCAAATACCATCCAGTCCGCCCGTGACTCGCCCGCAGGCGTGCGGAACTGCGGACAATGGGTGACCCGCCGTTCGGAATTGGTCATCATCCCCGGCTTTTCGCTCCACTGCGCGGCGGGCAAAATCAAATGCGAAAATTCGATCATTTCCGTCGGATAGTAGGACTCCTGATACACCGTAAACGGCGATTTTCGCAGAGCCGCTTTGACCCGATCGAGATCCGGCAAACTCACAGCGGGATTGGTCGCGGCCACCCAAAAGATCCCCAGATCGCCGACTTCCATCGCCTCGATCATTTCCCACACCGTTAGTCCCGGCTTGGCCGAAATCTGCCCCGCTGGCAACCGCCAAAATTCCTCGACTTGCTGCCGATGTTGCGCATTCACCACAAACCGATAGCCGGGGAGTAAATGCGCCAAACCGCCCGCCTCACGCCCGCCCATGGCGTTCGGCTGACCCGTCAGCGAAAACGGCCCGGCACCGGGTTTGCTAATTTGGCCCGACATTAAATGCAGATTAATTAGCGTCCGCACCTTTGCCGTGCCTTCACTCGATTGGTTAATCCCCATCGACCAGAGCGAGAGCACCCGCTTTGATTCGGCCCAGTATTGCGCCGCCTGTTCGACTTGTTCCAGGGGTACGCCACAACGATCGGCCACCCGATCGGGCGTGTAGAGTTCGATGATTTCTTCCACTGCCGCAAAGCCCGTGGTGTGATTGGCGATGAAGTCCTGGTCGATCGCGCCCCATTTAATCAATAAATGCGCGATCCCATGCATCAAATCAATGTCCGTACCGGGTTGAATTTGCAAATGCAAATCGGCGAATTTCGACGTGTCCGTCGCCCGTGGATCAACCACAATCAGCTTCGTGCGGTCATTGCGCTTATGATTTTTGCGGAGGCGGTTGAAGAGAATCGGATGGCATTCGGCCATGTTCGCGCCAATCACAAACGCACAGTCGGTCAAATCCAAATCTTCATAGCAACAAGGCGGCCCATCCGACCCAAAACTCTGGGCATAGCCCGCCACCGCCGACGACATACAGAGCCGCGAATTCGCATCGAAGTTATTCGTCCCCAGACAGCCCTTCAAGAGCTTTTGGGCGGTGTAATAATCCTCCGTTTGGAACTGCCCCGAACCATACATCGCCACGCCATCCGGGCCGTGGGTCGTGAGGGTTTGTTGAATTTGCGTGACGATCGCATCGATCGCCACATCCCACGTCACTTGCTCAAACGGCTCCCCCAAGGATTTGCGCAACATCGGATGCTTTAGCCGATCGCGGTGAATCACTTCGGTGATCGTCGCGCCTTTGACGCAGACTTGGCCGAAGCTGGACTGGTGATCCCGATCGCCGCGAATCCCCCAAATCGGAATACCATCTTTGTCCCGGTTAATCGGTTTACCGGGTTGGGCGGGCGGTGAGGCTTCGAGTCCACAGCCAACACCACAATAGGGGCACTGAGTTTTAACCGCTGCTACAACCATATGGGAAATCGGTAGAGATAAAGGGATGGAATGCAGAAGCGATTTACAAATCCAACACGACCCGACCGATCGGATGCGCACTACAGGTCAGCACATACAATGCCTGCTCCGCATCGCTCAACGCCGCAGGCACATTATCGGGATATTCGACCTGGCCAGAGATCAGCGCTTGTTTGCAAGTGCCGCAGGTGCCGGATTGGCAACTGGTTTCGATCGTGATCCCCGCGTCGGTGGCAATCTTCAACAGCGACTGGGTGTTGTCGCACTTGATTTCCTTGCCGGATTTGTGGAATACCACGACGGCAGATTTGACTTCCTGGGCCTTCGGTTCACCCACTTCCGGCAGTTTCAGATCCGTCGCGCCGATCGGGGTCACCCCCGGTTTGAGCGTCGCGCCAAACTTCTCCATCAGCACACCGCGCAGGAACGGTTGCAGGTCTTCGGTGGGAATCGCCTTCATCACCTTCGTCCCGAGATGCGCCGCATGGCCGACCTTGCCGCCCATAAATAGATCGACGCCCGGCAGGGTTTTGCCGTCTTTGCGGGCCTTGGTGCCCATGAAGCCAAAATCGGCGACCTGCGGCTGACCACAGGAATTCGGGCAGCCCGTCCAATGCATCCGCACGGGTTCGGGGACATCGAGTTCTTGATCCAACGCCGCCGCTAACTCGATCGCTTGGTTCTTCGTCTCGATCATCGCGAATTTGCAAAACTGCGCGCCCGTACAGGACACCATGCCCCGCGTAATGTTGCCGGGATTCAGCTGGAAGCGTTGCAGCAAGGACTCCGCTTCGAGCAATTCCCGATTCGCGTCTGGCACATTCACCAGGATCACGTTTTGCTCCACGGTGAAGCGGATTTCGCTGCTGCCATAGACATCGGCCAACCGGGCCAATTCCAAGAAATCATCGGCGAACATCCGGCCCGCTGGCACATGCAGCCCGACGTAGTTCAGCCCCGCTTGCTTCTGCGGATGGATCCCGAGGTGATCGCGCTTGGCCCAATTCACCGCATCTTCAGCCATCGCGGGCGCAAGGGTTTGGCCCATAAATTCTGCCACTGCCGATCGGAACTTCGCAATGCCCCATTCATCGATCAGCCACATCAGCCGCGACTTCTGCCGATTGGCGCGCGGCCCATGATCCCGAAACACGATCAAAATCGCTTCGCACAACGCCACCACCTGACTCGGCGGCACCCAAACATCCATCGGCATCGCCGCTTCCACCCGACTGGCGGAGAAGAATCCCCCCACCACGACATTGAACCCGATCGTCTCGCCGTTAAACGCGGGCACAAAGGCAATGTCGTTGATCTCGGCATGGATCGAATTGTCCGGACAACCGCCGATCGCAATATTAAATTTGCGCGGCAGATTCGCGAAGGCGGAGTTGCCCTCGCCGTTACTCGTAATCAAATCCTGGACTTGCTGCACCAGTTCGCGGGTGTCGATCAGCTCCGCCCCATCAATGCCCGCCACCGGGGAAGCCGTGATGTTGCGCACGTTGTCCATGCCCGACTGCACCGTGGTCAGCCCCACCGCCGTAAACCGCCGCAAGATATCCGGAAAATCCTCAAACCGAATCCCGCGCAATTGAATATTCTGGCGGGTGGTAATGTCCGCGCAGCCATCGTCGCCGTAGCGCTGGATCACATCGCCCAAACAGCGCGACTGATCGCTCGTCAAAATTCCACTGGGCAACCGCAACCGCAGCATGAACTGATTCGGCGTCACCGGCCGAAAGAAGATCCCGAGCCACTTCAGGCGTAGCACCCGATCGTCATCATCCATCGCCTCCCAGCCGATCGCCGCAAAATGCTCCAGCTCCGCTTTTACGGCCAGACCTTCTTTGTCCGCCTTACATTGCTCGAACTTATTCAGCTTCGTGGGCGTGCGGCTTGTCATGACGAATAAAAACCTGGAAATTAACCAATGGGCAATGCATCCGATCGACGGGGAGTCCACTGTACCGCCGATCAAACATCGGACTTGTTAAATACGATACAGTCAAAATCAGTGGAAACCCGTTAATCAAAATTTAGGCTAGTCGATCGCGCAATTTCGTATCCGCTGTTACCAAATCGGCTCGATCGTTGCCAAAACCGTATCAGCTATATCCGCAAATCGCATAATTCTCCACCCGCGCCAAACCTATCGACAAATCGCATGATCCGCCCACCCGCCGCCCAAAAATATGACCATAATTTAGCTGACCATAATTAAATGGCGATCACTCGCAGGCAAAGCGATTGAGCCGGACACCAGCGATTCCTCTATCCTTAGTGAGGAGTCGCTTGAGCAACAATCGCATGGATCGTCGTCGGGTAATCAATTGGTTGGGTTGGGGCAGTCTGGGCGCGATATTTTCGGGGTTGACCGGTTGGCTGACGGGTTGCCGTCCGAAGGGAGGCGAAGATGCCGAAGGCTTTGCCCGCTTTGTCGAGTTGGCCGTCCTGGACGAATCCGGCGCGATTTTGCAGGATTACTTTGCCAAAGACCCGGTCATGGTCGTGCGCGATCCCCAGGACAAAAACGTGATCCACGCGATCAATGCCCTCTGCACCCATCAGCAATGTTTGGTGAATTGGCAAAAGGAGAAGTCGGTGTTTGTCTGTCCCTGTCACGGCTCCACCTTCGCCCCCGATGGCAAATACCTCCAAGGCCCCGCCAAAACCGCCCTCCAGACTTTCCCCACGAAAATCAAGGATGGCGATGTCTGGGTCAAAGCGGAGTAGTGGGCGAATTCCGCCCCGAATGACCTTCGCGGGGCGGGTCAAGTGCACCGTCCGACAATTCGCCAACAGCATCTTCAACCAACAGGATTGCCGCCATTGTGTCCCAGATTAAAACCCCAGTTATGCCACCCATGCCATCGCCGCTGGACGAAACTCAACGGTTAGCCGCCCAAGCCGACTGGATCGGGGTCGTCACCGGATTGCAGCAGTGGCTTCAGAGTCAGGCGCGATCGACTGCAACTGAGGCCGATCGGGATGCCTGGCTCGACCTGGCGATCCAAGCCCTGGAAGCTGGGGATTTTCAACTGCGCTGGGACATTGGCAAACTGCTGCCGAAGTTCGAGTCCGCTGCCATGACGGCCATGCTGGAATTGCTCACGGATGAGGCCACACCGCCCGAGGTGCGCTGGTTTGCCGTGCGGGTGTTGGCCGAGTTGCCCGATCCGGCGATCGTCCCGGCCCTGCTCCAGACGATCGACCAGACGACTGCCCCCGAATTGCAGCAAGCCGCCGCCGAGGTCTTGGGGCAGATGGGAGCCGCTGTGATCCCGCAGATCGAACCATTGCTCGCCTCGGCCCAGCACCAGCCCACCGCCGCCGCGATCCTGGCCCAAATGCGCCACCCTGAAGCGATCCCCCTGCTGCTGGAGCTGGCCCAGACCAGTGCACCCCACACCCGCGCCACGGCGATCGAGGCCTTAAGTGGCTTCCATACCCAGCCGATCGCCGAGGTGATTTTGGCCGCGTTGGGCGACTACCACCAGCCTGTGCGGCTGATGGCGGTGCGGACGGTGGGATTTTGTTTCGCGGATTGGCCCGAGGCGGATTGGCTCGGGGCGATTCAGCCGTTGCTGCATGACGTGGATTTGGCGGTGAGTCGCCAAGCCGCCCTCACCCTGGGACGACTGGGCACCGACGGGGCGATCGCCGCCTTAGCGACGGTGCTGCGATCGCCCCTGACGCCAGCCGCGCTGGCGATCGATGCCATCCGATCGCTGGGCTGGATGGAGCAGCCCGCCGCCGTGAACGTCCTGGGCGCAGTTTGGGCCAGTCCGACCCTGACTGAGCCGCTACGCCAAACCCTCTGCGAACAGCTCAGTCGATCGGAAGATCCCCAAATCCGGGCGATCGCCGTGGATTACCTGATCGACTGGTTCCGCGACGATCCCCGCGTCGCCCAATCCGAAACCCTCGCCGTGGCGATCGTCGCGGCCTTGGGCCGCTTGGGCGACCCACGCGCGATCGCCGTGCTCCAGACGACTTGGCCCCATGGCCCCGCCCCGCGCCTGCGGCTCCACCGGATCGCCGCGCTCAAGCAACTTGATCCAGCACTCAGCTCAACTCGCCCTGACCTCTCAACCGATTCCCCATGCGCTTAGAAAACGTCAAAGCCTTTTTGGCCGTCGCGGAAACGGGTAGTTTCCAAAAGGCCGCAAAACAACGATCGGTGACCCAATCGACCATCAGCCGTCAAATCCAAAACCTCGAAGACAGTCTCGGCACACCGCTGTTTCACCGATCGAACATCGCCAAGCTGACCGTAGCGGGGGATTGCTTCTTGCCCCACGCCCGCCGGATCGATCGGGAATGGGCCTCAGCGATCGAGGAAGTCTCAAATCTCATGTCGGGCCAACAGACCGAACTCTGCATCGCCGGAATTCAGTCGGTTTGCGCCTACCAGTTGCCGCCCGTGCTGCAAAAGTTTTGCCAGGAATTTCCGCAGATTCAGCTCCGACTCACGGCCCTGGGCAGCGATCGGGCGCTGAAGGTACTGCGCGATGGCCTGGTGGATATGGCGATCGTCCAGAATAACCGGATGCTCACCGCCAATTCCGAGATGGTGATCGATGTGCTGTATGAGGAATCGATCCAAGTGCTGATGGCCGCCAGTCATCCTCTCGCCGCCTTTGAGTCGATTCCCTGGGATCAACTGGCCCGCTATCCCCAAGTCGTATTCAAGGATGGCTATGGGATGCAGCGCATCGTCCAAGAACAGTTCCGGCTCCAGGGCCAATCGCTCAACGCCGTGCTCGAACTAAATACCCTCGAAGCCTTTCGGGGCATCGTCCGCCAAGGCGATCTAATTGCGCTGTTGCCGCGCAGCGCGCTGCAAGAATTTGATACCGATCCAGGGTTGGCCGTCCGATCGACCGAAGAACCCGTGATCGCCCGCGAAGTCGTCCTCGTCACGACCCACGATCGCCTGGCGATTCCGCCGATCGCCCGATTCCGTGAACTTGTGCATCAAATCCTGCGACCCGCCGTAGAATAAATTTGGTAACACAAATCACATTTTGCCCCTGCGCGATCGGCTATGTTGAGTCACTGCATCGCCATTTGAACCGAATTTTGATCCATCAGTTCGCTGAACTGAGCCTTAACATCAATCCATTTTTTGGGCGCTCTAGAATTCGATCGAGTCTTGGCATATGAGTATTGAGTTTCGGGATTATCTGCGCAAGATTGGCAGTGGTCCCCACACGAGTCAGGCCCTCAATCGCAGCGAGGCAGCGGCGGCATACCGCTTGATGCTGACCCAGGCGGCGACGCCCGCCCAGATTGGCGGCTTTATGATCGCCCACCGGATTAAGCGCCCGACGGGCGAAGAGCTGGCGGGAATGCTCGATGCCTACAACGAACTCGGCCCCCAACTGGCCCCGATCGACGCGGCCTATCCGCCCCTCGTCATGTGCAATCCCTACGATGGCCGATCGCGCACCGCGCCGCTCAGTCCGATGATTGCGCTGATCCTGGCCACGGCAGGCGTCCCCGTGGTCACCCCCGGCGGCGATCGGATGCCCACCAAAATGGGCCTACCCCTAGTCGAACTGTGGCAGCAGCTCGGCGTCAATTGGGCCAACCTCGACCTGCCCCAACTCCAACAAGTCCTGGCCCAAACCCTGATCGGCCTGGTCTACATTCCGCGCCATTTTCCCCAGGCCCACGCCCTGGTCGAATACCGCGACCAAATCGGTAAACGCCCGCCCTTCGCCACGCTGGAACTAATCTGGTCACCGATCGCCAGTGGCCACACGATCGCCGGATTTGTGCATCCGCCCACGGAGGTGATGTTCCACACTGCCTGCGAACTGCACGGCATCGCCAAATTTACGGCCGTTAAGGGATTGGAAGGCAGTTGTGATTTGCCACGCGATCGTACGGTGATCGCTATGGTATCGAACGCGGTCGGCCATTGGGAACGCTTGATCCTGCATCCCCAGGAATTTGGGGCGGCGGCGAAGGAGTTGCCGCTGACGACGGTGGCGGATTTGGTCAGCGCCTATCGGCAGACCCTTGACGGGGTGCCGTCGGACTTCGCCAATGCGGTGATTTGGAGTAGTGGCTTCTATCTCTGGCGATCGGGCGCAGCAGCCACGATCCAGGACGGCATGGCTTTGGCCACCGAATTGCTGATGACGGGTCAGGTTAAGGCGCAGCTCGATCGGTTGCAAACGGCGGTCAATGGGTGAGCATTGGTGGGCCGTGCCCACCCTACCG
>JANOQX010000173.1:0-71278 GCA_031415035.1 Cyanobacteria bacterium VAR_4_metabat_243
GGCCCCATTTTCCGCCAGCTCGATCGTGTAGCCCTCCCCCAACAACAAACTCTGGATCAAAAACAGGTTATCGGGCGAGTCATCGACCAACAAAATCCGATCAACATGCAGCGGCTTCGCGAAGGGTGAATGGTTCATAGCAGCTCAATTTATGGCGTTCAACGGCGAAATAGCGATGGCATTGACTGGACATGGCGATCGTCACGTGGCTCAGACGTGACCGCCAGCAATTCCTGCTGTTAGTAAGGACAGTAAATGCCTTCCGATTCCTCTGTCTAAAGACAGATCTTTCAGTTTTGGCGCAAATCAATCGTGCAACGCGGCCGGAAGCCGAGGCTCGTCGCCCGATCGTCACCAGTAATACATTATATTTCTAGGTGTTAGTCCGGTGATCAGGGGAGTTTTGTCGCAATCCTGGATCACCGGGCGCTGGATCATCCCGGAGGGCGCTTGACGGAACCGACGCAAAAGCGAATTTTAGGCATTGATCCGGGTCTGGCGACCTTGGGGTTCGGGGCGATCGATTGCCCGCTGATCCATCGTAACGGCAGCACCGTCACCGTGCTCGACTACGGCGTGATCCGCACACCCGCCAACACCGACACGGGGGAACGGCTGATTACGCTGTTTGACGACCTGCATACGGTGCTGAATCAATGGCAACCGGATCTCGTGTCGATCGAGAAATTGTTCTTCTACAAAATGGGCAACACGATCGCGGTGGCCCAGGCGCGGGGGGTGGTTTTGTTAGCGATCGCCCAGCACAAACTGCCGATCATCGAATTCACCCCGGCCCAGATCAAGCTCGCCCTCACGGGTTATGGCGGAGCCGAGAAAGCCGAAGTCCAAGCCGCCGTCGCCCGCGAACTGAATCTCAGCAGCATCCCCAAACCCGATGATGCCGCCGATGGTCTGGCGATCGCGCTCACCGCCTGGTTTCACGGCGATCCCGCCTAAACGCCAAAACCGCCAGCGCGGAAAGGCACTGACGGTTTCAGTTGATTCGATCCCCCTAGCCCCCTTAAAAAGGGGGAACAGGAAAAAGGATTCAAAGTCCCCCTTTTCAAGGGGGATTTAGGGGGATCGTCACACTTGCAACGAACGTCTAATGCCTAAATCGCTTCGGTATTCTTCTCGCTCGTCCGAATCCGCACGATTTGATCGACGGGGGAGATAAAGATTTTGCCATCGCCGATTTCCCCGGTGCGGGCGGCGTTGACGATCTTGTCCACCACCATATCCACCTGCGAATCTTCGACCACAATCTCAATTTTGAGCTTCTGGAGGAATTCGACGGTGTATTCCGAACCGCGATAGCGCTCGGTCTGACCCTTCTGACGGCCAAAACCACGGACTTCCGATACCGTCATACCGACGATACCCGCGTTGACTAAAGCAATTTTTACTTCGTCGAGTTTGAACGGGCGAATGATCGCTTCAACCTTCTTCAAGGCGCACACTCCTACTTCGTATCAATTAATGATCTAAAAACCTGATTATCGCGGATATGCCGGGGCCAAAACTGTAGTGATCGAGACAAAACAGTGCGCCAAAACCTTGTAGAGCAAGACTTCAGAGATCCGCCTTCGCATCGTAGCAGATCTGACCCAAACCACTGAGCATGACCCGCAATTTGTAAGATTTCGCTACGCTTGGGCGCTAACGATTCGGCGCGGGAGCCAACAGCGGACGCACCACCAAGAACCCCGCTCCAAAGGCGGAGAACACAATCAAGCCCATCACCAGGGTCAATTTCCAGCCGCTCAAGTCAGCGTCACTTGCCGCCGAGGCGGCCCGGAAAGGATGCGCCGCTTGGCTAGAAAACTGCTGGGGACGGGCCTTGGGCCGCTGGTTACCGGGGGCCGATCGACGGTCATCGTCCGCATCCGGCGCATAGCCCGGCAAGGCCCGATAAAGCTGATCCAACACCTGCGATCGAGTCGTGGCCGATGCCGCATCAAAACCCAGCTCATCCAACATCAGTGCGTCATCGGCTGCCGTCCCGATCGCCGTATGGCGAAAGCGCTGCACCACTTCCTGGGTCTGGGCCGCGAGCTGTTCGAGGTCGTGACGCAATTGTTGGTTTTGGGCGGCGAGTTCGAAATTCTCCGCTTGCAACGACTCAATATTGGCGTGGGTGGCTTGCAGATCCGCCGACAATTCGCGGAAGATCGCGATCGGCACCGAAGGCGGACGCGGCGGAGTCGTCACCGGGGGCGACGGGTGAGCAGCCGACTGGGGACGGGCGGATTTCGTGGTAGGGATACGCCGTCCAATCATTCTGGTATTTCGCATGGTCGAACTGATTAATGGGCCAGACAATAAGGGATGATCCGTCGATCGGTGAACCGACGCATTGACACACGTTGGGGCTTGCCCAAGGCGATGCCATAGAATAGCGTCGATCCGCATCGATGAAACATCAAATCACGGAAGGTTTCGCCCAGGATTCTACCGAGGTTTTGGCATTTGGCACGACTTTTTTCCGCAATGGCCGCAAGTGGTTCCGAAGTGACGGGATCCAAGTTGCCTGGGTCGCCCCCCCCAAGCCGACCCAGCCTTGTCGTATGATCAACAGTTGAAACCCACTAAGCCCAAGCATTGACTGAGACCATGACAACGCATCCTGAGACGGTAAAGTACGGCGAACGCGTAATCGAAGAAGGCAATCTGATCACCTTCCCCAATCCGCGCCCCGGTCGGCGCTTCGACATCGACATTACCCTGCCCGAATTCACCTGCAAATGTCCGTTCTCGGGCTATCCCGACTTCGCGACGATCGTGGTGCATTACGTCCCCGACCAAAAGGTGGTGGAACTGAAGACGATCAAGCTCTATATCAACGGTTACCGCGACAAGTACATTTCCCACGAAGAATCCATCAATCAGATCCTCGATGATTTAGTCGCCGCCTGTGATCCGTTGGAAATGACGATCAAGGGTGACTTTTTGCCGCGTGGCAATGTGCATACTGTGATTACGGTGAAGCACCAGAAAGCGTAGGGGCGATTGTTTGATGGTGGGTCACGATCGCCACGATCCCCCGTGCATCCCCCTTCAAAAGGGGGACTTTGAATCCAGTTCCCCCTTTTGAAGGGGGTTAGGGGGATCGTCACCCCTGCATCAAACCGACCAATCCCCAAAAAATCACGCAACCCCTACAACAAATCCCGTGCCGATCGTCCGGATGGCGGATATACCCGTAAGTTCGGGCCAACTACGGATGATTTGGCGGGTCAATTAATCGAAAATCCCCCATCCTGATCGTGGCTTACCCCGATCGGGATTTTTTTGGCTCTACCCTGCGGTAGACCAGGCTGCGTAAATCCTCGCAATCGGTCATGAAGCCAGGATGAAATTGAGCCTTTTTTGACGAAATATTCGCCTGGCACATAAGGTTTGCACCAGTTTCAGCAATTCCGATAAACCTTTGGGCCGGAGACTGGCAATCGGGGCATCACCTCGGCCAGAGTGGGTTTAACCAAACAACCCAAGTCACTAACGGCTTCTCTTTCCATGAAATCCATCGTTCGCAACCTGTTCGTCGGTACTGTCCTCTCGGTCGTCGCGTTGACCGCCCAAGCCACTGGCGCTTTGGCCAAGCCCGCGAACATCCTCGGCGTCCAGGCCACTTTGACCGCTGACAACCACTACGCTTTGTTCTCCGGTAACAGCGACGGCAGTAAGCTCAACTTCTTCGGCCGCAACGAGAAAGGCGCTTACGGTGGCGCAGCCGGATGGAACAACGGCACCCTCGGCGGCCAAACCTTCAACACGAACACGGGCAACGGCTACAACTGGTCGGGCGCAGAGAGCTGGAACTTCAACATCAAGCAGAACGACTACCTCTACGTCGTCACTTGGGACGATCGGGCCGTGGATGAGTCGTGGGTCGGCGAATTCAACATCACCAACGGCGGCAAGCAGCAGCAACTGCTCTCGAAGGACAGCTCTTGGGAATACCTCACCACCAAGTACAGCACCAACCCTGGTGACTTCGGTGACACGCCCACTGACGCGATCTTGAACCAAGAGATTTCGGGAGCAACTTGGACGGGAGCCGTCAGCCGAGGTCTGAACGACGGTACCACAGGGCCTTGGGGTCGGATCAATGGCGTGACGCAAAATGCCCAATTCCTCAACACCACCACCAACACCACAGGCGTGAAGCGAGACAACAGCCGTTACACGATCTTCCGCACCAAAGTCAGCGTTGGTGAGACGATCGACCCCACCAAAACACCTGAACCCACCGCAATGTTGGGTCTGGCCGCAGTGGGCTTGACGGGTCTCGTCGCCAAGCGCCTGCGCAAATAAACCAGCCGCAAGTAACCCTGCCGCAAGGAATTAAAGCGCGCCTTCCCAATTCGGGAAGCGCTGCTTTAACTTCACCGCACAGCACCACCCGATCGCGCTGGCCGGAAAGTATTGTAGGAGGTCAATCCAAGTAAAGCCATTGCCCAAAATCAATCGTCCTGGCAAGGTGGCCCGCGCCGCCTCCAAGATCGGGTGATGGTTGAGTTGCAAAAATTCGAGTCCGCAGGTCACCAGACAGACAGCGATCGCCACCGATCGGGGCTTCAGCCTCGGGGCGATCGCCAAAAACAAGCCAATCCAAAAGGTTTCATAGGCGATATTGCCCATGAGATTGCGCCAGACCTCCGCCGATGACGGCAAGAGAAATCGCAACACGAAACCCAAGGGCGCAAACAACAGCGCCTGCGCCACCATCGCCCAACGAAAAGGCGTAAAGCGTAACGGGAATAAATTCATACCTAGTTAATCTGGGAATTAAACCGTCCTGAAGCGCGATGGGCGATTAATTCCAACCGACCAGAGCCGCGATTGGCCATCTGCGTGACTCGACCCGAGGCCCGATAAGCCACTTGATTGACGGAGGTCGCCGCTTGATCCGTCGATCGGGTCGTCGAAATCGTCGTCATTGCCAACACCGACGCAGTAAAACCGAGGGCCAAAACAGCCCGGAGCGAAGATTGAGTTTTCATTTGCACACCTTGAAAAAATGTCTAGCAGAAAGTGAACTTTCTTATCTCTAGATACGCTGTCTACGAAACATTTTCCGGACACAAAATAATATTTTTAGGTATCGTCCAGAAAGCTGATTGAGCAACGACTCCAGAACTAGCGAACAGCTTGAATCTAGCCATTCATCCAGTGCCTTCAATGATTTTCATTGCCACCCAAAGGCTTTAACAAAACATCATTTTAGAGACAACAAAATAAAGATTTTGACAAGTATGAACTGTGCCAGATCTTTAACTGGATCACCCACGTTTTGCCCGTGTGAAACTGATTTATTTTGATTCACCCAACGTCGTCAGTAGACTACGCCGCCAGAAAAATCCCCTAGAAAATCCGCTTCAAGCAAAACCGCAGACGAAGCGCTGCCAAAAATTGATGGCAAAAATTGGCAGTGCTTCCACTTAGAATGCCCAAACCAATGAAGGGTCTAACACTCGATCGCAAATATTTTGGGTGGCAGCGGAAAATGGGTGGCGTGACTGGTGGGTGTTGGGTTCCGCGTTGCTCTACCCAACCTACGGCTCTTCGGCGGGGGCTAAGGCTTCCATGAGGCCCAAAAATTCGCGCTCGAAGCTGACTTGGGCGCGATTGGTGACGCCGCCGAGGTACAACTGGCCGTCCTGCCACAGGCCCCACACCTGGGAATGGGACACGTAGCTCATCAATGTACTCAGCATGAGTAGCCCAAACCCGAGATAGACGATCGGGATACCTGGATCCGCTTTGATTTGTAATCCGGTGCTGCCGACGATTTCGACGATCGAGACACGGATGCCCTGGATTTCGACGGCCATGCCTTGACGCACGGTGGAGACGAGCTTGCCGCTCTTGTCGTAGATCAAGACCAAGCCCTGAAGATCCCGCACTACGAGGGAGACGCCGTCAGACATATCGTTCGGGTTCAGCGGCAGCCATGCGCCCCAGATCCGACCACTGCCTTTGAGGTTGAGTTCGCCCATGGGCAGCGGGAGGACGGGGCTGTTGTTCAGCTTGACGTTGACGCCCGCGACGCCCCAACTGGCTTGGTACATCGTCACGCCATTGTGCTTGAGCGGTTTATTCACATGGATCGTCTGCCGATCGATTTCTTTGCCGGATTGATCCAGCACCGACAGATCGGAGTAGAACTGGTCAATCTCCCCGGTGGGCAGGTAGTCGATCCAGAAGCGATTCACCTTGGCTGACCAGTCGGTGGGAACCTGGGATGCGGCCCAAGGCCCGGCATCGGTAATGTTTTTCACCTGGAAGGTCGCGCCGCTGGGCACCATCTCCTGCCCAATAAATCCGGTCAGCGCGCCGATCACGCCCCCGATCAAAATCAGCAACATACTAATATGCACAACGATCGGCGCGAGGCGGCCCACAATCCCTTTGCGCGCATAGAGCCGATCGCCTTCCTGGACGATGCGGTATCGGCGGGCCTTGAGTTGTTCGAGCATGGGGCCGATCGAGGCGGCGGGTAGCTCCGCACTCAGGGCAAATTTACGAAATTGTTGGGGTTTGCTGTAGAGCTTTTGGTCGCGGGTAAACCACTTCCAGGCGGGCAACTGGCGCTTGAACGTGCAGGCCATCAGACTGGCCCCAAACAGGATCAACAGACCCAAGTACCACCAAGTCCGATAGACATGATCCAAACCCGCTGTGAGCAGGACTTTCCAGGTGAGAAAGCCAAACAGTGCGGGGCTTTCAGGATAGTTCGATTTGTAAAATTCCAGCCCCTGGCCCTGTTCGATCACGGTGCCGGAGATGCTGAAGACGGCAATGACGAGGAGCAAACCGATCGCCAGTTTCAAGTCCGCCAGGACGGGCACGATCTCCCGATTCAGGAAGCGTTTCGGGGTGGTGAGGGCTTTTTGCCACAGGGATACATCTGCCGTCATGGGTGCCGATCGAACCTCATTCCATTGCCACCCTCTATCCTAACGGCAAGGTCAACCGCGATACCAGTGAAAAAACGCCAAATCCCAACAGCAAAACCCCACTGGCCGGAGTAATCCAAGCCGACCACTGCCGCAGTTCGAGGATTTGCTTAATCGCCACGGTGAAAGTTCCCGCGATTACCAGCGGGAACACATAGCCCGCCGCATAGGCCAGCAGCAGCACTGCGCCCAACACCGGATCTTGGGTATTCGCCAACCAGGCCAGCAGCGTCGCCAATACTGGAGTGCTACAGGGGGAAGCGACCAAACCAAACGTTAAACCAATCAGATAAGTCCGCAAGCCCTTAGGCAGCTTTTCCGAAATCCAATCGATCCCGCCAAGGTTCGGCAGCCGGAACCGCAGGAGTTCCAACTGGTTCAGCCCCATCAGAATCGCCACCAAGCTCACAAAAATCGGCAACCCAATCCCAATCTGCCCGTAAATCTTGCCCAGAGACGCCGCCGCAATGCCCAATCCGGCCAATGTCGTCGCCAGTCCGAGGGCGAACCAGAGCGACTGAAGTGCGCCTTGGAGCCGGGATTGGGATTCGTAAGCGCCGAGATAACCGATTGTAATGGGCAGCATCGACAACATGCAGGGCGTCAGGCTAGTCAACAGTCCCGCCGCGAAAATCACCGCCACACTGGCGATCGAGAGGTGGGTGAGCTGCGCCGCGACCAATTGATTGGCCCATTGGCTCCAGAGGTAAAATTGGGTTTGCAGGGTTTCCAGCATTGGGTGCCGCCAAAAATTTGCGCGTGAGTCTTTACTAATGTACACGGTTGGCCCGCCTCGCTGCACCTCCGTACTCGCTCCGTAAACAACAATGAGGAGCGGCAATTGCTGCGTGGTTTGACGGGGTAATTTAGGGGCGATCGGGCTGGGTGAGCACCGTCGATCGCGCCGATTACGGAAACAAATCGCGGCGCGATTCCGTCATGCACGCGGAAGGCAGAAATGCCCTCCTGGAAATTGCATAAATCGTGATTAAATCCACCCAAAATTGTTTCGGTAAATGCGCGCTTATCAATGCCGGGGCGGACTCTCTAAAGTAGTGAAAGACTAAGTGGTGCATCGCTCAAAGCAAAGCTAGGGCGACCAGTCGTGTGTTTCCTCCGGTTACATGTGTGTTCCTGAAACTGCATGAGCGATCGACAAAATTTAATTCGTCGATCGCCCATGCCAAAATTTTTGACCCAGTTTTAATCCTCGGTTTGTTCCTTTACCTCACAGCGCAATTGCATGTCGTCTGCTTCCGCATCCCGCACCCCTGAACAAGTCCGATGGGGCATTCTCTGTCGCCTGGGTTTAGTGATTCTGATTCTGTGCTTCTGTTAGATTTTTGCCGATTGCGGAAATGGCCTGCTAGCATATAGCCGCAGCCATCGCGATGCAGAGGATCATGAAACATTTTTTTGGACGAGTCCCATTACTCGGTTTAATCATCGGCGGGATCGTGTTTAGCGCCACCGCGACAATCGGCCAACCCAGCCCTCAATCGAACCCCAAACAGGCGGCTCAAACCCTATTCCAGGAAGGTGTCAGCCTGATTCGGCAACAGCAATTAGACGGCGCGATCGTCCGCTTCCAACAAGCGATCGCCCTGGATCCGACGATCGTCCCGGCCCACTACAACCTCGGACTGGCCCTGCGCCAAAAGGGCGACATCCAAGGCGCAGCCACGGCCTTCTATCGCACGATTCAGGCCAAACCGGATTGGGGCTTGGCCTACGCGAATTTGGGCGCGGCCCTACTCGAAGGCGGCAACCTGCCACAGGCCCAGGAATACCTTGAGCGGGCGATCGTCCTCGATCCGCAATCGGCGATCGGCCATTACAACCTCGGTTTGGTCTACCACCAGCAACGCAACCCGCGCCAAGCCCGCCCCGCCCTCCAGACGGCCCAACAACTCTACGATCGGCAAAACAACCGCACCGGAGCCGCCCTGGCGCAAAAGTGGCTCGATCGGCTAAATTCCCCCACCTAAAAATCCCTGGCGCAATTCCATGCAAATCCAGCAATTCCTCCACACCGCCCTCAACGTCACGGATTTAGCCAAAGCCGAACATTTTTATAGTGAGATTTTGGGCCTGACGCGGGTCGATGGTCTACGACCGACCGGAGGTCATCGGGATTTGAAGTTCCCCGGTCTCTGGTACCAAATCGGCCCCTACCAACTCCACCTGATCGTCGCGCCGGAAAACCAAGCCAGTCCCAACTGGGAACGCTGGGGGCGGAATCGGCATTTGGCTTTTGCCGTACCCGATGTGGCGGCAGTGAAAGCCCGATTGACGGCCATGGGACAGGATTTTCAAACCAGCGCATCGGGCCGTCCGGCGGTGTTTGTACGTGACCCCGATGACAATGTGATTGAGTTGGGAGAAATGTAGGGTGGGCAATGCCCACCACCAGCCAATTGCGCGATCACCGATCGGCATGGGCGATCGCGTAATGCGATTGTCGGTTGGGGGCGATCGTTGAATTGGTGGGCAATGCCCACCCTACGGATCACTGAAAGCGAAAGTCCGCTTTCAGCGGACTGAAGAGGCTGAAATCAACCCAAAAACCCGGAATTTTCAGTGCATTTCAATGCACTTTCGCTATTAGCCCCGAATTTATTCGCGGGTGGTCGTCGCCACTCACCCACCCATCCCGCTCAACCACAACGCCCCAAACACTTCGCAAACTGGATGCCCGATCGGGCACAGTCGTACCGCCCAACGAGTAAAGTTGAAATCAATCAACCTTAGACCGTGGAATGGATCGTGGAATGCCGCAGCAAGCCCAACCGCCTCTTGGCTTCATCGCCCCGCAATACAATGCCGGGATTACGCGGATCGTGCATTGGGCCGTGCCGCTTTGGATGCGATCGACCACCGATGTCCAGGCCGTCCAAGCCGTCAATATTGAGGAATTAGTCCAGGCCTACAGCCAATTTGAAGCGGGCAAAATTCGGCTGGTGCTGGCCTTTCGTCACCCGAGCGTGAATGACCCAATGGCGATCGGCTATCTCTTCAGCCAGCTTGTCCCCCAAGCCGCCAAGCGCGCCGGGGTAAAGCTCCGGAAGCCGATCCATGCCCACTTTATGTACGATCGGGGCGTGCCGCTCTGGGCCGGGAAAGCCCTGGGCTGGCTGTTTTCGCGGATGGGGGGGACGTCGATTTTGCGCGGGAAGCTCGATCGGCAGGGCTTGAAGTCGGCGCGGGATTTGCTCACGAATGGTAAGTTGCCGTTCATGGCTGCCCCTGAAGGAGCGACCAACGGCCATAGCGAAATCGTCGCACCGTTGGAACCCGGTGTGGCGCAATTGGCGTTTTGGTGTGCGGAGGATTTGGCCAAGAACGATCGGCCCGAGCAAGTCGTAATTTTGCCGATCGGCTTGCAATACAGCTATTCCGGCAACCACTGGCCCACGATCGAAGCCTTATTAACCGACCTCGAAACCCAAGCAGGCATTAGCGCTCCCGACGCGGGCGTCGTTGATCAACAGCGGATGTATCAGCGGCTTTCCCATCTGGGGGAACAGCTCCTGACGATCATGGAACAGCACTACGATCGGTTCTATCACCAAACCCTGCCGGAACTGGGGCCGGACATCGCACCCCACGACCAACTGGCGGCCCGGATGCAGCGGCTCCTCGGGGTGGCCTTGGCCGTGTGTGAATCGTCCTTTGGGCTGACGCCGAAGGGATCGAACATCGATCGCTGTCGGCGATTGGAGCAAGCGGCTTGGGATCAGATTTATCGCGATGATCTGGATTTGGACCAGCTTTCGATGCTGGAACGCCGCCTCGCTGATCGGGTCGCAACCGAATCCCAGATGCACCTCTGGCACATGCGATTGGTCGAAAGTTTTGTCTCCGTCACAGGTTCCTATGTGCGCGAAAAACCGACGATCGACCGCTTCGCCGAAACCCTATTGATCACCTGGGAAACGGTCAACCGCATGGCAGGCGATCGCAATTCCCTCAAACGCCCCCGCCTCGGTGCCCAAACGGCCAGAATTACCATTGGTCAGCCGATCGGCTTGACCGATCGCTATGCCCAATACCAAATCAATCGCCGCCAAGCCAAGCAAGCCGTGGAGGATTTGACCCAGGAGTTGCAAACAGTGTTCGAAGAGATGATTATTTAGGCCACCACCGCGCGCCCTTGCAACGGCGGCTGCATCACGACTTCCGAAGGCACCTGGGCGATCGGCAGGGTGAAGCCAAACCGGACACCCGCGCTATCCCCGGCTTCCACCTTGATCTGGCCGCCATGAGCAATGATAATTTGGTGTGACAGGTATAGCCCCAAGCCCATCCCCGTGCGGGCCGCACTATGGGACGATCGCAAATAGGGCCGCAGAAAGAGTTGCTGCGCCACTTCCGGCAAAATCCCCACCCCGTCGTCCGCCACGGCACAGCGCAGATAATTTTGGTCGCCATCTTGGGCGATTTGGGCGGACAGCACCACGGTTAACCCCGGTGGATTGTGCTTCAGGGCATTGGTAATCAGATTTTCTAACACCCGTTGGAGGTGCGTCGGGTCAGCCAGGACAGGGGGGAGACCGGGGGCCAGATCAAGTGTAATCTGAGCCTGATTTTGGGTCAGGATCGGCGCGAGTGTCCGCAGGGTCTGCTGAATCAGGTCGCCATAGTCGATCGTCTGGAAGTTAAAGCGCAATGTCCCGTCCTCCGCCCGATAGTCTTCGAGCAGCGCCTGAATCAAGCACAACTGCCGTTCACTACTGGACTCCAGTTGTTTGATCACGGACACGTCCGGCCCATCATGGCGTTTCTGCATCTGCCGCAGCACCAGCAAACTGCCGACGATCGGCGTGCGCAAATCATGACTGACGGCGTGGAGTAGCCGGGTCTGGCCTTCATTCAGCCGTTCTTGGGCGACCAAACTGCGTTGCAGCTCATTGGTTCGGAACCGCACCTGCTGATCGAGTTCGACCACCAGATTGCGCTCTCGCTGATACAGAATGCCATGGTGCAAGGCTGCGCCTAAAGGTGTCACCACCGTTTCCAAAAAACGCACTTCCTGGGCCGTCCAATATCGCGGCTCATCACATTCATGCACTGAGAGTAGACCATAACCGTGCCCATCCACCAATACCGGAATCGCCACCCTGGCCTGCACTTGATACTGCTCACAGAACTTACGAGTCAGGGGATCCAGCGTTCGATCGTGGTGGATGTCATCCATCACTTGTGTGCCATTTTGGCGGTACCATTCCGTTAGTTTGGCAACCACAGGGGCCGGCTGTGTCTCGCCGCGACAAGACCTCAGATCGGCCCGACAGACTTCGGTCGTCACCAAACTGCTGCCATCAAGCAGCACTTGCAACAGATAGACCCGATCGACATTCAGCGCTTCATAGATCGATCGCACCGCAATATCCATAATCTCCTGGATATCGAGACTATTCACCAAACGATGGACAATATCCAAAGTAATCCGATCGAATTTCTGCTCTTGCAAAATCGTGGCAAGTAGTTTCTGGCGCTCTTCGGTCAAGGCCGACACACATAGCCCCATCACCACAATCACCGCAATAAATGTCTGCAACAGCAAGAGCGACAGGCTCAGATTGCCCGTGGCCTGCCGCACAAACGCCCCTTGATTGTGCAAAGCGCGGAAAATTTCGACGCTGTTGATCCAAAAACTGGCACACACCGTGGTCAACACCCCAAACCGCGTCGCCGCCCAGGCCAAACTCAAGCAAGGCAACGACTCCATTAAAAACTGGCCCACATTCGTATCGGGATTGCGCAGACCAATAAATAGCGTAAACGCCAACCACAGCAGCCCCTCCCAGCCATGCCGCCGCAGTTGCCAAAACTGCCGCAATCGCGACAGTTGTTGCGGCCAGCGCCCGCCCAGCAGTTCGACCCCAATCAGCATCAAAAATGGGGCGATCATCAGGATGCTCACCATATCAGCGATCAACATCGTCCAAAAACTCTGGGGCAAATCTTGCCACAATGTCCGGCCCGTGAGTGCCCCATAGATCGTCGCAATCAGCGCATTCAGCAGCACCGGCAACGGCGTCGCCACAATCACCAAACCCAACACATCCTTCAACCGCCGCAGGCGAATATCCACCCGCGCCCATTGCAGCAAATACGCAAACAACCACGCCTCAAGGCCACTGCGAAAGGCCGACCACAGCGCCACTGATAGATCCGTACCCAGGCACAGCGCAAACACCATCGCCCCCAGCAGCACCCCCAGCAGCCCATCACCGCCAAAAATCGCCACGATCGCCACCGCAAACCCCACTGGCGGAAAAATCGCAAAGGCTTGAGGCACGGGCAATTCCAGCACCTTAAAGGTGAACATGCCCAACCCCAAATAGATCAGGGCCGTCAACGCGACCAACACCCACTGCAAAAGCCGCGATCGAATGCGGTAGAAGGGCCGCAGGCCAATCCAATCATCGGTTTCAGGGGTGCGCCAGGGCAAGCGAAACGGCAATAAAGTCATAGCACAACGGGGCAAATTCTTAAAAATAACTGCCCCTACTGTGCCATATCTATCCCCAAAGCTCCAGTAACCCGAGCTTAAGCGGGGGATTTGGCTCCGCCCATGAGATAAAGCAAGGCCATCCGCACCGCCACGCCACTGGTAACCTGGGCCGACACCAAACTCAGCTGTGGATCATCCATTACATCGGAGGTGATTTCGACGCCGCGATTGGTCGGGCCGGGATGCAGCACTTGCACCTGGGGCTGACACCGCCGCAACCGATCGCGGGTAATCCCAAACTGCTGATGGTATTCCCGCAAACTGGGCAGCAAATGACTCGCCATCCGCTCCTTTTGCAACCGCAAGGTCATGACAAAATCGGCCCCTTCCAGCGCCGGATCGAGTGACCAATGGATAAATAATTGGCGCTCCAAGGGCGTCCCCGCCACATAGTCGGCAAAATCGCGCGGCAGTAACGTCGGCGGCGCGGCCAGATGGACTTCCGCCCCACTGGCGGTGAGGCTCCAGAGATTCGATCGGGCCACCCGCGAATGCAAAATATCGCCGACGATCGCGATCTTCTTCCCCCGGAGCAATTCCAGCCGAGGCTGCTGCGGATCGAGCCGAGTACAGATCGTGAACAGATCTAGTAGACCTTGGGACGGATGCTCATGCTGGCCATCCCCGGCATTCAACACACCCACACCGGAATTCAGCCGATCCATTTCCGCCGCGATCGCCGCTGGCACCCCCGATTGGCCATGGCGAATCACCATCAGATCCGTGCCCATGGCGAGATAGGTTTTGGCCGTGTCGAGGATGGTTTCGCCCTTGGTCAGCGACGAGGAACCGGGGGCAAAATTGAGGATATCCGCCGACAGTCGTTTGGCCGCCAACTCGAAGCTACTGCGCGTTCGGGTCGATGGCTCAAAGAACATATTGGTAATGACTTGGCCCTGGAGCGTCGGGACTTTCTTGGTGCGACGCGACAGCACCTCCCGAAAACTATTGGCAGTTTGCAGAACGGTGTCGTATTCCCAGGGCGCAAAATCCGCCAGGGACAGCACATGACGACGGAACCAAGCAGGCATAGGACTCCGGCGCGCTGGCTGCGCCACACAAAACTCCGAATCTATTCATACCGCATAATGCGACACTGGAAGCGTCCTACCGTTCCCCATTCGCTCCCATGCGCTACCTGCTCTCCCACAACCACAATGTGCCCGCTACCACGGCTCCGGCGCTGACTCCAACGGAATTCAGCACGGTGTTTCAAACCTATTTAGCGGCGCATTTGGGCCAAGCGGCAACGATCGTCCAGGCACTCGACCATCCCCACTGGCGCTGCGCCGTCGAAACCACCGCCGCACCGGAAACGGTGGGTCAAGCCCTCGGGGCCGCACTCAAACAAGCCCGCGCCGACCAGGGTAACGCCCCGATCGACTACCCAATTCTCGCCCTCGGGGGACTCAAGACGACACCCGCCACGGCACCTGCGCCCAACGGCTTGCAACCCGGCGAATGGGGCGTGGATGTGGTCGAAACCTTGGATGCCGAGGCATTCCTGGCCGGTCTAGGCTGGGATACATTAATTGCGGGCCGATCGGCGGATGAACTGTTCCAAATCCGCACCTAAGGCCCGATCGTTGCGAACGTCAACTCAACCAACTAAGCCGCGCAAATCTGATGGGAGCAACGCATGGCAATCTCGGCCTGCACTTCTTCGGCAATCCGCTTCGCCCGTTGGTACTCCCTCGAATCGGTGCCGCCGGACTGATAAATCGTCCGACTCAGACTCAACGCCGCCGTTAAAGCCGCTTCTAGCTCCGGCATTGACATCGTAAAATGGGTCATACTTTGCACATTCCAATTGATAATTTGATTAACTGACACACAATCCAATTCCTATGATTCCCACGCTAACAAAATAATCGAGAAAAGTCTCGTCCCAATCCTTAAACTGTCCACTAGCCAGTCTTAACGATTGTCCCAACGCCAACGCCCAACAGCGCCTCAATTGGCCGACATCCCGAATACATTCAAACTCAACGTAATCATCGTCAGAAACAGAATAAATCCGACCGTATCCAACAGGGTCGTCACCAACGGCCCACTCGCCAAAGCTGGATCGAGGTTGAGCCGCTTCATCCCGATCGGCAAAAGCGTCCCCAAGGTCACAGCCACTAAGGTATTCGTCGCCATCACCAGTCCAGCCACCAATCCGACCCAACGTTCACCCGGCTTCGTCCAAATCAGTGACAGCGCCACCATCATCGTCCCGAGAGAGAGCGCCGTCCCCAAGCCTGCCTGGAGTTCGCGCTGAAGGATCTTGACCGTATCCGCTGGCGTGACTTCGCCCACACTCAGCGAACGTACCGTCACCGTCAAAGCTTGAATCCCCACGGTTCCGCCCGTATTGGAGAACAGTGGCATGATTACCGCCATCACTGGAATGGCGGCGATCGTCGTTTGGAACGGTGAAATCGCACTCGATGCGCCCGTATAGAGCACCATGATCCCTAACAGCCACGGCAAGCGGTTTTTGAGCTTTTCCAGTGGCAGGGAAAGTGAGGATTCATTCCCACTCGTCACACCCGCAATCTTTTGAATATCTTCGGTGGCTTCTTCTTCGAGTACATCCACCATATCATCAATTGTCACAATTCCGACCAAACGATCTTCCCGATCGACCACGGGCACCGCAATCAAGTCATAGCGCATCATCACCTGGGCGGCTTCTTCGCGTGGGGTATCCGTCTTCACCCGAATCAACCGATCGCTGGCAATATCAGTCAATTGCACATCGGGCATCGAAAATAGCAACTGGCGCAGGGACACCACACTCAGCAGCTTGCGATTCGGATCCGTCAGATAGGCGTAATAGATCGTCTCCTTATCCTGGTCGCGGCGGCGCATCTTATCGAGCGCCTGCGCCACGGTGAGGCCCTCCTGCAACCGCACATATTCCGTCGTCATCACCCGTCCGGCGGTGCCTTCGGGATAGCCCAGGATCGTGGCCGTGGCTTGGCGTTCGGCCACACTCAATCCCTGAATCAACCGCCGCACCACCCCTGCGGGCAATTCATCGAACAATTCCGCCCGATCGTCAGGACTCATTTCCTCGATTAGGTGATGCACTTGGGCATCATGCAATGAGCCGATCAACGTCTCCCGCACATCGGGCTGAAGGTATTCAAACACCTCCGTCGCCTTGCTTTTTTTGAGTAGCCGAAAGGCGATCGCCCGCCGCCCTTCCGGCAAATCCGCAATGAATTCACCCACATCCACGGCGGGTAGCTCACTCAGCTCGAATTTGAGCCGATTTAGATCAGTGATCTCGGCCAGCGAGATCCGTCCTTTCTGTGTCAACATGCCAAACTCCTATCTCCCACGCGCCAGGAGATACTTGCGGCTCTCCGGTTATGGTCGGTAACGACTAAAGACTGATGGACAATGGTGGTCCATTGAAAATTACGCCAAAATTAGGACATCGGCCGACCGCGCATCGCTCGTACCGCTTCGACTATGCTACTTCAGTAATCCACCAATCCACAAGTAATCCCCCAAGTCAGGCCACAAGCCACAATGAAAATCGGCATAATACAGATAATAATTGGGTGGGATTTGCGCTTAGTTATGACAGTGTGTTTGTGAGATTTAGGAGAACGCGATGCCACAATTTCAACGATCGATAATGGCCGCCAGCCTACTGCTGAGTTTGACTGCCTGCGGCGGCAGCCCAAATACTTCGACGAATCCCGCCGTCAGCCCCGACAGTGCCGCCAGTCCCTTGGGCTTAAACAGCGCCAGTCCTAGCCCGTCGGCCAGTCCCAGCCCAACGGCGAAGCCCTCGGCCAGCGCCCCGGTGCCCAATGCCGCTCCGGCACCCGCCGCATCCCCTCAAACCACCCCTGCCACCAGCCAAACCACCCCCGCCACCAGCCAAACCCTGGCGGCAAGCAGCACCACCCAAGAAATGACGCTCTACCAAGTCGATAGTCAGTGCGAAGAATTCGTCGCCAAAAAAATCACCATTCCCAGCCAGGATGCCAGCAACACGATGGTGGGCAAAGTCCTGGCCAACAGCAACAGCCCCGACTTCAAAATCGACAACTACCGCATCCAAGTCAAAGACGGGGAAGCGACGATCGATCTGCGCCTGCCCCCCGAAGCCAAACGCCCCTTCGCCGCCATGTCCGCCTGCGAACAACGATCGCTCCTCGGCAGCCTGAGCAAAACCCTCACCAGCAACCCCAACCTCAAGATCGACTCGGTGCGCTTCACCGACGGCAAAGAAGAACTGGTGTTTTAGGGTGCGGCCCGGATTTGAGTGGATCCGGCAAGGCAAAATCTAACAACAAACGGAACGATCGCGCGGGCGATCGGGAAAAGTCGTTAGGATCGAAGGGCTTATTTTTTATAGTTGGGTCAGTTAACGATGGATGTGAAATTAGTATTGGTCGTGCTGTCGCTGGTATTCAGCGTTGCTTGCCTGTTCTTCGGCACCAAAAATGGCTACTACGATAGCGACAACTACCATGGCAACGGCTCGGCCCACTAGCCTGTGACCCATTTGGCTTGCTACGCCTACGGCGCGGGCCAGGCTGGTGAAGGTGTTTGTCTCCGACTCGAAATTGACGAACACCGGATTCTGCTGGATTGTGGCACGGCCACCCGCGAGGACGCGATCGGGGATGACTGGGATTTGATGATTTGTAGTCATGCCCATCCGGCACATGGGGCAGGTCTACTGGCGCTGCACCACCGCTTTCCCGATCGGCCGATCTACGCCAGCGCCGTCACGGCTCAACTGCTGCCGCTGAATTGGCCCGATGCCGTCGTCCCAACCACGCTCTGCCAACCCCTGCCCTGGCGTCAACCGATCGTCGTTGCCGATCGATTGACCGTCGAACTGGTGCCAGCGGGGCATTTGCCCGGAGCGGCGACGGTGATTCTCACCTATCAACCGATCACATCCGATGACCAGCGGCCCGTCCGGGTGGTCTATACGGGGGATTTTTGCCTGTCGAATCAGCGGTTGGCCGATGGTCTGCGGCTGGCCGAACTGCGGGGCCTGATGCCGGACGCGCTGATCCTGTCGGGAGCCGCTGGCACCCGCCGCCAGCCCCATCGCCGCCAACAGGAAAACCGCCTGATGGAACGGTTGGCCCAAGCCCTAACCGTGGGCGAATCAATTCTGCTGCCACTGCCGACGATCGGGTTGGGGCAGGAATTGTTGTACTTGCTGCGGAGTCACTACCTATTTAGTGGGCGATCGTTGACCATTTGGGTCGATGGCACGGTGGCGGATGGGTGTGATGCGTACCTCGAGTTAATCGAC
Organism: Cyanobacteria bacterium VAR_4_metabat_243; assembly: GCA_031415035.1. Classification (GTDB taxonomy): domain Bacteria; phylum Cyanobacteriota; class Cyanobacteriia; order Leptolyngbyales; family Leptolyngbyaceae; genus Romeriopsis. The sequence continues at coordinate 18,764 of JANOQX010000173.1, forward strand.
CAATTCCCGATCGCCGTGCAAAACTTCGCCCAGAGTCAAGCCTTGTTCTGGGATGACAAAGTGCAGCCCCAGGTGCGACGCGGTCGCCCCCCGCTGGATCGAACCGAACCCTGCATTGTCTTAACCGATGGCCAAACTGATTTGGGCCAATTCTGCCACCAGGGCGAATGGTTGGTGCTATTGCCGGAGTCGCCATCGATCGGGGATGTGCGAGTGCGCGATCAACCGATCGCCCCCCAGCTCCACCCCGTCCGTGTCACCGCCGAAACCTACGCCCTCGCCGAACATAGCGACGGCAATGCCACCTGCCAACTAATTCACAACCTGCGGCCCCAACATGTGGTCTTCGTCCATGGCCCGATCGACCAACTGACCGAATTAGTCCAGCTCGACGAACTCAACAGCCGCTACAAATTGCATCTGCCCCAGTCCGGCAGCGGCGTCATCCTGCCGATCGGCGATCACGCCAGCAGCAGCGCCATCCCCGAAACCCGCTACGAAGGCGAAGTCGTCGAAACCGCCGCCGAGATTTTGATTTCGTTGCCGCCGGAGTTTAGCACTGACCCGCGTTGGCGCGAGTTTGCTGATACGGGTATCGTCGAAGCCTATTGGCAGGACGATCGGCTGCTCCTACGGGGCATGCCGCCCGCCGAAATCGCCCCGCTCCGCCGTCCATCGAGCGCCATCGCCCGCAGTTGCTTGCACTGCGGAGCCTATCAAGCCCAACGCTGCACCCAGCCCGCTTCGCCGCTGTTTCAGCTTCAGGTGACACCGGATGGGATTTGTTTGGCGTTTCAATCCGCCGCTGATGCCTGACCCGATCGATGGCGGTAATTACAAATTGTGGATTTAGATTGCAGGGTAGCAACGGATACCGAGGGGCTTCACCCAGTATGTGTAGAATAAAACTAGATAAGTCAGTTCGGCAATCGCTTCAGATCGGCAATCGCTTCAGCCATCCAGCCATGACCACACCGGGAGTATATGACCTATGAGCTTCAAGCATATTGTGGTGGGTCTCGATCAATCGTTCAAAGATTCCACCATCTTCGCCCGCGCCCTCGAACAAGCCAAACCCCACAGCAGCTCGATCACGATCGTCCATACGCTCAAAAGTCCACCCAGCGGGCTAGAAACCCAACTGCCGATCGGTCAACATACGGAAATGGCGCGGGATCTGTACAGCATCCTCTCCCGCCAACACAACGCCCGACTCGAACGCGGCAAACGCCAAGCCGAAAGCTGGCTCGACCTGTACTTACAACAAGCGATCGCCAAGGGCATCCCCACCCAAATCAACTGCCAATCCGGCAACCCCGGAATCTGGCTCTGCGAAATCGCCCAACGGAAAGGCGCGGATCTAATCGTCATCGGCCATCGCGAAAATCACGGCGTCCGATCGGTGGGCAATAGCAGCGTCACCCAATACGTCTTACAGCACGCCGCCTGCGCGGTGCTCGTAGTGCAGGGTCTACCGATCGCGACCGAACCGCCCATGGCATTGCAGCCGATCGAGCAGGACACCTTCAAACCGATCGTCACCCCCGCCAGTGGTCGATTGGCCAGTCAAATGTTTAAAGTTTAGGGGTTAACTTGTGGGGAAGAAAAACGCGCAGTTTATACTAAGATTCGCCAATTTGACTTCCCCCATGCAATCCCCCGAGGCAATCCGATGAACCGTCGCGAATTTACCCAATGGATGACCGCAGGCGCGATCGCCAGCTCCCTACCCGTCGCCCTCGCCGCCTGCGGCAGCGGTGGCAACAGTAGCACCGCCCCAGCGCCCAGTGGCAGTGCATCCGTCGCCGCCATGGCCGAAGGCGGCACCACGATCGCCGCCCTCGACAAAGCCGGATTTGTCGAAATCACCGTCAAAGGCAAACCCGCCACGATCGTCCGGAATCCCGATAAAAAAGACGAAATCCTTGCCGTCAATACGATGTGTACCCACAAAGGTTGCACCGTCGCCTGGAAAGCCGATCAGAAAGCCTTTGTCTGTCCTTGCCATGGCGCGAAGTTTGCCGCCGGTGGGGCCGTGAAAGCCGCGCCCGCCGAGAAGCCATTGGCCGCATATAAGGTCAAAGTCGCAGGCGACAAGATCACCGTCGAAGCATAGTTTTCAAAAAAAACGGTGCGGCCAATGCCGCACCGCGATTTATCACATGGGTTCAAACCCGGATTTAACCCTTTTTCTCGGGCATCATGCATTTGTCGCTATCGCAACCCGCAGGGCCTTCGGCAATCACCAAACCCGAATCATACTGACTCAGCGCCGAGTAGAAATCATCGGTCTGACGTCGCGCCTCGACTTCCTGCTGAAGCCGCACATAGGTCGCCCGATCGATTTTCTCAAACGGCAAACGCGGGAACGGCGCATCAAACCGGGCCAACAAGGCCGCACTGATGTAACCTTCACCCTGCTCGACGGCCTGATAAATCCGATCGGCTAAGGCGTCCACTTCATCCTCACGGAGTTCCACCGTCGCACTGGTGTTGTGCTCGGTGTAATACTTCTGCACCTGCATGTAGAAGTCAAACTGCGCGAGGGCGGAGAACTGCTCGATCGCGATTTGGTCGGCTCCGGGGATATTTGCCCAGGGCACTTCCACGGGCAATTCCACCAGCCACTCGGTACAACGCGGATCAAACGGATCGTTCAGCAAGTTGCCGTTGTCGTCTTTGTCCGACTGCGAGGGCACGATGCTGTAGCCGAAGTCGCGGCAAGCCAAGGCCACGGGGTCATTCTTACGGAAGGTAATCCGGCGAATGAAGCGCTGGGCTTTGGGGGGATGCCAGCCAGAACTTGCCCCAGTGAGCAAGGATTTGGTGCCCGCTGGTTGCACCGTCGTACAACGGTTGGGGCAATGCAGGCCATGACGCTGGCAATAATCCGTCACCGTCTCATGGACGATCGTCCGCCACCGGGTGAGGTATTCCTGTTCTTTTTGCTTGAATTCCAAGCCTGTGACGGTATCGGGGCGACCCGCTTCCCACCACTTCAGCCAGTCCACACCAAATGCGGTCACGAAGAAGTCAAACAAGCCTGTGAACGACACACCGACGATCGGGTCAAGTAGGCGCGATCGTTGGTAGCGCGGCTCGATGAACTGGTGATTCAACAGGGTCGAAACCGCCAAGGCACCGGCCTTGAACGCATTCTCCTGCGCTTGGAAATCCGTTGGATCAATTTGATTCAGGTGGATTTCAGACAGATTGCAGTGGAAGTCTTCGCCGAGGATTTCGCCGCAGGGGTTGAGTCCGTAGCGTCCGAGGCGATGTTCGAGTTCGGCGGCGGGCATTGCCGGGGCCTGTGCTTTCAAGAACGCCTCACCCCCACCCGTTTCGTAAGCCTGGATGAACTGCAACTGCAAAGCGCGAGTATTCAGCAAGTCAGCATTGGAACGGGCGATCGCTTCGGGGGCGTACTGGATCGCGCCTTCACCGGAGTAGAACTGCTTCCGCACAGCGTCGGTGCATTCCTGCATCGTCGGTTTGTGGTGGAAGACGCGCGTGTGATTGGCCATCCGCAGCGCGTCGCGCTGGGGGTCAATCCGCCAATTGCCATCTTCGCCTTGCGACCAGAGGTTGTCCTTCGCCGTGGCAAATTCCGTGTCATCGCTGGTGCCCTGGCGCATCCCGGCGCTGCGACGGATGTTGCCCGCAACCACACAAGCCGCCGCTTCATCGATCAGCAAACAACATTCGATCGGGGTCAATTGCCGCCCGATCGCCAGGTTCAAGATCTCCGCACAGCGCGCATAGAGGCTGGGCAGCTTAATCGGATTGGCGACGCCGCCAAAGCCTTTGAGCTTCTCGCCCGCCGGACGGACATTGCTCAGATCAACGGACACGGTCACGTCACCGGAGAAAGCAGCATCAGTCGAAACTTCCAACAACTTCTGGTAAGAATCGACCCAACCGCGGCGGCTGTCGCCGACGGTGATTGTGACTTGGTTGCCGGACTGTTGTCGGGTGGTGGTTTGGATGCGCTGGTTGGCGGCTTTGCCACCGATTTCAGCGGCGATCGTCACCGAAATATTGTTGCGGATCGCGGGGAGCCGATCGGTGTACTTGGCTTCGATGATTGCGCCCGTTCCGGCCCCCATCATCGCCAAATCCATCATCAAGCCAAAGGCTTCCCAGTCGATCACATTCGTACTGGTGCAGTTGTAAGCGCCGGAGAAATTTTCTTGGCGGGTGATCCACTCCGTCCCACCGACCCAGAGCCAACGACCGGAAGGTAAGCAGCGCAGTTCGCGTTGCTCCTTTTCGATCAATGCGACTTCGGCGGCGGAAAGATTACCAAGTTCAACCAAACCCCCGATCGTCCGGGTACAAACCTCATCCCACGATTCCCGTCGAGTTTCACTCAACTTGCGACTGTAGGTGCGATAGAAAACCGGATTGGCGGCGGGGGCTGCCGGGGGAAATTGACCATTGCACAACTGGGCCGAAGCGGTTGCGGAATGATTGCTAATGTCGATCGGGCGTACCCGTTCAATGTCCTGAACCATGTGACGTAAGTCCCTACATTTAGTGGTCTTGCTGGGGTGAATACACAATATACACGATCTCTTCCAATAGATCTTTAGTACGGGGGTACTTTTTGTTGTGTTTTTTGTCACATCGGATCGGGGCGCTTTGGGAGCCGTTGATGAGTCGGGATTTGGGCCGATCAGGCGATCGCGATTCACGTCATATGATCAAACCTTGACGCGCGCGATCAGGCTTCCCCAGTTTTTCCCACCAACCGTTTTTCCAAAGTTAGCGATATTCCCGCAGTCGTGGCTGAAGACCGAAGAAGACCAACGTCGCCATCACACCCAGGGCGATCGTCGCCTTGGCTTCGTAGTTTTCGAGTTGGCCCATGGCTTGTTTCTCCACGTCATTGAACACGCCCTGGTTCACGTCCTTGGCCACATCCATCGCTTTTTTTACGGCGGCAAAGGTGTCGTTGGATTGGCCCAAACAGAGGGCGATTGCTTCGGGTCGGCGTTTTTGGGCCACGAGATTGCGAATGTCCTGGTCGATCGCCATATAGACCTTGTACTCCTCCATCATTTTGGTCAATGGCTCCCGTTCTGCGGCGAAGGTGATGTTGTTAAACGCCTTGACGAAGTGGCCTTTGTTCGGGGCGAGACGTTGGTTGGTTTTGAGATCAGCGATCGCCGCCTTCATCACAACTGGGTCATCCGAACCATTAAAGATGCGATGGGTCTTCTCACGAAACGCGGCTTCATGTTGGGCCTGATTGGGCGTATCGAGCAGGTAACGACTCTCATCACTATTCGCCCCGTAGAGCATTTCCCGTGCCAACCGCAAGGCCAACAGCGTATTGTAGGAATCCTCCTTGAGCACGCGGAGTTGTTCGCCCGTGCTGACGAGGGTGCTCATGGCATTGAGCAAAAACAGCAACGCCACGATCGTCGCGCCCAGCAGCAGTGGATTCAAGGTGCGGCGAGTGCGGATATGCAGAAACAGTTGCAACGCCACGAGGGCCGCGATCGTCAAGCCGCCGAGCAGCAGCACCGCGATCGTGGAGCCAGATCCCTGATTCCGGGAGGCGCTGTATTGCTTTTCCAGTTCGCGGCTGTTGATATCCCGCAGTTCATGGGCTTTGGGAATAAACTGGCGATCGATCAGTTGCGCCGCCAATAGATATTGCTTCAGCATTTCCGCCCGATCGCCCTGGGCATGGGCCATCTGCGCCCGTTCCGCATAGGCAAAATAATCCCCCGCATCGAGCATGAGCTGCCGGATCGCCTTATCCTCACCCTCAAAGGTGCTATTTTTCGCGGCGAGGGTCAGCCGATCGGCCAAGTCATCCCGCCGTTTGTTAAACGCCTGTTGCTCATCGGTCAGTGAGGCTTTTTGGGCCGGGGTGAGTTTTTTCATATCGCCCGCTTGGCTCAGAAAAGTCTGACTTTTTCCGCCCTCGCTTTTTTCATTGGGTGCCGCAGTCCCCGCAACTGGTTTGGCAATATCCCGCAGCAAATCACTAGCCACCATGTTGTCCATATCCGACATCGCATCGATAATCCGCTGCGCCAGGATCACGCTCGGAATGGAGTCCTTGGCGATCGTCTTCACGGCATGACGTTGGGACTGCATCGCCCCGATCGTCATCGGAATCCACAGCAAACCCAAGCCCCAGATCGCAAACATACTGGCCTGCATGATCTTCGGCGTGTTGTAGGTGCGGAAGTCGAGGGCATGGGCGATCGTGCCCACGGGATTTTCGACGAGCGCGATCGGTAGTGGTTTGGTTGGTTTAGATAGCATGGTTATTTCACAGGATTTTGGTAGTCAACAACGATCGTCGTCCAATGTCCAAGGCTAAAGCCATCACCGGATTGCAGTGGCACATCGGCCATGGCGGCAAGATCCTGGCCCTTAAACTGCACCCCATTCGAGGAGCCAACATCGCGGATGATCAAACTGCCATCGGCTTGGACAATCAACAACGCATGACGGTGCGAAATCGCATCATCAAAGTCCAGCGGGATCTCCGGCAAGACGCCGCGCACCGCACTGGTACGGCCAATCAGACTAGTGGTTTGATTCAGCGGCAGGACGATCGGGGCTTGGGTCGGGGCGGGCGGACTGTTGGCGGTGGCCAAACTAGGGTCAATCCGAATGGTAATCGTCCAGCCCGTGGTGGAACTGGGCAGCACGATTGGGCTAGGAGCGGGGGTTACAGGCGTTGGATCAATCGGTGGGGGCGTCAGGGTGGCGATCGGCAAGTCCGCTGTCTGCCCCGTGCTGAAGTTGTAGCCGCAGATTTCGCAGAAGTTGCCATCGCTGGCTTCGTGCATCGCCCCACAGGCGGGACAAGCGATCGCGCCACTGGTTGGCGGGTGCGCCGCTGGGGCCGCAACTGGGGCCGCAAACGGATCGGATGTGCTGGTCAAATCCGGCCAGGGATTCGCGCCGGGGGGGAGATCCGCCAGTAAGTCATTGGTCGTCTGGATTTTGGTACCGCATTGGTCGCAGTAGTCGGAATCGGCGGAGAGGTGGCCTTTGGGGCAAACGTGAGTCGTCATGGTTGATTATTCTCGTAATCGAACTAACTTTCCGGTCTAACTGTCTTTACGAATGCGGGTGGTCTTGGTCGATCGAGTTTCGAGCGCCATGGCGTCTTCTTTGGCCACTTCCCGCTTCAGCCGCACCGTGCCCGTCGAAGCATCCTCGATCTCCACCACTTTGCGCAGCAACTTCGCCGTGCCTTCGTTGCCGGAGTCGTGGGCGATTTGCACGGCGCGACCGAGTTTCGCGGTGGCAATATCGATCATCCCCTGGTCGCGGGCTTCGATGCCCTCCTGGATCACTTGAGCCAGTTCCGCTTGTCCGGTGTAGTGGGCCACGCGCCGATCGATCTTGGTGGATTTGGCTTCGTCGTCCGTCCAGGTGGCGAGAATCCGGGCCTCCGTAATCTTGGTTTCCACACCGTCGATCGTGCAGATTAGGCTAGCCCGTCCCGCCAGGATTTCGTCGCCCACTTCCCCCGCTGGGATGCGAATACAGAAGTGGTAATCGCGGGATTCTTGGCCGCCCCAAGCGCCCGTGGGATAGTCCGTCACCTGGGGTTTGACGGCTTTGCCGCGTTGGGTCAGGTCGGTGATGTCGGGGCTGACTTGCTTGCAGTAGAGGATTTGTGCGCCTTGGGGTGTCCAGAGGCGGAGATTGACGTCGCTCACCTGCTTATCCATCGCCTGGGACAGAATGGCTTGAAAATCCGCCGCAATGTCCGTCGCATCGGGAATGATGTCCGTCGTGCCGAGGAGCTTGTCACCGATCGCTTGCAACTGCTTGACTTTCCAATCGGTGCCGACGCCGCGACAGTCGCATTGGAACACGCCTTCGCACCGATCGAGCGTCGTCAGCAGGTTATTCGCGTCGGTGCCATCGTTTTGGCCGTCGGTCATGAGGAGGGCTTGCCGCATGGCGTTGGGCATTTTGGCGAATTCATTCAGGGCGGCATTCAGCCAGCCGGAGATCACCGTTGCACCACCCGCCGCGATCGCCTTCACCGCAGTTTTCGCTCCGGTGCGGTTGTTGGCGGTGGCGGGGACAACGGGGACGACGAGGCGCGCCCGATCGTTTCCGGCGACGATGAAGAAGTGGGCGTCTTCGGGGATCAGGTCGATCATCTGGCAGAGGGCATCTTTGGCGGCGGTGATTTTTTTGCCTTGCATGGAGCCGGAAATGTCGATGATGATGCCGAAGAGTTTGCCGTTGCTGTTGGTGGTGGGATTAGCGGCGGCGGTGGGGTTCGCGGCGGCGGCCATTCCGGCAGAGGTGACGGTCATGATGGCGTTGACGTTGGTTTCGCCGTGCGGGAGGTAGGGGTTTTGGAAGACTTCGGCGTTGAAGGTGAGGGTCATATTTTTTGGGTTCCTGGGTTTGGGGTGTTTGGGTTTGGTGGGTGGACGGGGTTACAGCCAATCCATGATTTGTTCAACAGTTGCGATCCCCCTAAATCCCCCTTAAGAAGGGGGACTTTGAGATTTTCATGTCCCCCCTTCTTAAGGGGGTTAGGGGGATCGTTTACGTGATTAATACGGCGATCGTGATGTTATCGCGACCCCCTTTGGCGTTGGCGTAATCGACTAATTTTTGGGCGATCGTCGGGGCGTCGCTGCTACCCGCAATCAGTGCCGCCAAATGGTCGGGGTCGCTCAGGTAGTTCCACAATCCATCGCTGCATAGGATGAAATATCCGGGGCCAGGGAAGGGGAAATTTCGGGTGCTGGCAGGTTCAACTTCAGCGTCGGCTCCGAGCCAGCGGGTGATGGCATGGGCTTTGGGGTCGCGGTGGGCTTCCGCAGGCGTGAGTTGGCCCCGATCGACTTGTTCGTTGAACCAGGAATGGTCTTGGGTCAGCAGTTGGTGCCCGCCGTCCTGGCCAATCCAGTAGGCCCGACTGTCGCCGAGCCAGCCGATCGTCGCCACCCCGTTTTGGACAACCGCCGCCACGATCGTCGTCGAAGGGGGATCGTCCGCCGCCGCATCGGTCAAACCCGCCGTGGCGATTTGGGCTTGGTCGATCGCCGCTTGGAGGGTGGCGGCAGCGATCGGGCCTTGGGCCACGGCATGATTTAATCCCTGACAAGCGGCTTTGGCGGCTGCCTGGGATGCCGTCTGTGGCGCGATCGAACTCGAAACCCCATCGCAAACCACCAGAATTTGGCTGGCACTGGATTCACCGATCGCGAAAAAATCTTCATTTTGGTGATGGTGAATGCCCCGATCGCTCACCGCCGCGAACCGATCGTTCAAACTCACAACCAGGTGATCGAATTCCTGGGATGCCCGCACCGCCTGATGCCGAAAGCCACATTGATCGCAGTAGCCATCCGGGTCGATCGCGCTAGTCGGGGCACCACATTTGGGACAGCCGGAGGGGGGCGGGGGATTGGCCGCGATCGTCGGGGTGAGGGGCGTGCCGCAGACTTCGCAGAAGCGATCGTCGGTGAGGACGGCGGTTTGGCAGGAGGGGCATTCGAGGGTGAGCATGGTGATTGAGAATGGGTTTGATGAGCTTTGAAATGTGTAACGCCTAAGTCAGATTTCCCAGAATTTGGACTGCTGTTGGCGAATTGATCGACTTCGCAATTCACCCGCCCCTCGACTGTAAGTCGGGGCTAACAGCGCAAGTCCCTTTGGGACTGAATCCCTAGTCCGGTGAGGACTTTCGCCTGTAGCCCCGACTTACAGTCGAGGGCGATTGGGTGTCGTAGTCGGTCAAATTTTGAATTCGCCAACAGTATCTTGGGGGCTGGGAGGCGGTTCGGCAGGGATAAACGCAGTGGTGTCATATAAATTTCAGAGTCATTAAATCGTGAATTCAAACCCAAACTTAAAACAACGATCGGGGCCTGACCCGATTCGCCTCATCCACCAACCGCACCTTCTCCTCTCCCACCGCCAAATGCGCCATCGCCCGCAACGATCGCTCCCAGCCCGATCGCAACTTGACCTCTTCCAAGGATTGCCCCAGCAATTGCATCGACGCATCGGGTGGAATCACTTTCATACTCACTAACGTCAACGCCGTTTGGAATAATTCACAACTCAACCGATGTTTCTCCACGCCTTCGATCGCGGCGGCTTCGATTACCATTGCCGCTTGTTTAAGATCCGTGGCAGCAGGCGTTTTCGCATGGGTACTGACCAAGAGACGGGCTTTCTCGACCTGCGATCGGACGTAGATGCTGGAGCTATTCGGCACCTGATCCAGGGCTTTCACCGCTTCGGCCCGTTTGCCGATCGTTGCTAAACAGCGGGCCAACCCAAACGTGGCCGACACATAGCTCGGATCGGTGGTCGAAACGATGTCGTAGAGTTTGATTGCCTGTTCGAACTGTTGCAACTGCTCAGCGGCCAGCCCCAAAGCCACCTTGGGCGCAAGTTCGCCGGGCAATTCGCCATAGACTTCGGTGAAGGCGTCTTGCGCTCTTTGTGGCTCATTCATGGCGAAGCGCAGTTTGCCCATATACCAGGCAATCCGCCAATCCCAACCCTGCTTTTCCTTGAGTTGGTTGAGCAATTGTCGCGCTATCCCAGTTTGGGCGGATTCAATTAACGTGTTCGCCAATTGGAGGGGCGCTTCCTGAGAGTTGGGATGCCTGTCGGCCAGTTGTTTCAGCAAACCCGCCCGCTGCGATAAGTCCGGCACCCCGATCGTCTGGAGCAATTCCTGGAACGCTGGATCGGTGGGATTAATAATCACCGTGGGCAACTGCTGGGCACTGGCAACGATCGGCTCAAAGCTACTCCCCACGCTGATCGCCAACGTATCCCCACCAAACATCGTGCTACTCGCGGGACGCGCGACTTGGGTATCCGCCGCCACCATTTCCCGCAGCACACCCAACAGCTGGTCAGCCATTTCATCGGCGGAATTAAATCGATCGCCCGATTGCGGGGCCGTCGATCGTAAGAGCCAGCGATACAGCGACTCATACTGCCCAAACAGCGGCTCCTCCTGGGGTGTGGGCAAGCGGTATTGGTACTGTTTGCTGAAGCTGGGAATGTTGGCCAGCAAGGCGGCGAGGGTACGCCCGATCGTGTATAGATCCGACGACACCGACGGCCCATCTTCCGCGATCTCCGGGGCCGTATAGCCGACAGTGCCGTAGATATCGCCATCGGGGTCGTCGATTCGCCGCACCCCACCCATGTCAATTAATTTAATATCGCCGCCTTCCAACATCATGTTATCCGGCTTGAAATCGCAGTACACCACACCCTGCCCATGCAGATAACTAAAGGCCGACAACACCCGATGCACATAGGCCACGGCCTCCGCTGGCGGCAGCGGCCCACGGGTCTTGCGAATCTCCTTCAGACTTTGGCCCCCGACGTATTCCATGATGATGAAGCCCTCACCGCCATGATTCACAAAGTTGTAAATCCCCACAATATTGGCATGCTTCATCGCCGCCAAAAATTTCCGTTCCGCCACCGCCACCGCCGCACTGGCCGCATCTTCCGTATTCAGCAAGCCCTTCAGCACCACATACCGCGCCAGGGTTTTGTCGAATCCTAAATAGACCCAACCCAAACCGCCATAGGCGATCGCGCCCTTGACTTCGTACTGGTTCATCACCAGATCGCCCGGTTTGAGGCTCGGCACGAAGGAAAACTTCTGCCCACATTTACTACAGAAGCCGCTCTCTCGCTTGAGCTGGTGATTGCAACTGGCGCAGAAGCGTTTGTTTTCCGGGACGATCGCCTCGGCCATGATCGACTTTTCCGGCTCCGTCGAAGGCGATTCAGGGATCGACACCAAACCTGCGCCCAATTGCTTGCGGGTGCTGCGGTTGGTGCCGCTGCTGGTGCGGCGGGTGCCCTTGGACGATCGGTTAGTCAGCGGCGAGGAAGCACTTGTCCCAGTGGTCGGCGACGTCCGGCCCGTGACTTGCTGGGCCAGATTGCCCGCGAGACTACCCGACAGGGACTTGGCCGCCGCCAGACCACAGACATCACAATAGCCATCATCGATCGCGCCATCGCAGTTCGGTCGTTTGCAGGATTCAGTCGTCATCGCGATTTCCGGTTGATTAGTCGGTTTACAAAGCGGGGATTTTAGGGAATTAATCGGTGAATAATTTGCGTCATATGGCGTTGATTGTTTGTGCCGATCGTGGTGATCCCCCTAAATCCCCCTTCAAAAGGGGGACTTTGAGCAATTTTCCAGTCCCCCCCTTTTGAAGGGGGGCTAGGGGGGATCGCCACGATCACCACAAACAGTCAATTGCCGATCAGTGATAAAACATGGGTTGAACATGATCGAATTACCTCTAGGATGCCCGAATTAATTCATTCAGCCGCCGATCGTACTGAATCAGACAATCATTCGCCCGCGCCAAATCACTCGGACGACTAAACAAAATCGCCTGACTTTGGGCCGCCAGATCCACCAGTTCAGCATCTTCAATCCGGCCCCGCGCCTGGGCTTTGGCCTGAAACGCACTCAGCCGCCCGCGCAATTCCTCCCGCCGATTTAAGGCTTCGGTCGCCGCCACGATCGCGCCTTCTGTCACCGATCGGGCCGCTTCAAACTTCGCCTGCCAGTTCTGCAATCCCACCACTAAAGGCTGCACCATCCCCGCTGCCAGTTTTGCCGCTAAGGTTTGCTGCCATTCATCGAGGGCGACGATCGTCTCTGGGGCCAGCGGGGCTTGCAGACTGTGACCAGAAACTTTGGCATGGGCTGCCTGATATTGGCTCAAGGCTTGTTGATGTTGAATTTCGAGCTGCCGCATTTGGTCGCCCGCCTGGGCAATCCCCGCGTGAATTTGCTGCTGTTGCTGATGGATTTGGGCTAAGTTCGACTGCGCTTGGGCAATTAGCGGCGCGATCGTCGTTTCAAATTCGTCGGCCACACCCAACGGATCACTCGATACCCGATCGTGCAAGGCCGTCAACGACTGCTCCGCCTGGGTCAATTGCTCAAACCGCACCAAACCACAGGACTGCGCTTGATGCTGGATCGCTTGGATTTGCTGAAAACTCTGGGTCAGTTTCGGTTCTAATGTCGTCCAGGCCCGATCGACGGCCAGCACCACATCCCGCGCCGTTTCAAAGGATTTGACCATCGCCATCATCAGGTCGATCGGCTTGATTCGATCGCTGTCCTGGCTCGCCGTGAGGAGACTGCGTTGGGCCAGGGGGATTTCGACTAGGGGCAGGACGATCGATTCGCCCGTGAGCAGTTGGATAATTTCGGCGACTTTCTCATCTTGACCGCGTTTGCTGCCCATTTGCTGCCGGAGCGTTTGGGCTTGGTTCAACGTCTGGGCCAACAACTCAAAATGCTGAAATAGCCCATTCATCGCCTCCAGTGCGGGTTGCACTTGGGCCGCCGTGTGGCCGCTCAAACGGGGCGGCGGAAAACCCGCTTCACCCGCCAGCCGTTGATAGGTGGCGAAGTTTTGCAGGTCAAGGATATTTTGACTGGACAGGTCGAGTTTGCTTCGCCAGTCCAATAACAGTTGCTCGATCGTCTCTAAACTCACGAATATCTCAATCCATCAATCAGAATAAAGCCGCCTATCGCATTTTATCCGGCCACGAGAATTTGGCCACGCCTAACTTCAGTGGGCGTTTCCCGAATTCCGGAAACCAGCGCCGAGAAATCGTGGAATTTGGCATAGACCCGCAACACAATCGCCTTCGCTCTATGATCATTCTGCCCAAATTCCCGTCAAATGATCCGGATGACTGATCATCCGCAAAACTATTGAATTACGGCCATACGGACAACTTTATCCAATCCGGACAATCGGCCCGATCGCGCTGCCCACCGATCGGCCGTATAACGCGCCACCCACCCTAAATCCGCCGGGGCGATCATCATGCGGTAGAGGCCAAACATCGCATTCCGTAACAATACGGCGATCGGCCGATCGGCTGGATGAAGCTGCCATCAAGCCCTGTCCGCATCTTCAGTGACGATCGAAACCCGTGTGATCGCTCAGGAATTCCCGGCCCCGCCCAGACAGAATAGGCGCATTGGCGGAAAACGCAGTCACTGCTTTCCCACCAAAACACTTTCCGATTTACCTGTTCTTTAACCCTGGTTTGTTACCATGCTTCAATTTCTTTCCCGGATCGCTTGTGCTGCTATTGTTGGTGTTGTGGCAACGACGGCAATGGCCGGATCGGCTCAGGCTTTCTCCTTTAACGTCACGACGGGCAAAGCGGGCGTGAATGGTGTCACGAACAAGGGCGCTTTTTCGGATTTCAGCGACAAGCCGGGCTTCATGAATATCGATTTCGATAACGGCAGCGCACCGACGACTGGCTTCGCCCAATATTCCTTCCAGAATGGCACGAAAAGCAGTGTCCGGGCCGACCAGTGGGCACCCACCGCGTTGAACGGCGCACGCAATGACTCCAAGTACTTGGCCGTATTCAATGGCGACAAAGTGAATATCAAACTCGATTCCAAGTTCAACTACTACGGCATCAACTGGGGCGCAATCAGCAACAACAACACCTTTAGCTTCTACAAAGGCGACACCTTAGTCAAATCGATCAAGACCCAGGATATCAATCCCCTCGCCACCGTCAGCGCCGCCCACCAAAACGGTGAGAAGAATGCCTACGTGCATTTCTATGCGGACAATGCGAGTGAGACCTTCGATCGGATTGTGATTGACCAAGTCAGCACTGATGGCGGTGGCTTCGAAAGCGACAACCACTCCTTCCGACGCGGCAGCAACGGGTTTACGAAGACCCCGGAACCCGCTTCGATGTTGGGCTTGGCCGCAGTTGCGGGTGGAGCCGCTTGGGTGAAGCGCAAGCGATCGGCGTAGACCCCCGTTTTAAGCGTTAAATAACCCCAAAATCCTCCTTTGAATCAAAGGGGGATTTTGGCATGACCCTGGGCAACGTCGCCGATCGCCGAACATCACAATCCAATTCACGATGAATTGCGTATGAAATATTAGCCAAGTCATCCACAATCATTTTTTGGGGCACGATTGACCGCGTCCCATCTCTCGCACGATCGATATCCGAAGGTAGAGCCGATCGCACCGATTCGCCATAAAACTCCGCAGAAAGGATTAGTTGTCATCACCGTCGGTCGATCGCGCCCACCGCCAAACTCCATCCCAAGGTAGAGTCGATCGGCCAAAAGTCCACTTGCACTCTAGCGGCGGACAGATTTTTCATGGCGATTTGATTAATTTTTTGCCCTCGATTGATGAAGCACCGCGACGCACCAGAATCCCCCGTCGGGCGGAGGCAAGCGAATTCACCAAAATGTTAGGTTCGTTCCAAGCTCATTGGTTAAGCCACGATCGCCTTGGCATCGATGGCGCTGGCCCGAGCTAACGTTCAATTCAACATTTATGCCGTAGTCGCCATTACCCATAATGCAACTTTCTCCTGAAACGACACGATCGCTCGATCCGAATCAACTGCATCAATCCCTGGGCCAACCCACCCCAGAACTGGTATTTATTGACACAAGCCTGGAGTCCTATCGGCGGCTGGCCGCATCCGCCGCGATCGGCGCAGAAGTCGTCCTGATCGACGGCCAACGCGATGGCATTAGCCAAATCACCGCCGCCCTCGCCGATCGGCAGAATGTCGGAGCGATTCACCTGATTTCCCACGGCAGCGCGGGCGCACTCCAACTCGGCAGCAGCAACTTCAGCACCGCCGACCTGGGCCAATACCAAGACCAGCTCCAAAGTTGGCAACGATCGCTCAGCGCCGATGCGGACATTCTGATCTACGGCTGTGATGTCGCCGCCACCGCTGCGGGACAGGATTTTATTCAACAAATCAGCCAACTCACGGGCGCGGATGTGGCCGCCTCCACCAACTTGACCGGGAATGCCGCCAAAGGCGGCGACTGGATCTTGGAAACCACCACGGGCACGATCGACCATGATCTCGCCCTCAGCCAATCACTCCAAGCCAGCTACGACGGTATCTTCGCTGGATTCACCTACAATAACTTTAGCAACAGCACTGGCATTACCACTAACGGCAACGCCAGCAAACCGGGAACGACCCTCCAACTTACCCCCGACCTCAACACCCAAGCGGGCAGTGCCTTCTATGACACCGCCTTCCAGATTGACGCAAATTCCAGCTTCAGCACCCAGTTTCAATTCCGCTTGGGCGGGGTCAATGGCACCACGGGAGCCGATGGATTTACCTTCGTGCTGCAAAATGACAGCCGGGGCACCAGCGCGATCGGGCCGTCGGGTGGCGGCGTCGGCTACGGGGGGATGAACAACAGCTTCGCAATCGAATTTGACACCTACAAAAACGGGACAGGCGATCCCGATGCGAATCACCTATCGCTACTGCGCAATGGCAACGTCAACGCCGCAGTGAAGAACGCGCTGACGGGGATTGATCTCAATAGCGGCGCGCCCCTGAATGCCTGGATCGACTACGACGGAGCCACCAACCAGCTCAACGTCTACCTCTCCAGCACCACGACCAAACCGACCACGGCGACGCTGACGGAGACGATCGACTTAGTCGCCACCCTCGGCACCAAAGCCTACTTCGGCTTTACGGGCGGCACGGGCGGCTTCCGCAACCTCCAGGAAATCCAAAACTGGACACTCAATACCACGGCCACCCCGATCGTCCCCACGGGCGGCGGCACCGATGGCACGGGCACCGGACTACGCGGTGAGTACTTTGACAACATCAACTTCACCAACAGTAAAGTGGTGCGTACCGACAGCCGGGTGGACTTCAATTGGGCCAATGGCTCCCCCGATGGCGCGATCGCCAACGACACTTTCTCGGTGCGCTGGACAGGCCAAATCCAAGCGAAGTTTGGCGAAGAATATACCTTCTACACCACCACCGATGATGGCGTGCGGCTGAAGATCAACGGCCAAACCGTCGTCGATCGCTTCGTCAATCAGGCCAGCACCACCGCCACAGGCAAAATCACCCTCGCCGCCAATCAGAAGTACGACATCGTGATGGAGTACTTCGAAAATACCGGAAAGGCCAATGCCAGCTTGGAATGGTCGAGTACCAGCCAAGGCCGCCAAGTCGTCGCGGCGACCCAGCTCTATAGCACGCCACCCCCTCCACCCCCCACTGGCGGCAACGGCACGGGCTTAATCGGCACCTATTACGACAACATCAACTTCACCAATCCCGTCCTCACCCGCACCGACGCCAACGTTGACTTCAACTGGGGCAATGGTTCCCCCGCGCCGACGATCGCCAACGACACCTTCTCCGTCGTCTGGACGGGCCAAGTCCAAGCCCTGTTCAGCGAAACCTACACCTTCTTCACCAACACCGATGACGGCGTCCGGCTGTTCGTCAACGGCCAGCAAGTGATTAACCAATTGATCGATCAGGCACCGACCACGGTCAATGGCACCCCGATCGCCTTAGTGGCAGGCCAGAAGTACGACATGCGGATGGAATACTTCGAAAATGGCGGCGGGGCATCAGCCCAGCTCGGTTGGCAAAGCCCCAGCCAAGCGCGACAAATCATTCCCAAGAGTCAACTATTTAGCGGTGGGCCAGGGGTATTTGAACTGGATGTGACGGGCGTCTCCGTCAGTGAAGGCGCAGGCACCGCCACGGTGATCGTCAACCGGGTGAATGGCAGCAGCGGCGCGGCCACCGTGGATTATGTCACGAATGAAAATACCGCCCTGCGCGATGTGGACTTCAGCTATCGGGCCGGAACGCTGAACTTCGCCGATGGCGAAACCAGCAAGACGGTGGTGATTCCGATTTTGGAAGACACGATCGTTGAAGGCACCGAATCCTTTGGGGTCGCAATCCTCGGCGCAACGGGCGCGGCCCTCGGCACTAAGCGCACCGTCAGCGTGAATATCCTCGACAACGATGGGGCGGCTTCGGAGTTTAGCTTCAGCCAATCGGCCTACGAAATTAAAGAAGACGGCGGCCAAGCCACGATCACTGTCCGGCGCACGGGTAACACCAGCGGCACGGCCACGGTGAACTACGCCACCAGCGACGGCACCGCCACCGCTGGCAGTGACTATACCGCTGCCACTGGCACGATCACGTTCGCCAACAATGAGACGAGTAAAACCTTCACCGTCGGCATCACCAACGACACCCTCGGCGAACGGAATGAAACCATCAATCTCCAACTGAGTAACGCTGCTGGCAATATCCCCGGTGCCCCCGGTAAGGCGGTGCTGAATATTCTGGATAACGATCCGGGCAGCTTTATCCGTGAGACGACGATCACCGGACTGACCACACCCACCGCGATGGAATGGACACCCAACGGGCAATACATGTTCATCGCCGAGCAAGATGGTTTAGTCAAAGTCGCCACCACCAGCAACAACCAATTGCAGGCCACGCCATTTATCGATCTGCGGGATCAAGTCAATGGGGTGCGCGATCGGGGTCTGTTGGGCATGACCCTTGATCCGCAATTCGCCAGTGGACGGCCCTACGTCTACTTGCTGTTCACCTACGATCCACCAGAGGCAGGCGATACCAGCCGTCCGGGTTACAATCCGGAATTCAGCGACAAAAACAAGCCCGGTAACCGTCCGTCGCGGCTAATCCGGGTCGAAGCCGAGTTGGTCGGCGGCATCTACCGCGCCAAAGCCGGTTCGGAAATCGTCCTGCTCGGCAAAAATAGCAACTTTGCCAATACCAACGGCTTTGATTCCAACAGCACCCTAGTCGCCAACAAGAACATTCCCGCTTCCGGCTATGTCCGTGATGCGAACGGCAATAACACCACCACGAACGTCCAAGACTACATCGCCGGGGATAGTGAATCCCACAGCATTGGTTCCGTCCAATTCGGGGCCGATGGCAAACTGTACGTCAGTACAGGCGATGCGTCTTCCTACAACTTCGCCGATGTGCGAGCCTTACGCGTCCAAGATCTCGACAACCTCTCTGGGAAGATCTTGCGGATTGACCCCGACACGGGTGCGGGTGTGGCGGACAACCCCTTCGTCACCGCTGATCTCAACAGCAACCGATCGAAGGTCTTTAATCTGGGATTACGCAATCCCTTCCGCATAACCTTTGATCCCAAAACCAATCTCCCGGTTGCGGGCGATGTGGGTTGGTTTAGCTGGGAAGAGATCAACACCGGACGCGGCAAGAACTTTGGTTGGGGGGCCTATGAAGGCGGTTTGGATGCCAACGGCGTCCCAGTCAGCCTGCGGACACCCGACTACTTAGACGAGCCGGAAGTCACCCCCTACTACCCCGGTGGCAGCAAGGCGATCGACCCGACAGCACCGCTGTTTGCCTTCCAGCACCAAGCAGGCAGCGGGGATGCGATCGTCTTGGGCGAATACTATACCGCCAACGCCTTCCCGTCGTTCTACGACAACGCGCTATTCTATGCGAACGCCAGTCGCGGCACGGTCAGCACGGTGTTCTTTGACCCAACGGGCAAGGTCAGTGGGACACAACTGTTTGCCGACAATTTCCAAGGGATTACCCAACTGAATGTCGGGCCGGATGGCAGCTTGTACTATGTCAACCTCGGCATCCCGATCGGCGGTGGCGCAGGCACGGGTAGCATTGGCCGCTGGCGTCCGACCACCGCCACCACGGCCCCGAATGCCCCCGTCTTCTCACCGGGCACTAACCCGATCAATACCATCCCTGGGGCGTTCCAAGCGCGCTAAGGCCCAATGGGCCGGATGGCTTGATTAAATCCGGCCATATCCCACCGCTGATCGCACCCCAGGGTACGATCAGCGATTTTTTTGCCGCAACGGACGCGGGGGATTACCCCGCTACGAATGATTTGGCTGTATCCTAGGAATGCGCCGATCGTTATTATTTTGTCTGTCGGCCTTCGCCAACGCCGCAATTTTCCACCGTGGTCACTATCCTCAAAACCTTACGCGACCTGTTAGAACGCTGGTGGGCGGACTTCAACCTCCAGACCCGCCTCATGGCGATCGCCACACTGGTCGTCTCCGTCGTGATGAGTGGCCTGACCTTTTGGGCGGTGGATACGATCCAGTCCGATGCTCGCCTGAGTGACACCCGCTTTGGCCGGGATCTGGGTCTGCTGCTCGCGGCCAACATCACGCCACTGGCCGCCGAAAATAATCTGACCGAACTGGCCCGGTTTTCCCATCGCTTCTACAGCGGCACTGCCAGTGTGCGCTACATCATCTACGCCGATGCCGACGGCCGGATCCGCTTTGGGATTCCCTTTTCCGATTCCGAAGTCCAGTCCTCCCTGACGATTCAACGCCGGATTCAGTTGCCCGAGGGCTTCGCCGCCCGATCGGACGATCCCATGGTGCGCCAACACAACACCCCCAACGGCGTCGTCACCGATGTCTTCGTGCCGCTGAATGATGACGGCAAATACCTCGGTGTCCTGGCGATCGGCACCAACCCCAACCCCGCCACGATCGCCTCGTCGAGCCTCACCCGCGATGTCACCACGGCGGTGTTCGTCTCGATTTGGGTCATGGTGATCCTGGGCGCGGTGTTCAACGCTCTGACCGTGACCAAGCCGATTAAAGAACTACTCAACGGCGTCGAAAACATCGCCCAAGGCAACTTCAAACAGCGGGTCGATTCGCCCCTCAGCGGCGAATTCAAAGCCCTGATGAACGGCTTCAACGTCATGGCCGACCAGCTCGAACGCTACGAAGAACAAAACATCGAAGAACTCACCGCCGAAAAAGCCAAGCTCGACACCCTCGTTTCGACGATCGCCGATGGGGCCGTCCTGCTCGATCCCGACCTGCATATCGTCCTGGCCAACGCCGCCGCCCAGCGGATTTTCCACTGGGAAGGACAAGCGATTACGGGGATCAAGGCGATCGACTGTCTGCCCCAAGTCGTCAAAGAAACCATCGCCCGCCCACTGCAACAGATGATCAACGGCGATGCCACCGAAAGCGCCGAGTTCCAAATTGTCTTGAGCGAACCCAAGCGCACCATTCGCGTCGTGCTTAACAGCGTCCTCGGCAGCGATCGCGCCATCGCCAAAGGCATTGCCCTGACGATTCAGGACATCACCCGCGAAGCCGAACTGAACGAAGCCAAGGGCCAATTCATCAGCAACATTTCCCACGAATTGCGCACGCCGCTGTTCAACATCAAATCCTTTATCGAAACCCTGTACGAATACGGCGACGCCCTCGAACCCGCCCAGCAGCGCGAATTTCTGGAAACCGCCAACCGCGAAACCGATCGGCTGACGCGGCTCGTGAATGACGTGCTGGATCTATCCCGACTCGAATCCGGCAAAGCCTACGCCTTCGATGCGGTCGAACTGCACCAGGCGATCGACCAAACCCTCCGCACCTACCAGCTCAACGCCCGCGACAAAGGCATCGAACTGCGCCAAGAACTCGCCCCCAACCTGCCCAACGTCTGGGGCAACTACGACCTAATCTTGCAGGTGTTCGCCAACTTGATCGGCAATGCGCTGAAATTCACCACCAGCGAGGGCATCGTGACGATCCGGGCCTATCCCCTGGCCCAATGCGATCTCGCCACCCAATCCCAAATGCTGCGGGTCGAAATCGCCGACACCGGGATTGGCATCGACACCGAGGATCAAAGCGGCGTGTTTGAGCGCTTCTTCCGGGCCGAGAATCGCGTCCACACCCTGGAAGGCACGGGACTCGGCCTGTCGATCGTCCGCAATATCCTCGACAAACATGGCAGCCACATCCAACTGGTCAGCGAAGTCGGCATCGGCACCACCTTCTGGTTCGATCTGAAGATCTTCCAGGCCGCCCCCGCCCCAACGCCCGATCCCTTCACCAGCCGCGATGCCAACCCCAATGCCAGCCGTGATCGGACGATCGAAGCCGCGAACGTCTAGACCGCCCTAAACCCGCCGACTGACAATCCCCGACCATTGCGCCTTCCGCAGCGGAGCGCGGCGATGGGAAAAGAAATTCACCGCATCGGCATTGGTACAGTGGGGCGCGATCGCGATTTGTGCCAGAGTCAACCCCAACCCCAACAACTGCAACCGATTCACCTGCCGCACATCCAGCCGCACCTTGCCCGCCGCCGCATCGGGCAACACGGGCGAATCCGGCTGACTGAGCACCTGGGCGATCGCCGCCGTTGGTTCATGCGCCAACAACTGTGGCCAGACGCTACTGGCCGTCGCGATCGCCACCGCATCGTCCACTTGGTAGACTTTCCCCGCGATCGCGGGTCCCATCGCCACGCGCAAATCCGCAATCTGACTGCCCTGGGCTTGGAGCTGGGCGATCGCCACCGGGACGATCTGCTGCGCGGTGCCGCGCCAGCCCGCATGCACCGCCGCCACTTGCCCCGTGCGGACATCGCCAATCAAGACCGGCGTACAATCCGCCGTACAAACCCACACCGCCTGATCCGGCGCTTCCGCCACCAGGCCGTCGCCATCCACTAAGTTGTCATTCGTCACCGGAGCCGGGATTTGGGACGGGCGGAGGATGCGATTGCCATGCACCTGCATTGCCCGATAGGCCGCCGCCCCCGGATAGACCGCCGCTGTAATTTCAAACGGATTCAGCGGCGCAAACTGCTGGGTAAAAAAGCCATGTTGCCAATCGGCCAACAGGTCACAGGTGAGATAGGGTCGATCGTCGATCGTCTGCCATTGCCAGCTATCCATAGCGATCATTGCTCCACGTAATTGCGCCGGAAGTATTGCGCCCAGTTTACGCGCAGTTCGGCCACTCCTTCTATCCCCAGACAGAATTTGCCCCCAAACATCGCCGCGCCCGCTCAAAAAATCCGGGTTTGGCCCCGGCCCGAGCGTAGAACAGAGAGGAGTTCGAATTGGCTATGTGAAATTGCGGAGATTCCTGGGAACCTTAGCAATACCTCCATGGTTTGTCTGCTATATCTGACGAAAAATTTATGAAAATGTCGCCCACAGGCCAGCTACAATGCTACGGAGATATCAGTAATTGCTGTAATAAAGAATACATTAATCCCCCAAATGTTTGTATGGAGCCGGAAATGATGCGTCGGAATGATGTGCGACGTCTGTCGTCGATCGCGGGTACTCAACTGTTTCAACGGTTGGGCTACTGTCTCAGTAGTCTCGGCGTGTTAAGCACGACCTTGGCCTATACCCAGACGATCGCCAATGCGCAGGCCAGTGCCGTGCCCAATCCCACCGCCAGTCCTCGCCCAGCCAGTCGTACCGTCGAGTCCTATCCCGTCGCCGTCAACATCGCGCCGCCAGAAACGGTGAGTCGTCCGGAAATCGCCCCGTCAACCACCGCCGACCTCGAAGTTCCGGCAGCCACCATCGCGGCTCCCATGCCCAGTCCCGATTCCCGCAGCGCGGCGGATCTGCTGCCGCCCCCAGCCACCCCACTGCCCCCCACGGAGGAGGCTGCGCCCGTGGTCGAACTGATCGAGCGCCGCGCTCCCGAAACTCGCAGCGTAACGCCAACAGCGCCGCCGCAGGATAACCGCCGATCGGGCAGCCAACCCGGCCAATCCCGCCCCGCCTTGGACAAAAAAGGCATCGCCAAAACCGCTGCCCAAAAGACCACCCAGCAAACCAAGCTGCCTGCTAAACCCGTCGCCCCCAGCCCGGTCAACGTCCCGATCGTCCAGGCCAACATCCCCACCGCCGCCCCGATGGCGGAAGCCCCGATCCAAGTCGGGCCAATCAGTCTGAGCAATAACGGCATCAGCTTTAGCACCACGGCGGTACAGCCCTACTTCAACCCCCAACTGCGCCTGCCGCCGATGCCGGGACTCGAGCAACTGCGGATGGTCTTCCCGATCGCCATTCCCGCCCCGATTACCTCATTATTTGGCTGGCGTGTCCATCCGATTAGTGGGGCACAGCGCCTGCATACAGGCACTGACATTGGCGCACCAATGGGTGCCCCAGTCATGGCCACCATGGGCGGACGGGTGATCCTCGCCGACGACATGGGCGGCTATGGCCTGGCCGTCGCGATCGAGCATGACAACGGCATTCGCCAAACCCTCTACGGCCACATGTCCGAACTCTTCGTCCGCCCCGGCGACATGATCCAACAGGGCACCGTGATTGGCCGCGTCGGCAGTACGGGCGCTTCCACCGGGCCGCACCTGCACTTCGAACTGCGTCAAATGTTGCCCGACGGCACTTGGGTCGCCCAGGACGCCAGCCACCTCTTGGAAAACTCCATGGCCCAGCTCGTCCAATCGCTCCAGATTGCCCAGCCGCCCCAACCTCAAGTCGCCATGCGACCCACTACCCGCCGCTAATCCCTAGCGAAAGTCCACGCGATAGTCCGCTGCCCCAAGTCCCTCCGGTATCTGGCGGGTCAACCCGCCCTTACCGGACAGATCGGGCCGCAGCACACAGCCCCGATCGGTCGATCGCCCCCCCACCGACGGCAACGCCTGAAAATCGCAGGTAAAGTCCGCGATCAACTGGGTATCCGTGTTGAAAATATAAATGTTGTAGCCACATTCGCTCGTCGCCGATCCGAAGCGATAGATCAGCTCATAGCGACTGAGATAGTCCAGCACCGTCCAGAGCTGGGTATTCACCACCATTTCCACCCGGCCGGGCTTCGAGCCGATCGTGCAGAGTCGGGCCAAACCGTCCTGCACCCCCGCCCCACAGACCAGCCAGCCCTCAATCAACTTGGGATTGAACTGCGACTTACTCACCAGCAGATCGCGCGTCCACCAGAGACTGGGAATCGTCGTTCCCGCCGGATTCACCGTGCGATCGTTGCGCCCCTTCGACCCATTCACACAAATGCTGCCACGAAACTGGGCCAGCTCGATCGTCGGCGCATCCAGAATTACCTGGGGCAAGGTCGGTTCAATCAACTGGTGTTCCGGCTCCGGCAACTGCGCCCGCGCCTCAGTCGCGACCAAACTGCCCAGCAGTCCCAACAGCCACATCGATCGGCCCCAATTCGTCATCCACCGCTCCATCACTTTCACGCCATCAAATAATTATTCCCATCCTACCCCTCAATCCCCCCACAACCGCCGACGCGGTGGCCCCCCCAACCGCTGATGCGTATCCCGCAACAAATCGGGAATCGCCAACCCCGACGGACAACGCGGCAAACAATCGCCACAATCCGTACAGCGATCGCCCTGCTGCCCCGGAAACCAATGCCCCGCCCGCTCGAACATGCCATAGCGGTATTCGCCAAACGCCTGCATTGCATAAGCCACGCTCAAATTCCGCAGCCGCAGCATTTCGGGAATATTAATCTGCGCCGGACAGGGCAGACAGGCATGACATTGATGACAGCGATCGGCCCCCAGTCGCTCATTTTGCGCCACGTCTAACCGCTGCAAAATCCCCTGTTCCACATCCGTCAACGGCCCCGTCCCATCCGCCAAAGCCAAGGGCGCAACCAATTCCTCCGCCACCGCAGGCCCGACACTCAACGTCGCAATCCTCGGATCACTCAGCAGAAATCGATAGTTCACCGCCAACGGCGACAACGGCTGACACAATTCCACCAATTCATCCGGCGGCGTATAGAGCAGCCCCGCCTTATCCGCTGGCGAAATGATAAACACCCCCATATCCTGGGCCACCGCCGCCGCGATCGCCCTTTCATTCCGATCGAAAAACACGCCATAATGCAAATTCGCAAAGGCAAACTGCCCCGTCCCGATCGCCCCCAAGATCACATCCAACGGCCCATGAGTTGAAAAGCCCACCTGTCGGACACGCCCAGCGGCCACCGCCGCCCGCACTGCCGCCATACAACCATCGGGCCGGACGATCGCCGCCAAATGCTCCGGCGTATTGATCCCATGGATCGCCAAGCCGTCGAGATAATCCACCTGCAACCGATCGATTGATTGATTGATCGCCGCTGCCATCGCCGTTGCATCATCGATCGGTGGCAATTTCGTCGTGATGTAGAGCTTCGACCGATCGTGATCGGCTTGTAACGCCTGACCCAGATAGACTTCACTCTCGCCGTAGCCCTGGGCCGTCTCGATATGGTTAATCCCCGACGCGATCGCGGATTTCAGCGTCGATCGGGCCACATCCGCCGACGCCAAACAGCGCATCGTCCCCAAGGACAACACCGAAATCCGCCATTCCGTCCGCCCAAATCGCCGATACTGCATAGCGTTAAGCCTCAATCTTCCGTCGATCGCGTCAGTTACGATCCCCCTAAATCCCCCTTAAGAAGGGGGACTTTGAATCGCTCGAGGATTTCAAATCGCTTGCGCCCCTTCATTCTGACTCCCCCCTTTTGATGGGGGGCCGGGGGGGATCGTCACGCCCGCTACGACCGGTCTCGTCATTCTGACTCCCCCTTTTGAAGGGGGGCCGGGGGGGATCGTCACGCCCGCTACGACCAGTCCGATCGGCGTTGGGAACGCGACTGCTCGACTAAATCCTTCGGATTCAAATTCGAGACAAAGGCCCGGAAGGCCCGCTGATCGGCTTCATCGGCATCGCGATCCACCGGAATCGACGCATCAGCCACCACTTCTTCCACCACCCAAATCGAGCAATTCGCCCGCACCGCCAAGGCGATCGCGTCACTCGGTCGGGCATCGATTTCCCGCGTTTTTTCGCCCTGCTTCACCACTAGCGATGCATAGAACGTATTGTCCTTCAGGGTGTGAATCAACACCCGATCGAGGGTCAAATCCCAGGCATCCAACAGATTCGTCAATACATCGTGCGCACTCGGTCGGGGCGGCACCTTATGCTCCAACACATTCGCGATCGCACTGGCCTGCTCTGGCCCAATATAGATGGGCAACGCCCGCCGACCACTACTGTCCTTGAGCAACAGCACCGAACTCCGGGTGCCTGGGTCAAGACCAATGCCAGCAACTTTCATTTCGATCATAAAATCTCGCCTCAAGCCCATCGATCGTCGGCGATTGCATTCGCTAACTAAATCCTACGAGATCCTTGGCGCAATTTACCAGCAGATTTCGGCCACAGGCCCATCGATCAGGCGTTAAGCTAGAACCCATCCCTTCGCGCCCGATCGCCCATGTTTACCGGATTGATTCAGACCGTCGGCCAGCTCACCCTACTCGATCCCGAGCATGTCCAAATCGCCTGCCCCACCAGCCACCAAGCCGTGATTCTCCACGGTCTGGAAATCGGCGATAGCGTCGCCGTCGATGGCGTCTGCCTCACCGTCAGCCAGATCCAGAGCGATGGCTTCATCGCCGACATTTCCCCCGAAACCCTGCGCCGATCGACCCTGGGCGCAGCCCGCAGCGGCAGCCAACCCGTCAATCTCGAAACCTCCCTGCGCGTCGGTGGCAAACTCGGCGGCCACTTCGTCACGGGTCACGTCGATGGTCTCGGCGCGCTGAAATCCTCCCAATCCACCGCCACCTCCTGGGAAATGACCTTCACCACCGACAACGATGCCGTCTCCCGCTACATCCTCAGCAAAGGCAGCATCGCCATCAACGGCATCAGCCTCACCGTCGCCGACTGCAACGATCGGGGCGACTGGTTCATGGCCGCCGTGATTCCCCATACTTACGCGGAAACGAACCTGTGCTATTTGACACCCGGTAGTGCCGTTAACCTGGAAGGGGACATTCTGGGGAAATATGTCGAGAAGTTCATGCGATCGGGTACCCCGCCAACGGCCATCACCTCGGATTTCCTCACCGAGCATGGCTACCTATAGGGCTGTTCACAAGGGATTTGAGCGATCCGCGCCGCAATTTCGAGTTTGTATCAGTTTGTAAAGATCGCTGGACAAGTCTTAAATGAATCATTAGTAACCCACTCGATCGGAGCGCGCATCCCTATGATTGGAGATGCAAAACCACTTTAGGGGGTTGAGGGAATGGAGGGGTTACAGACACAGATTAATCGTTTAGATCAGCAGATTGACACCCTCAATCAGTCGATTGCGCAATTAACGAAGTACGTGGTCAGTTTGCTCGAGGAGCGCAAACTCAAAATGACTGTGCCAAGTCCCGATTTAATCGGCCACAGTCAGCACGGCAGCAGCTATAACCGCAGCTATCGCGAAATGATGATGGAGAGCAAAGATATCTTGCTCGAAGATTCCGGGGCCGAAATGGGGATGCCCCGATCGGAAAAGGTGATGTCGCCGGAATTGCAAATTCAGCGGCTCACGGCCCAGCTCACCGCCGCCTACAACCGCATCGCCGCCCTGGAAGAGCAACTGCTAGCCCAGCGCGTGTCGTAGGATCGGCGTTGGCGTTGATGAAACGTTGATCGTTTTGGGGATCGGGCAGTGGTTGCGACAAACCATTGCCCGATTGGTGTGTTTGGGGGGTTTGTTTCAATGCCCGCCCGTAGCTAAAGCACAGGGCTAATAAGGTAACCCCGCTGAAGCGGGCTGAACAATTTTTCCTTAGCCCGCTTTTAGCGGGGTTGCCTTACTAGCCCGCCGTTTACGCGCGGGGCGGGGGTTGCAACAAACCGATCGCGCCCAAAAACCCAACCCCGATCGTCCCTCAGAGCCGATCGGCCAACGCCTCGATCGCCGCCAACAATTCCGCCTGCGTCAAACCCGCCGTCAAACTCGCGGCGATCGCCAAGCCCCCCGCACCCACGCCTTCTTTGACAAAGCCTTGTTCATAGGCCCGCAACGACGGCCAGCGCGACTCGGCAAAACTCAACTGCGTCGCCAGCAACGGCACCGGGCCGATCGACTGCGCCAGCGTGATCGTGTCGCCCGTGGGATCTTCTGCCACCCAGCGCGTCGTGCCGACGACCACCCGATCGGGGTTCCAGGCAATGGGCGGCGATGCCGCCGCCAACGCCTGGGCCAAGGCATACACCGCCAGCATTTGCGTCCCCCCCGCTAGCATCACGCCGCAATGCCGACTGGCCGTGAGCAGCATTCCGGCCACCACGGGCTGCATCGGATCACCGATCGCGGCGACCAAATCGAGCATTGCCCCAAACTCATTGGCAGGCGGCAGTTGCCAGCCCGATCGGCGCAAGCCCTCAGCCACGATCGCCCGCTTTTGCGCGTGGTTACAACTGGGATGACTGCTATTCACCCGATCGGCGGCATCAATCCCCAACCCCGTGAGCAAAGCCTGGGCCGTCGTCGTCCCCGCCACCACACATTCCCCAATGACTAAATAGCCGTGGCGGGCCTGTTGCCCCAGCTGCTGCCCCCAATGCACGCCTTCGAGGAAGAGCTGTCTAACCCGATCGGGCGACATCGCGCTGCCCGTGCTGACACAGGCCGCCACTTGCCCACCCAGATTGTGGTGCGGCACGGGCGGCGACTGGGCTAAACCCGCATCCAGCAGGCAAATCGGGATCGCTAATTGTTCGACGATCGCGCGGGAAATCAGCGTCGGCGTCGCCCCCGCCTGCAACGGCGGCAGGGGATATTTCGGTGGCATGGCAGTCACACCATTATACAAAAACTCCGCATCGGCCAAGGCAGTGAACCGCCGATCGTCCGGCGTCGCCCCCGCCGCCGAAATTCCCGGAATCAACGCCGTTTCCGTAAAGCCCAGGACACAGGCAAAGATCGGCTGGGTGCCACGATAGCGATCGCACCAAGCCGTTGCCTGGCCCACTTGGGTATAGGCCCGAATCATTAGTCCATCTCAAACAGGACACGCACCCAGCGCGGCGCACGGGGAATCGGATTGCCCAACCGATCGCACAAAAACCAAGCCACCACATGCACCACAAATAAATACACCAAATTTCGCAGGGTAATCATCCCCGCCGCTGCCACTTGCACCAAGGGCAACGTCGGCTGCTCCAGGATATTCAACCGATCGAAGGCCCAATCGAGCAAGCCCGTCATCTGCACCGTCGAGTAATGCCACAGATCCTCGCCCAACAGCGCCGACAAAATCCACAGCCGAAAAAACGATCCCAACGTCGCCAACAACGTCCCCAAAAAAATTGACGCACCCCAACTGGCCCGCCGATACCACAGCATCCCCAGCAGCACCCCCAACAATCCGTAGGGCACAATAAACTGCACACTCCGCGTCGGTCCCATCAAAATCGTCAACAACAACGTCGCAATCAACGCCGCCATCCAGGCCGATCGCCGACCCCAGCGCAAGTACAACAGCGCGATCGGGATCGGGAAAAAGATTTGCAGCACCGGGCCGATCGGGAAATACGAATTGACGAACCAGACCAAGGCCGAGGCACTGGCGAGAAATGCCGTCTCCACCATGACGATCGGGCGATGGGGATCGACCTGACGGTGGATCGCGGGTCGGCCCTGCAATTCCGTCAAGCGCGGCACATCCGGCACAATATCGTCAATCCAACCCACAGCGTCCGCATCAACAGCGGGCGGGGCTTGGGGGTCAATTGTCCAGTCGTTGGCATCCGCCGACGATCGGGAGGAGGGCACATCACTCATGCAACTAGATCAAACCGCCGATAGATTGGTCGCGAATCAATCCATACTATACCCGCTCCGTCCCCCGGCAACGTCGCGCTTTGCCGAGACACCCCCCTCAATCCAGGCATCAAACCGATGCCCAATCCCCCGACCCACTTCCCGCCGCGTCTGACATTCCGCCAAAAATCCCACAATCTCCTCGTCCCAGGCGGGTTCCGGCAACAGGCAGCCGAGCCGATGATTCACATCCGCCTCCACCTCCGGCATATCCCGCCGATCGAAATAATCGTCCAACTCCAGCAAATCCCGCATCGGAATCGCCGTCAGCGGCGCGGCGTGATCCCAAATCACGGATGAAAACTGGCGCGGTCGATCCACCATGTAAGCCGAAACCCGCCAAGGATTGGCAGCGGGTTCGCGCGGCCAACCCAAATCGACACTCAGCGACCCACTCCGGGTCAACAGCGTGGGTAAATTACGCGTGGGTAAGTTACGCGTGCGTTCAGCGGGGTATGCCATCCACCATCTCCAGCTTATTGTCTAAACGATTGAGTCACAATTTGCGTTCGAACCCCATTGTGGCGCGATCGCTCCGATCGAAACATAAAAAAACTCCGAAATAAGCGAATTACCGATCGCCTCCCCCCAAATTACCCCGATCGCAGTCGATTCAACGCCGCCGCCAACTCAATCGATCGCACCTGCACCAAATCCCCGGATCGCCCCGTTGTCAAACGATCCAACCCCCGATCAGTCGCCAAAAGCTGATCGAACGCCGCCAAGAGTGCCCCCAACGGCACCGTCTGCCCATGACCCAACTGCGGCTCAAACCAACCTTGATCGATCGCCACGATCGTCACCGCCAGGGTTTTCAACTGCCCGACTTCGATCAGTTCGGCCACTGCCCCCAAATCCACTTCCTGTTCATAAAACCGAATCGTCTCGCCCTGCACCTTGCCACGATGGGGTTTCGAGGGATTCCGGGGCGTGAGTAAATCGGTTGAAACCCGCCGCTCAGGCAATGGGCCAAATTCCTTATCCGCCGCCACCACCCGCGCATTCGGTAATTCCGCGACGATCGCCCGCGCCTGATCCGTCACATCCGCAGGCCGAAATTCCTGCATTGCAATCACCCGATCGGCGATCGCCAAATAATCCCCGCACCCGCCCATCACCAAAATTGTCGAAACCCCATATTGCTCAAACAATGGCCTGACCTTGTCGATTAGCGGCGTAATCGGCTCCTGCGCCGCCGCGATCAGCCGCTGCATCCGCGCATCCCGAATCATCAAATTCGTCGCACAGGTATCCTCATCCATCAGCAAAACCTGCGCCCCCGCCGCCACGGCTTCAACCAGATTCGCCGCCTGGGAGGTGCTGCCACTGGCATTTTCCGTAGTGAACTGGGTACTCAATCGCCCCAAGGGCAAATGATTAATCAACGCCGAGAGATCCGTCGGATGCACCATCCGCCCATCCTCCGCCCGAATCTTCACCGCCGTTGGCAACGTCACCACCCGCTCCCGCCCATCGCCCGGAATGTGGTTATAAATCCCGCGCTCGATCGCCCGCAGCAAGGTCGATTTGCCGTGATACCCGCCGCCCACGATTAAGGTAATCCCCGGCTGGATAACCATCCCGGTAATTTGTCCCTGATTCGGGGTATCCAATGTCACTCGGCAGGATTCCGGCGACTGGAAGGGAATTGCGCTCACATCAGGCCGATCGTCCACCCCACTCGATCGCGCCAGCACCGCCCCATCGGCCACAAAGGCGATCAGGTTTTTTGCCTGTAACTGCGATCGGAGCGCATCCGCATCTTCCGCCACCTGAATATGTTGGGCGATCGCCCCCGCATCCAAAGCCCCGTAGACCAACGATCGGCGCACCACCTGCCACAACTCCTCCCCCAACAACTGCGCCGCCTGCTTCCCCGCGATCCGCCGTCCAAAGGCCGGGAGATTCACCCGAAACCGCACCTCAATATTGTCCGCATCGATCCAGAGACAACTGCGATCGAGCATCGCCTGCCCCGGCTGGAGGATTTGGATCACCTGCCCCCGACCCTGACTCCGAATCGCCCCAGCAAACTGCCGCGTCAAATAATCCCGCAACGCCACTTCCCGACTGGGATTGCCCCAAAGTTCAGCGGGGAACTGCGCGATCGCCATCGGCAACAAAATCCGGCAGGCGGACGGCGGGGCATAGGGATCGGACTGCACCCGATCGACCACCAACTGCGCCCCATGCCAATCATGACTGCCTTCCAGATCCCGGTAAGCCCGATAACTTTGCCCATCAAGGTTCGACAAGATTTGCGATAATGGTAAAGCGATCGACATCCGCACTTCCGGCCACACAGAATAGGTTTTTCATGCTGAATCAAGCTGTCACAGAAGAGTACATCAAACTCGATCAATTTCTCAAACTCGCGGGTGCCGTCGATACCGGCGGCCAAGCGAAGATCCTGATCCAATCCGGCGAAGTCGCCGTGAACAACCAGACCGAAGAACGGCGCGGTCGGAAATTGATCGCCGGGGACGAAGTGAAATTGTATGGGCAGAGTTACACGGTGAGTTTTGAAGAGTAGCCGTCAATTCCTCGACTCCGCCCCAATCCCGCCCCGCGCGTCAACGGCGGGCTAGTCAGGGAACCCGGCTAAACCCGGCTAAGACTTGGTTTGAGGCCGTAGTCGAGCCATGGCCTCACCCGCACCACAGAATCTTGATCGGCGGGGCGGGTGAGGCCGCAGTCGCACAACACTTGCCCGATCGCGCCATAATAGAATCTCATCGCCGTTACATTTCGTTACAGGATTCCACCCAACCACCATGGCAAGAGATTTACGGGGCTTCATCGACCAACTGGAAGCAAAGGGCAAACTGCGCCGGATCAAGGCCCTGGTCGATCCACATTTGGAAATCTCGGAAATCGCCACGCGGATGCTGCAATCCGGTGGCCCGGCCCTGCTCTTCGAGAACGTCAAAGGTTCCGACTATCCCGTGGCCGTGAATATCATGGGCACCCTGGAGCGCGTCACCTGGGCGATGAACATGGAGCATCCCGACGAACTCGAAGACCTCGGCAAAAAACTCGCCATCCTCTACGCCCCTCGCCCCCCAAAGAAACTCAAGCAAGCGATCGACCTCGGCAAAGTCCTATTCGACGTATTGCGGGCCAAACCCGATCGCGATCTCTTCCCCGCCTGTCAGCAAGTCGTGATCAAAGACGCCGACGTGGATCTAACCAAAATCCCCATGCTCCACGTCTATCCCGGCGATGCGGCCAAGGTCGTCACCCTCGGCCTGATGATCACCAAAGACCCCGAAACCAAAATCCCCAACGTCGGCGTCTACCGCCTGCAAATGCAGTCAAACAACACCATGACCGTGCAATGGCTCTCCGTGCGGGGACCCACCCGCCACCTGCGCAAAGCCGCCGAAATGGGCGTGAAGTTGGAAGTGGCCGTGGCGATCGGGGTTGACCCATTGGTGATCATGGCCGCTGCGACCCCCGTCCCCGTGGATATGTCGGAATGGCTGTTCGCCGGACTCTATGGCGGCACGGGCATTCACCTAGCCAAATGCAAAACCGTCGATCTCGAAGTCCCCGCCAGTGCGGAATTTGTCCTGGAAGGGACGATTACTCCCGGCGAAACGGCCACCGATGGCCCCGCTGGCGACCACATGGGCTACTACGGCCCCTCCAATGACAATGCGCCCTTGATCCGATTCAACTGCATCACCCACCGCAAAGATCCGATCTACCTCACCACCTTCAGTGGACGGCCCCCGAAGGAAGACGCCATGATGGCGATCGCCCTGAACCGCGTCTACACCCCGATCCTGCGCCAACAAGTCCCCGAGATCATCGACTTCTTCCTGCCAATGGAAGCGCTATCCTACAAAGCCGCAATTATTTCGATTAATAAAACCTATCCCGGCCATGCAAGGCGGGCCGCATTGGCATTCTGGAGTGCGTTGCCGCAGTTTAGCTACACCAAGTTTGTAATCGTGGTGGACAAGGACATTAACATCCGCGATCCGCGTGCCGTCGTCTGGGCGATCACCTCGAAAGTTGACCCGATTCGCGATGTGTTCATCCTGCCGGACAACCCCTTTGACGGACTCGACTTCGCCACCGAAAAAGCCGGACTCGGCAGCAAAATGGGCATCGACGCGACCACCAAGGTGTATCCCGAAACCGATCGGCAATGGAACGACGAACTCCGCCCCGATCCGGATACGGCAGCATTAGTTAGCCGCCGCTGGGCCGAATATGGGTTAGACGACCTGCAACTCGGCGAAGTCGATCCCAACTTGTTTGGCTACAACATGAACACATAATTGCACCCAATCGACGGCGACGCGATCGACCACTCGACGAAATGATTAATCGCGCCGCGACAACGCCAAAAACTTTATCTACAGAGTAGGCTATACACAGCCGCATTGGGCATCTTGGTGCGGCTGAGATCAACCCGACTAAAATCAACGCCTTGAATATTGGCATCGGTCAAATCGACATTATCCAAATCCGCCCCCGCTAAATCCACACCCCGCAAATCCGCCTTACCCAAATTTGCACCCGTCAAATCCGTACCCCGCAAATCCGCATCCCGCAGATTCACTCGGTACAAATTGGCGTGGCGTAAGTTGCTGCCGCCGAGGCGTGCCCCGCTTAGATCCGCGCCGCTAAAGTCAACCCGATTCAGATCCGATCCACTCAAATCCGCCCCACTCAGGTCGGCATGGAGGAGGCAAGTCTGTACCATGTCCGCATGGGCACGATTCGCCGAATTCAAATCAACTCGGTGAAAGTGTGCCCCCGTAGGATTAATGCCATATCGATCGCGATCGATCACCTCAACGCTGGCAATTGCTTCGTCAATTAAATCTGGATGCGTGAGGCATACCTGAACCAAGCTGATCCGGCCAAAATCCCTTTGACCCGACGCATAGAGCGCCATAATCTGTTGGGCATCCATGTCTCCACCTCTGATAAATTTATGTTTTTCAAAACTGCGGATTCACCGCATCGACTCACACAATAATTTGCCAACACACTGGCATATGATGAAATTCCCGGCTTAAGCGGAGGAAAACGCAACTGCAACAAACTCGATCGGCGAAACTAACCGCAACTGGTTTCGCGATGGCTTGAAGTAACACATATGCAGCTCATATATATAATGCTAAGTAGTTCTGAAGAAATGAAATATCTTCGCAACTTATCGTGACATTAATCGATTATCAAGCAACCCATCGGATCGGCCCAAACAACTGATCGTTAGGGCCGATCGTCTATACCGTGCGACAAACCACCATCAACTCGGCTGCCACCAATTCCTGCAACATCTGACTCAATACCTGCGCCTGCCAATCGAGGGTATGGGACTGATACCAGTAACTTGCCCGATCGGCCAACAATTGCAAGACCGCATCGCTCAAGCGGCCATCCACCTGATGCGGTGCATTAATCTGCAAGTAGGGCGGCGCTTCGTCCTCGCTCACATCCGGTGCCAACGGGATCGACGACGTGACGATCGGGATTAAGCCATGCGCACAATAGGCCGCAAAAATCCCCGACTTACTCAACAAATTCGCATCATACAGCGTCCAACCCGCGATCGCCTGACCCAATAATTCACTCACCGACTCCGGCGACTGGTAACCCATTTCGACCACAGGCACCACCAATCGCGCCGCCAAATCCAATCCCGTCGGCACCCCAATATCCACCACCGACTCAATCCCAAACTGCACACAAAACGCATTCACCGCATCGATCACCTGGTTGTACACCCGCGCCCGCGTCCCATCGAGACCAAACACCACTAACCGTCGGGGCCGATCGGCTAACCTCGGCAACCGCTCCGGCACTGGAATATTCGAAAAAACGGGCAACACGGGAATGTCGGAATGCCTGCCGCCACTCAGTTGGGCTAGTGCGATCGCGTAGGCCGCACAATTCGTCAGCACCACATCGCTCGATCGACTCAGCCGTTTAATCAACGCCTTTTGTTCCGGGCCAAACCAGAACCGATGCCGCCAAGGCCGCCGCCCCATTGGCTGATGCAATTCGTGAAACATGGTCACCAATTGCACTTGATTGCCATACTGCCGTTGCCAACGCTGCAACGCATCAACAATCCAGCCATACAGCGACCACTTGTGATAGCCGTAGCCCGATAGCTGAAATAAGACGATCGACGCGGACGATCGACATAATCGGTCAAACAACTCCGTCGCCGCATCCGCCGTCAACACCTGCACCGGAAACGGTACCGTGCCTTGCCAGCTTGGATCACAGACAATAAACTCGGTTTCGATTTGATGCTGGGTGCGCAAGACTTGCGCTAACTGCAAGGCATAATCGCCGACGCCATCGATCAACGGCGGCAAGCGGGGGACGATCGTGATGATTTTTAGTGACATGATTGATGCTGGTTAGAACGAAATGAACCGACCCAGTGCCTCCGGATCATCCGCCAAATGCCGCGCATCAAACCCACTGGCATTCGCAAACCACGACTTCGATTCCAGCACTTGCTCGTAGATCTGAGCCGTTTTCTCCGCTGTGATGCGCCAGCTAAATTGCTTGCTCCAGTGCAATCCTGACTGCACGAGCCGATGGCCATAGCCCCGATCGACATAGAGCCGGACGATCGCCTCGGCCATCGCCTGCGGCTGCGTTGGGTCAACCAAAATCGCCGATTCACCCGCCACTTCCGGCAGGGATGACGTATTCGAAGTAATCACCGCTGTCGCACAGGCCATCGATTCTAGAATCGGGAAGCCAAACCCTTCATACAACGACGGAAATAACGTCACGTCCGCTGCATTGTACAGTTGCACCAAGGTCGATTGATCCACCAGATCAAACGTCGTAATATGTGCCGCCAAACCCGATCGCGCAATAAATGACCGCTGTTCCGGATTAAACCCGTCGCCGACGCGCCACAGATGGGCAGGCACCCCCCGATCAACGGCAATCTTCAACGCCTTAAGGATATTCGAGACATTTTTGCGCAGTTGATTCGACCCGACATGCAACAGCACCCAGTCCTCCGGCGTCCGGCCCTGATGCCGCCGAAAGTCCTGGATCACATCCGGTTTTAATGGCACGAAAGCCTTATCCGCAGCGGAATGCACCACCGCTAATTGCCGATGCTTGATCTGCAAAAATTGCGCCACATCCGCCGCCGTATTCGCCGACACACAGAGCACTCGATCGGCCGCCTTCAGTCCCTCCGCCGAATAGCGCCAAGTCCGCGAACTAATCGCTGGCAGCCGCGACTCCGATCGCAGATTTTCGGGACAAGTCAACGGCACCAAATCATGACAGGTGGCAATCACCGATCGGCCCGATTGCTGCAACCACCGCACAATATGACCATCGGTATGATCAATCACATGGAACAGGTCGCCCGATCGTCGCGACATCGCTTTCGGATGGTGCCAATAGCGTTTGTAATACTTACTCAACCCCGTTCCCGATCGCCAACTTCCCGACAACGCGGGCGCAATTTCCGTAATCTTCCACAGCGGGCGAATTTGGCGCAAATGGGCGACCAAATTATCGGCATAGACATCCATGCTCCAGGTAATTCCCGGAGTGCGGCGAACAATGACTAATTCCATGATAATTCGAACAACAGGTAAATATGATCAACGAGGGCAGTTGCAGTCGGTGATTACCGCAAATGTAAACATGGTACTTTTCTCTCATACGGATGAATTCGATCGGTTATTCACCAAGGATTGCCGACCATCGTGAACCCCGACCAATAATAGGGATGGGTGAAGGTCGTATCCGCCACCTGGGCTAATTCCCGAGGCAACGCCACCGTCCGCTGACTGGTGACTAACTGGCCCCCCACGAGCCGCACCTGGCCCTGTTGCATCGCTAACTGTGTCTGCCGCAGCGCATCGGCCCGCGACGGCGTCTGCGCCAACCGCCCATAAAACTCACTCATAAACGCCAACGTCCCCAAATCCGACACCGCCCACAAACTGCCGATCGCCGTCCGTACCCCAAACAATGACGCCATGCCTGTAAATCCTAACTCCGCCGCCGGATCGCCCGTTGCCGTATTGCAAGCACTGAGGATCAACAGTTCTAAGTTTGAATTGCGTAACCCCAGCCGATCGATGTTGTCCAAGGTCAACCGTTGATCATTGAATTGAATAAACGAATTCTGCGGCTGACCAGCATTAAAATCCGCATGGGTCGCCAGATGCAAAATCCCCGGTCGGGTTTGGCGCTGTTGCTGCATGAGATTCGCCAACGTAAACTGCTCGTTCAGGAACGTCCGCCCCGGAAAGCCCTGCTGCTGAATCATCGCCAATTCCTGCGGCACAGCGGGCAAGGGCACCAGTTGGTCAAATTTTGAGGCCCCCATCGCTAACGTAGTTTGATTTTTGAGGATCGTTTGCTGCCGATCGAGCATCCCCAAACTCGGCACCACGCTAATCGTATAATCCTGAATCAGCAAATCTTTGGGAGTCTGCATTGACGCTAATGGCAACGATCTCAACCCCTGATCCAACACATACATCAATCCATTAATCTTCGCGGCCTGAATCTCCGGCGCGATCGGCGCAAACAACCACTGCTGCATTTGCTGACCGAATTGCTGGAAACTGGCCGGATTCTCCACATCATTGCTCGCCAGCCAGAAATAGTTTGTCTGTTCCTCGACTTGACTGCGCCGATAATTCGTCGATCGGCGCTTTAATTTGCCATCAGCGGTGATAAAGATTAATTCCAGCCGATCGCTATCCCGCCGTTCCGTCGCCCGCAGCAAACTGGGAATCGACGAACTCAACGCATCCAATCCATCCATCGTCTGCGGCGCAAACGCCTCTGGCACAAACATCGCATAAATCACCGCCGATCGGATTCCCCGCTTGGCATCCAGATCGCCCAATAATCCCTGCACTTGGGTCGGCGTCACTTTCTGCGTCGCCACAGCCGCCCCAAACTGCTGCACATAATCCTGACTAAACGATTCATCGATCGTCGCCAAGGCCGACGGCAAATCCGCCACCGCTGTTACGGCGGTCACCGATCGGCCCGTCGATTCGACGGGCAATTGTGGCAACACCAGTGGCCCAGTCGCAGCGGGAGCGGGCGGCTCGGCAGGCGGTGGAACGGGCGGTACGGGTAGTAGCGGCGGCAATTCATTCGTCAATGCAAAGGCGATCGGCAACGCCCCATTCACGCTAGCGTTGACGTTATAACTCCCGGCGATCGGATTGGCCGTCAGCGATAATTGCGCCATACCCGCCCCGATCGTCACGGATGTCGGATTACTGGATAAAACCACACTGGCACCGATCGTCGGCACGGCAAACAAAACTTGTCCCCCATTCACCGGCTCACCAAAGGCACTCGCCACCGTCACCTGCAACGGATTCGCAAACGCCGTATTGATTTCCGCCGTTTGCCCCCCGCCCGTGCCGACGAGCGTCAACCCACGGGATTCAAACGCGCCAATATCGGCGACGCCGACGCGAGCAATGCCCCGCTGATCGGTCGTCAGATTCGAATTTCCCGCATCGATCGCCCGGCTTCCCGGCAGCAGCGCCAGGGTTTCGGTCAAACCACCGTAATTTGCTAGCGGCCCCAGTAATGGATCGATCGGGGCCGCACTCGTACCGACTAACGTACTGGTCGCAAACCCCGTCGAACCGTCACTGCTCCCGATCAAATTATTGCCTTGATCCACAAATGCGCCGCTCACGTCCGGCCCGATCGGATTGCGATTATTCGCCACGATCGTATTATTTAACTGCACCACACCGGATGGTTGAACCAATACGCCGCCGCCCAAGCCATTCACGTCAGCGGTATTGTTCGCGATCGTCACATTCGCTAAATTGACCACGCCATTGGCATTGATCGCACCCCCATTGCGGGCGGCTTGATTTTGGGTGAGGGTGCTGTTGCTGATTCCCAGGACTGAAGACCCAAAAATACCACCACCATCGATTCCCGCCGTATTTTGGGCGATCGTCGTGCCTTGAATCTGAGTATTGGTATTACCCAGAAAACCGAGTCCACCGCCCGTTTCAGTCGCCTGATTGCCGATAATCTGACTATTGCTGATCGTGGTATTGGCAATTCCCGTAATCGATCGGTTCGAAAGACCACCACCCGATTGGGCTTGATTATTGGTGAGGCGGACATCATTCAGGGTGAGGTCACTTTCAACGCCTTCAATCCCGCCGCCGAGGAGATTTGCCGTATTGCCCCCAATCTCAGTCCGTGCGATCGTGATGGGCGACTGATAGGAACCCAGTCCACCCCCATTGCCGATCGCCCGATTGTTGAGAATTCGACTGTCTTGAATCATCGTCGGCACAAACGTGAGTTCAATGCCGCCCCCGGAACCCGTCGTTTGATTGTTCTCGACCGTCGTCCCGGTGAGGTTGAGACGACCCCGAATTTGCTCAATTCCGCCGCCATTGACCGCCTGATTCGCCGCGATCGTGCTGCCGCTAATCTGCACATCGCTATCAATGCTAGAGATCGCCCCACCCGAAAAATTAATCGCTCGATTCCCAGAAAACTCGCTGCCGGAAATACTCAGATTGCTCGCTTGATTGTAGATGCCACCGCCACTGGATTGAGCCTGATTGTTCAGAATCTTGCCGCCCAAGATCGCGATCGAACCCTGAAACAAAACGCTGGAAGGTCGGGTAAAGATTCCCCCGCCACTTAATGCGAAGTTATCAGTCAGGTTTACTCTTTCTAGGACAAAATCACTGCCATACCCTTCTAGTCCCCCCCCATTGGCGGCCGATTGATTACCGGAGACCGTCGTATCGCGGATCGTCACCACCGACTGGTAGGAGCCAAGTCCACCGCCATACCCCGTTCCTGTCGTGCGATTACCCACAATTTGGCTGTCTTCAATCAGTGCCTGGGTCACCGACGTTAATTCAATGCCCCCGCCACTCTCGACCGATCGATTGTTCTCAACTCTGACATTCTTCAAGCTCAGACGGCTGTTAGTGGCTTCGATCCCACCCCCAATCAGGGACTGATTATCCGTAATTACCGTATCAAAGATATTCAGGGTACCGCCATTATCCGAGATGCCGCCGCCCGCATTACTCAGCGCCTGGTTCTGGACAATTTGAGCATTGCGGATCGTGGCCGTGCCGCCGCTATTATAAATACCACCACCACTCACGGCCCGATTGTTGCGAAAACTCATGAATTGAAGATTAGCAGTAGTCAAATTAACCAATAGACCACCGCCAAAGGCCCCAGCCTGATTGCCCTCCACCCCGACACGATTTAAGTCGATCGGCCCATTAGACCAAATGCCCCCGCCATTATTCCCACTGATATTCTGAGTAATCAATCCATCGCTGAGGCTGACGGTTCCCTGTTGATTGAACAGCCCGCCACCATTGCCCGTTGCGGTATTGTTGTTCAGCCCGAAGGATCCCAGGGTCAGGCGGCTGTTCGTCCCCACATTCGCAATCCCCGCACCGCTTGAAGCCTGGTTTTGTTCGATTCCAATGTTGGCCAGATTGAGACTACCCAGGTTGTAGATCCCCCCACCCAAATTGCCCGCCTGATTATTGCCGATATAGCCCTGAAGGATTTGGCTATTGCCACCAAGAAATAAGCCACCGCCATCCACCCCGGCACGATTATTCACAACTGCGCTGTCACCAGTGATCAGCAGGCTCGACGTGGCGGTACTACTGTCAATTCCCCCACCATCTAATCCCGCCTGGTTGTTGCGGACATCGACGGCATTTAGGGTCAACCGACCTTCATTCAGAATTCCCGCACCCGATTCTCCCGTGGGCGTGAAGCCATCAACGATCGAAAGATTCTGGATAGTGGCGGTTGTTCCCGCTGCGATCAAGACATTACGCGCATTATTACTGCCACGAATCACAGTGGTCGCTTGGTCGCCACCGTTGATGGTGACATCTTTATCAATCGTGACTAAGGTACCCCCCGATGCACCTCGGTATGTCCCGACCCCCAAATTAATCTGACGCAATCCGGCCACTGTCCCGATCGCGTCCACCGCATTTTGGATCGAACTCGTCGGAGCCACGGCCTCGGTCGCCACCTGATTGAGATTAAAAGTCAAATCGCCCGTACTGGTGAGGTTAATCTGCGCGGCCGGATCACGATCGAATCGTCGCCCCGTTAAGGTCAGCGAGGCAATTCCCCCGCCCGTTTGGTTAATCGAATTAAGTAACGTAATATCGCCATTGCCGCCCACGCCACCCGCCGTCGTAATCGTCACATTCGTCCCACCATCCAAGGCCGCCTCGATCGTCCCTGGCGCGATCGTGCTGGGTACCGCCGGATCAAACGTCCCCCCAGTGATCACATCTGTGCCAACATTCGCGATCGTAATATCACTCGGATCAAGCAGCCAATCACGCGCTTTCACCCGCGCCCCCGCCACATCTAACGTTTGTTTTCCCGAGGTTTCAACCGATCCACCGGGGGCCGTGGCTAATCCGGCGAATTGCGTGCTGTTGTCCGACCACACAATAATCTTGCCGCGATCGGCGGCTAACTGACTCGCCCCATCCACCTTCACCTGCTGCGCCTTAGGCAAATCGCCCTGTCCCTGAAAATCCCCGCCCACTCGGATGGCCCCGCCGCCATTCGCCTGGTTCGCATCGAGATTCGCGGCTTGTAGATCAATCCGATTGCCCGTTACATCGATTTGCGGGGCCGTGATTTGACCCGCAACGATCGCTTGATGCGATTGCAATGGGATCGGATTTTGGCCCGATCGCAGTTGGACTTCGCCGTTCACCACCGTCAGTCCCGTCGCTTCTGC
The DNA here is from genome assembly GCA_031415035.1 of Cyanobacteria bacterium VAR_4_metabat_243. GTDB lineage: Bacteria > Cyanobacteriota > Cyanobacteriia > Leptolyngbyales > Leptolyngbyaceae > Romeriopsis. The sequence continues at coordinate 61,895 of JANOQX010000173.1, forward strand.
CACCGCACGTCCGGCCAAAAGCTGGGGCAGTTGGGTGGGATTGATGGGCGTCGTCGCCAGTTCCGTTTTCGTCGCGATTGGCAAATCCAGACTCAATACTTGGTTATCTTGGGTGACTCGAATCAGCTTCTCACCGGGCACTGCCGCGATCGTCACCATCCCACCGGGAGCCGCGATCGTCCCGGTATTAATCACCGTGCCGCCACTCAGCATCACTTGCTGGCCCGGTTTCACCTGGAGTGCGCCCGCATTCACCACGGCATTGGGCGCATTGTTCAACCAAGCGTAACCCGTAACATTCCCGGTCAAATCACCATATTGATTCGCCCCGTTCACACTCAGCCATTGCTGGCCGCTAAATTCCAAGGCCTGCGCCGTCGTCGCCGTAAACGATCCCGGCAAATCCAATCGGGCATCTTTACCAAAAATCACTCCGGCGGGATTGATCAAGAACAAATTCGCATTGCCGCCAGTCACTTGCAGCAGGCCATTAATCACCGACGCATTGCCGCCCGTGACCCGACTGAAAATATTCCCCACGCTCGGACTAATCGCAAAGGTCGCCGTCTGCCCCGTCGTCAACCCAAATTGTTGGAACTGGTGAAACAGATTGCCGCCCGCCTGTGTCCCACCTTGAATCAATGCCTGATCGGGCGACCCCGGCAACACCACCGTCCCCGCATCCCCGATCGGCACAATTTGTGCGGACGCAGCGGACACCCCCGCCAACGGCGACAGACCGCCCCAGCCCGCCACCAGCAACCACAATACGCAAGAACGACTCATCATAAATGCCAGGAAATGCCAATTCAATCCGATCGCGCCACACCCCCCGACCATTCCGCTCCACTTAACGTGCCCGATTCACCATCAAAGCCGACACAAAGTAAACTCCAGCGCCATCGAACTACCAATCCGATCGCACTGGAGCCTGTGCTCTATACACAGAGCAATCTATGATGACGATTGGCATCGTACATCCTGAAATATACGGAGATTTTGCCCCGATGACGATCGGCGCGAGGCCGAACCAGGATTTACCCGATTACAATCATCCACTCCTCACCAGTTAAAGGTGCCCATAAAACGATTTAGGCAATCAAACAACGATCGAATTCAAGATTGCGGCGAATAATCAAGATTTTCTTTGGAGTTGTTGCGATCAAAACCCAAAAATCCGCTTTTTACGCCTTGGGGGAAGTCAACCCTGCCATACTGAGCGCAGCCGCCCCATCGGCTGATCAGAAAAAGTTATGTCAGGAAACCCTATGAAATCTCAAATCGGTACCCCAGGGGCGATCGTCCTCGGTTTGGGCGCAATTTTGGGCACGGGAATCTTCGTTAGTTTGACGATCGCGACGGAAATCGCCGGAAATGGGATTTTTGTGGCATTGATCCTGGCGGCGATCGTCGCCTTGGGGAATGGCTTAAGTGCAGCCCAACTGGCGGCGGCCCATCCAGTCAGCGGCGGCACCTACGCCTATGGCTATCGCTACCTCCATCCCTATGCCGGATTCATTGCGGGCTGGTTGTTTTTGGGGGCGAAGTCGGCGTCAGCGGCCACAGCGGCCTTGGGATTTGCGGGTTATCTGCTCGCAGCTTCGGGCCAATCCCTGATGTACCAAACCCCGATCGCCCTAATCGGCGTCCTACTGATGACGATCGTCGCCGCTTGCGGTCTGACCAAAGCCAACTGGCTCAACGCCGCGATCGTGGCCGTGACGCTCCTCGCCTTGGGCAGTTTCGTCGCCGTTGGCTGGACGCAGTCCTGGCCCGCCGCCGCCGCCCCATCACCGATTAATCTCCCGGCGATTGGCCAAGCCACGGCGCTGATGTTTGTGGCGTACACGGGCTATGGCCGCATCACCACCATGACCGAGGAAGTCCGCAATCCAGCTCGCAGTATTCCGATCGCGGTGTTTTGCAGTTTGGGGTTGACGCTGTTGCTCTATCTTGGGGTCGCCAGCGTCCTCGTGCGGGGCGGCATTCCGGGCAGCGCCTTGAGCACGATCGCCCAGGGATGGCAGAGCGATTGGCCCGTGGGCACGATCGTCAGCCTCGGCGCAATCACCGCGATGTTAGGGGGTTTGCTCAATCTGATCCTCGGGTTATCCCGCGTCCTCATGGCCATGGGCCGACAGGGGGATATGCCCCGCCACGCCGCCCGCCTCGACCGCAGTCAAACCACGCCAACGATCGCCGTTTGGACGATGGGGCTAATCGTCGCCGGACTCGTCGCGATCGGCAATGTCAAAACCACTTGGTCATTCAGTGCCTTTAATGTCCTAATTTATTACGCGCTGGCAAATCTGGCGGCGTTGCAGCTACCTGAGGCCGATCGGCGCTACCCGCAGTGGATTGCGATCGGCAGTTTGCTCAGTTGTCTGAGTTTGGCGTTTTGGGTCGAAGCGGCGGTGTGGCAGGCGGGATTGGGATTGATCGGCGTGGGTTTGGGTTGGAAAATGGTGCGGGATTATGCCCGATCGGGCCGATGAGGGCAAATCCGACTACGGCCCCACCCGCCCCGCGCGTCAATTGCACAATCGAGCATTGCCCCAACCTACTCCACCTTCCGCAACAGCACCAATTTCGGATCGATAATCTTCTGGCCCCCCTGGGGAAACTTCACCGCCAGACAAATCTTCTTCCCCGTACCAAACACGTGCGTCACTTGCCCCACCCCAAACGACTCATGCACGGCCTTATCCCCCACGACCCAATCAATATCGCCACTACCCTGCGGCATTGACGGCTTATTTTTCGAAGCCGGGGCAACGGGTTTTTTACTTGCATTAACGGCGCGCTTCACCACATTGCGAATCATATTCCCTTCGATCAATTCCTCTGGCAATTCGTCCAGGAACATCGATGGTTGGGCCATTTCGCGGTTGCCGTAGAGGCGGCGTTCGCAGGCGTGGGAGATGAACAATCGCTCCTGAGCGCGGGTAATCCCGACGTAACACAAGCGGCGTTCTTCTTCCACGGCAGACGGGTCATCCAGCGATCGGAAGCTAGGAAATAAGCCCTGCTCCAATCCGACCAGAAACACCACGGGAAATTCCAAGCCTTTGGAAGCATGGAGCGTCATCAGGGAAATGCGATCGTCGTTTTCCGAGGAATCGTCCAGATCCGATGCGAGGGCCGCACTGGCGAGGAAGCCAATCAGCGATCGGTCTTCGTCTTCGCCGCCGTTGTCCTCTTCAAATTGCAGGACGGCGTTGTAGAGTTCTTGGACGTTCTCGAAGCGGTTGTCGGCTTCTTCGGTTGCTTGGCGTTTAAGGTCGTCGAGATAGCCGGATTCTTCAAAGAGTCCTTGGGCGATTTCGGAGGCGGATAAATTCGTTAATTCACCGCGATATTTTTTGATTAAATCGGCGAAGGCGAGGACACCTTTGGCCGATCGGCCCGCCAACGTCCGCACCGAAGTTTCATCCGCGAGAATTTCCCAGAGGGGGACGCCGAGTTCGACGGCGGCGCGCACCAGGGCATCGATCGTTGATTTCCCAACACCACGTTTAGGGGTATTGATAATTCGCATCAGACTGACGGAATCGGCTGGGTTAGCGACGGCGCGCAGGTAGCCGAGGACATCTTTGATTTCGCGCCGATCGTAGAACCGGAGTCCCCCAACGACGCGATAGGGCATCTGCGATCGCACCAGGGATTCCTCCAAGGCCCGCGATTGGGCGTTGGTGCGGTAGAGGATGGCGAATTTGCCGTAGGTGATTTCGGGATTTTTGCGGACGATCGTTTCGATTTGGCGAATGACAAATTCCGCTTCGTCGATTTCGTTGTCGGCGCGGTAGCAATACACCTTCTCGCCCTCGCCCCGTGTGGCTTTCAAAACTTTGTCAATGCGTTCGGTGTTGTTGTCGATTAGGGTATTGGCGAGTTCGAGGATGTTCGCGGTCGATCGATAATTCTCCTCCAATTTCACCATGGATTCGGTTTCATCGTCCTTGCGGCCATCGCCGAAGTCTTTCTGAAACCCCATCAGAATCGTGAAGTCAGCCGATCGGAAGGAATAGATCGATTGATCCGCGTCGCCCACCACGAAGATCGATCGGTGTTCCCATTCTTTAAATTCTTTTGGCGACTTGCCATTGGTCGTAATCATTTGCAGCAGGTCGTACTGCGTCCGGTTGGTGTCCTGGTATTCATCCACGAGCAAATGGTGAAACCGCTTGTGCCAGTAGGTTCGGACTAATTCATTTTGCCGGAATAGCTTCACGGGCATCAGGATTAGGTCGTCGAAATCCAGCGCGTTGTTCTCTGCCATCCGATCGAGGTACAGCCGATACACATCCGCAATCACTCGTCCACGATAATTCGGCTGATCCTGCTCCACTTCCGACGGGGATAAACCTTTGTTCTTCGCGTTGCTAATTGCGTAACGAATCGCCCGTGGTTCAAATTTCTTATCGTCAAGATTCAGCTTGTGGATAATGATGTCCTTAATGATCGTCATGACGTCCGATTCATCAAAAATCGAAAACGTCTTGTCCCATTTGCGGCCAGTATCGTCCTGGTATTTCTCAATGTCGAAGCGCAGAATCCGGCAGCAGAGCGAGTGGAAGGTGCCGATCCAGAGTTCTTTGGTGATGGTTTTGTAGACCTTCGATCGGAGTTTGGTCTGTTCGTAGGGTTGCAAGGCGGCGTAGGGTTTGCCAAATTCGGTTTGGGCTTGCTGTTCGGCGAAGAGCTGCTCGACCCGCTGCTTCATTTCCTTCGCGGCTTTATTGGTAAAGGTGACGGCGAGGATATGTTCGGGATCGACGCGGTGGGTGAGCACGAGGTTGGCGATGCGAAAGGTGAGGGCGCGGGTTTTGCCCGATCCGGCTCCGGCCACGACGAGCAACGGCCCATTCACATGCTCCACGGCTTGGCGTTGGGAGGGATTGAGATGCTGGAGGGAGTCGCTAAATTTAGCCATGGTGCGGGGGGATGTACGCTGAACAGATGAACTATTTAAGCAAAGATTGCTGTAATCTTAAACCTTTTCCTGGGCAGGCGGGGTAATGCGGGTCAGATCGAGTCCGGCTTCCAGCTCCCGCAATAGGCCAAAATCGGCTTCGGGCAAAGGATAGCGGATTTCTTGGCAGGGTTGTTTTTCCAAAAAACCAAAGGCCGCCCGGAAGTCATTCGAGCTAGCGACGATCGGGGCATCCATGTGGCAGGTGATGATGCGCTCAAAATCCCAGGCGGCGATCCGATCGGCCCAGTGGATCGCGGCTTGGGGATCCCGGTTCAGAATCAACCGCTGCAAAATCGGCGCGACGAAGATTCGACCTTCGCCCCGCAAGGCTTCAAACGACTTTTCCCAGCCCGCTTGCCACTGGAAGGGATAGAGGCCAAAGTAGTTTTGGCGGGAGCGATCGGGGGCGGTTTTGATGTCCTTTAGCGCTTCGCCCAAGGCCACAATCGCCGCTGCACTGGGCCGAAAGTAAAACGAAAACAGCGCAATCCGCTGCCAGCCCTTGAGCCGATTGGCGGGGGTATCGGCCACAACGTCATGCACATGGTCGCGGGCGTGGAACAGCAGGGCGCGGGTTTCGCTGGCAATGATTTCCGGCGGAGTCGCGGGAATCGTGACGATCGCATCCGTCAGCAACAGCGTTTTGCTCGATCGGTGCAGCATCGCTACTTCGGCAAATGCCCCCAGTCCCAGCCCGATGGGACCCAGTAAGTCGTAGTCAAATTCATCCCCAAAGGGCGCATCGCCACTCTTCGCGGGTAAAGCTTTCGTGCGGCCCCAAGGCAACCCCAGCCAAGCCAGCGGCAGATTTACGGGGAAGCTCCACTGATTGGGCGCGACGAAGACCTGCGCCGTGGGAAACGCCCGCGCAAAGGGGCCGACGAAGACTTTGTGTTCGAGTCCTGAAGTCGTTGGCAGGATGATGTATTTCACATCGCCATGTTGGGCGGTGAGTTCGCGCACCAAACGGAGACATTCGACCGTGGGGGCGACGGGGGCGTAGACGAGTAATCCGCCTGCGGCCAGCCGGACGATCGTCATCCGAATCGGGGTGACGACGTAGAGGATGCCTTGGAGTTGTTCGAAGCTCCAGATTGTATTGGGGACGAGTTCGCGGCGGACGGTGCGGCGGTGGCTGAAGGGGTAGATCGGGATCGTGAACCAGAACGGCCAATATTGGTCGGGATCACGGCGAGTTGGGAGGGTGCCCTGGCTGGTCATCGATCGAGTCCGCGAAGTGCTGCTGTCAAAGTTTATCGTGAGTTGGGGGCGGATTGGTACTGACAGGCGATCGCGGGATGGGGGATAATGGCGAGGACTCCGTCGTTTTCCCGGCTAGCAACCTTTATGCGGTTTTTATTGTCGATTGTTTTGGGTTTGGGTTTGTGGTTGGGCCATGCGGTTTGGTCGTTGCCAGTGGATGCTGCGCCGTTGCATTGCCGGACGTTGAAGGATAAGCCCGTTTGTATTGATTGGATTAAGCGCAGTGGGAAGCACTATTGGGAGTACAAGGCGATCGTGTCGATCGCCGGGGTGAAGCAGGCGATCGCGGTGTATGACTGTCGGAGTCGGATTATTATTGAGCCGGATGATACGGCGGTGGCGTTTGGGCGGAATGATCCGGGGGCGGTGGTGTGTGATTTGTTTCGGGAGCGATCGAAGTCGATGCGGTTGTCGGATCTGTCGGCTCCTCGGCGGTGATGGGGTTTTGGATCCGTCAGTAGGATGATTTGCCCGAAATTAGGGGCACGATCGCTGTAGATCGATTTATCCGAATCCAACTGTAGAGATATTTGACATGAAAAAAGTTATGGCGATCGCGGTGTTGATGGTGGCGGCGTTGGCGGATACGACGATGGCGGCGGATATTAGCACGCTAGAGTCGGGGACGTATTTCGCGCAGGGTTCGATGTTTGCGCGATCGTATCGAGTGTTTGGCAAGGAGAATGGTCGGGCTTGCGTGAAGATCGTGGATGGCCCGCCGAATCCCTATGAGGGGTATCAGAATATGACGGTTAGCACGATCGGGCAGTCCAATCAGAAATCAGTGGTGGATGCGACAAAAGATGAATTCATCGTCCAGACTCCCCAGGAATTTGTGATTGGCAGTGGGGGCGATCGATTGAGTGGGACATGGCAGTTGGCGAAGAATTTTGATGGCGATTTGGCGGCGGGGTTGAGTGATTGTTTGACGGCGACCGGGCCATATACCAAGCATTTTCGGGGTCCCTTTGTGACCGGACAGATCGAGCCGAATGTGGCGGGGATATTGGTGACGCAGCAGGCGAAGGCGCGGGTGAATGTGCGGGAGGAGCCGGGGGAAAAGAGTCCGATCGCGCATTATGGTGTGGCGGGGGACAAGCTGATGCTAATGGCTTCGCGGCGGGATGCGGGTGAGAAGATTTGGTATCAGGTGAAGTTTGTGGGTTCGGGGGCGGAAGGTTGGGTGCGGAGTGATTTTGTCGGTGTGCCGGCGGGGCGGGACGGGATCGCGTATGTGCCAAAGCCGGCTGTCCAAGATCCGTTTCTGATTGTGCCGGGAAAGCGTGTGGGTAAGATTACCAAGCAGACCGATCGGCAGGGATTGGTGACGATTTTTGGGGCGGCAAATGTGGAGGATTTCATGGAGCAGGGTCGTGAGGGCATTGGTGAAGCGCCTGCGACCCGCGTCAAGATTGGTGGCAAGGAGTCATTGCGGGTGATTTGGAAGGACGATACGCGGAAACAGATGGGGTCGATCGCGATTTATGATGCGCGGTGGCATTTGGCGGATGGGTTGGCGGTGGATATGACGGTGGCGGCGTTGCAGGCGAAGTTTGGCAAGTTTGAGTTTTATGGGTTTGGTTGGGATTATGGGGGGACGGTGATTAGTGAGAATAATCCGAAGTTGGATAAATATCGCAAATCGACGGGGGTGAATTTTATGTTGGGGGTGCCGTCGGGGCTTTGTCAGCAGTTTTCGGCGGATTGCCGATCGGTGTCAGGAGACTCGACGTTTGGGAGTGATAATCCGCGTTTGAAGTCGCTGATGCCGAGGATTGAGGTGTTGTATGTGCGGTTGTAGGTGAGGGTTTGGGGGACGATCGTTGATTGGGCGATCGTCCTATAATTGTGGGGCAAGTCGATTGAGATTTTGTGAAGGTAGCGCCAAACAGGAGTGTGTTGGCGATGTCGGAAAGCTTTGAGAATGTTGATTTCCCGTTTGCGAAGGCCAGAAGGATTACACCGGAAGAGGTGGCGGCGGCGAAGCGGGCAGTGAAGGAGCAGTTTGGGATTGAGCCGGGGAAGGTCGATCGGATGGACGATCGCCCTCCACAGCATTCTCTTCGCCGCATTCCGATCGATATTCCGGCGGATTTTGATGAACCGATGACTGAGCTTTGGGATGCGCTGGAAGCATGATTTTATTGGATACGCATACTTGGCTTTGGTGGCCATAGCCGACCGAGTTGGGTTTTCAGCCGCCTCATTTGCGGGATTATAGGTCGTTTGCGGCGGTTTAGGGGCGATCGCCAAAGCCGCAAGAAAAGCCCGATGAATAGTGCGATTTTGCTGAGTTCATTAGAAAAGTGATGGAGCCTTGCAGACTCTCCGGATATTTAAGTTCTGTTGCGGAAAATAGTATGTAAAATTGCATAGGGTTGTTCGGGTATCGAATAACACCTGACAGAGGCAGCCTTTCTTCAGTGTGAGGTAAGTCGTTCGCTCTTGTCGGTATTTGTGTAGCTTGTATTTGTTGGAGTAGCTGAAATGACATTCGTAGATGATATTGCTAAAGTTGCGGAACAAGTCCGAAAGAGAATTGACTCAATCTCAGGTGAGGAAGCGACAAAAATGGCTTTGATTATGCCATTTTTGGGTGTTTTAGGTCATGACGTTTCTGAGCCGACAGAAGTAATTCCTGAATACACGGCAGATTTTGCCATTAAAAGATCAGGGCAGTTAGAAAAAGTTGATTACGCGATTTCAATCAACAATACGATTGTCATGCTGGTCGAGGCAAAAGCTCATGACCAAAAACCAGAAGCCCATGATGGGCAATTGAGAAAATATTTTAATAGTCTACTTTCGTCAAAAGTCGCTATCGTGACAAATGGCATTGAGTATCGATTTTTTACTGATCTAGATGAGCCAAACATGATGGATGGCAAGCCTTTTTTCTGCTTTGATATACTCAATTATGATCAAAAGCAAATTGAAAGTTTGAAATTCTTTCACAGAGACAATTTCAATACACAAGAGATAAAGCATCATGCTGAGGAATTGGTCCAGGGCTATTTCATTCTAAATAGGCGCTTGAGTGTGTTAAGGCTAAAGCCAGCCAGTCGTTGGGCTTGAGCCATATTTTCAAACCCAAAGTCACGATACAAATTGAGGGAAATATTGCGCGCAATCGCCCAAATTTGAAT
>JANOQX010000174.1:0-15517 GCA_031415035.1 Cyanobacteria bacterium VAR_4_metabat_243
GGCGTTTTCCCGCACTCCGACGGGTATCAGCTAAATCGGAGAAGGCTTCGACAATCGCAAGTTGGGACATGAAACCCTCGGATTTAGGCCAGATTAGTTAACCAGCATATCACTGCCTAGATAAGAATGAAATAGCCCTGGTTTTGATCCCAGATTAATTCCATTCAGACCTTTCATCTGTGTAGTAACGTTGGTACACAAATTAGAGATCTTCCGCACCCAAACTCCGCAATCTGGCCTTGAGGGATTCATTCTCTGCCTTTAGGACTTGATTCTCTTCTGAGATCACGCCAATTCCTCGCACATCTGGCTCGACGTCCGCAAATGTTGTCCCATCGGGGTCAAGGAAAAAGGCAACGGCCCGCTCAAACAGCTTTTGTTCTGGAATACCGTAATGATCCGCATGTGCTTCTAGCTGCTGCTGAATTTGCTCTGGCAAAAACTGCAACAACTGCTGAATATTCCCGGAAGCTGGCACAGCTTGTAATTGGATCATCTTAACAACCTCTAGTATGTCCGGTATACGCTTATTGTAGCGAGGGACAATGTTCACAATCAAGGATCTCTCTAACTTTAACAAATCCTCAGCAAAACGGTCAGTGGTGGAAATCGGTAAAATTCGAATATCTTCAGCACGGTGTCCCGCCAAGAAGATCCTCACCAGTCCCTGATGTCCCCCCTGAAATCTCGTCCGAAACGAACCAGTCTTGCCAATATAGAGAATTTCTTCCTCAGAAGACTTAATTGCATAAACACCGCCCTGAAAAGTGAGGTTAGCGAAGGAGGGAATTATCTCTAGACATCGATTAAAGGGCGTTGCCCTAATTAACCGCTGCATCCGGGCAATTTCTTGATTAAGCGCTTTGAGGCTTGGCATCCGATGCAATTGTGGTGGAAGACTGGTATGAGTCTACCGAAAATCATGGCGCAAGCCACATCATTTTGATGGAGCAGTCGGTTCCATTGTCTTTATTAGACCTGTTGGGATATAAAAGCCGCTTTGAGACAGAGTTTCCTTTCTCTTTCACCCTTTAGGCCGCTTCAAGGTAGAAGTTCCAGAGGCCCGTTGCGACCAACATCAAACGGTCATCAAAATCGGTCACACGATTCCTGTAAACCGCTGTTGTTGAGTTGTAGCGCTTAATCCCCGCATGAGCATGTTCGCATTTGACCCGTTGGCCACTAAAGATCCGATTCTCCGTCTTTTGTTGTGGCGTCAGTTCCTTGCCGCGTGGCTTTTTGTGCGGTAGATGGACGTTGTCGTACTCCTTCTCCAGCCCCTGAAATCCCAAATCACCCTCAATCGCCACTTCGTCCGGAATGTTTTCGACGAGATGTTCCTCATCTAACTGCCGTTTGTCGTGAATCCGGCCCGGCTTCGCTTTGGTCAGGAGAATCACCCGTTTATCCCGCGTGCTCCCGGTAATATGTTTGCGCGTATGGCGTTTCTTCTTGCCCGAATAATGTGCTTCCTGTTTGTCCGGGTCTTGCGGTCGCTGCACCGGACGTTCGGTGCCGTCAATAATTAAGACTTCAACGTCGGGAAACTGGGTCAGAAATTCCGCCATACTGCGAACCTGGCGCACTGGTAGGACTTGCTTGTGACCTAATGTTGCTTCCAGTAGGGGTAACAAACGATGCACCCAATCATGGGCACAGGAGCGGTCGAAATTGAATAATACGCCCAATAAGTCGAAGGTCGGATAGCACTTGCAGTAAACCAAAATATAAAATAGCTTCGCTTGACTGTTACTCAAGGTGGCTTTGCGCCCACCACCGACGGCACGTTTGCGCACCATTCCGGGTCGCACCAGACTCGCATGATAGACCGGAATAAAGTCCGCTAACAGCGCCTCAAATGCCGCATGCTTGAGGCCAGTCATGGCTCGCATCACACGGTCTTGTTGAAAAATGCGGTCTAAATCGAGCATCACTCAGGCCCAAACGACTTCATCCACATCATAGCTTATATCCCAACAGGTCTATTGATTGTCAACGATGCCACCGCACTTTGAAACGAATGCGATCGCCGCTCGAACTATCCAAATCTACTTAGGGAATATAACTAGTTTTGCATTCCCTAAGTAGATTGAAACACAGCGGCAGATATCACCAAATTTTGACGTGCTGAGACCTCGGCGATCGCTTAAGATCCGACCTATCCCTGTGGTTTGTTTCGGTCTGTTCCATGCCCAAGAAAAAAGCGACACCTGAAGAAGCTGCTGTTTATCAGTTTGCACCGAACGACCAACCGCAGCCGATCGATCGCAGCATCGTATTTGAGCCGGGTCAGGGGGGCAGTACTGTGCTGACCTCAACATTAAAAGGCCCGACGACCGAAATTTCCGGGCCACAGGTGAACCAGAATTCCGCTGATGCCCGCTCTTGGGTGGTTCAACAAGTACTCTCAGCCGAACACCTGATTAGTCTGAGTGCCAAACTCCGGAATAATGCCAGCCTGCTGGAACCCTTGACTGAACAGCTATTTCAACATCTACTGAAGGTCTATCGCTATAAGGTCGAGGAAGTCCTTCAGACGGGCGGCATCGCCAGTATCAATACCGCCCGTCCTCACTTCAAGCTCATCAAGACCAAGCAAGGTGAACAAAAACTCGACCTGATCATTGACGACGATCGCGTGAAGGCTTATCTGCGCAGCTCACTGGCGGGATTTTTTAGTCACACGGGGTTTTGGGAAGATTTTGCCAAGACGATCGGGACAAGTCTAGTGCTGTGGGTACTGGATAATCTGGAACAAGCCCAGGGCAAAACCAAGATTGAAGCACTATCGGGTGAGCAACTGACCCAGCAAGTTCGACAATACCTCGACCAAAGCAGTGACTCAGTCACCGAAGAACGCATCCAGATTTTTGGGCAGATCTATTGCCAAGACATGGCCCAAAAAATTATTAGTGGGTTTAAGCTGCCCCAATGTTCGTTGGCGGAGATGGAACAGCTCCTGGGCCTGAAGCCCAAACCGCGTTCAAGTAGCAACGCCAATCTTGAACTCAACCCGATCGCGGTGATTCCGACGGCCATCCCGATCGCCAGTAGTATCCGCGCCCAATTGCGCTCTGACCTCTGGCAACAGAACAGTGACGAGCTGGCGGTCTTCCAATACCGCAGTCGCAGCAACCCGAATAACTATATTGAGCATTACATCACGAACTTAGGGGACATTGAGCTACTGCCTTGGACTGCCGCAGAGCAAATCATTGATAAATTTGGTTTTGATACCGTCAAGCTGCAACTGATTTTTGCCGCCCGCACGATGGAAGAAGTTGAGCCTTGGCAGAGTACATTTACCCTCAGAGCCAGCGATATTATTCAACTGCTCGGCTGGGACCGCAACCATAGCACCAGTCTGGCGGAGAAACGCAATTCAGTGGCGAGCTTGGCCTACGCCCTATCCTGCTTACTAGTGAAATCCGTCTGGATGGAAGGACGAGGCAAGAAATCGATCGACGCCAGTACCCCGATCGGGCGCATGTGGGATGTCCTGATTGACCCCCATGGTCAGATTGATTGGACGACCGGGAAGATTGAGAAGCCGGAGGAAGTCTATATCACAGTCAATCCCGGATTGTGGACAAAGCATTATCTCAACCGGGCAGGGAGTAAGGCCAAGGAAGCCCTGCATCAATTTGGATACTTAGCGAAAGATATTCTCAAAATCGATCCTTATCACCATGAAATGGCATTACGGTTAGCGATTCAGTTAACGCTCGATGCGCGCATTCGGGTGCGGAACCAAAATCCCTATGATTACCAAGTCATGGGTTTACTCGGCGAGGTACTACCACAAACTGAAATCGATCTGGCCTTAGAAGATAAGCACAAAGCGCGGGATCTGAAAAATCGCTGGAATAAAGCCCTGGAAATGCTCGTTACCCTCGGCTGGCAAATTGAATACGACCCCGAAACCTATCCAGAATGGCTCCGTTCTGGTAGCAATGCCCCCAAACCAGAAAACTGGCGCAAGGTCAAAGTGATTGAGCGCCTACTCCATGCCAAGCTCACCATTAAGCCACCACAGCCGATTCCTGGCCTCCTCAACAACCTACGTGAAGCCAAGAAGCCCAAGGCCCTTCCTAGCAAGCAACAAGCACTAGAAGAGCTGACGGGTGAGCTATTGCAGAAAACCCGCACCGAACAGGGCTGGAACCGGAAGGAACTGGGTGGTTTCCTGGGGCTGAGTGCGGATTACATTGGGAAACTGGAGCGGGGCGATCGGATCATTACCCCAGAAATTGAGACAAAGCTCCGCCGACTGCTCAAGTTTGATTGATTGCTTGTCTCATTCGCCCCTGAAGAACAGCATAAAAGCCGATTCCATGGGCTTTTGCGGATCAGTGAGTAGAGACAAGTCAATCCGGATCCCCGCACTTCAACCCCAACTCTGACAATTTTGTCTCACCGATCGGGTGGATCAGACATATTGCCGCTCCAATCGACGTTTCAGTCCGATGAATTAAGACAAGCGACTCCGTATCAAGCAACCAACTGGAGTCAGCCCCCAGATCACGTGGGATTGACCGTTGGGCTGGCTTCAATCAGGACGATCAGTTAAGACAAGTTTCTCCAGATCGCATCACTTTAATGCCATGCGGACATGGAAATTGATTGCTTAGCTGCTATCCTATAAGCATTTCAGAACGATGGGGCCGTAATTATGTGGTCTCAGTCACTCTGAGTTAACCTCTAAGCCTGAGACAAATGAATCCGCATTAGTACACCAACTTTTTCGTGTCTCGATCGATTGAATCCCCGCACTGATAAGACAAAAAACTCCTGATCGCATCACTTAATTTCGCTCAAGCTACTGCTGTCAGGCAAAGTACTGTCAAGTTGTCGCACTCAAGTGGATCTTTGATACAAGACAAGATTATCCGAATTACATCACATTATTGCCGCCAGCGATTATGCGCCGATCACCTCAGATAAAAAGGCAAAGCCTGCTATGAAAGGGTTCTATTCTCATGCGATCGTGATTCAAGACAATCCAAAACGGATCGCTGCACAATTTTAGAATCTTGTCTTATCCCATATTTTATTCAAAAAGCCCTGAAAACGCTTTGCTAGAAGCAATTACAAAGAAAGACAATTTTCTCCGAGTAACATCACGTTCACTCCGTGATGTATTGCTAAACCATCCAGATCCCATCACATCAGCAATCTGAATGGGCTTCTAGCTAACTGTTTGAGTACAATAAGACAAAGAAGTAATGATCATATTAAGCCACCCTCCACTAACCAACGCTTTGATCTGAGATGATGCGCCTGCTCATTCATCAGCGTTTAACGGGGGGTGATCGGTATCGCCACACTACATCAAGCCAATCCATTTACATCAGTGCGCGAATGGGACAGCCAATTTCTAGGCTTGTTCCCCCATCGTTATGACTATATCTGGGCGGTGCATCCCAACCCTGGCGCAAAACCCGAATGGCAGACCGAAACGCGCCATCCCCTCGCCGATCGCACCATCCAACAAGGCAGCCAACTCTATGGCGTGCGCTTCGGCACAGAGACCCACTACGCGATGCTCGACATTGACATCGGCAGTCGCTACCATCCACGTCAAGACCCATTTGGGGTCGATCGTCTCCTCTTGGCCCTCGAACCGCTGGGATTGATCAGCCATCTGACTATTCAATCCAGCCACAGTGGCGGTCTACACCTCTATTTTCCCTTCGAGCAGGCGCAGACCAGCTGGAAGATTGCCCTCGCCATCTCCACATTGCTCGAAAATGCCGGATTCAAACTCTATCCCGGCCAACTCGAAATTTTCCCCAACCCGAAGCCCTATGCCACGGATGGCAAACCCAGTCTGTTCAGCGCTCACCGATTACCGCTCCAGATGGGTTCTTACTTGCTCGATCGGGACTATCAGCCGATCGCCTATTCCCAAAGTCGATTTATCGAACAGTGGAATTATTCTACCAAGCGCAATGACTTAGACAAGAAGCAACTCGATCGGCTAATCAAACAGCTCAAACGCCGCAGCTTCAAACTCTCCGGCAAAGCCGATAAATTCCTCAATGATTTGAACGCCGAGATTGAACTGGGCTGGACAGGTTACGGCCAAACCAATCGTCTATTAGGCCGGATCGCCATGCGAACATACGTCTTTCACCATATTTTGCAGGGTGGCAAACCCCTCATCGGTGATCAGCTCATCCAAGCAATTACCGCGATCGCGAAGGCCCTCCCTGGATACCAAGACTGGTGCCAACATCAACATGAGATTACCCATCGTGCCGCTGAATGGGCTAGATGCGTTGAAGAAAGCCACTATTTTCCCTATGGAACAAAGGCTACGTCTCAACCAAAAGACAGTGAGACAGTTCCAACCATCAGCTACAACCAACAACGTGCGGAAGATGCTCGAACTCGGATTAAAGAAGCAATCGTTGACCTCTTAAATCGATCGGCTTTACCAATCAAAGCAACTGAACGATTTAAAAGCCTACTCAATTACGGGATTGGCGGGGGATCACTCTATCGTCATAAAGACCTCTGGCATCCTAACTTCCTAAGCTCCCATAAGCCCACAGTAGACCCGCCGAAAGACTGGCACAGTCCTACAAACTTATTAGAGGCAATTGACGGTAACAGCAATATTAGTAATGCTTCTAGTGATGTTCATTTAGCATCAAATGATGGTTTAGTCGGTAATACGTTTTCCATTGTTAATTCGGTTCCATCTTATGAGAATATCGATCCAGCAGTCTGGCTCGATATTCGACAAGCCGCTGCATCCGAGATGCTTCAGAACTCATTTAATCCCCTTAGTGCTATGCCAGTCGATCGGATGCAGCAACAGCTCTATACCGACGACCCCATCCTTGTGGCAGAAGCCTGGGCCTGGGCACAGCAACATCCTGATATCCCCGTCACGATGCCATCACCGTCTTTAGCTGACCATCTGAATATCGATTGTTCGGATCGATTGGTCGCTATTACCATTCAGATCGATCGGCTCGGCTGGTCGAAGGCTCAAGTGCAAGCTGAACTTCAGAGTCGTTTTGGATGTTCTCGATCGGTCTATCTCTCACCGGCCCAATTAGCCGAATGGCTGGCGTTCTTGGCGGTGCAGTCATGCTAATCCACAATCCCAGTCCATCAGTCCGACATTTAGGGAACAGAGCCTTAGTCTTTTCCCTAAGATTTCCGATCCGGGCAGGTTGGAGCGGCAGAGCTTCAATCAATCCGATCGAAAACTTAGGGAATATTTTTCGTTTATGTTCCCTAAGTTTTTGGAACCGGACGGAAGGTCGTTATGCCTAAACGCCCCTCTGACCCCGAAAAGCTAATCCAGCAGCTCCAGCATTGGGATCTTCAGGATCTCGAAACCTTACAGTCCATGCTCCAAGGCTTAGTCGAAGCCCAGGTCGCACAAAATCCCCCCAAGAAAGTGGATGGCTCGGCGATCGGGCGGCGGGGCGGCATCGGCTGTATCGAACTCAAGATGATTCCCGATAAGAAATCGGGTAAGACCTTTGGACCCTATCGCTATCTTCGCTATCGCGGTATCAGCAAACGCACCGGGAAAATGGCACTCTTAAGCGTTTACTTGGGGAAAGGACTTGGCCCATCTGACCCAGTCACGAGCGATTAGACAAAAAAAAGGCCCGTCTTACCCCAGACAAGCCGAATTAGTGGATATTTATGTGCTCTGTAGAACATTTTACTCATACAAAGGGGTGATGGCAAGTGGGATTTATAATCTTTACATAGAGAAATATTCTACCGAAGCCTTGACATACTTATCCGGCCAAAATGCAATCGGCGTCAACAAGCGGAGAAAGTGGCTTACGAGATCAGTTCCACGATCGATGCAATGGCGTGATCGGCAAATCGGGGTCGATTTCAACCACTGTTATTTTGGCATTTTCAACGACGGTATTACCCATTATCGTATCGTGTATGGCCTCAAATTTCGACGAGGCAGTGATTGTACTTTCATAGTGCAGCATCACATGATATTGCTTTTCGATCGGCTCTCCCGATGCGGATTGCGCCACGGCATCCCAGTCGAGATTTTGCTGTGATTGGGCAGTTTGGCGATACGTCTCGGCTAATTGTTCTAGGGCACAAGCGATCGCGTGTTCTGGCGTTTGGCCATAGCAACGCACTGGTCCTCCATCTGGGGTATCGAGGGTTGGCGATAGCTCACAGAGCATATGGCCATTGTTTTGATGCTGGATAGCGATGGTAATGTTTCCGATCGGCGGATTCATGGGCGTGTCAGTCATAAAAGTAGTTGGGTGATTTTATCGATTTAACCGCACTCGACTTGAATTAGCCACTGTCGTTACAATCCAAGTTCGGTGCGCTTCCGGCGCGAGAAGCCGGAGGCAACAATGCGATGGGATTCAGCGATACAGTGGCGGAGATTGTCATCACTCAGTCCTGGCTGGTCATAACGTTGAATCCATTTCATCCCCCGTGAGGCGAGGTAGGGCGCTGGGCGCAGTCCCGGCATCTCCTGTAATATGTCATAGTCCGTTGCAGAGGTTTTGAACGTGATACCGGGGAATGGATCGTCTTGGCGATCGCCGATGGCAAACACCTTATCGCCCACCTTCCAAACGTCAGAACCATGCCATTGCACCACATGGCTGGTGGCTGGCAAGCGACTGCAAAATTGGTTGAACTCGTCGCGCTTCATACTGTTCCTGTTCTTGAGTCAAATCACTTATCCATTCGATCGCTTGGCGCGCTTCCGCTTGGGGAAACCATCAGCAAGCATCCCCACTCGCTCGGTCAGTCGGAGTAAACTCAAGTGTTGCTGCCAAAACTCGATTCGAGGATGATCGGGCGTCACTTGACGCCAAAGCTGCAACCAACCTTCCGCGCCAGTCAGTTGTTTCTGCTGAGTCAGCAAGCGCAAATAGCCTTCGGAAAACGTGGCTAAATCCTGGATGTGAAACCGAGTCCGCTTCAGAATTGGTTTTAGCAATGCGTCGGCTGCTTCAATTTCGCCGTGATTCAAATGGAATCCCGCGATCGTCACTCGTGCAGGAACATAGATTGGATAATCATTAACGATTTGGCGGCACAGGGCGATCGCTTCATCCTCGCGGTTTTGCAATTGGTAAGCCACAGCTAAATTATTTAATAAATCCGGCGCAGTTTTGATCGCCAATGCTTGCCGTAATAATGCTTCAGCGGTGATTGCGGCCTCGATCGTGCCAACTTTCAATAAAGCCAATGCCTCGCCCAATGGCTTGAGGATTTTGGCTGAATGATCAAAGGGCGGATCTTCATGAAATTCATAATTGATCAAGAAAACTTCTTGCCATTCGCCCAATAACCACATTCGGACATTGTCTGGATCAAGCTGTTCGGACTTGACTAAGGCGATCGCGGCTTCATTCCGCAGCATATCGGAGCCACCCTGCCCCAATGCAAACCGCCGCAGGATTTCCCAGAGTTGGGGCTGATCTGCGCCCTTTGCTAAGTTCAGCGCGACTTTCGCGGAAAGGGGATCACCCCGATCGCACATCAGTTCGACCCAATGAATCGCGGCGGGATGCTGCTCAAAGTATTGTTGGCAAAAGGATTTGATTGTCCCGTCGTGATCCGCTTGAAGAATTAGGGCCAATCCCTGAGTTAAATCCTGTCGCATGGTTTCGGTCATCCAGGCATCGACGGTAAATGGCCAAGCCTGGTGCCGTTCGCCGAGGGGTTTGTCGAGATTGTCCAAGTTGTTCTGCACCAGGGGCATTGCCCCCGGCTCCATCGCCAATGCCTGGTGCCAGAGCTTGCGGGCTGGCTCCGTCTCGCCTTGTCTTGCCAGTGCTACAGCGACCAGGTGTAATCCCATACCCGTATTGACTTCGTCCGTTTTCTTTTGGCGTTTTAATTTTTTCCATAGTTTGACGATCGCGGCATCATCGCCGATATAACTCAATCCTTCAAATTTCTTCGTCCAAGGGTTCCAGGCATCGACTTGGCTGGTGATTAACCGATCGGCAAAGGTTTGTGCCCGATCGAGATCGCCGCTCAAAACGTAATACCGCACTAAATTGGATAGCGCGTGAATATTTTCGGGTTCGATTGTCAGGACTTTTTCGGACTGGGCGATCGCTTCGGGTAGGTCGCCTTGCATAAATGCCACCAGACTGAGATTATTCAGGGCGGGCATCAGGTCAGGCTGGAGTTCGAGCACTTTCAACTCGAATTCGCGACATTGATCGTATTCACCCCAAACCAAATAAATCTGTGCCCATTCGTGGATGCTCATCATGGCGATCGCTTCGTCGCGGGGCAAGTCTATGGGTGCGACAATTTCATTCAGGACGTTCTCCAGTACCACGATCACGGCTTGGGCTTGGGCAGCCATGCTGTGGTTGGGATCAAGGGCGATCGCGCGTTGGAACATTTGCCAGGTGAGAATGGCGTGTGACCCGTTCATCAATGAGGCGGCGAAGCCGTAGACGTGGTTGGCATTCTTGGGTTGAAGCTGCATCAGTTGGACGCAGGCTTGACCATAGCCCGTAATGTCATCCAATTCCATGGCAATGCTGGCCCGGATCTGATGGGGTTCGAGTTGGTGGGGATAGCGCTGGCAGAGATGACGGACGAGGCTGTATGCCTGTTGTATGTCGCCTGTGAGGATCAGTCGATCGATGCGGCGCAGTTCGGCGGCGATATCGACTTGCTTCATCCCAAATCCGCTGGCGCTGCGGATGAGTGCAGGTTTCTTGCCCGCTGGCTGCTTTCCCTTTGGCATAACAAAACCTGTGTGGATGGGGTGATCTCGTCCATTCTGGCAGATTGTTTGGGCCACTTCTACGGGTTGCATTACAGAAGTTTACTTGGGCAGGCTTTGGATGCCATTCTCAACGAGTTTGCTGGATTGGGGCGGTGATAATCGCCGATCGTCCGCAAAGTCGGGCAGCCAGGAATTTGTATCGGGCTGGGAAGCATACATTAGGGTTTTGCGGTAGCCAACTCTTTCGAGCCACACAGGGATTCGGGGGCGTTGCGTGGTATTGACTATGTTTTATTTTACCACAATTAATTTCGGGCGATTGTGCCGCGTTGTCTCATGTTCTGGAGAGTGCTTAAACATTGGGTTTTGTTTGAGTTCGGGCAGGCTTTAACTTTTCTTAACCTAATTTGCTAACGATCGTTAGCACGCGACTCAATAGGAATCCGCTACTCTGGATTTATCGGTTCTAAGCCGAAGTGGCTGATTCACAGTGTCCTCTACCTACGAGATATATGATTTCGGAACCTCCGTCTGATATGGCGTTGCCTCGAATCGGCTCTTCTCAAATGTTGGTATTCCAGGCAATGGCTTTTGGTAATGCGAATTCGGCGATCGGTGAGCATGATCGTTCTGTGAATTCCTGGGTTTTGAACAGATCGTGCTTTAGGCGGCGATTAATACTGCTGATGCGGCGATTGATTTGTTAATCGATCGTGTTTTCGATAATACTTTTGACAGTTAGACGCTTCTCTCTCCGACCGTTTACTCTGATTCTGGTGGCCTGATTAGGGCTTTTGCTGCGACGGATTTGGTGGCGATTACTCAATCGCCCTTTGATCTGGGTGTGCCGAAGACGGCGAGTTCCTATGCGATCGCGGCGGGTGGAGTATTTACGGATAATAGCGGTGGCAATTTTGCGAGGGATTTGAATAACCCGTTTGATGATGCGCAGATTTATGCGGGTGGGCTGACGATTAATGGATTGACGACGGTTTTGGAATTTGGGTCGCCGATCGCGGTGGGGCCAGGGGCGATCGTGGCGGATGCGGTGCGGCAACGGTGGAAGGTGGAGAATGTGACGCTGATTGTAAAGGATGGGAGGGTGAATTTTGGGGATGTGCGGGCGGTGAATACAGCGGTGTTTGCGTCGGATGGGTACGATTCCACTGTGGTTGGCACGATTCGGGCGCAGGGTAGAATTACGTTCAATGCGAGGGTTCAGGTTTCGACGGATGTGCAGCCGTTGATCGGGATTATCGATACGGGTTTCAATGGCAGCAATCCGGATATTGATTAACTGAGATCTTGCACCTGAGTCATGAGAGTATTGCCAACCGCGTAGAAATCTGGGAAAAAGGGCGTAACAATACTTTTGACGGACGGTTATGCAAACCTACGCCTTTGGCGGGGCAAAGCCCAACACGAAACACGCCCAATTGCTAGTTTATCGTCTTTTGTGTCTGCTTTCCCGTCACCGTTTCTTGGTTCTGGTTGAAACGGGCCGATGCCAAACGGGAACTCCGGTTTGTGGTTTCCACCGCGCCTGATTCCGGGGCTTATCTTGTCCGCTTAGGCCGACGTCGCTGGGCGATTGAGGGATTTTTCAAAACCATCAAACACCGCTTTGGCTGGGACAAGTTTGGGCAGTCCACACGCTTGGGCATCTATCGTTGGTTGTTGCTCAGCGGCGTCGCCGATTTCCTGGCACATTGGACGTATTTAGCCTGGGAATTACCCCAACTCGATTGGCAAGCCGTCGCCCATTTGGCGTTGGAACAACTATTTCCCACACTGCTATGGCTGATCTTACTTACGCCAAATCGATGACTGTAACGATATTGCTCAGCAACATGGCTATCAAATCATCCTCAAACCCCTACCGGACTGACCTTACCCTTCAGGTGCAAGATCTGAGTTAACGATCGTGAATCCGTGCAATTCAGTAATTTGGCTCAACACGAAATCCGTGTTTCCGACCTTGATTCACACTTGCCCCTATCCAATAATCAACCCACAATAAAGCTCTATTACTTTCATCATGCAAGATTTCAAGTTTGTCAACGTCGGCTTTAGCAGTATGGTCGCGCTGTATCAGATTCAGACGGTGAGCGATCCGGATGCGGCTTCGATCAAACGACTAATTTTGGAAGCCCGATCGCACCACTATCTTCTGGATCGACCCATGGCGGTCGCACGCGCTCAGTGATGATGATGCATTCGGGCTATATCATCCTGTCATCGATTCAGCTCGATACTTTGATGCAGCGGATGGCTAACATATAGGATTTAGTGGGCGGCATGGGATCAGGTGCACGGCCACTCGTCCCATGCCACTCCTTCATTGAAAAATGGTTAGTTGTTTTGCGCTAAACCATTCACCTTGGCAGTCCCAATGTTCAGACCGGCTTGAAAGGTCGTCACCTGGAATGCGCTATTGAAAGTTGTTGCAGCGGTTTTAGTCAGTCTCAATTGGACACCAGCTACTTCGATTTTGCTCAATTCCCCGATCGTTTGGGTAACTTGCTCGCGGGTCAAAGTTAGATCAAACAAGGGAAGCCGACCCACCAGACTATCATTGCTTTTGACTAGCCCGGTCAGTACGAGTTTTCCATCCAAATTCGTGATGGCATAATCCGTTAGTTGCACGATCGTTTTGCTTGTGGTTAGCGATAGTCCACCCCGATGGTTGACCTCGATTTTGAGCGGATTCAAGTCTGCTGCACCACTTGTGATCGGGAAAGTTGCCACACCCTGCTTGAGTCGGCCCGCGCCGATCGTGCCCGGTCGGACTTTAAGCGTCGTCAGCGCCTGAGTAAAGTCGCGACTCAGCACAACTGATGTTTTACCATCGAAAAAATCGGCCGACGGTGCCGCCATCGCGGGTAGACTCAAACCCACTGATGCGGCCACAAAAGTCGTTCCCAGGAACAGTTTTGCCGAATTAAATGATTGCATTGGAAATACCTGAAAATTTTGGACGAAAAAATGACGTAGACTGCACAACGTCAAAATAGGTGGAGCGCGAGGCTGGATTTCGGGCATTAGTTAAAGCCCAGCTGAGATGTTTAATTCTTGGCGAACTGCCGCCAGTGATTTGCGCCAGTTATCTTCAAAAGGCCAAATTGATAAAATTTGTGGCGATTCAATTGTTCAGGAAACCAGCCTCGATTTAGGTGTGATGCGCGCGAAACCACGCGATCGTTTTCTGGATTGCTTCCCGGTGAGGGGTTGTCTGACTACCAAATACCGCTTCGTACTTACGATGATCAACGACAAACGGTTCTTCAAATTCGTAACTAATTTCTTGGAGTTCATGCATCATGGGACTAAACCAGCCCAGGAGACTTAACATCAATGGGGAGGCGACCCGTAATTTGGGGTTTTGCTTGGCCTCGGCAGCGACCAGGTCGAGAAACTGTCGGGTTGTAAGGGTTTCGGCACTGGGAATATGCCAGATTTCCCCTAAGGCTTCTTCCCGATCGCCCAGTGTGACTAGCCCCTGGGCAAAATCTTCCACAAACGTATAGGTATGAGGCACATCGAGTTTACCAATTAGGTTGAGCGTGTTTCCTTCAACCAGCGCCTGAAATATCACTTCGCCCATGCTGGAGTTCAACACTCTGGGGCCAAAGAAATCCGATGCCCGCCCGATCGTGGCGCGGATTCTACCGGAGTGATGGGCTTTCATCAGATCAGCCGCAATCGTGCCGCGAACTACCCCTTTTTTCCCAGTGGCTTTGCTGGGCAAATCGGGTGTAAGTACTCCTGTCACTGGGCCATACATATAGAGATTGTCGCCATAGACCACTTTGGCCCCGGAAGTTTCAGCCCCAGCAATCACGGCTCTCATCATGGGTGGTAAAGCGTCTTCCCATTCCGGATAAGGCGCATTAGTGCAGTGGTAAATGACAGATGCGCCCTCGCAAATCGCAATCATCTGGTAGGGATCAGCGGCATCGGCCCGCACGACTTCAAACTGATTACTGAAGTCAACGCCTTTGATCGCGGAACGCGAAACGGCTCGTACCCGCTTATCTTGTTTGACGAGGGTTTGCACTACGGCACGACCGAGGCCGCCACTTGCGCCTAAAACAACATGCAATCGATTGTCACTATTCATCATCAAACCTCCGTAAATATGTGAAATTGGCTCATGACAATTACCCAGCGATCCGCCGCTGTGTATTAGACGCCGGATGGCTTCTTAATCGCAGTCATTTTCACTTCATATGGCTCCGCTGTACCACGCTTGATTTTTATCTGTATTTCTTCTCCCACGGCCTTCTTCATTACGCCTCTCAGCGTATTTGCTTTCGCCCCTGCAACAGTGACGCCCTGGATGACAACGACGGAATCACCTACGGCAATCCCCGCCGCCGCCGCTGGCGAAGACGGAAACACCTTGGTTATTTTCACGCTGCGGATTGTGGGATTGAACGAAATTCCTTTGGTATTGACTTTAACGGCAACACCAAACCAGCCATCATCGTTGTCAGCGCGGGCTGGCAACGGCAGCATTACGGTAAACACAAGGGCAAGGGTCAAAAAGTTACGTCGATTAATATTCATGATGTTGCTGATATAGTTTAAGGGGCTGTAACATTGAACGACTGAATATCACGATGGTTCAGACAACGTCCCGATCGTGATGACAATATTTTTCATATTGCCGCACAATCAACCGCTGTACGGCAATAATCGCGGGATTTACCTCGACGTAGCGACGTTTTCGGTTGCTGAGGTAATTTTCCTGTTCGCTTTCAATCATCTCGATGTCTTGTCGCAAGAAGCGCA
>JANOQX010000175.1:0-61592 GCA_031415035.1 Cyanobacteria bacterium VAR_4_metabat_243
ATTTATCTTCCGTTGTATGAAACCACCCTGCCTTTTTAAGGGGGGCTAGGGGGGATCGTTGAGGGCTGAATCGAACAGTCGATACCTTTTAAAACATTCTCTTAGCCGATCGTCATCAGGGCTTTGGTGACAGTGACGACGGTGAGCATGGCGAGCTTTGAGAGTCCTTGGCCGATCGCGGGCACGGCGAATAACACCACCAACATAAATAGCCCCACTTGAGTATTGCGAATCGGTTTGAGCGAGGGGAAGACGTCACTGATTACGGTGAAGCCATCCAAGGGCGGCACGGGCAACAGATTAAATAGGAATAGAAAGACGTTGATGTAGGCCATCATCGTGAAAAATTCGGGACTGAGTCCGGCGATCTGGCGGGTGGTGGCGACGGCGATAATGATGCAGGCGATGAAGGCGATCGCGAGATTTGACAATGGCCCAGCGGCGGCGACAAAGGCATCGCTCCATTTGTGGCGGAATTTGCTGGGATTGACGGGCATTTGGCCCCAGCTCATGCCGATGAACATCAACATAATCAGCGAGGGGATACCCATATGGACGACGGGATCGAGGGTGATGTGGCCCTCGGTTTCGGGGGTGTCGTCGCCTTGACTGAGGGCGGCAAAGCCATGGGCCAGTTCATGCAGGACGATCGAGATGATGATGATCACCACGTACCGGAAGAAGTAGAGCGGTTGGGTGAACAGATTTTCGATGAACAGGCTCATGGTGGCGATCCGGGCAGTGGCGATCCGGGCGATAATGGGTAGCGACTTGGCGATTTCTATTCTACCCGCTGAAATTCCCTTAGGAGATCCGCATTCGTATGGAGCAAGCGACATTTGGCGCAGGTTGCTTTTGGGCCGTTGAGTCGGCTTTAGCGCAAATCCCCGGTGTGATTCGGACATCGGTGGGGTATATGGGCGGGCATTTCGCCAATCCCTGTCATTTGGATGTGGTGGCCCGGATTACGGGTCATGCGGAGGTGGCACAGGTGGATTTTGATCCAGCGATCGTCACTTACGAAACTTTGCTATCAACTTTCTGGGCGGTGCATGATCCCACGAGTCTGAATCGGCAGGGAGCCGATCGGGGCGAGCAATACCGATCGGTGATTTTCTGTCATACGCCGGAGCAGGCGGCGATCGCCCGGCGATCGAAGCGTGAACTGGATGGTTCGGGGCGTCATGAGAAGGCGGTTGTGACCGAAATTAAACCCGCTTCGGCCTATTGGTTGGCGAATGACGAACATCAACAGTATTTTGCGAAAAAGCGAGTTCAAATCAGCGTACCGACTACGCCCCAAGCCCACCCGCGCGTCAAGGTTGGGCTAGTAGAGAAACCGGGCTAAACCCCGCTCAGAGGTGTTTTCAGTCCCCTTTAGGGGAGTTCCCTTACTAGCCCGTGCTTGAGCTACGGGTGGGCGTGGAACCTAGTCCAGCAATTGGTATGAGCCGCATGAGTCACCATCCCTTGGTTGAACAAATCGATCTAATGCTGCGATCGCGGTATCCGTTGATCTACATTGTGGCGGCGGAGGAGGAACCGATCGGGCCGATGTTGGCGGCGGTGTGCGATTTGCCGCAGTCGCTGCGGGCGTTGGTGACGTGGGATGTGGTGCAGGGCTGGAGTGACAATGGCAGTGATAAAAATTCGCTGATGGGGGCCTTGTTGCGGGT
The DNA here is from genome assembly GCA_031415035.1 of Cyanobacteria bacterium VAR_4_metabat_243. Lineage (GTDB taxonomy): Bacteria > Cyanobacteriota > Cyanobacteriia > Leptolyngbyales > Leptolyngbyaceae > Romeriopsis. The sequence continues at coordinate 1,677 of JANOQX010000175.1, forward strand.
CAGTCGGGAGATTGCGACGGCCACGCAAACGGCTACGCTGTTCGTGTTCTATGATGCCCATCCATTTTTTCAGGGGGGGAATGCCGCGACGATCGCCCCGATCGTCCGGGCGCTAAAAAACCTCGCGTTGACCTTGCCCCAAACCCGGAGCAGTCTGGTGTTCGTCAGTCCGACGTTGGCGTTGCCGGGGGAATTGGCGGATGTGATGACGGTGTTGGATGCGCCGTTGCCGGATCTGGCGGAAATCGACCAAATTATTCAGCAGACGGCGGCCCCGGAGTCGATCGATCTATTGCCCCTGGCCCGTGAGCAATTGGTGAAAGCCTGTCAGGGATTGAGTCGGGCGCAGATTCGGCGGGTGTTGGCGAAGGCGATCGCGGCAAAGCAGAAGATTACGGAGTCGGAGATTGCGGCGATTCTGTTGGAGAAGCAGCAGATTATCCGGCGGACAGGGATTTTGGAGTTCTTTTTGCCGCAGGAGTCGATGAAGCAGGTGGGGGGACTGGACAATCTGAAGGGGTGGGTACGATCGCGGCGGGAGGCGTTTACGGAGACGGCGCGGCGCTATGGGATTCCGCATCCGAAGGGGGTGCTGTTGGCGGGGATTCAGGGGACGGGGAAATCCTTGTCGGCCAAGACGATCGCGGCGGAGTGGCGATTGCCGTTGCTGCGGTTGGATGTGGGGCGGTTGTTCGGCGGGCTGGTGGGGGAGAGTGAGAGTCGGATGCGGCAGATGATTCAGTTAGTCGAAGCCGTTGCACCTTGTATCTTGTGGATTGATGAAATTGACAAAGCTTTTGGCAATATTGCCAGTGGCGTAGATGGGGATTCGGGGACGAGTCGGCGGGTGTTTGGGACATTGATTACTTGGATGCAGGAGAAGACGACGGCGGTGTTTGTGGTGGCGACGGCGAATAATGTCCAGTCGCTCCCGGCGGAGCTATTGCGGAAGGGGCGATTTGATGAGATTTTCTTTTTGAATTTGCCGACGACGGCGGAGCGACAGGCGATCTTTCGGATTTATCTGCAACGGTTGCGGCCCAATCGGTTGCGGGAGTTTGATCTGGAGAAGTTGGCATGGGAGACGCGGGATTTTAGTGGGGCGGAGATTGAGCAGGTGATTGTGGATGGGATGTACTTGGCATTTAGTGGCGCATTCGACGGTGAAACAACGCAGCGGCGGGACTTTGTGACGGAGGATATTTTGCAGGCGATGCGATCGACGGTGCCGTTAGCATCGATTTCGCGGGTGCAGATTGATGCGTTGCAGCGTTGGGCGGAGCAGACGGGGGCGCGGAATGCATCGGATGTTGATGGCTAAAGCGGCGAGAAAAGAATATGGAACTGAGGTTTTCCGGATGAAGCCGTCCATACTAAACATAACTTTCCGTATTTGCCTGCTGCTATGTTTGCCAAATCGCTGCGCTTTCTCTGCATCCTGATTTTGACGATCGGCGTTTTCTGCCGGTTCGTGGCGTTGGATCAGAAGATTTATTGGTATGACGAGGTTTCGACTTCGTTGACGGTTTCGGGCTATACCGAGCTGGATGTGGTGCGGGACTTTGCCGGGGCGACGGCTCCGATCGCGCCGAGTGAGTTGCAAAAATATCAACAGATTAAGCCGGGTTCCACCTTCCTCAATTCGATCCAACGCCTGACCCAGGAAAATCCCCACCATCCGCCGCTCTATTACGTGCTGGCGCGGCTTTGGGCGCAGGTATTTGGCACTTCGATTACGGCGATGCGATCGTTGCCAGCGGTGATTAGTGTGCTGATGCTGCCCGCGATCTATTGGCTGTGTGTGGAGCTATTTGGGTCGGCGACGATTGGGTATTTGGCGATGGTTTTACTGGCGGTGTCGCCGTTGCAGTTGGCCTATGCCCAGGAAGCGCGGCAGTATACGCTCTGGATGTTGATGGTGCTGTTGTCCAGTGCGGGCTTGCTGCGGGCGATCCGCTTGAAGACCCCCCAGAGTTGGCGGTGGTATGGCCTGCTGTTGGTGGGCGGCCTGTATACGCAGATGTTCTTTGGGCTGACGATGTTGGCTCATGGGGCTTACGTTGTGATCATGCAGCGGGGGCGGTTTACCCGATCGGTGAAGGGCTATTTGATCAGCGCGATCGGGGCGAGTTTGGCGTTTAGCCCGTGGTTTATGGTGATGGCGCGGCAGTATTATCAGGCGAATCGCTTGACGGAATGGACTTGGATCTATGATTTGACGCCGTTGATGCGGTTGCAGTTTTGGCTGCATAACTTGAGTTTGGCGTTTGTGGATTTGGGCCATGGGGTTTATCATGCGCCGTTGTTGCCGCTGTATTTGGGGCTGACGGGCTTAATTGTTTATGCGATTTATGGGGTGTGTCGGCGGACTGCGCCTTCGGTGTGGCTGTTTGTGCTGTTGATGATGGGGCTGACGGCGTTGCCGTTTATGTTGCCGGATGTGCTGCTGGGTGGGAAGCGGACGGTGACGCCGCGCTATTTTCTCCCGGCCTATTTGGGGATTGAGCTGGCGGTGGCGCATTTGTTGCACTGGGGTTATGTCAAGGTGGTGGACACCGCGAAGGATCGCCGTTGGGTGGGCCAGTGGTTGACGATGGGATTGGCGGTGGCGGGGTTGGTTTCGACGAATATTTATTTCCAGCATCAGGTCTGGTGGACGAAGCCATTTAATATCGATAACCCAACGATCGCGGCGATGATTAACCGATCGGCCAAGCCATTTTTGGTGAACAATGGCCCGGTGCCTTACTTAATCTCCTTGAGCTACGAACTTGATCCCAAGGTGCGGATTGCGCTTCAGCCCTATTGTGTGAATTGTCTGCAACAGGTGGAGCAGCGCCAACAGCTAAAAATTCCCTCGATTCCGGCGGGGGTGGGCGATGTTTTCTTGGTCAATGCCCATGCGTTGGAGCCGTGGAAAAATCAGGTGCGCCAGCAGCAGCAGTATCAAACGGATTTTCGGTTTACGAGTCCGACGACTTGGTTGGTGCGGTTGATTCCGCGAAAACTGTCGTAGGGCTGATCCCGGCGGGCGAATTTTGCGTTAGATTTGATCCAGGATTGCCGTAGGAGTTCAGTCATGTCCCATTTTTCGACGGTGCGGGTGCAGATTAAGCAGGGTGAGGTGTTGCATGAGACCTTGCTGGATCTGGGCTACACGATCGCCCAAAACACCGAAGTCCGAGGCTACCAGGGCAAAACGACGATCGCCGATTATGTCGTGCGGCAGTCGAATGGCTATGATTTGGGCTTTCGGCGGGTGGCGGAGGAATATGAGTTGGTGGCGGATTTTTGGGGCGCGAAGATTGACCAAAAGCAGTTTATTAATACCGTGACGCAGAAGTATGCGCATAAGTTGTTGCTGAAGACGACGCTAGCCCAGGGGTTTAACGTCGAGGCAGAGGAAGTGATGCAGGATGGCACCGTGCGGGTGGTGGTGGGGCGTTGGGTGTAGGTTAAGTCCAAATCTTAATGGTGCGATCGTCGCTGCCGCTAATCAAGGTTTGGCCGTCAGATGTTAGGGCGATCGCCGCCGTGTGGGCGCGGTGGCCCATTAGTTGTTGGCTGGGCCAGCCTGTGGGTTGATGCCAAAGATTAATGTGGTGGCCGCAGGTTTGGTAAAGGATTTGGCCGTTGGGGCTGGGGATGATTTGGTGGGTGGCCCGATCGCTCCAACTGGTCAAGGTATCAAGATGCGCGCCTGTCTGGTAATCCCAACTGGAGAGACGGGCTTGTCGATCGCCGCTCCAGACGATCGGCTGGGTCGGATGAACTGCCAAGCTGTGGATGTTGCAGTTGAGTTGGTAAATTTGCTGGAGCTTTCCCGTGGCAGTGTTCCAGGTGCGGATGGTTTGATCCAGGGCGGCGCTGATTAGGGTTTGGCCATCGGGGCTGAGGACGATCGCGGTGATCGGGCCGCAATGTCTGGTGAGCGATGTGCGCAACTGCCCTGAAGCCAAGTCCCATACGCCGATCGTGCCATCGGCGCTGCCGGAAATTAAGGTTTGACGATTAATTGCGAGTTGGGTCACCCGATCGATGTGGCCGACGAGTTGTTGGACGATGTGGCCCGTGGTGACTGACCAGACGCTAATCCGATGGTGCGGGGCATTGGTGTAAAAATAATCCCCGTCACGGCTGAAAATTCCCTGGGAAATTGTGCCGTCGGGGTTGGGGTAGGTGTGAACGATCGCGCCTGTGGCCAAATCCCACAGATAAAACTGCGCTTCCCCAGCGGCGAGGCTCAGGACGGTACGATCGTTGGGACATACAGCCAGGGCGGTAATTGGCTGACGGTGATGTTTGAGGGTGCGCTGGCAGGTGAGGGGTTGGTTGGCGCGGAGGAGGGCGGCGACTTCGGGCCGATCGGGCCAGATGGATAAACAATTGAGGGTCAGATCGCGAACGCGCGGATGCGGATCACGCAGGGCTTCGAGCAGTAGAGGAATTCCCGCTTCGCGTTGGTCGAAGATTGTCGCGATCGCCAGGAGTCGATCGCGATAGTCGCGGGCGTAGAGTTGCTGCTGGAGGCCAGTTAAGGGTGATCTTTTCGGGTGCTGTAGGAGTTCGAGCGATCGAGTACTCCAGCGGTTGGGTTGGTGACAATGCTTGGGTTTGACGGAAGAGAACAATTCCATCGATCGCCTGGTTCAATGCGTGAATTGACTGACTACGCTGCTAGACCGCCCCGCGCGTGAACGGCGGGCTAGAAAGGAAAGACCCCTAAAAGGGGCCTCAAACCGATCGCTCTGAGCCGGGTTTAGCCGGGTTTTGTTACTAGCCCGCCGTTCACGCGCGGGGCGGGCTGGTCGCGTAGTCGGGCTAAACCATGCTGGCCGTCAATTTCCCTGGTTGCCCCAAATCCCCATGGAGCTGGATCTTGGGATGATTTACGGCGAGGTGGCGGATGATTTTGTACACCATTTCAACTCGATCGGCGGCTTCGGCTTTGACGGCCAAATCTTCGATCAACAAGGGTGTACCGAGACGACTCTGCAACACTTCGACTACCCGCCGCTGCAAGTCGAGGACTTCGGCGGCGGCTTTCTTCCCGGCTTCGACGCCGGGTTGGTGGTAGGCGTTGATGTTGACCAGGAAGCCGTAGAGTCCGACGGCTCGCTCGTAGAGGGCGATCATTGCGCCGACGATTTTGGGGGTGACTTCGGGGATGGTCAGGGTGATCGAGTCGCGGTTGTTTTCGTAAATCGCGCTGCGGGTGCCCTGGAGCAGGCCCGACAGGTAATCGCCGGAGGTGACGCCGGGTTCCACGTCGATCGAGGCGGTTTGGCGATCTTTCAGCACTTCGATGAAGGTGATGAAGAAGTTGGGGACGCCTTCGCGCAGTTGTTGGACGTAGGCGTGTTGGTCGGTGGTGCCTTTGTTGCCGTAGACGGCGATGCCTTGGTAGACGGGGTTGCCATCGAGGTCAAATTGTTTGCCGAGGGATTCCATTACCAGTTGCTGTAGGTAGCGGCTGAATAGCAGCAGGCTGTCCTTGTAGGGCAACATCACCATGTCTTTGTCGCCTTTGCCGTTCCCGGCGTAGTACCAGGACATGGCCAGCATGGCGGCGGGGTTTTCTTTGATCGAAGGCTGGCGGGTGGCGACGTCCATGATCTGTGCGCCTTCGAGCATCGATTTGACGTCGATGCCTTGGAGTTGGGCCGGGAGGAGGCCCACGGCGGATAGCTCGGAGGTGCGCCCGCCCACCCAGTCGTACATCGGCAGGATGGCCAGCCAGTTGTCGGCTTTGGCCACGGCGTCGAGTTTGCTGCCACCGATCGTGATGGCCACCGCATGTTTCTCAAAATTCATTCCGGCTTGTTCAAAGGCGTGCTTGGCTTCAAGCATCCCGTTGCGGGTTTCGGGGGTGCCGCCGGATTTGGAAATGGTGATGACCAGGGTGCGATCGAGTTTGTCGTGGAGTTGGGACAGGACCCGATCGAAGCCAGCGGGGTCAGTATTATCCATGAAGTGGATGGTCATGGGGGCGTCGGTTGCGCCCAGGGCTTCGGCGACGAACTGTGGCCCCAGGGCCGATCCACCAATCCCGATCGATAGGACTTCGGTAAACCGCGCCGCGTTCGGGGGTTTGATTGCGCCGCTGTGGATTTTTTTGACAAATGTATCGGTGAGTTCGAGGGTGTCCGCGATTTCGGTGCGGAGGGCGGCGGTCGGCGCTAACTCGGGTGCGCGCAGCCAGTAGTGGCCGACCATGCGGTTTTCGTCGGGATTGGCAATTTTCCCGCCTTCCAATGCTGCCATCTCGGCAAAGGCAAAGTCAAATTTCGGGGTGATTTTCTGCATGAATGCGTCATCGAAACGCATTCGGCTAATATCGAGATACAGGTCGAGTTCGGTGTGGTAAAACAGCCAATCTTGGTAACGCTGCCAGAGTTGAGCGGTCATTGTTTGGTTATCCATGCTTACGTCATTTGCTAAAGCAGCATTCATAGAGCAATCCCCTTGGACAGTCGATCGGACTTTAGTTTATCTATTTGTCACAGTACCCAGACGGTCGTCTGAAAAAAGTTTACGGTGCACAATGGGTTTATTGAGTCATTTAAATCACGGGATGGATCATCCGTTAGCGTACCCAAACGGATCGCACGGGGCGATGCGTTGAGCGGATCCCGACCAATATCGCCAGTGACGGTGATTGCGGAATCAACCATACCGGGGCGGAAGCTATCAGCAGTGATATACGCGCAAGTTTCAACCTTACCACTTCAACTCGACTGTTGATGGCTTGTTGCCAGGAGTTCCCATGCGTTATTTGCATCAATCACGCCCCAATAATTTTGTTAAACAATTGGGGCGATGTTTGCCTTTTGCTAGTTTAGTCGCGATTCTGGGCTTGAGCGCAATTGCTCCGGCGATGTTGGCTCAGACTCCAGCGACGGCGGTGGCACCCGTCCAGCCAGTGAAACCCGTCGTCAAACTGACGCCGACCCAACAGGCGATCGTCCGGTTGAAAAAATCGCCCGATCGCTGGATCGAGGTGAATCTCACGACCCAGCGGGTGATTGCCTGGGAAGGCAAGCGTTGGGTCAATGCCATGATCGTTTCCACGGGGAAGGAGATAACGCCGACGGTGACGGGGGTGTTTGATGTCTACGATCGCTATCGCGAGGCGCGGATGCAGGGGGATGACTACGATATTCCCGATGTGCCCTATGTGATGTATTTCTATGGGGGCTATGGGTTTCATGGGACTTACTGGCACAAGCGGTTTGGCACGCCCGTCAGCCATGGCTGTGTGAATTTGGCGGTGGATAAGGCGAAGTGGCTGTACGAGTTTGCGACGATCGGGACGCCTGTGGTGGTGCATTACTAGGGCCAGACCGTTAGAATGAGGAGTGGCGTTGCCGAATGGCAGCGCTCCTGCCGTTTCTCTCACGCTGAACCAACATGATTGCAACTGCTACGCCGATCGCGCCAGCGCTGAATAATCCCGTGATTCATCGCTTGAACAATGGATTGACGATCATTGCGGAACAGATTCCGGTCAATGCGATCAACCTGAATCTCTGGCTGAATGTTGGCTCTGCCGTGGAATCCGATGCGATTAACGGCATGGCGCATTTTCTGGAGCACATGATTTTTAAAGGGACGCAGCGGTTGCGGAGCGGCGAGTTTGAGGCGCAGATTGAGGCGCGCGGGGCGGCGACGAATGCCGCGACTAGCCAGGATTACACCCACTACTACATCACGACGGCTCCCCAGGATTTTGCCGATTTAGCGCCGTTGCAGTTGGATGTGTTGCTGAATGCGGCGATTCCCGATGATGCCTTCGATCGGGAGCGGCATGTGGTGTTGGAGGAGATTCGGCGATCGGAGGACAATCCGGGACGGCGGCGCTACCAGCATATGGCGAACTTGGGCTTCCAGACGTTGCCCTACAATCGGCCTGTGCTTGGCCCCGATCGGGTGATTGAGCAATTGCAGCCGCAGCAGATGCGGGACTTCCATCGTGGCTGGTATCACCCGGAGGGGATCGTGGCGGTGGCGGTGGGGAATTTGCCCGTGGAGGAATTGATTGCGACGGTGGAACGGAGTTTTGCGGCCGCGATGGCCGATCGTTCGCCCAGCACGGATCCCTGCCATCAACGGCAACCGATCGGTCAGGAAACCGCCTTTACAGAAATTGTCCGATCGACCCAGATTGATCCGACGTTGCAGCAGTCGCGGTTGATGCTGTTGTGGCGGGTGCCGGGGATGACGCAGTTGGCGGATACCTATGCGTTGGATGTGCTGTCGCATATTTTGAGTCATGGGCGGACGTCGCGGCTGGTGCAGGATCTGCGGGAGCAGCGGCAGTTGGTGAATGGCATCGGGGCCAGCAATATGACCTATCAGCACCAGGGGCTATTCTGTCTGTCGGCGAACCTGAAGGCGGAGAATTTGGCCGTGGTGGAGCAGGCGATGCTGGAACATGTCGATCGATTGCACAATGAATTGATTCCCGTGGCCGATCTGGAAAAGGTGGCGACTCAGGTGGCGAATCGCTTTGTGTTTAGTAACGAAACGCCCAGTTCGCGGGCCAATCTCTACGGCTACTACTACGCGCTGATGGGGGATCTCGAACCCGCCTTTACCTATACCGATCGGTTGCGGGCGTTGACGCCGGAGGATATTCAGGCGGCGGCGCGGAAATATTTGGCGATCGATGCCTATGGGGTTGTGACCATTAAGCCGGAATAACCCCCTGAATCATCTATGTGGAATCAGATTAGTGAACATATTGGTCGGACGATCGACCAGCGATTTGATTGGCGGATGCCCCGATCGGTGAGTGGCGGCTGTATTAATCAGGGCTTCCACATTACGAATGGGGCGCTGGATTTTTTCGTCAAGGTGAATCGGGCCGATCGGTTGGGGATGTTTGAGGCCGAGGCGTTGGGGCTGCGGCAGATGGCTTCGACGCGGACGATCCGGGTGCCGATGCCGATCTGTTGGGGGACTTGTCGGAGTACGTCCGGGCCATTGGCCTACATTGTGCTGGAATGGCTGGACTTGGGCGGTGGCGGGCCGGGGCCAGCGCGCGCGATGGGCCGCAAGTTGGCGCAGTTGCATCAAGTGACGGGGCTGGAGACATTTGGCTGGACGCGGGACAATACGATCGGTTCGACGCCCCAGGTGAATCCTCAAATTGCCGATTGGGTGGAGTTTTGGCAGTCGTACCGGATTGGGTATCAGTTGGCGCTAGCGGCGCGGCAGGGCAGTGATATTCGCCAGGGTGAGGCATTGATGACGGCGATTCCGGAATTGTTGGCGGGGCATCAGCCCCAACCGTCGCTGGTGCATGGCGATCTCTGGAGCGGCAATGCGGCGATCTTGCAAACCGGGGAACCCGTGATCTTCGATCCGGCGGCTTATTGGGGCGATCGGGAAGTGGATGTGGCGATGACGGAGTTGTTTGGGGGTTTTAGCGCCGACTTCTATGCGGGGTATCGGGAAGTGGCTCCGCTGGATGATGGGTACGATCGGCGGAAGGTGTTGTACAACCTGTACCACGTGTTGAATCACTACAATCTTTTTGGCAGTGGCTATGCGGGGCAGGCGAATCGGATGATTGAGCAGTTGTTGGGGTTTTGTTGATTGGGTAGGGGTTTTGTTGATTGGGTAGGGTGGGCACTGCCCACCTTTAACATTTGGTGCCGATCGGCCAGGGTTGTGATGTCCGATCGAACGGGATGCAATGCGGGACGATCAGCAAGGTGGGCAGTGCCCACCCTACGTTTCGATGGCTGAGCGAAGCCGAAGCCCCAACTACTACTACGAGGCCCGATGGTCTGCGACCGACCGGCGGTCATCGCGCAATTCAACATCCCCGTTATAGGCAGGTAATGCCACAGGGGCAATGGTTTTCGCTCCACGTGCGGTCACAACCCACTCCCGATCGCCCATGAAGTGGTCGTAGATTGCGATGATCGCGATGACGTTTTTGAAGATGCAGTAGAACGGGATGGCGAGACAGTAGATCAGGTAGTCGGCCAACCCCTGTTTGGTGACGCGGCTGCGAACACCCCAGGCGGCGAGGGCCTGGATCGGGCCGCTCATCAGGGTCATGCCCGTGGTGAACCAGACGTATCCCTGGGGAATGACGGGGGCTTCCAGTTGGCTCAAGGTGAGACCGATGAACATCGGGAAGACTTGCAAGGCGATGAAGTGGAAGGCGGCGCTGTAGATCAGCAACATGCTCCAGTAGACTTTCTGCCAACCATCGAGTCGGCGCGATCGGATCAAGGGCATCTGGTGCTTCAAGGCCACTTCGAGCCAACCCTGTGCCCAGCGTTTGCGCTGTGACCAGAAGGCTTTGACGCTGGTGGGGGCCAGTTCGGTGGTGATGATGCCGGGATCGTGCATGATGTTATGCCCGCGCAGCAAGGCCCGCAGGGTGGCATCGATGTCCTCGGTCAACATGTGGCTAGAAAACCGCACCCGGCGCAAAATGCTGGTGCGCCAGTAGCCGTTCGAGCCGCAGAACATCCCGGTATCCACCAGCAGCGATTTGGCTGGATGGCTGACGCCATACATGCATTCAAATTCCACGCCGATTAGGCGGGTGAGGAAGTTCTCTTTGTAGTTGCGGATCACGTTGCGGCCTTGGACGGCGGCATATTGGCCCGTGGCCAGCCAGCGCCAAGCGCGGGTGAAGCAGTCGGGGTTGGGTCGATGGTCGGCGTCGATGATGCCTGTGACTTCGCCAGTGACGACGCGCATGGCGGCATTGATGTTCTCGGCCTTCGATCGGCTGCCTTCGACGTTAAATAGCACCAGTTCGGGGTACTGCGCGGCGAGGGCTTCGAGTTCGTCTTCGATCGGCAGGCGTTCCGGACGGTTGTAGGCCAGGATCAGCTGGAACCCGGCAGGCGGGCGGTGCATCGTGCCGAGGATGTACTCCAGGGTTTCAAAAATAATGTCCTGCTCGTTCGGCAGGTAGGCCGCGACAATCAGCGAACTGCTGGGCGGCTGAAGTTCGGGTCGGGTGTCGGCGGGGGCTTGGGTGACGCGGCGGTGCTGCTGGTTGCGCCCGATCCACTTTTGCAAAATCCCCCGTTGCGGGTTGTAGCGCCGGAAGCTGCGATAGGCGGCGACGGTGGCCAGGGCTTCACCCATGACGACGATCGACGTGATCACGTACAGCACCGGAATCAGCATGTGCAGCGCGACGAGATCGCCGCCATTGACCAGCACGCAGTAGTAAATGATGGTCGGCAGTCCGAGGACGACCACATGGGTAAAAACAATCTTGTCTAAAATCGCACCAAACAGAACAAACGGCTTGTGCAGCAGTTCCTTATTCATAGTTTAAACAGCGTCATGGATTGATAAACCGCTAACTCGCAGGGGATGCAGGCTAACGAGGACTGGTCAAAATCACTGATGGGGTGGGGCCATATGGCAAATCCGCCCGATGCACATCCGCCCGGCTGGTCGCTGGTGGGTCGTCCACGCTACCAGAAGTGGCAGCATTGTAACCGAATCTTTACTCAGGAATCTAGCGTTATTCCCCGACCAAAGTGATCGGATTGTCCGCCTTCTGAGCGATATGGCCATGGCTCAGAAGTAAGATACGACAGAATCCGCCCAAATTCCTGAAACAATTCCGTTATGGCGCAACCGTTATCTGAAGCTTCCCCGATGACCTCCGGTCGGCGGTCAGCCATCGACGTCATCGTGATTGGCAGTGGGATTGGGGGCTTGGTGGCCGCCGCGTTGCTGGCCCGCTATGGTCAGCGGGTGCTGGTCTGTGAGAGCCATAGTATTCCGGGCGGCGCGGCTCATGCATTCCAACGTGACGGTTTCGAGTTTGACTCCGGGCCGTCCTTCTATTGTGGGCTGGCGGATCCGAATTCGCTCAATCCGCTGCAACAAGTTTTGGCGGTGTTGGATGAGCCGATCGCGACTGTCCCCTATGATCCGCTCGGTTTCTATCATTTTCCCGATCGGACGGTGCCGATTTGGGGGGATTTAGGACGCTATCAGGCGGCGATCGCGCAACATACGGCGAGTGGGGCGGCGGAGTTTGGGGCATTGGCGGAACGGCTGTTGGCTCTGTATCAGGGGCTTGCAGGGATTCCGACCTTGGCGCTGCGATCGGACTGGAAGCTGTTGCCGTTTTTGCTGCGGCATTATCCGATCGCGGTGATGAAATTCCTGGGGCAGCTCAAAGCTGTACAGGGTTCGGCGGGGCAAATCGCCGATCGGACGGTGACGGATCCGTGGGTGCGGTACCTGTTTGAGTTGGAATGCTTTTTGTTGTCGGGGATGGCGGCGAAGGACACGGTGGCCCCGGAAATGGCCTTTATGTTCGGGGAACGGACGGGTTCGGTGATCGACTATCCGATCGGGGGGAGCGGGGCGATCGTGGCGGCGTTGGTGCGGGGTTTGGCAAAATTCGGCGGGGAACTGCGGCTCAAGGCTCACGTTGACCAGATTTTGGTCACAGGCAATCAGGTGCAGGGGGTGCGACTGAAGTCGGGGGAGACGATCGCGGCTCCCATTGTGATCTCGAATGCCACGCTCTGGGATACCTACCAGCATTTGCTGAAGCCGGAGGATTTGCCTGCGGATTATCGGGCGGCGCAATTGGCGACTCCGGCGATCGAGAGCTTTATGCACCTGCACTTGGGGATTCGGGCCGATGGACTTGATCCGGCGTTGGCGGGCCATCATGTTGTTGTCCAGGATGCAAGCCAGCCTGTGACAGTTCCGAACAATGTCTGTATGATTTCGATCCCCTCAGTGTGGGATCCGGCACTGGCCCCGACGGGGCATCATGTCGTCCATGCATACACCCTGGAAAGTGCAGCGGGCTGGGTCAAAGATGCCGATTACCCGGCGCGGAAGCAGCAGCGGAGTGAAATTCTTTATACAGCGTTAAAACGGGTGATTCCCGATATTCGCGATCGGGTTGTACTGGAATTAATTGGCACACCGCTTACGCGTTCGCGGTTTTTGCGTCGGTATCATGGCACCTACGGCCCAGGCATTGGGGCGGGGCAGGGGATGTTTCCCAGTTGCCGCACGCCGATTCGGGGCCTGTATCGCGTCGGGGACAGCACGACACCAGGAATTGGGGTACCTGCTGTGGCGGCGTCGGGCATCCTGTGCGCCAATGCCTTGGTCAAACCGCACCAAACCCGCGAGTTACTTCAGCAGCTATGCCTTCTGTAGATCTACGGAGAAATGCCCTGAGAACAGTCCAAAGATCGGTAGGGATGCCGATAGTCGATCGAGGGCAAATCTTGAAGAATGAGGTTAACCGAGTCGATGCCCATCCCGCCCTGACGGTGATGCCGACGACCCGCTTTCCCGAAGCTACGCCGCGTGTTCCTGATTAAGAGTGTTTGAATTATGCAAGTACTGATTTATGGGTTGTTGGCTTTGTATGCGATCGTCATGCCGATGTTGTTTACGAACTGGTATGGCCTGTACATCCAAGAATCGGGCATGAGCCTCAACCAACGTCAGACTTCGCGGATTGTGATGATGATTGCCACGGCGCTGTGGCCGATCGTGTTACCAATGTCCTATTTGGAATTGTTGAAGAAAGTTAAGCGCTATGAGCGTCAATCGCAGCTGGCTCAGCCGAATTTTGTAACGGAAATGTATTAATCGCGCCATCGATTCTGCGCTCGATCGGTTGACTCATCAGATATCTGTATTGCTGGGATCGTGGGAATTAGTTGGATTGTGGGGGCCGCAGGAGCCAAATCTTGCATGGGAAAGTACCGTTGTCATTGGCTTTGTCCATGACCGGATGACGGCTTTAAGCAATGTGATTGAATCGCTGATTCTTGTAAATATTTGTTGACTAAATTGAGTTGGCGGGGCGGTCAAACTCTTGCACAAAGGGAGTCTTGGCGATGCGGTAATCGCCCGATCGGATCGATTGTGATTGCCATTAAATGGATGTGAAACGCATTGATCGAAACTTTTAATTGCTTGGGAGAACCGGATTTTCTGCGATATATTTTAATCAGGGCGAATCAGTGACGCGTTGGCCTGCTTTTGATTGTTGTTTTGTTGTTCAGTAGGGCCGCGATGGTTTCCTATCACTACTGTGGGTCGCCGACATTTAGGAGTCATGGGGCTGTCCGGTAAGTTGGTCGATTGATCATGTGATTAAGTCATTTAACTTACATTTTTTTGAACGAAAATCTCCTAAGATGGCTGCGCGCCCAGAAATTTTGCGTATGGGGGCGGTGCGGCATGGCCCACCGCTCGTCCAAGATTATTTTTGAGAGGTTTATCGATCGTGAATATTTCATCGATGATGGCGCGGCTAGAAACCAATCTAGGCGTGCCGCGTTTGGCGGAGCAGCTATGGCTGATTCCCCCGACGGCCCCGGATTTATCCCAAGAACTGGCGGAAATTAACTTTCTGGTGGGCTATTCCCATTCGGAAAAGAGTCAAGCGGCGTTGGATCTGACCCTGTGGATCGCCTTGCAAACCCGGTTGGCGACGAATCGACCCGTGACGGTGCAGGTGGTCTACGTGGCGGCGGAGATGGCGACCGTGGCGGCCTCGACCAATAGCAGTCGTCCGTTCAATCCTCATCGGGGTCGGAAGGGGGCCGTGGCCACGCTGACGTCGCCCCCGCCGATTACGGCGCTGGCGCGGGTGGCCCAATTTGAACAGGCCGATCGGATTCTTTGGCAGGCCCGATCGCTGGCGACGGAATGGCGCGGTTCGTTGAAGACGCACCTGCGGTTTGGCGATATCGCGATCGAGCTAGGCGAAGTGGCCCAGGCGGAAAACGCCACCCTGCTGATTGTGGGCTGTGACGATCGGGCGGATCATTTGGTGGCACGGTTGAGTGAGACGATGCTCTGTCCCGTGTTGGGGATTCCCGATGCGCTGACGGCCGAGGCTTGGGCGGCGGCCTAATGGGTTGGGGCCGTGAATTGATGGTGGCGGTGAATTGATGGACTACGGCACAGCCCGCCCTGGAATGGAATTCCGGGCTAATAGCGCAAGTCCCTTAGGGACTAAATCCCCAGTCCGAAGGACTTTTGCCTGTAGCCCGGAATTCCATTCCAGGGCGGTTTGGCGGCGAAGTCGAGTCAAATTCCCAACTTAGCAATCCAACCCAACATCAGATGATTCATCGCCTCAGGGCATTCATCATGGGCGCAGTGACCGATATTATCCAGTTCGACTAACTCGATATTCGGGTTGTAGCGCAGAAACTGCCGCGCCAGGGTCGGGGGCACGGCCTGATCCTGCTTGCCCCAAATTAATAACATCGGCAGGGTCAGTTGCGGCAGCACGACGCGGGCCTGCAATTGGGCCGATTCAGGATTTTTGGCATTGATCATGGCGGCGAGGGCGCGGGTGGCTCCCCGATCGTAGGCGGGGCGCGAGAACACATCGACTAATTCATCATCGACGGCGGTGGCGAGTTGGTAGGCGGATTTGGCCCATTTCTGGATCGTTTGGGGGCGGCGGATCAGGCGGAAGAGGGGTGCGAAGACGATCGGGGCGGTGAGGAGGCGCTTTAATCCGGCCAGGGGGAGGTCGATCAAGGGTTTGAGGATGGGCGATCGTAGCCAATTGGGGAGATTCAGCACCGAGGCATCGGGCAGGGTGAACATAATCAGTCCGGCCAGCATCTCGGGATGGCGGGCGGCGATCGACAAACCGACATTCGAGCCGAGGGAATGCCCCACCAGGACGATCGGGCGGCCAATAAATTCGCGCCAGAATTCGTAAACCTGATCCACCCAAAGCGTCGTGTCGTAACTGGCCGGGGCCTTGGCGGACTGGCCGAAGCCTAGAAGATCGATCGCGTAGACGGTGTGGGTCTGACTGAGGGCGGGAATGTTTTTGCGCCAATGGCCGATCGATGCGCCGAAGCCGTGAAGCAGCAACAGTGGTGGATCAGCGGCGGGGCCAGCGGGCGGGGCATAGCTGTAGTGAATCGGCCAACCGCGCCAGAGCCAGGTACGACGATGGCCGATGCGATGGGTCCAGTGGGGTGGCAGCGAGGCAGTCATGGGCGGGGGATGAAACGGCAGTATGACTATTCTAATCACTTGCCAAGATTTTCCGATGGCTTGGGTAAATTCGCTAGTACAATGGCAACAACACCGACCAAATTCCAATCGTGCCCTCAAGGCCGATCGGCAGCGCAAAACTTTTTGGATTGTGAAGATCTCCTCCACTCGATCGAAAAGTTTTGTATTCTAGTGGGTGTTGTGAATTGTTTGGTTCACGCTCGTCGTCTATTCATCGTTTATTTAAGGTGCCTGTGGCAGACAAAAGATTTACACCGCGCGAAATGCCCATGATTAATGAGCGCATTCGCTTTCCGAAAGTGCGGTTGCTGGATAGCGATAGTGCCCAAATCGGCATTATGTCCTCACGCGAAGCGCTGCAACTGGCGGAAGAAAAGGAACTTGACCTCGTGCTGATGAGTGACAAGGCGGATCCGCCTGTGTGCAAAATCATCGACTACGGTAAGCACAAGTTTGAGCAAGAGAAGAAGGCCAAGGAAGCCAAGAAGAAGCAGCATACGGTCGATGTCAAAGAAGTGAAGATGCGCTACAAGATTGAGGAGCACGACTACCAAGTGCGCCTGAGTCAGGCTGATCGATTTATCAAGGCGGGCGATAAAGTCAAGGCGATCGTCACCTTCCGGGGACGCGAGATCCAGCACAGCAGCTTGGCCGAAGTCTTGCTGAAGCGGATGGCCGAAGACATGAAGGAAATCTCCGAAGTCCAGCAGTATCCCAAGCGCGAAGGTCGGAACATGACGATGTTCCTCGCGCCGAAGAAGTAGGGTGGGCACCGCCCACATTCGACAACACGGTTGAATTGGGCATCAATATCCATTGATCCAAGTGAGGCAACGTCAAGTTCGCCTCACTTTTTGTTTGGGGGGAAGATTTTAGTGGGCGATCGGCATTTCCGCTGATCCGGCTGGGGCATTCGGGTGTAACTTGGGGCATGAGGAATTAGGCGGACGGACGGTTGTGATCGAGCGCATCAACCCATGACGATATCGGGTATCCAAGAATTTTCGAGTGATGATCTGGGGCGGAAGGTGCTGCGCTGGATGAATTTGCGTCCCGGCGAGTTGGGGCGCACTAGTTGGATGTTTGGGTTCTATGTGCTGACGTCGATCGGCATCCTGTGGTTTGAGGCGACGTCGAGCGGGTTGTTTTTGCGCGAGTTTGGGGCGAATTATTTGCCGCTGATTTATTTGGCGAGCATGTTGATTAGTAGCGCCTGGAGTGCCTTCTATACCTGGCTGCAACGCTACATTCCGCTGCGCTGGGTGGTGGTGATCGTGGCGACGTTGATTGCGGTGCCGATTCCGCTGTGGCAATGGGGGATCGATGCGGGGCATCATCTGCCGAAGGCGATGGGCATTGCTGGGATGACGCTGTTGCAGAGCTGCGTGCTGGGGATGCGGCTGTGGCTCCAGACGATCTATGTGCTGAATGACCTGAATACGAGCATTACCGCCAATCAACTATTTAATGTGCGGGAAGTGCGGCGGACGTATCCGCTGATCAGTAGTGGCGTGTTGGTGGCGGATGTGGTGGCGGGGTTTGCGTTGCCGCTGTTGTTGAGTCGGTTGGGGCTGTCGAAGGTGGTGTTTTTGGCCTTTGGCATGATTATTGCTGGGGCGGGGATTTTGTTGGTGTTGGGGCGGTTGTATGAGCGGTATTTTCCACAGTCCACGTCGCGGCGGCGGGAATCGAAGCCGGAAACCAACACGGGCAAGATTAGTGGCGAACTGGGGCGGTATCGGCGATTGCTGTTTACCTTCTTTATTCTGGCGGAGATTGTGTTTCTGCTGGTGGATTTTCAGTTTATGAGCCAGTTGCAGAATCGCGATCTGCTGAAGCTGGTGATGGGCACGTCGCCGGGGCAGCCGCAGGATGAGGTGATTGCGGCGTTTATTGGGCGGTTTCAGGGGATTTTGGGGTTCTTTGAGCTGACGGTGCAGTGGGTGTTTTCCAGTCGGTTGATTGAGCGGTTTGGGATTTTTCCGATCGCGTCGGTGTTGCCGATCGCTGTGGTGGGGTTGGGCGGATTGGGGGCGTTGAGTGCGCTGATTCCAGGGCCGCTGTATGACCAGTTACAGCAGATTTGGCCCGCGATTCAGGGGCAGGTGCAGCTTCAGTTCTTTCTGATGATTGGGCTGAAGTTTTTGTATGAGCTGTTTCACTTCACGCTGCTGGCGAGTATTGGCCCAGTGATCTTTCAGCCCTTGCCCGATAGCGTGCGGAATAACATTCAGTCCATGGTGCGGGGCAATGCCGAACCGATCGCCACGGGATTGGTCGGGGTGATTTTGGCGGTGATTATTGCCTTTAAGCTGGATAACTGGTTGGGGGCGCAGTGGCAGACGACGCTGTTTCTGAGTAGCGTCTTGCTCTCGGTGGGCTGGCTGGTGACGAATGTGATGATCCGGGGCGACTATCTGCGGCTGTGGGTGCTGCGATCGGCGCGCACGAGTTTTCGCTCCAACGATCTGGTGCTGAAGGAATTCAAAAAAGACGCGATCGCGGCCTTGACCCAGTTGAAATCCGAGGCGGACTTGCGATCGTGTATTGAGCTGTTGAGCCGGATCGATCCCAAGGATACGGGCGCGGTGTTGATGCCGATGTTGCCGCAGTTGACGATCGCCCTGCAACAGCGGGTGTTGGAGATTATGGTGAAGTCGCGCAATCCTGATCCGCAGCATTTGATCATTGTGAACCAGCTCTTGGCTCGATCGACTTGGCCCGATCTGACGGCGAGTGCGCTGAAATACATTTATCTCACCGATGCGAATGCCGATTATGCCAAGCTGAAGCCCTATATGGCGTTGAGTATTCCGCCGATGGTGCGGGGGACGGCGGCGGCGCTCTGTTTGGAAAAGGGGGATACGAAGCTGAAGGGCGAAGCGACGAATGTGCTGCGCCTGATGCTGACCAATACCCAAAAGTCGGAGAAATTGCTGGGCGCGAAGGCCTTGACCAACTTGAAGTTTTTGCAAGCGCTGCAACTCTACGTGCCCAATCTCTTGAACGATGCCGACCCCGATGTGCGGCTGGCGGCCCTGGAGGTGGTGAGTGCGACGCATTTCGAGAAGGCCTATCCGATGCTGATCAAGGCGCTCTACGACCAGCACACTCGATCGGCGGCGGCGGTGGGCTTGGTGAATCTGGGCGATGAGGCGATTCCGCTGCTGCAACGGCTGGTGGATGACTGGCGCAATCCCGATGCGGTGCGGGCGACGGCCTGGAATGCGATCGGCCAGTTGGCGTCGATCGATGCGATCGATTTGATGATTAGTCGGTTGAGTATGGTCTGGGGCGACGATCGGCGGAATATCCTGCGGGCGTTGGTGAAGATTGCGGACGATCGGGGGATTGAAGCGACGCTCGATCGGTTGGGGCGGAAGGGGATTGAGGCGCTGGTGGATCAGGAGTTGATGCTGATGGGCCAGACGAGCGCGGGGATGCTGGATCTGATCGCGGGCCAAAAATACAGCGATCGGGTGGAGATGGTGCGGCGGGCGTTGCAGAATATTCAGGATGACAGTTTGGAGCGACTGTTTTTGTTGATGCAGTTTTTGTATGACCCCTATACGATTCAGGCGGCGGCGTTTAATCTGCAATCGGGGAATGTGATGACGATGGCCCAGGGCTTGGAGATTTTGGATAACCAGTTGGATATGCCGAATAAGCGGGCGGTGCTGACGCTGCTCGATCGCAATCCTGACTTGGATAAGCAACATCAGCAATTGGAAGAGCGCTTGCGGCTGGCGCGGGACAAGTCGGATCAGGCGACGGAGCGATCGCTGCTGGCCAGTTTGGAGCGGGTGATTAAGCAGCAGCAGGAAGAGCTGTCGAAGCAGTTGGAGTCCTTGGCGAATATTTTGAGCTATACGCCGCTGTCGCCGGAGGCGCGGCTCTGTCAATTGATGGATCTGCGGCATTTCTTCTCAGATTGGTTGATGGCGGCTTGCTTTTATTTGGCCAGTGAGGCGCGGTGGAGTTTGACCCGGCATCATGTGTTGGGGGGGATTCGGAGTGCGAAGGGCTATGTGCGGGAGGCGGCGCTGTTGTATTTGCGTGATGTGTATCCGCAGGCGTTTGAGAATGTGCTGCCGAAGTTGCGCAATGACCCCGATCGGTTGGTGCGGGCGCAGGTGAAGGAGACGCTGAATCAGTGGGGGGTGAATGCGCGGCAGTCGATGTTCCCGGAGCCGGATGAGGATGATATGAATACGGCAGCATTAGGGCCGATGCGATAAGTTGCGGGTTACGAGTCGCGGGGTACAATGGGCAAAATCTTCCTAGGCAGTACGTGACAAACCGGGAATGCTAAATAATTTCGATCGGCTATTACTTTTGCGTGGGGTGTCCATCTTCCGCGAACTGCGGGATGACTTTTTGATCCGGTTGTCGGCGGTGATGGAGGAGCGCGCCTATGCGTCGAAGGGCGTGATTTTCAGCCAAGGTGATGAGGGGCAGTCGCTGTATATTGTGGCGGCGGGGCAGGTGCGGGTGCATATTGGGCGGCAGGAGCTGACGCAGTTGGGCCGGGGGGATTTTTTTGGGGAGATGTCGCTGTTTGATACGGAGCCGCGATCGGCGTCGGTGAGTGCGATTATTCCTTGTACTTGTTTGGAGCTGACGCAGTCGCAGTTGTATGAGGCGATTAATGAGACGCCGGAGATTGCGCTGAAGTTGATTGGGATTTTGTCGGGGCGGATTCGGGAGCTGAATCTGGAAAATAATCAGATGCGATCGCAGTTGGGTGAGTTGCCAACGGCGTTTCCGACGGAGAAGGGCAAGGGGAGCGGGCGGCGTTAGATCCGGGAGGAGAACCCCCTGCCCCCTTGGAAAGGGGGTTCTGAGTTTTTGGGGTGTTAAGTTTTGATTTGGGGTGTGGCCGATCGGCGATCGGATTGATTAGGATGGATACATACATCAAAGGAACCATCGAGGGAACATCAACGCCGCGTTGCTAATTGCGAACGTTGATGTAATTAGCGCCACGTTGAGTCATGGTTTGGATGTTGTAATTGCGATGTTTCGTTACGGTGAAAGCAATGGATCAACCGCCACATTTTGATCAAACTAAATTAACGTAGGTTGGGTGCAACAACGGGTAACCCAACACTAATGCAACGTGTAACCCAATATTGGCGGGTGCGCTATGAAGCATACAGAAGGGACGTTTGAAGGGTTTGCGGGTTGTAATCTCTATTTTCAAAGCTGGCATCCGGAGCAATCAAATTCGGCGATCGTCGTGCTGATTCACGGGCTGGGTGGTCATAGCGGAATTCTTTCCAATGTGGTGGAATACCTGGTGCCGCAGGGCTATGAAGTCTATGCGATGGATCTGCGGGGGCATGGCCGATCGCAGGGACAGCGCGGGCATATTGATGATTGGCAGGAATTTCGGGAGGATTTGCGGGCGTTTTTGGCGCGGATTCGGTTGGAGCGGGCGCGCTGTCCGGTGGTGCTGTGGGGCCATAGTATGGGCGGGACGATCGTGCTGGATTATGCGTTGCGATCGCCAGATGCGATTCAGGGCGTGATCGTCAGTGCCCCGGCGTTGGGGCAGATTAAGGTGCCGCCGCATAAGTTATTGGTGGGCGGGGTGTTGTCGAAGTTTTTGCCGCATTTTAGTTTGACGGCGGGGTTGGCCAATAGTCTGGCGACACGCGATCGGGAGGCGTTGGCGGTGTATTTGCAAGATCCGCTGCGGCATGAATTGGGTAGTGCGCGGTTGGTGACAGAATTTTTTGGCACGGTGGATTGGATTAATTATCATGCGGCGGAGCTACGGGTGCCGCTGTTGATGATGCATGGGACGGCGGATGGGGTGACTTCGCCGCAGGGCAGTCGGGCGTTCTTTGAGCGGGTGCTGTGGCCGGATAAGGAGCATCACGAATATCCGGGGGCGTATCACGATTTGTATGATGACCTCGATCGGATGACGATGTTTAATGATGTGGAGGTCTGGCTCGATCGGCATTTGGTCGATCTGGAACGCTGCGATCCCTATAGTGCGACTTGTAAATTGGTGCAGCCAACGCCGTCGATCGCGCCATTAGCGAGTTTGGGTAAAACGCTGCCGGGATTGCTGGATGCGGCTTGTGAACGGCATCCCAATGCGCAGGCGGTGAATCAATGGAGCACTGTGGGTTGGCAATCGTGGTCGAATCGATCGGTGCAACGGCAGATGGAAACGACGGCGCTAGGTTTACGCGATTTGGGGTTAAATGCGGGCGACCGAGTGGCGCTGATCATGCAGTCGAATGTGGATTTTGCGATCGCGGATTTGGGGTGTTTGTTGGCGGGGTTGGTGGATGTGCCGATCGATTTGACGCAGACGTTGGAGAATATGCGGTGGGCGCTACAACATAGTGGGGCCAAGGCATTGGTGGTGACAAATGTGGATTTGCTGCAAACGTTGGTGCCGCATTTAACGGATTTGCCGGACTTGATGCAGGTGATTGTGGCGACGGTGCCAGCGGATTGGGATGAAGTTAAATCGACGATCGGGGCCACGCCGGTAATTTATGCACTGGCGGAAGTGCAGGCGCGGGGCGAAAAGGTGCAATGGTCTACGACCGACCCTGGGTCATCGGCGACAACGTTAGCGGCATTGCGGCAGGGCGTGAAACCGCAGGATTTGGCGACGATCATTTATATTCCGAGTGAGACGGGGGAATTGCAAGGTGTGATGCTGACCCATGAAAACATCGCGGGGAATGCGTTAGCGACCTTTGGCGAATTGGCGAATTTGGGTTGGGGTGAGTCGGAGTCGGCGCTGGCGTTTCTGCCGTTGACGCATATTTTTGCAAGGCATTTACTCTATGGACATCTCTACTATGGTCACAGCATTTACTTCTCCGATGCGAAGCATGTGATCAAACATCTCCAGGAAATTAAACCCACAGTGTTTGCGACGGTGCCATTATTACTGGAGAAAATCTATCAACAAATCCGCGATCGAGGTGGAAAACTCAAGTCGCATTGGGCTAGGATCGCTTTTGCCTGGGCGTTGCAGGTGGCGCAGCGACATGAGTTGGGCCAAGTGACCGATCGGGTTTATCCGGGCTTATTGAAGCTGGCCGATCGGGCGGTGCTGCGGCATTGGCGATCGCTGTTTGGCGGCAGGTTGAAATATTTGCTCAGTGGCGGGGCGGCGTTACCAGCGACGGTGACGAATGTGCTGACGGCGGCGGGAATTCCGGTGTTGCAAGGCTATGGTCTGACCCAAAGTGGCGGGGTGGTTTGTTTTAATCGACCGGATTTCAATCGGGCGGGGACAGTGGGCGCACCGATTCCGGGGATCGAATTGGCGATCGGGCCGGATCAAGAAGTGCTGGTACGCGGGCCTTATGTGACGTCGGGTTATTACCATAATCCGATTGCTACAGCCGCGCTGATCGATGCCCAAGGCTGGCTGCATACGGGGGATTTTGGCAGTATGACGATGGATGGGCAGTTGCAAATCACGGGATTGAAAAAGCCGTTGTTCAAACTGTCGATCGGCAAATATATTGCGCCCCAGCCGATCGAACGGCGATTAAATGCTGCGCCGTTGGTGGCCCATGTGATGCTGACGGGGGGCGATCGACAGTTTTGTGGGGCGTTGATTTTCCCGAATTTGCCAGTTTTGCGGGCACAGGCGCAGGCGGCGAATTGGGTCGGTGATGATGATCAACTATTGCAAAATCCCTGCATTGTGGCTTGGTATCAAGCGATCGTTGATACGGCGAATTGCCATCTGCCCTATTGGTCGGTGGTGAAGCGGTTTCGGTTGGTGAATGCGGAATTGACGATCGACAATGGTTTACTCAATCGTCATGGCGAAATCCATCGGCATCGGATCAATCATGAGTATGCCTTAGCGATTGCGTCGATCTATGGTGATGAATTGCCACAACCGCACCGGAAGCAGAAGCGAAAACGCGTGGAGACGGCGGCGGTGCCCACGATTCCGGCAATCAGTTGTCCAATGCCGCCCGCTGCGACCTGTGATCCGTCGGCGCAGTCGCTCCATCCACGTTTCACGGCATAAATCAAGCATTAATAACCATCACCCAAAAAAGGGGGTTCGTCGTATGTTGAAATCATTTAGAACCGTTGCTGTCCTCGGTGCGGGGATCATGGGTAGCCAAATTGCGGCTCACTTGGCGAATGCGGGTTTGATGGTGCATTTGCTCGATCGTTCAAGCGAAGGTGCGAATAAAAATAAAGGCGTGGAAGCCGCGTTTAAGCGTGCATCGAAATTATCACCGCCGATTTTCTTCAGTGAGAAAGTGGCGCGGCGAGTGACGCTGGGAAACTACGATGAACACCTCGATCGGTTGCAGGATGCTGATTGGGTGATTGAAGCGGTGATTGAAGACCTGGCGATCAAACAGGATTTGATGGCGCGGGTGGAAGCAGTGGTGCGACCCAATACGATTGTTTCGACCAATACGAGTGGGCTGTCCGTGGCGAAAATTGCCGAAGGTCGATCGGAGTCGTTTCGGCGACATTTCTTGGGGACGCACTTTTTTAATCCGCCGCGTTATCTGAAATTGCTGGAACTGATTCCCACCGAGGACACGATGCCATTGGTGTTGGCGCAGATGCAGGAATTTGGGCGGATACGGTTGGGTAAGGGGATTGTGATTGCCAAGGATACGCCGAATTTTATTGCGAATCGGATTGGAGTGTTTGCCACAATGCTGGGTTTGCGGGGGTTGGAGCAGGGCTATACGATCGAGGAAATTGATTATCTCACGGGGACATTGGTGGGGCGACCAAAATCGGCGACGTTCCGCACGGCGGATTTGGTGGGGTTGGATACATTGCTAGCGGTGCTGAAGCACTTGCATGGCGCGATTCCTGAAGATGAAAGTCAGGCAATGTTTGCGGTGCCGGAAATTTTGCAGAAGCTGGTGGCGGCGGGAGCTTTGGGTGCGAAAACACATCAGGGATTTTATCAAAAAGTTAAAGGGGAAATTCAGTCGGTGAATCCGGTCACGTTATCTTATCAAGCTGCTGGGCTGATCGATTTAGGCAATATCGCGGTGATGGCGAAGGGGTTGGATTTGGCCGATCGGTTGCGGTTGTTGTATGCGGATGCGGGGCGATCGGGGCAGTTTTTCCGGGAGTCGATGGTGCGGTTGTTGAACTATTGCGCGCATCGGGTGCCGGAGATTACGGATGATGTGGCTGAAATCGATCGGGCGTTGCAGTGGGGGTTTGGTTGGGAGATGGGGCCTTTTGCGATTTGGGCGGTGTTGGGGTTCGAGAAGGTGTTGGCGGATATGGCGGTGATGGGGTTGGTGATTCCGGTTTGGGTGCGCGATCGGGTTTTGGTGGCGGTTGGTGAGGCGGTTGGTGGGGATGTTAATGCTAATTCGACGACTCAGGACTGGTTGGTGATCCCCCCTAGCCCCCCTTCAAAAGGGGGGGACATGAGCAGGGACGGTGTTGTGAGGAATGTGTTTGAAGTCCCCCTTTTGAAGGGGGATTTAGGGGGATCGCAATCTTCGCAACCCACTGATGATGTAATTGATCTCGATCGAATCCGATCAAACCCGGCAAACATTCTCTGGCAAAATCCGGAGGCGGCGTTGCTGGATTTGGGTGATGGGGTTGCGTTGTATGAGTTTCGATCGAAAGGCAATACGCTTAGTATGAAGGTGCTGGAGGGATTGGATGCGGTGATGACGTTGGTGGAACGGGGGGAATTCCGGGGATTGGTGATTGGGAATGGCAGTGACAACTTCTCTGGAGGCGCAAATTTAGCAGAAATGGCGGCGATGGCGCAGTCGGATATGGGTTTGGTGGTGGAATCGGAGGCGGAATTGGTGGAGAAGTCGGCGATCGGGGGTTTAATTACCAAATTCCAAACGCTGCTGAATCGGGTTTATTATTCGCCTTATCCTGTGGTCGGGGCGATTCAGGGACGGGCTTTGGGCGGTGGGGCGGAGATGGTAATGGCTTGTCCCCGGATTGTGGCGGCGGCGGAGAGCTACATTGGATTGGTGGAACTGAGTGTGGGCTTGATTCCGGGGGCGGGAGGGATTATGCGGATGGTGACGCGGGCGACGCAACGGGCGGCGAGCGAAAGTCCCAGCCATATTCTGCCGTTCCTGCAAAAGGTGTTTGAAACGATCGCGATGTCGAAGGTGTCGAGTAGCGCGCAGGAGGCACAGGAGTTGGGCTTTTTACCGGCGGATGCGGTGATTATTATGAATGGCGACCGGCGGTTGTTTGTCGCCAAAGAGGAGGTGTTGCGGCTCGATCGGGAGGGGTATACGCCGCCGCCGTTGAATAACGCGATTATGTTGTTGGGTAAGCCTGCGAGGGCGATGTTTGCCCATGCGGCTTATATTTTCCAACAGGGGCGATTTGCGAGTGAGCACGATCGGTTTTTGGCGACGAAATTGGCTTATGTGATGACGGGGGGTGAATTGTCCGGGCCGACGATCGTGCCGGAGTCGTATTTGTTGCAGTTGGAGCGGGAGACGTTTGTGCCGCTGTTGCAGCAGCCGAAGACACAGGCGCGGATTGCGGCGATGTTGACGCAGAAAAAGCCGTTGCGGAATTAGGTTGATTCATGCGGAGACCCGGACGAACCGCCCCCCGGCCCCCAATTCTGGGGGAGAAAGAGTCAATCACAATCTTCCAGTTCCCCCAGAATTGGGGGTTAGGGGGCCGCATCGATCGCAATAAATCGTGAATTTGATTTTAGATGCATTTTGGGAGGAACAAATCATGGCCATGCAAACTGCCTATATCGTCAGCACTGCCCGCACTGCCGTTGGCAAAGCACCGCGCGGCGCATTCCACAATATGCGGCCTGATGATTTGGGGGCGATCGTGTTGAAGGCGGCTTTAGCGAAGATTCCCAATCTTGATCCGGCCAGCATTGATGATGTGATTATCGGTTGTGCGATGCCGGAGGCGGAACAGGGATTTAATATTGGGCGGATTATTGGGCAACGATCGGGCCTGCCAGATTCGGTTCCAGGCGTTACCGTGAATCGGTTCTGTGCTTCGGGATTGCAGGCGATCGCGATGGCTACACAAGCGATCGCGACGGGACAGGCAGATGTAATTATCGCAGGTGGTGCCGAGTCCATGAGTTTGATTCCGATGGGGGGACATATTATTGCGCCGAACCCGGAACTGGTGGCGGAAGCGCCCCAAGCCTATTGCACGATGGGTTTGACGGCGGAGAATGTGGCGGAAATGTATCATATTTCTCGCGAGGATCAGGATGCGTTTGCGCTGCGATCGCATCAACGGGCGATCGCGGCGATTAATTCGGGTCGATTCGTGGATGAAATCGTGCCTGTAACGATTCATGAAACGAGTTATGTGAATGGTCAGTTGCATAAAGTGGAAACCGTGTTTGAAGTGGATGAGGGGCCACGATCGGATACGAGTTTGGAAGCGCTGGCGAAGTTGCCTGCGGTGTTTCGGGTTGGGGGTAGTGTGACGGCGGGGAATGCATCGCAGATGTCCGATGGGGCGGCAATGGCTGTGCTGATGAGCGATCGGATGGTGGCGGAATTGGGCATTCAACCGTTGGGTCGATTACTGGGATTTGCGGTGGCGGGTGTTGCGCCGGAAATTATGGGAATTGGGCCGGTGGCGGCGATTCCGAAGGTACTGAAACAAGTGGGGTTGACGTTGGATGATATGGGGTTGATTGAGTTGAATGAGGCGTTTGCGGCGCAGTCGTTGGCGGTGATTCGCAAGCTGGGGTTGAATGAGGATATTGTGAATGTGAATGGGGGCGCGATCGCGTTGGGGCATCCGTTGGGTTGCACGGGGGCGCGGTTGACGGTGACGTTGCTGAGTGAGTTGCGGCGGCGGGGGATGCGGTATGGATTGGTGACGATGTGTGTCGGTGGGGGGATGGGTGCCGCCGCTGTGGTGGAGAATTTAATGGTGTCGGTATAAATTGATGTAGGTTGGGTGCAACGAAGTGAAACCCAACATTTACGGCGAAATTTAGGGAGCTACGGGATTAATGATTTTGGGAGGTTTGTCGTATGGTTGCGCTAATTGTTCTGATTTCGTTGGTTTTATTAATTGGAATTGTGGGATTTAATTTCTTGTCGTTGCGGCGGATTTTGATCACGCTGCCGATGATGAAGTTGATCCAGGCAATGAAGTTGTTGCCGACGATTTCGGCGACGGAGACGGCAGCGATCGAGGCGGGTTCGGTGTGGATTGAAAGTGAGTTTTTTGGGGGAAAGCCGGATTGGGAGCGGGTGCAGGCTCAGGCTTATCCGACGGCATCGCCAAGGTTGCAGGCGTTGCTCGATGGCCCGGTGGAGAAGATCTGTCACATGGCGACGGATTGGGAAATTTATCAGCGCAAGGATTTGCCGCCTGCGGTGTGGGCGGAGCTGAAGCAAGATGGCTTTTTGGGGATGATGATTCCGGCGGAATATGGCGGTTTGGGATTGTCGAATTTTGAGTACAGTTCGGTGATGGCGAAGTTGGCTTCCCGATCGTTTATTTACACGGCGACGGTGGGGGTAACGAATTCCCTTGGCCCCGCGAAATTGTTGCTGAATTACGGGACACCGGAGCAGAAGGCGCATTATTTGCCGCAGTTGGCGAAGGGTGAAATTATTCCCTGTTTTGCCTTGACGGAGCCGTTGGCGGGTTCGGATGCGGCGAGTATTAGTGCGCGGGGGACGGTGTTTCGGGCGGAGGATGGGGCGTTATCGATCCGGTTGAATTTTAGTAAACGCTATATTACCTTGGGCACGATCGCGACGTTAATTGGACTGGCGTTCAAACTCGATGATCCGGAAAATCTGTTGGGTAAAGGGACGGATTTGGGCATTACCTGTGCGTTGGTGCCACGGAATACGCCGGGGGTGACGATCGACCAACGCCATGATCCGATGGGCGTGCCGTTTTTTAATTCGCCGATCGTGGGTGTGGATGTGGTGATTCCCGTGAGTCAAATTGTCGGCGGCGTGGCGCAAGCGGGCAAGGGTTGGCCGATGCTGATGCAATCGTTGGCGGCGGGTCGGGGGATTAGTTTCCCGGCGAGTTGTACCGGGGTGGCGAAGTTTGTGACGCGAGTTGTGGGGGATTATGCGCCTGTGCGGCAGCAGTTCGGATTGCCGATCGGGAAGTTTGAAGGGATCGAAGAACCCCTCGCGCGGATTGGTGGTCTGACGTATTTGCTGGAGGCGGCGCGGGTGTATACGAGCGCGGCGATCGACCATGGCGAAAAACCGTCCGTGGTGTCAGCGATTGCGAAATATCAATTTACCGAATTGACGCGGCGGATTGTGATCGATGGGATGGATACACTCGGCGGGGCGGGCATTTGTCGGGGGCCGCGTAATCTGTTGGCGAATCTCTATACGGCGATGCCGATTCCCATTACCGTTGAGGGATCGAATATTATTACCCGATCGTTGATGATTTTCGGCCAAGGGGTGATGCGGGCACATCCCTATCTCTATGCCGAAGTCAATGCGTTGCAAGATCATGATTCGGTAGCGTTCGATCGATTAGTTTGGCAGCATATTGGTTTTAGTGTGAAAAATACAGGCCGAATGGCGCTCCTTGGCCTGACCCGTGGGCGATTCGTCGCGACCACCGTGCGGGATCATGGCACCCACCGCTATTACCAAAAACTCAGTTGGGCTTCGAGTAATTTCGCCTTCCTGACGGATGTGGTGTTAGTGCGATTTGGCGGCAGTTTGAAACGGCAGGAAAAAATCACGGGGCGATTGGCGGATGCGGTTTCTTGGTTGTATTTGGGGACGGCGACGTTGCGGCGATTTGAAGCGGAGGGGCGACAGGCGGCGGATTTGCCCTTGGTGGATTGGGCGTTGCAGTACAGTTTGAGTCAGGTGCAGCAGGCGTTTGAGGGGATCTTGGCGAATCTGCCGTTGCCCGCGATCGTCCGTCTACCACTACTTTGGATTTGGCGATCGAACCCGATCGGTCAGGCTCCGAATGATGATTTGGGTCATCAGATTGCGGCATTATTGCAGTTGCCGGGTGAGGGGCGCGATCGGTTGACTGATGGAATTTATATGCCGACGAGTGAGCTGGAGGCGTTGGGGCGGCTGGAACATGCGTTCGATCGGAGTCATCAAGTCGCGCCGATTCTGAAGCGAATTAAGGCGGCGAGTGCGGCGGGGCAGTTGCCGCAGGAACGGCCCGATCGATTGGCGCATGTGGCGTTGGAGCATGAGGTGATTTCGCGGCATGAGTTTGAGTTGATTCTGTTGGCGCGGGAGGCGTTGGTGGATGCGGTGCAGGTGGATGCGTTTGATTTGGCGGATGTGCCTGTGGGGGTTGATTTGGCCGCGTGACAATGGCCGTTAGAATAGGCTAAAATTCGGGGGTGAGACTTGTGCTCGTCCCCGTTGTCGCATAGGAGCGATCGTCTGATGACAGTAAGCAACGACCAATTCGATCGGTAACTCAGCAAGTTAATAGAGTTGTTGGATTATAAGCTCAAAAACCCTTGAAAACCAATCCCAGTGCGCTTTTCAGGGATTTTTAGGGGGCGCTTGAAACTTAATCGTGGCAAGGCTTTCAGCGGTTTCTTCCGTTAAATTCCTACAGCACCCGGCATTGCGGATAGTGGCGCAGGTTTTGGTTCAGTCCTGGTCTTAATTGTTCTGGGGGACAGCCACCGATCGACTGGAACGGCCTGATATAATCACAAGTGCAGTCGGGTCGGGAGTAATTTACCAAGATGGAAGAAAAATTTATTCGGGCACTGGTCTTATTTCTGGTGCTGACGATGGTGTTCGGTGTGATTGAGCGGCTGTGGCCGAGTCTGCCGCACCAGCCGCAGATGCGGCACGATCGGTGGTTGGACAGTTTTTACTGGTTCTTTACGCCGATGGTGAGTCAGGTGTTGGTGGTGATTGCGGCGGCGATCGTCGTGTTGCCGCTTTACTTGCTGCTGGGCCGATCGCTGGATCTCAATAGCATTTTGGCAGGCTACGGCCCGATCGCCAAAATCCCGCTATGGATTCAGGGTTTGATGGTGATTGTGTTGGGCGACTTTTTGGGCTATTGGACGCATCGGCTGAATCACCGGATTCCGACGCTGTGGAATTTCCATGCGATCCATCACAGTGCGGAGACGATCGATTGGCTGTCGTCCGTGCGGATTCATCCGGGGAATGACGTGTTTTCCAAAGGCTTGCAGTCGATTCCAATTTTGCTGTTGGGCTTCTCGCCGATCGCGGTGGAACTGTATACGCCCGTACTGTTCGCCTATATTGCCTTCGTCCATGCGAATGTGCCTTGGCGCTACGGGCCATTGCGGTTTGTGATCGTGAGTCCGGCCTACCATCGGTGGCACCATGCGGTCGATCGTAAAGCCTATGGCAAAAATTATGCCGGGCTGTTTCCAATTTTTGATCTGATTTTCGGGACGTATTATTTGCCGAAGGAACAGCCCCAGGAATTCGGGATTGATGGAGAAACGATGACAACGAATTTCATCGGGCAGATGTGGTATCCGTTCCGCCATTGGCCATGGCCAGGGAAAGGCCGGAAGATCGCGGATTAAATAGCAGATTGGGAAAACGAAAGGGACGATCGGACTTTTGGGTGCGATCGTCCCTTTTTTGCGATTCTATGGACGAATTCGGAATTTGATCGACTACGGCCCCGCCCGCCCCGCGCGTCAAGGTTGGGCTAGTAAGGAAAGACCCCTTAAGGGGCCTCAAACCAAATCCGAGCCGGGTTTAGCCGGGTTACCTTACTAGCCCTGCCGTTCACGCGCGGGGCGGTTGGATAGCGTCGTCAATCAATTCAATTACACCGTGGGCATCAACCAGCCGCTCAATCCCTCGGGGGCTTGAACTTGGGCGAGGATGGCTTGCAGTTGCGGGCCTTCCAGGACTTCAGTTTCGAGCAGGGTTTGGGTGGTGGATTCGACCAGATCGCGGTTGAGTTTGAGAATGGCGATCGCCATGTCGTGAGCATTGTCGATCGTTTCTTTGACGAGGCGATCGATTTCAGTGGCGACTTCGCTGCTAATCGATCGGCGGGTGGTGGTGCCTTCCAAGAATTGCGCTTGGTTTTGATCGAAGGCGATCGGGCCGAGGGTTTGGCTCATGCCGTATTGGGTGACGGCGCGTTCGGCGAGATCCGTGGCTTTTTGGATGTCGTCGCTGGCTCCGGTGGTGACTTTGCCGAAGATGATTTCTTCCGCCGATCGACCACCCAAGAGCGTCGCGATCCGGCCTCGGAGTTCGTCTTCATGCATCAGGAAGCGATCTTCCTCGGGGGTTTGCATTGTGTAGCCGAGTGCGCCCATGCCACGGGGGACGATCGAGATCTTGGACACCTTGCTGCCACTGGGCATCAGCGCACCGACGAGGGCGTGGCCGACTTCGTGGTAGGCGACGGTTTGGCGTTCGATCGGGGAGAGGACGCGGGAGCGCTTTTCGAGTCCGGCAACGACCCGCTCGATCGCTTCGTTGAAGTCGGCCATCAAGACGGCTTGGCGGTTGTGACGGGCGGCCATGAGGGCGGCTTCGTTGACTAAGTTGGCCAGATCCGCTCCGGCGAATCCAGCGGTTTGAACCGCGATCGTGGTCAAATCCACATCTTCGCCCAGGATGACAGTGCTGGCATGGACGCGGAGGATTTGGTCGCGGCCACTTTTGTCGGGGCGATCGACGAGGACTTGACGATCGAAGCGACCGGGACGCCGCAGAGCCGGGTCGAGGATTTCGGGGCGGTTGGTGGCGGCGATGAGAATCACGCCCGTATCGCCATCGAAGCCGTCCATTTCTGTCAGCAATTGGTTGAGCGTTTGTTCGCGTTCGTCGTTGCCGCCCATGCCGGGATTGCTGCCACGGGACTTACCGATCGCGTCGAGTTCGTCGATGAAGATGATGCAGGGCGCTTGGCGTTTGGCTTGGCTGAACAGGTCACGGACGCGGGATGCGCCGACGCCGACGTAAAGTTCGACGAATTCGGAGCCGGACATGCTGAAGAACGGCACGCCTGCCTCCCCGGCGACGGCTTTAGCCAGAAGGGTTTTGCCTGTTCCGGGCGGGCCGACGAGGAGAACGCCTTTGGGCATTTTCGCGCCGATTTTGCGGTACTTTTCACCGTCGCGGAGGAAATCGACGACTTCCTGGAGTTCTTGTTTGGCTTCATCGACGCCTGCGACATCGGCGAAGCTGTGACCGGTTTTGCCACCGCTGGTTTTTCTGGGATTATAGGTGCGGGCCTTGCTTTTGCCGACGCCCATGACGCCGCCTGCGCCGCCTGCTTCACTGAATTTGGTGAGCCAGACCCAAGTGCCGACCATCATGCTAGCGGAGAGCAGGAGTCCGAGCCAGCTAGCGGGCGTGACATCGGTGGCGGGGAGATTGATCGTTTCGACATTGTGTGCGCGCAGCAGATTTTGCAAATCTTGGACGGTGCCGCTGGGTTGGGTGTAATAGCTTTCGCCGCCGAATTCGGGCTTGAGCCGATAGTCGATGCGGTCAGCCCGCACAGCGGCCTGGGCGACTTGCTGGGACTTGACTTGGCGGAGGAATTCGCTGTAGGCGACGGGTGCGATGGCAACGGTTTTCATCGAATTTAAGTGTTTGGGTGATGAGAACATTAAGAAGCTGTTGGCATTCGCACTCGAACTTCTTACTGGACTGATCATCCGCGAACCCTTGGGATTGAGGTAGAGGGGATCGCTACACTGTTTTATGTGGGTTTACCGAAGGCTGTATGACCGATGGTTCGGTTGTTTCGCTGGTTTGGATGGGTTTGCCGTCAGAATTCGTCAGGAAAAATTAATCCTTAAAATTTATACACCTTGGATGGGCGGATGTCTACCCTAAGGTGGATTTCTCTGCGAATAAAATTTCTCATACTTAAAGAGCGATCGAATGGAAAATCATTGGAGATATTTATGCGTCAAGATTTTTGGATGGCGAAGGTTGGGGCGGTTGTCGCGGTGGGTGCTGTGTCGTTGATCGCAATGCCGATCGCGCAGGCAGCGGATATTGCGATTCCAGCGGGGACGATCGGACTGCAAACGGTGCCTGGAAAATTTGTTTCGGTACAGAATTTTGGGAAAGGGAATTTTGCCCTTCTGACCGTGGCCTTTAATCTCGGCACTTGCGTGGATAAATTGCTGCCCGTCAGCTACACCACGGAGAAGCGCGGGAATCAGCTATTTGTCTATGTTTCCGGCATTAATGCCAAGGGTGATGCCTCGGCGGTGCTTTGTACGCCGGGACCCAATGTGGCGCGGGCAACCTTGCGAGTGCCAGGGACGGGCTATAACGCGAATACGGTGAAGGTCGTGAATTTGACGCAGTTGGGGCCAGTGGGAAATTAACCACCCGATCGTGCTGCGGATGAATGATGCGGTGGGTGAATGCGGAATTTGCCCGACTACGATGCCAACTAGTCCTGAAGAATCAAATCCCTGAAACTGCTATAGTTTGAACAAAATTATACGTGGTTGGAATAACGCAATGATGAATTGGGTGATGTTGGTGACGGTGCTGGCAGTGGTGGTGTTATTTGTCGTGACGATCAATGTCGGTCGGGCGCGGGCGAAGTTTGGGATTAAGCCGCCGGAGATGACGGGTGATCCGGACTTTGAGCGGGCGGTGCGGGTGCATCACAATATGTTGGAGCAAATGATGTTGTTTCTCCCGGCGTTGTGGATTTTTGCCACAGTCGTGAGTGCGCAGTATGCCGCGATCCTGGGCGCTGTATGGGTCGTGGGTCGGATTTTGTATGCTTGGGGCTACTATCAGGCGGCAGAAAAACGCGGGCCAGGGTTTGCCGTGAGTTCGTTGGCGTCGATGGTGCTGATGATTGGCAGTTTGATCGGGGTGGTGATGCAGTTGGTGAAGGGTTAGACCCACTACTTTTCTGACTTCGCACCATAGATCACAAATCGGCCTAGCACCCCGATCGTCCGCAATCGATAGTTATTCGGCAACGGAATCATCGCTAAAAATGGCCTTGCGGGTTCCGGCACCAGTTCCCGCACCGATAGCGTCGTGTCATATTGCGTAAACAACCCATAATTCTGCGTCTGCGTATTCTTCCGAATCCAGCCCTTCAGCATCGTCTGATTCTCCGCCACCAACCGGGGACAATCCCCCGCCAACCCCAACGGCACCTGCGGACATAGCTCCACCTGCACCCGCTCGATCGCAAAACTCTCAAACGCATCCACTGCCGGATTCGTCGCCGCCAACAATGCGCCCAAGCCACCGAGGCTGATCGCGATACCGAGGATGATTTTCCACTTCGCCATATCTACCTGGAGGAATTCAACAGTCTCAATTCTATCCAATACGCTATGCTACGAACACAATCGTTCATCGCTTCAGGAATTCTGCCCATGCTGCCATCCGCCACCGCTCCCCGCACTTGGGTATCGAAACTGTTGAATGCCCTGCTCGTAATCACGATCGCCATCCTCGGTGTATTCCTGACGGCGCAGCCCGTCGCGATGGCCCAGGCCCGCAGCATCAACTATACAAATACCAATCTGACTAAGCGCGACTTCTCGCACCAGGATCTCGAACGCGGCGTCTTCGTCTCCGCCGAAATGCGCGATGCCAACTTCGAAGGAGCCAACCTCAAAAACGCCATGCTGACCATGGCCAACCTCTACGGCGCTAACCTTAAAGGCGCGGATCTTAGCGGTGTCCTGCTCGATCGGGCCACCCTGTACCAAGCCGACCTGAGCAACGCCATCCTCACCGAAGCGATCATGACCAACAGCCTGATCGAAAAAACCGACATCACCGGAGCCGACTTCACCGATGCCCTCGTCGATCGCTACGTCGTCAAAAAACTCTGCGAAATCGCCAGCGGCACCAATCCCACCACTGGCGTTGAGACGCGCTACAGCCTGGGCTGCGATGAGTGAATTGAGAATTGTGAAGGCAGAGGATTTTTCACAATTCTCAATTCCGCATTCTCAATTCTCAACTGGCCCCCAATCCCGTAAACACAAATCCCGCCTCGGCTTCGGCTTCGAGTGGTGACGGCTTGGCACGCTGTTGTTGAGCCGTCGCCCGTTGGGCTGCCGCCGATTGGGAGAGATTTTGGAGGAGGCTGCTGAGGGCGCGGAAGTTGGGGTTGTGGCTGAGCTGGTCGATCGTGTCGCTGTCGGCGGTTTTCATGATTTTGTTGTAGCTGGCGATCAGGGCGTTGATCCGATCGGGGCTAGCATCGCGGCTCAGACCTTGGAGGTCGATCAGCAGTTTGGTGAAATGCTGGGCCAGTTGGGGTTGGGGGGCGCGGGCGAGATCGCCGATAAACTGGTTGACGGTGCTGGCATTGTCAGGGGATAGCCCGATCAAGCCGAGGGCACCGAGGACGCCACGGGCGGCGCTGCGATTGGCGGACAATTGGAAAGTTTGGCGCGTGGCGGGCTGGTTCAATAGCTGCGATCGCATGGTAGTACCCTGAGCCGTCGTTTCGAGGCGGCTGATAAAAACCGGTTTCCCCTGACTGTGAATGACGATCGTCCGGGGGATTTCGGCTTGATCAAAATATTTCGCCAAGGTGACGGCCAATCCAGCGGCGGTGCTGATCTTGCGGCCCCGATCGACGATCGTGCCGTCGATTTCGAGGCTCAGGTCACCGCCGAGTTGGTCGAATTGCGTGGCGAGGGTGGGCGCTTGGATCAATGCCTGGAGGGCCGGGGATTGGCTGGTACGCACCAATAGTTCCACTGTCGTGTTGCCCCATTGCAGGGTTTCGGCATCGCTGTCGAGGGATTGGGACGTATGTTCACGCCAGGTCGGTGTGGCCATCGGCGCAGCTTCAATGTTGCCATGGGGCGGTGGTTCGGCGATCGCGGCGGTGGCACATTGCAACACACTGATCAGCGCGATCGCGAACTGGATGCGGGGGAATCGAGACATCGGTAGACTCCTGAGCTGGTAATACGCAGATAAAATAGGTGTTAATTGATGCAGTGATTGTACCCATAATCTTTAATTCACATACATTTCTCGTAAATCTTCCGGATTTTGGAATGCAGGCGATAAAGTTTTGTAATCTTGGGGCTTTGCCAAGAAAAAAGCGGCCCATTGGGCCGCTTGCGATCGCGTCGAAATTTGATTGTTAGTAGCCTTCCCACTCCGGCTGGAAGCTGCGGCGTTTGAGGCTGTTGAGTTCGATTTGGGCGATCCGATCGCGGGTGGTGCGATCGGTGATGCCTTGGGCTTGCTGGATTTTTTCGACTTGGCGCAGGAGTTTGAGCGCTTGGAGCGGTTGGTCTTGGGTGACGTAGAGATCGGCGAGCACCTGACGGGCGGTGATATGTTGTTGATCCTGTTGGAGCACTTGCTGGAGGTGCTGGGCCGCGGCAGCGTAGTAACGCTGCTCGAAGCGGACGCCACCGAGGGACATCAGCGCATCGATTTGGCCGGGTTGGCGCTGGAGGATGGCTTCGTAGGCTTGGGCCGCCAGGGGCAAGTCCTGGGCTTGGCGGGCAATGTCCGCCTGGATGAAGTAGGCGAAGGGTTCATTCGGGTTGGCTTGGACGAGGGCGATCGCCTGGGCTTTGGCGGCGGCGGGATCTTGGGCGGCGAGCAGTTGCAGCGATCGTTGCTGGATATTCAACTGCTGCGGATACTTGGCCCGAATCTGGTCGTAGAGTCCTTGCCACGCGGGATTGGCGGGCAACGCCCCAGTCAGATCGGCGATTACCGAAGGAATTTCGCCGGGTTTTTGGGCCAGCCATTGGGTCAGGACTTGGGTCGCATCCGTGGCGGTCACCCGATCGGCCTTGAGACCAAAGTAGGCGCGGTAGACCTGAGCGGTCTGATCATCGGGGGTTTGGGTCAGTGCCCGATCGTAGAGGTCAACGGCGATCGCCGATCGGCCACTGTAACCCGCCGTTTCCCCCGCTTTCAGTAAGGTTTTGAGCGACATTTGGGCCGGATCGAGTTGGCTGTAGTCGGCCCAGGCGGCTTCGAATTTGCCTTGGAAACCCAGGAGCAAAGCCCGTTGGGTCAGCGCCGAACTGTCTTTAGGCGTTTGCTTGAGTAATTGATCCAAGGCCGTGATGCCCGCCGTTTGCCATTCGGGGCGATATTCACCAAACTGGCCGATTTCCCTGAGCGCGATGACGTTCGTTGGTTCGAGCGTGACGACTTGCTGGTAGCTGTCCCAGGCCAACTCAAGTTGACCATTTTTTTGTTGGGCTTGGGCCAGACCGAGGTAGGCAGGGGCGGATTTTGGATCGCGGCGAATAGCTTCCTTGAACGCATCGATCGCGGCATCGCCCCACCCTTTTTTGAGGTATTCCTGGCCGAGGAGGAGGGGATTCGGGGATTTGGCGATCGTGTCCACACCGGGAAACGTCACCTTGGCGATCGTCTTTGCGGTGGCCTTGGGCGCAGCGGCCTGGGCGGTTTGAAGCTCAAATAATGGTGCCAGCACGATCGCACTGCAAAGTCCCAAAATGGCCGTGGCCATTGCCCTAGTTTTCACGATCGGTGTCTCCCAATAAAGCGGTCTTTTAATGAATTATGTTTAGTATTCACAAAAACTCGGTGAATCAATCTTCGTCACCCTGCCGCTACGGTAACAAACAAATCCCCGAAATGTCAGTGATCTTTGTCATGGGGAATGCTGCACTAGCGATTCCGACGCCGCCACAAAGCGCAATGTTCCCGCCGTAGCATCCAGTTCCACCGCGACGCCGACAGGTAATGTGGCATTTTCGCCATCATGGCCGAAGGGCAGATTTGCCACGATCGGAATACCCAAATCGCCTAAACGATCGCGCAAGACCTCCTCGATCGTCAGCGTCGGATAGCCCGCCGGAGCGGTGCAATTGCTAAACCGCCCGATCGCGATGCCCGCTAAATTCTTCAATGCGCCAGTCATGCGCCAGTGGGTCAACATTCGATCCAAACGGTAGGGCGCTTCACCCACATCCTCGATCGCCAAAATCACCCCCGCCAAATCCGGCTGCATCGGCGTCCCGAGTAAATGCGTCGCCACCGTGAGATTAGCCGGAAGCAGCAATCCCGTCGCCTTGCCGCCGCCCCAACCTGCGCCCGTCAGTGGGGCCAACGGTTGGCCTTGAACGCAGTCGAATAGCCGCTGCAACGACCAGTCAGGTTCATCGCCGATCGTCGTCAGCAACGGCGCATGCAGTCCCGCCACCCCAAAATGGCTAAAGGCCCAAAGTAGGCTAGTAATATCCGAAAAGCCGACGAGCCATTTGTTTAAGTTTTCCGGTGCGATGCCATGGGGCGCGGCGACTTGGCCATTGGAGCCAATCCAGGATTCCAACAACCGCGACCCGCCCCAGCCACCGCGCAAACAGAGAATGCCCTTGCACTCAGGATTTTGCAATGCGGTTTCGAGTTGTTTGCGGCGACCTTCATCGGTGCCCGCTAGATAGCCCCACCGATCGGCATAGCCATCGATTAATTCAACCCGATAGCCCTGTGATCGCCAGATTTCCAGTCCCCGATCGAGATTCGATCGTTCCCGCAGGGCACCACTGGGGGAGATTACGCAAAGTAAATCGCCGGGTTGCAGGGGCGGCGGGAAATGACAGGGGCGCATGGGAGAATTCTCGATCGGGTGGATGACGCATTTTACATTACCCCATCCCCATCCCCTCAATCACGGGATGAAAATAGAACGCCAACGCCAACACCGCATAGGCCGCCAACAACAACGTCCCTTCCAACCAATTCGACTTGCCATCGGAACTAATCGAATTGGTAATCAACACCGCCACAACCACCGCCACCAATTCAAACGGATTAAAATCCAAGTCCATGGGTTTGCCGATGAACCAACCGACAATCACCAACACCGGGGCGACGAACAAGGCAATCTGAAGACTCGATCCAACGGCGACAGCAACGGACAAATCCATTTTATTCTTCATCGCCACGGTGACTGCGGTGGCGTGCTCCGCCGCGTTCCCGACGATCGGCAGCAAAATCACGCCCGTAAACAGCGAAGTCAAACCCAACATCGCCGTGGCTTCTTCCAGGCTTTCGACCAGCAATTCCGACTCGATCGCCACTAAAGTCGTACAACCCAGCAAGACCCCAATCCACAACGGCAGGTTAATCTTCTCAATTTCGACATCTTCCTCAGCGGTGGTCAGGTCGCGCCCTTCTTCAATCTCGATTTCCGCAATTCCCACGTCATACAGATAGGTGTGGGTCTTCATCGAAAACAACAGCGTCAACGCATAGACCGCAATCAGGACGATTGCCACGGCCACGGACAACTTCTGAATCGTCAGTTCGTCAACGCCCGATGAGGTGTAGTTCATCGCCGTGGGCAGCAGCAGCGCGATCACAGCCAAATTCATCGACGAGGCATTCATCCGGGCGACGATCGGCGGAAATTCCTGCTCCTTGAAGCGCAGTCCACCCAGCAACATCGAAAGGCCCAGCACCAACAACAGGTTACCAATAATCGATCCCGTCAAACTCGCCTTGACCACATCGATCAACCCCGCATTCAACGCCACCAGCGCAATAATTAATTCCGTGGCATTACCAAAGGTGGCATTCAGCAAGCCGCCCATCGATGGCCCCGCGACCACGGCAATTTCCTCCGTCGCCATCCCCATCCAACCCGCCAAGGGCAAAATCGCCAGACAGGCCGTGACAAATACCGCCAACGATCCCCAATGCAGGAAATGTGCCGCGATCGAGACGGGAATAAAGACTAAGAGAATGCAGAAAATCAGATTTTTGGTGGACATGGGGCGATCGGCAAACTGGGACTAAACTGCCCCTAGGATACCCATTTTGCTGCGCTTTGGCACGGCAATGTGGGGATCACTCCGGGGCTTATTCCTGCCGTTCGAGCTGCCACAGGATTTGGTTGCCCGCTTTGCGACCGCGTGAGATCAGCCAGTTGCGCCACGTCCAATCCTCTGTCCGATCGGCGATCGTGTTCGGACTCAAGTCAACCAGTTCGGCCAGCTCGGCGGTGGTGATCAGGTAACCTTGGGTGGCGATCGTGTCGGCCATGCGCAGCCGATCGAGGCTGCTAACAAGGTGGCTCGTGGGGGGTTCGGGGTTGGTCATGGCGGGTGGGGGAGTGGGGGTAACCGTGACGGCGGGCTTGACCACCACGGCGGGGGCAGCGGGTTCATCGCTGGGAGCCAAGACGATCGAGCCAATACTTTTCTGGCTGTGGGCGCATTTCACGGCGATCATGTCGGCCCGCTCATTGCCCGGATCGCCGGAGTGGCCTTTGACGTATTGCCAGGTGACGCGGCTGGAGTTGAGTTCGTCCAATTCCTGCCACAGGTCTTGGTTCATCACGGGCTTGCCCGCTGCGGTTTTCCAGCCCTTCTTCTTCCAACCACTGATCCATTTGGTGATGCCGTTGCGGACGTATTCGCTGTCGGTGTAGAGGGTGATCGGCTGGGTTTGGCCGCTGGTTTGGTAGGCATCCAGGGCTGCGATCGAGGCTTGCAATTCCATCCGATTATTCGTCGTATTCGGCGTCGCCCCGCCGATATCCTGCACCCGGCCATCGCTGAAGTAAATGATCGTCCCCCAGCCGCCGGGACCCGGATTGCCGGAGCAAGCGCCATCGGTATAAATTTTCGCGATCGTGGGGGTAGTCATAGCAGTCTCTTGTGCAAGCAACGGTGGACTAGCCTAGCACATCTGTTCCACAAAAATTAGCGATGCAGTGGTTGATGGCGGATTTTGATCTTGGGCTTGGATGCGGGGGGCACCGGGGCAGGCTGACTCTGATTGATATTGAACAGCACCACGCCCAAAATCACCAGACTGACCCACCAGAATTTGCCTTGAAACAGGAACAGATTACCCAGCATCGACAGGTGGAAAATCACGACCAGATTGAACGTCAACTGAAAGCGCGGTTTGGTGGTTTTGTGCCGGAAGATTTGTTGGGCGATGAATGCGCCGATCCAGCCACCGAGTAATTCGAGTTGGTGCAGCCGTTTTTCGGGGGTGCGCCAAGTGCCGTCGATCGCCGCTTGTTTATCACGGCGATAGTAATAAATCGTCACCAGACTGGCGGCGAGGTAGCCGGTCGCGATCGGCTGAATGGTCGATGTCAGCAATCCGGGTGTGACATACAGGTCGGGATTGCCCCATAGGATCAGCAGGGCGATCGCCGATTGGAGATACACCATCACCAGCCCCATCAGCGCGATGATCCCCACAATGCCGACCACCAAGCCCAAACAACTCAAGCTGAAATTGGCGACAAATTTCACCAAAAACTTCAGCAGATACCCAAAGGCCGCGACCATATTGGTGGCGATCGCCGTGAGTGGATTGGCACTGGACTTGTTGCTAGAATGCTTGCTGGAATTGACCCCGATGGTTTTCGGGCGGGGTGCGGGCGCGTTGCCAGCGTCGGGGCTGACTTTGCGCATTGGCGGGGGCAGGGCCACGCTTTGGACGCTATTTTTGGCTCGATCGCAGGCTTGGAGAAATTCGTGCGGTCGGTAAAGGCTAAACGCCACTTCGTGCGCGGCCTTGTTCCGAATGCCACAGATATACTTGAGCGTGGCATTGGTGTCGGGCGGCAACTGGTGTTGGAGGCTGATCGCCTTCTGGCCGAGTCCCGCGCCTTGAGCGCCAAGCCGATCGAGCAGTTTCTCCAACTCGGCGCTGCGGGTAATGACAATATCGCGATCGCTCATGGCGTGACTACCTACCGAGATTGATTTAACGTGGAAGATAAGGCAATTTTGCGCACCCGATTCGAATCATTGACCAACCCGCTCTAGCGGCTGACTTCATAGCCGTTGGCCGCGAACGCGGGTGTTTCGGCCGCCATTTCGGGAACGGTGTGATCCTCTTCGCACCACATTTCGCCGCATTTGTGGCAGACCCAAGATTGCTCATAGCGGCGCATTTGCAGCTTGTAAGTGCTGAGGTTCCGCTGGTCGATCGGTTGCCGCCATTGCGTGATCAAGCCGTAGTTAATCCCGATCGCGGCAATCCACCAATAAGCCGTCAAACTGCCCAACGTGAACCAGCAGGCCACGCTCACACCGATGATGATTAGCCCGTTCCGCGTTTTCGGGAAGGCGGGGGGCGCGCATTTCGCCGCGATCGAGGTTTGGTGGGTGGAAGTGGTGGTCGATCGGGTACTGGCCGTGCTCAAGAATCCGGAATTGATTGTCCCGCGTGACGT
The DNA here is from genome assembly GCA_031415035.1 of Cyanobacteria bacterium VAR_4_metabat_243. GTDB lineage: Bacteria > Cyanobacteriota > Cyanobacteriia > Leptolyngbyales > Leptolyngbyaceae > Romeriopsis. The sequence continues at coordinate 44,841 of JANOQX010000175.1, forward strand.
GGCAGTGCCGCTGGTGGTGCCTGATTCGTAGGCGATCCGCTGGCGTTGAATCTGATCGGTGCCGCAGGTAGGACAGTTCATAGTGGGATTACCTCAGGAAAGAGAATGATTTTTTGGGGATGAAATTTTAGTGATGCTATCGCACCCATGATTCTACTGAACCTGACAGCGGGGCGGCAATGGGATTGCGTGAAAATGCGGACAGCAGTTGCGTCAAATAGCGTAGCGAGGTGATCGTCCCAGAATCCCGTGCGTTCCGCCAGGATGGCGTTAGAGTGGAAGCGACAATTTGCTTGCCCCAATCGCTTGTGGTGCCCCGCCATGACTGTGACTTCGCCTGATCCGATCGCCACGACTAATTCCACCGCCACCAACAGTTCACCCACTGCGCCCCATCCGGTGACGGTACAAATTCTGCTGAAGGGCGGACATCAACATGAAATCGTCCTGTCCTCCGATGCGCCCTTGCTGCATCAACTTTTCACCATTCTGGTGAATCAAACCCAGCCCAATCCGGTGCCGAGTTTGCTGCAAATCCCGATCGCCGAGGGGAAGGGGGCGATCGCCTTTTCCAGCGCCAATCTCGTCGGGATGGTCACCGAGCCGCCGATCTTTGCCCAGCGACAGCCGCCGGCCGCCCCGACTCTGGCGGCGAACTCCCAGACCCGCTATCGCTACATCCAAATCGAAAACTTCTTCCCGCCCGAATTGCACCAGCAATTGCTCAACTACGCGATCGACAACCGCGCCGACTACGCCGAAACCGGGCCAGCGACGAATAACGAATTCTACCAGGACCACCGCAATTCCCTGGTAATTTATTACCCGCGCTACACCGAAATGCTGCTCGATCGGCTAAAGCAAGTCATGCCACGGGTGATCCAGCATTTGGATCTCGATCCATTCGAAGTGGCGCGGATTGAGACCCAGCTCACGGCCCACAACGACGGCAACTACTACAAAACCCACAACGACAACAGCAGCCCCGACACCGCCGCCCGCCGCCTCACCTACGTCTACTACTTCAACCAGTCCCCCAAAGCCTACTCCGGGGGCAACTTGGCGATCTATGACACGGAAATGCGGGATGGCCGCGCCCACGCTGGCACCCAGGCCGCTGAATCCAACCCTCAGATCGTCGAACCGAAGGATAACAGCATTGTGTTTTTTCCCAGCCACTACATGCATGAGGTGCAGGCGGTGCATTGCCCATCCCGCGCCTTTGCCGACAGTCGATTCACGCTGAATGGCTGGATACGTCAACCCGAGTGAGTCGCAGCTGTTGCCGGACGAGCCGATCGCGCCGACGTTGGGCATCCTGGTACGTCGCACTCCCGGCAATCACGGCTCCATAGCTGGAAATCGCCCCCGGTCGATCGCCCAAGGATTCTAAGACTTGGCCGCGACTGTACCAGGTGACATAGTCATTGGGATCGAGGCTGAGGGCGCGATCGTAGGCCAACAGCGCCGCTGTATAGTGCTCCACCTGCTGGAATAGCACCCCCGCCAAATGCCAGGCCTCAACGCAACTGGGAGTAGCTTCCAGGGTTTCGCGGAGGGCCAACCAAGCCGATCGATAGCGGCGGGTATGGAAATGGATCCGGGCAGACTCAAGCCAAACGGCACCGACCACCGAAACCTGGGGAAATAGCATAAAGAAAATTCATAATGAACGGCCGACGGCGAAGCGGATCGCTGATCCGGATTTCGTACCTACCCCTCTAATCGCGGCGAATATTTATTCTCCGGAGAGTTTCTTGGGCGTTCATCAAAATCGATGATTGTTTGCCAAAACTTTATTTGGACGCCGATCGTCCAGTGGCGGGCACAGAAAAATCTCCCAACCCCGGCAATCAAACGGTAGTCACTTGATATATGGTGTTATCTGAGAAATCTTTTACCGGGTCGCGGGAATGCGCGCATCGACTTTGCAGTCTGGGGAGATTGCGAGGGCCGATCGCCGCCGAGGACGTCTGTAAAATCTTGGCATGTCGCATCAGCATCAACGAGGACTGAGTCGTGGAATCCCCAGTGGCCGAACAACTTAAGCAAATTTCTGCGCAGCTCAAAACTGCCCGTGAGACAGCGGGAATTGAGCTGGCCCAGGTGGCTTCCCAAACCTTTATCCCCCTCCGATTGCTGAAGGCCATGGATGAAGGCCAGTTTGAGCGGTTGCCGGAGCCAGTATTTGTCCAGGGATTTATTCGGCGCTATGGGGATGCGGTGGGACTGGATGGCAAGCAGATGGCCAAGGATTTTGTCGTGGATCCGCCGTCGCTGAAAAAGCCAGCGGAGGAGTTTCTCTCCTATCATCCCGATGATGATGCCCCCGCCGCCCGCAATGCCCGAGGCGGGAAGAAACAATCGAAAATGCAGGTGCCCTTGCCGCCGCCGCCCGCTCCAGCTCCCGTAGTCCCACCGCCCGCAGTCGCCCCGGCACCTGTGGTTGCCTCCGTCGTTACACCGATCGCCGTGGTTGCGCCAGTGCCCGTCGTTGAACCGACACCTGTCGTTGAACCGACACCTGTGGTTGAACCAACACCTGTGGTTGAACCAACACCTGTCACCGCCATTGAACCGACTACCGCGATTCAATCGACGATCGCACCGATTGTTGATACAGAAGCCGCCAATCGCGAATGGGCACCCAGCGCCGGTGGTGGCGGGCCATCTGAGAATCGCGGATCATGGTTGTATTGGATGGGCGGTTTGGTGGCATTGGGTCTATTGGCGATCGGGACGATGCTCGTGATGCAGCCCAAATCCGACGCCCCAAATCCCCGCAGCAGTGCCGTCAACCAAACAATTCCGACTACGCCTGCCACGCCAGTCCCCAGCGTGACCCCGAAGGTCACCGCCCCGATCGTCCTGACGATTAAAGTCGTGGAAGAAAGCTGGATCGAAGTCTTGAGTGACGGCAAATCGGAAATTGCCGAAGTCCTGCCCAAGGGCAGCCAAAAAACTTGGACGGCGAAGGAAAGCCTCAGTATCACCAGTGGCAATGCGAAAGGCGTCGCCTATTCGTACAATCAGTCGGCGGAGAAGCTGATGGGCACCAACGCTGATCCGGAGACATTGGTTTTTCCACCATTGCCATAATCCAGTAATTTATCGGGCCGTTTCGATCGCGGCTTTTTGTTCGGCGAAGGCGAGGGGCCGATCGATGCTTTGGGCGACGTAGCTGCCGATTTCGTATTGGTCGAGATGCTGGAAGATAGCGATCGACGGATGGACGCGGCAACTAAAAAATTCCACCGCAATCCGATCCTCGGGCAGGATGCGAATCCGGGGCCGCAGGTCGGGGGCGGCTTCGGTGCGCCACTGCCAACGGGCTTGGGTCGGGGCGGCGGCGATGTAGCGATGGCGATGCCACATTTGTTGTTCGTCACCCAGACAACCAAATTCCTGGAGTTCGCGGCGGAGAATCGAAGCGATCATGAAGGACATGGGCTGCTCGTCTCCGGCGATCGCGGCCATCAGATCGGGCAAAGCCCCGGCAGGTTGTGGTGGATTTTCGGGTTTGTCGGCGGCGGCGAGGGCAGCGGCCAACTGGGGCGTAGTCGCCAGTTTTTCTGGTAGGGCGATCGTTCGGCCCCAACCTTGATCACGTAACCGATGCAGGTACGTCGCAAAGCGATAACCGGGCTGTACCGATAGCCCCGGCAAGCGATTAATCGTCGTCGCCGGATCAACAATACTGAGAAACCACTGCCCCTGGTCATTCGGCATCGATCCGCCATCCTCCAAGCTGCTCCCGACGCGAAACAGATCGCCCAGACCAGAGAGCGAAGTCGGCACCGGCATCGTGCCGACCAAATCCAGGTTCGAATTCAGTCCTGGAGCCTGTTCCGCCGCTGGCAACACCAACGTCGATCGCAAAAACTTCTGAATCTTCTGAAGCGATTCAAGCGGAATAATTTGGGTCGTCATAGAAATAAGGCCGGGACAGCCAAAGGCGAAACCTGATCTTACTTAGGATGCCCAAATCACACCGCGATCGCGTAGCGCACTAACTGACAAATCCGCTGCCGCAATGTTTCTAGTCCCAAGTTGTCCTGGGCCGAGATAAATAGCGCCTGGGGAAATTCGTCTTTGGCGGCCATGAATCGATCGCCATCGACTTGATCCATTTTGTTGAAGACAATCAGAGCGGGTCCTGGGGCGATCGGCATTTGGGTGAGGATGTGCATTACCGATCGCAGTTGGCTATGCCAAGCGGGGTGGGACAGATCGACGAGGTGAATCAGCGCGTCGGCTTCGGTGACTTCCTCAAGGGTGGCGCGGAAGGCATCGAGCAGGGCGGGGGGCAGTTCGTGGATGAAGCCGACGGTGTCGGTGAGCAGGATGGGATAGCGTTCTTCGGTTTCGGCGTCTTGGACGCTCATCCGGCGGGTGGTGGGATCGAGGGTGGCGAAGAGTTGGTCGGCGGCGTAGATTGCCGATTGGGTCAGGCCGTTGAGTAGGGTGGATTTGCCTGCGTTGGTGTAGCCGACGATCGCGATGCTGGGGACGGCTTCGTGCTGGCGTTTTTGGCGGAGGCGGGCGCGGTGGGCCTGGAGGTGGTTGACTTCGCTTTGGAGGTGGCTGATGCGTTTCTGGATGGTGCGGCGTTCGGTTTCTAGTTTGGTTTCACCGGGGCCGCGTGTGCCGATGCCGCCGCCGAGGCGCGACAGGCCTTTGCCTTTGCCCGTGAGACGCGGCAAGCTGTATTCCAGTTGGGCCAGTTCGACTTGGAGTTTGCCTGCGCCGGATTGGGCGCGTTGGGCGAAGATGTCGAGAATCACTTCCGTCCGATCGACGACGCGAATGCCAATCTGGTTTTCCAAATTCCGCACCTGAATCGGCGATAGACAGCGGTTAAAGACAATGAGGTTGGCCCCGATTGTCTGTGCGACCAACGAAATCTCCTGCACCTTACCTTCGCCGATCACGGTTTGGGGATGGGGGCGGGGACGTTTTTGGATCAGGGTTTTGAGTACTTCGCCGCCAGCGGTTTCGACTAGGCGACCGACTTCGGTGAGTCCGTCTTCGAAACGACGGGTATTCATGTCGTTGGTGTGGAGTCCGATGATCAGGACGCGATCGCAGTCCGATTCGACTTCACGGGCAATGTACTGCTTCTCAAAGTCCGCTTCTAGTCCTTCGACAAATTCGGTCAGATCCTGTTCTTCGAGGGTTTCTAATTCCAGCTGGGGGGAGACTGTCCAGCGGGCTTCGGGGTGGGGAATTAGGTGGGCCAGGTAGGCGTCGCGGACGTAGCCGGACTGACCACCGCCACGTTTCTGGAAACCGCTGCCGCTGAGGGTGACGGTGATCAAGGCATCGAGCCGTTGCATCGCCATGGCAGTGAGGTCGGATTCAGTGGGCGGTTCGAGTTTGAGGCTGGTGGCGATGCAGCGGATGCCACTCAGCCGATCGCCGCCGTAACGGGGCAATTCGATCGCCGGGATTTGGGTTTGGCGGGGGGAGCCGACGCCGACGCGGATCACATGGCCGCGCCGATTCAGGTAGATGCAGACGGATTGACCGACCTCGGTACTCACCGCCGCCAGCCGCTGGGCAAACTCCGGTGTCACCAGGGGACCCATGGGGAGGCGATGGTGGTAGAGCTTTTGGAGCTGTTTGAGTTGGTTGGTCTTGAGTCCTTTGAGTGAGCCAAAAATTTTCTCGATGGTGGGCTGCCTCGATTAAGTGGGGTGATGTTGCCTATTTTGAAGGGTCAGGTAGCCGATCGGCAACTGCTGCAACATTTCTCTGGGAATTATTGGGTACGACTGATCGGGTGCGATCGCCCGATCGCAGTTTCTGGGTGGCGATCGGGTGATCGCCGCATTTTTTTCAGTAAGATAAGCTAATGTCGGGTTTGGATGATCGCCGTCACCTCATCTGACCTCACATCAGCATCAGTCACCGCCAAGTAAGGCGTGATCGGCCTATGACAGTCGCCAAATCACCACAGTTCACGAGCTTTGAAGCGTATCTATCGACTGACCCATCGGACTTGCCGGAGGGCCGTTACGAGTATTGGGATGGAGAGTTGGTCGAACTTATGACGGAATCGTTGTTCAACAATGGGGTTGCCAATCGCCTGATGTTGCTGCTGGTTGCGGCAGGCATCCCTTGGGATCTGATTCAGCCTCACTGCTGCGAAATCGAAGTCAAGGGCCGACCACGCACCCGGATTCCTGACCTGGTTGTGCTAGAGGACATCCATCTCACTTTGATGGCGAAGCGAGCGACGCTCACCACCAAAATGCCCCCGCCCGCCCTCTTGGTCGAAGTCGTTTCTCCAGGCTCGGAAAGTTCAACCAACTATAAACGCGACTACGAAGACAAAGCTCAGCAATATGCCGCGATTAACGCCTTGGAATATTGGTTGATTGACCCCGATCGGGCCGTGGTGTTAGTCGGCACACTAGTCGATGGGAAGTATCAGTTTGAAGTGTTTCGGGGCGATGCATTAATTATTTCTCCGACCTTTCCCAGCTTGAACCTAACGGCGGCGGCAGTGCTAATGGCGAAAAGATGACCGCAACATTTCACAAATCGCGGCAATTAAAACAGCCTGAGGGTTGATGGTGGGATGCCTCGATTCAGTGGGGGTGATGTTGCCTATTTTGAAGGGTCAGGTAGCCGATCGGCAACTGCTGGTTTCGACTGACGCTCAACTGCCCGCCGTTTAGTCGCCCCCAATCGCCATGCCGTGCGCCCGCTGACAGTAACTCGAACAGTTGCTAGTTGGTCGGTCTAAACTCACTATCGCCGCGCCAGCGCAGCGGCCACGGCTTGTTCCTGATCCCTTCGGGTCATCCACTGGTGATACGTTCGCGTATGCACCGCCACTGAGTGGCCCATCATCTTGGCGGCGACGGTATCGGGCAACCCGATGTGGATTGTCCGTACAGCCCAGGCGTGGCGTAGATCGTAGGGCGAAAAGGGGACGCCGTAACGCCGAAATTGGGCGGTGACGCGTTGGCCGATGCGTTGCCGGGTGGTGTGGGTCAGGTCGGTGCCGATCGGTGGCAAATTCACCGCCCGCAGGCCAAAGGTGTCGATCCATTCGGGGTGAAAGGCCCAAACTTCATGGCTGCCAGTTTTGGTGTCGGCGAGGACGTCGATGCGGGTGTCGCCGCCGATCAGCGAGGCGTAGTCGCAGAAAAATACTTCGTGGTTGCGCAGGCCGTAGGTGGCCATGATGCCGTAGACAAATTGCCAAGTGGGATTGGGGATTTGTTGCCAGGCGGCGAGGATAGCGGCGTCGGTGGGCAATTCGCGGGTCTGGAGCTGTTGTTTGCCGTAGCCGCCCGCGAGGGTTTTGAGATCCGTGGGGAGTTCCAGTTTGAGGAAAGTGGCGAAGGCGGCGAGGGCGGTGCAACAGAGCTGCCGACTGCGACTGTTAATGGCGATCGCGTTCACCGTTTTGTAGAGGCATTCCGGCAGACTGAGCGATCGATTGGCCGCTTGGGTCGCTTCGAGTTTGCGCAGATAGGGCGCGTAGGCCGAGTTCCAGGTGGTTTTGGTGGCGGCGGGATTGACCCGGCGATGGGCGCTGCCGAAGAACGATCGCTCAAAGGCGGCGATCTGTTCGGCCAGTTCTAGTTGACTCAGCCGCTTGCCGCCGCTGGCGGCGAGGTAGTCATGCCAGGCAAAGCTTTTTTGGATCAGTTGGGCGGCGATAATTTTGGCTTCTTGCTCAATTTGTTTCAATCCGGGTTTGGTGGCGGGGATGCCCAGACTGAGGCGTTGCTGGGTATGGCGCAGCCGATCGCTGCCGGGTTTGGGCGGGAAGGTGGCGCGCAGATTCAGTTTTTCGCCGCGTCGCTCGATTTGGATGCCCATTTGGGCCAGGGCGAGGCGGGCGTTCAGTTGGGCGATCGCGCCATCCAGAGCATGGGGGGCGACGGTTTCAGCGGCCTGAGTCATGGTCAGAGAGAAATAGAACTTGAGTATTATATCGCAATCGGATTTTGCGGCAAACTGTGATGAGTATGACAAAATTGATCAAATCTTATTGCTAATTTATAACGCCCATTCCCCATGACTCATCCCACGCCCGGCCAGTTGCGCCAAGCCATCGATCGGCAAGAATTCTTGATCACCGCTGAAGTTGCGCCACCGAAAGGTTGCAATCCCGAACATATGATTGACATGGCGCAGCAGCTCAAGGGCCGGGTGCATGCGGTGAATATTACCGATGGCAGTCGGGCGGTGATGCGGATGTCGTCCCTGGTGTCGGCGGCGCTGCTGTTGCAGCACGGGATTGAGCCGATCTACCAAGTTGCCTGCCGCGATCGCAATGCGATCGCCTTGCAAGCCGATCTGCTCGGTGCCCAGGCGTTGGGGATTCAGAATGTGTTGGCGCTGACGGGCGATCCGATCAAAGCGGGCGATCATCCGCAGTCGAAGAGCGTGTTTGAACTAGAGTCGGTGCGCTTGCTGCAAATGATTCGCAAGCTGAATCAGGGCCTCGACTGGAACGATCAGCCGCTGACCGATGGCGGCACCCATTTCTGCGTCGGCGCGGCGGTTGATCCGCAATCGCCCAGTTGGTCGGGGCTGAAAAGTCGCTTTGGGCGGAAGCTCGATGCGGGAGCGCAGTTTTTTCAGAGCCAGTTGATTTCGGACTTCGATCGATTGGAGAAGTTTATGGATGAGCTGGGTCGGCCCGCTGGTAAACCGATTCTGGCCGGGATTTTCTTGCTCAAATCGGCCAAAAATGCCCGCTTCCTGAATCGCATGGTGCCCGGTGTGCAGATTCCTGAGCATTTGATCGATCGGTTGGAAAAGTCGGCTGATCCGTTACGAGAAGGCATCGCGATCGCGGCGGAGCAAGTGCGACAAGCCCGATCGATTTGCCAAGGCGTCCACATGATGGCGATCAAACGCGAAGACCTGATTCCCGAAATCCTCGATCGGGCCGGGGTCAAACCGATGACGCCACCTGTGGCCACCACGCCGACGCCGGCATTGCGGGGGTAATCTGGATCACCCGATCGTAGCCATCGGCCAACTGCGGCGGGTGCGATCGCAGCATCGCCTCCATTCGCTCGATCACCGATGCGGGCACTTGGCGTTGGCGGGCCTGATTCCGGATCAAACAAAGCGCGATCGGGCAATCAATCCATAGCCCAATCACCGTTGTAAACCCACTGCGACGGGCCAGCCCGATCGCCTCAATCCGGTGTGTCGGATGGGCATTGGTCGCGTCGTAAATCGCTAAGGACGATCGCCCGATCGCCTGTGCAGCGCCACTGAACTGCGTTGCGACAATTGATTCAATCACGGCCCAATCGCCCTGAATCGTCGCATCGCCATACAACTCAGCCCGCATCCGATCGGGCGATACCACAATCAAATTCGGCCAATGGGTTTGGATGTGGGCGACGATCGTGGATTTGCCACTGGCGGGCAAGCCCACCAGGCAAAGCATTGTCGGCATCATGGCGGCGAAATCAGCGGGCCTAAATAATCGTGCCGTCGGGAATAATCGCACCCTTGACGATCACCACGATGCCGCTGCGAATGATGTAGCCGAGGTTTTCCCGATCGGCGTCTTCGATTCGCTCTTTGTTGACGATTTGGACGCCTGCGCCGATGTGGGCATTTTTATCAATGATTGCGCCGCGAATGATTGAGCCTTCGCCGATGCCGAGGGGAATGTAGTCGGTGGCCTGGGTGTTCACTTGCGCTTCATCGGAGGATTCGTAGTAATCCGCGCCCATGATCAAGGAATCTTCGACGACGCAGCCTTGGGAAATCCGCGATCGCACCCCCAGTACCGAATGGTGCACCCGGCACTTCTTCAGGATGCAGCCTTCACCGACGATCGACTCCGTGACCTGGGCATCAAGGAATTTGCTCGGTGGCAAGTTGCGGTGGCGGGTATAAATCGGCGATTTTTCGTCGTAGAAACTAAACGGGGGCCGGGGCTGTTGGGTCAGGGCCAAGTTGGCATCGTAGAACGACTTCATCGTCCCGATGTCTTCCCAATAGTCGTTGTAGAGGTAGGCCTGGATGTTGTAATCCTTCGCCGCATTCGGGATGATTTCTTTACCGAAGTCGGTTTGGTCAATGCTTTGGCGCAGCAGCTTGATCAACGTCTCGCGCTTGAACACATAAATCCCCATGGACGCGATGTAGGGCGACTTGGCGGCGTCTTCGGGGCTGAGGCCCAGCAGTGTGGTATCGACTTGCATCGCCTTCAGGTCATCGCCCTTGGGCTTTTCGCTAAAGTTGATCACCCGACCCGTATCATCCAGCTTCATCAAGCCGAAGTCCGAAGCCCGCGCATCATCCATCGGCACGACGGAGAGGGTGATGTCCGCATTGGTTTCGCGGTGGCGCTTGACAAATTGACTGTAGTCCATGCGGTAGAGGTGATCGCCCGATAGGATCAAATACTCATCCACATCCCATTCTTGGAGCAGCCAGAGATATTGCCGCACGGCATCGGCGGTGCCTTGGAACCAGTTGGGGTTTTCGGGGGTTTGTTGGGCGGCCAGCACTTCCACGAAGCCGTCGCTGAAGCCGGAAAAGTTGAACGCTCGGGTGATGTGGCGATTGAGCGAGGCGGAGTTGAACTGGGTCAGGACGTAGATCTTGAAAATTTCGGAGTTGATGCAGTTACTGACGGGAATATCGATCAAGCGGTACTTGCCAGCCAGGGGAACGGCGGGTTTGGCCCGTTGCTTCGTCAGCGGATACAGACGGGTGCCAGCCCCTCCACCCAAGATAATGGCTAATACTTTTTTCACAGGGCGATCCTCTCTACAGGCTTTCTAAAAAAATTGGCGATCGGGTGTTGACGCTTATCCTTCCAGTGTGAGGCGCGCTGACCCCGTTGGCAAGAGGTTTGTGATACAAGTCTGCTCGATCGATCAGGATCACCAGTAAGATACGAAAGCAATCATCGGAAGCGCGATCGTGACAGACATCTCTACCCCCCTCCAACGCACGCCACTCTATGACCTGATGGTCGCATCCCAGGCCCGCATGGTGGGCTTTTCGGGTTGGGAAATGCCCGTGCAGTTCAGCAGTATTAGCGAAGAACATGCCGCCGTCCGCCAGCAAGCCGGACTGTTCGACATCTCCCACATGGGCAAGTTTCGGCTCAACGGCCCGGATGTGCTGACGTTGTTGCAGGGCCTCGTCCCTTCGGATCTGTCCCGACTGACGCCGGGGCAAGCACAATATACCGTATTGCTCAATCCCGCTGGCGGCATCATTGATGATGTGATTTTTTATTACGAAGGGAGCGCGGGGGCGACGCAGCATTGGGTGGCGATCGTCAACGCTGGGACGAAGGACAAGGATCGCACTTGGATCGAGCAGCATTTGGGGGCGCTCAATGTCAGTTTCACCGATCAGTCGGCCAGCCACGCCCTGATCGCGATCCAGGGGCCAAAAGCACTGGAATGGTTGCAGCCGCTATGTGATGTGGATTTGACGCCGCTGCCCGCCTTCGGCCACGTCGCGACCCAAATCCTCGGCACCGCCGCCTTTGTGGCGCGCACGGGCTATACCGGGGAAGATGGCTTTGAGATTATGCTGCTGCCGGAGGGGGCGATCGGGCTATGGCAGGCTTTGACAGCGGCGGGCGCGACGCCCTGTGGACTCGGTGCCCGTGACACCCTGCGGCTGGAAGCGGCGATGTCGCTCTACGGCCAGGATATTAATGACAGTATCAGTCCCTTGGAAGCGGGACTCGGCTGGCTGGTGCATTGGGACAAGACAGCGGACTATGTCGGCAAATCGGTGCTCGTCGCCCAAAAAGCGGATGGCGTCACCCGGCGGATTGTCGGCCTGCAACTGGAAGGCCGGAATATTGCCCGCCACGACTACCCGATCGTCCAAGCGGGAGAAACCATCGGCATCGTCACCAGCGGCACCCTGTCGCCCACCCTGGGCTACCCGATCGCCTTGGCCTATGTGCCGACAGAATTGGCGAAAGTCGGTGGCACCGTGGATGTGATGATTCGCAATAAGCCCTATCCCGCAACGATCGTCAAACGGCCCTTCTACCGATCGCCCCACCGTTAAGATCCCCCGATCGTCGAGGGGGTTTGAAACGTCTGACTGTTTGTTGCAAACGTCACGATCCCCCTAAATCCCCCTTCAAAAGGGGGACTTTGATCATTCAAGGGGGATTTCGAATCCGGTTCCCCCCTTTTGAAGGGGGGCTAGGGGGGATCGTGACATTTGTATCCGATCGGCAATCCCGCTTCAAACATCCATTAAAATGCCGATCCGTTCCGATAAAACAACTCCTCTGGTTGATAAAACCGATCGATGAATCCCGCCGGAAGCGTGGGGATTTGCGAACTATGGGCAGCGATCGCGGCTTGCTTTTGCGGCATCACGGCTTGGATATTTAAGCGTCGCCAGCCCTTGAGCTGATGCGGTTTGAGTTTGAAAAACAACGGCGCTTTCCAGAAGATCCAGATCGGATATTGGTACAGCACGTGGGGCTGCCCTGTCGCCGCGATCGCCTGTTGCACATAGTCATGGGTGGCCTCATGATCGTCATGTTGATCCATCGCATGGGGCACGTAGATTTCGGCGATCGGGTAGGCGGCGATCGCCTGACGCATCTGGGTCACCAGGGCCGCTTGCTGGGCCGCCGACAAATGCCGTAATTGGGCATCGGGATAATCCCAAAATGCCACATCGGCGGGGGCGACATCGAGGATCGCCAGGGCATTCAGGGCTTCATCCCGACGCACGTAGGCGAGGGACGCATCGTGATCGCCCGTATAGGCATCGCCATTGGTCAAAAAAATCACCTTTACGGGCAGGTTGAGCGATCGCTTCAAGGCAATTAATCCGCCGCAGCCGAGGGTTTCGTCATCTTGGTGCGGGGCGAAGACGATCGTCGGGAGGTCACTGATCGTCGCACTGGCCGGGGCCGATCGGCGAATCCAACCCGTGGCCACATTCACGTGCAAATGGCGTAGGCGGCAGAGGATCTGCCGGGCAAAGGAGACTTGATTTTGGCGCATGACGGATTGCCCTTAACTGGTTGGGTGAGGACGATCGATGGTGTAAAACCGATCGCCCGCAAATTTACCTTACTTAATTTTTGGCCGATCGTGCATAAAATCATTTCGTCAGCGGTATATGCTCATAAGACAAGCTGCTAAACGATCCGCCTGCATTTGCTCTACCCTTGCGTGGAACTTAGTTATGTCAATTCACCTGTATGCCAAGGTCTTCCCCCCCCACGAACCCCCCGTTCATAATGGTGTGGTGAAGGCGGTTCATGGTTTAGCCACGGGTTTGGTCGCCCAGGGAGCGGTGATCCAAGTCCTCTCCGAAGATCGACAGCGGGCCGATGTCCAAACTGAGTTTGGCTATCGGCATCGGGCCTTTACCAATCCCAATTCGCGGCCCTCACTCAAACTCGCACCGGGGTTGATTGAATATGTCAAAACCCAAATGACATCCCGCGATCTGATGATCCTCAATGGGGGGTTTCATCTGAGTGTCTATGCCTTGGCCAAATTGCTGAAACAGCGTGGCATTCCCTATGTCATGGCCCCGCATCTGACCTACGATCGGGAAATGTTCGCCAAGTCACCCTACCGCAAATACCTCTATTGGTATCTCTGCGAGCGCTTTGTCCTGAACCAGGCGAAAGCGGTGCAGGTGTTGAATCGACACCAGGCGGCGAACCTGATGGCGCGGGGCATTCATACCCCGGTGATTGAGGTGCAAAATGGGTTTGTCGAAGCCGATGTGCTGCCCGTCCCCAAACGCCCCTGGCCGATCGGGCCCGATCCCGTGCGGCTGCTGTTTTTTGGGCGACTGAGCCGCCATATTAAGGGATTGGATCTGCTGCTAGAAGCCTTCTCGGCCCTTTGCAACCAACCCCGCCCGATCCCGATCGAACTCAGTCTGCAAGGTGCGGATGCGGGCGACGGGGCGCAGTTAGCCCAGACTGCGTGGGATTTGGGGCTGAGCGATCGGGTGCATTTCTGTCCGGCGAATTACACGGTGTCGCCGCCGGAAATCATTGCGGAACACGACATTCTCTGTCTCACCTCGCGCTCCGAAGGCTTTGGTCTGGCGGCCTTAGAAGGGATGTTGGCCGGACGGGTGCTGCTCGTTTCGGCCAGTGCTGGCATTGCCGAACATGTGCATGCCAGTGGTTGTGGATTGGTTGTCCAACCGACGGTCAAATCAATCCAAGAGGGTCTCAATCTCTTGTTAACCTGTCGCGATCGCTGGCCCGAAATGGGCCGACGCGGCCAGCAATACGCCCTCGATCGACTCCCCTGGCGGACGATCGCCCAGCAAGCCCTACCCGAATATCAGGCCATCATGGGCCGTCCCGCGACCCGCCAATTGATCCGGCAATAAATTCTCAATTCAGCATTCTCAATTCAGCATTCTCAATTCTCGACTCCCACCGTTCCCGATTCACGACCATAGGAAAGATTTACGATGACTACCGTTAATACCCTTGTTCGGCCCAAGTCCCCCACTGCGCCGGCGTCCGCTCCTGCCGTCACGATCGCTGTGATTCGCACGTTAGAACAGTTTGAGGCGATGCAGCCGGATTGGGAACGGGTCTATGCGGCCGATCGGGTTTCCCAGGTGTTTCTGACTTGGCAGTGGTTGCGCGGGTGGTTTGGTCAGCAAAGTCACCCCTGGCTGATCTTGGTGGCCTACGGCGTTGATCAAACTCAACCGATCGGCTTCCTGCCCCTGCAATGCAAAAATCCCTCGCGTTTGCCCCTGCCGTTTGAAACCCATCTATCGATGGCGGGCAATCCCGATGCGGACTATACCGGGATGCTCTGTCTGCCAGAAGCGGAAACCGATGTGATTGCTGCCTTTGCCGCCCATCTGTTGCAACAATCTGACTGGAAAGTGCTGCTATTTAAAGACGTCCGCGATCCGCGTTTTACGGATTTGATGAATCATTTGCAGGATGCCTGTGACATCTATCGGTATCAAGGCCCGGTCTGTCCCTATCTCAACTTGCCCGATTCCTGGGAAACCTATCTGCAACAGGTCAGTACCTCCCAACGCAAACGGCTGCGGAAGGCGCTGAAGGATATGGAAAATGATCCCGAAGTCAGCATTAACCAAACCACGATCGTCACCTTTGAAGCGGACTTTATGGCCTTCAGTCACGTATATCAACTGCGCCATGGTCAATGCACCCCCGCCAAAATGCAGCAGATGCGCGAATTTGCCCGTTGGGGCGTGCAGCAGAACATCATCCGCATGTACATTTTCCGCAAAGGCGATCAGCCCTTGGCCGGGGAAATGCTGCTATTTGATGCCAAGAACCAGGCATTGCGCGGCTATCAACGGGGTTATGATCCGCAGTTTTCGCGTTTGTCGCCGGGGCATGGAGCGGTGGCCTATGTGATGCGCACAGCGATCGAGGCGGGTCTGACGCAATTCGATTTTCTGCGGGGCGATGAGGGCTACAAGTCGAAGTTCGGCACCGAGAGCCAATGGACATCGAACTTTCTGATTGTCCGATCGCGCCGCAGTCGGTGGTTGCGCAAGGTGTTCTTAACGCTCCTGGGAGCCAGATAATCCCGATGTAAATCCACGGGGGGAACGGGGCATCCTAGACATACTGACTGGATTCCCCCCCGCGTTGAGGCAACTTCGCCATGGATTTAGCTGCCGCCCAAGTGCGGATCGCCAAGCTGGAAAAAGCGAATCGCCGTTTACGCCGACAATTGTTTGCGCAGTCCCGCGTGGAATCGCGCAGCCAAGGCTTAGAAGCGGCAATGGCCGAACTTCAGGCGACCCAAAGTAAGCTCGTCGCCTCCGAAAAGATGTCGGCTCTCGGGACGATGGTGGCGGGCGTCGCCCACGAAATTAATAATCCGATTAACTTTGTCCATGGCAATTTGGCCCATGTCAGTCTGTATACCCAGGATTTGCTGCATTTATTGCAGATCTATCGGCGGGAGTTTCCCAAAACTTCGTCGGATTTGGCGATCGCCATTGCGGCGATCGATCTGCCCTTCCTCGAACAAGACCTGAAAAAAACGCTGAAATCGATGTGGGGCGGCACTGAGCGGGTACGCAAAATCGTCGAATCGCTGCGGACCTTTGCCCGATTGGATGAGGCGGATTGTAAGCTGATCGATCTGCATGAAAGTCTCGATAGCACGCTAATTATTGTCCAAAATCGCTTTCAGGAAAACGCCGATCGACCGGAAATTAAATTGGTTTGTGACTTTGAACTGATCCCTTCGATCGAATGCTACGGCGGGGCGATCAACCAAGTCTTTTTGCAATTGTTGAGTAACGCGATCGATGCGATCAATGACCAAGCGATCCGCTGTCCGAATCCTGACATTGCGCCCCAGATTCAGATTCAGACCCGCTATGCGGACGCGCCGCCCTGCGTCACGATTAGCATCAGTGATACGGGCTGTGGCATTCCCGCCGCGATCGTGCCGAAAATCTTTGATCCGTTCTTTACCACCAAACCGATCGGGCATGGCACGGGCTTGGGGTTGTCTACGAGCTACCAGACGATCGTGGCGCAACATCACGGGCAATTTTATTGTCGATCGGTGGTGGGGCAGGGCAGTGAATTTGTGATTATTTTGCCGCTGCGGGGTTCGTGTGATTGGTCGGAGTCGGGTGGGGTTTAATGGCGAATTCAGCAATCCCTCGACTACGCTCGACCGCCGCCCCGCGACTAGAAGTCGGGGCTACAGGCGAAAGTCCTGACGGACTCGGGAATTTAGTCCCGCTTCGGGACTTGGGCGGTTA
>JANOQX010000176.1:0-17754 GCA_031415035.1 Cyanobacteria bacterium VAR_4_metabat_243
GGCGTTTTCCCGCACTCCGACGGGTATCAGCTAAATCGGAGAAGGCTTCGACAATCGCAAGTTGGGACATGAAACCCTCGGATTTAGGCCAGATTAGTTAACCAGCATATCACTGCCTAGATAAGAATGAAATAGCCCTGACAAGTAATAGCTAGCTGCAATATTCATTGGGGCGCAATTTCCACAATGCCTACACTTCAAAAACCCTGTAGTTCGCTGCTTTGCTTGAGACATATGAGAAATAGATAGAAGAAGTTTTTCGTCTTCTAGATAATAGCAAAAAATCTGAATATCCTACTAAATTCTACCACCCCACAAAAAAGGCCCGAAGTCCATGGACTCCGAGCCTTTTTTCAATCCGACAAGCTAACCTAAAACCTAGGCAATACTCGCCATCTTCACTTCATTCGTCGCGATCGACTCTTTTAGCTCCTCCGCATCCACCGTTTCCTGTTCCATCAGCATCGCGGCCAACTTATCCAAAGCCTGAGCGCTAGCTCGTATCGCCTAGTCTGACGCGATCGAAATCATCGGGATTTCCGCAACACGAAACATGGGCTTGGTATTTTTCTCGGTGGTGATGAATTCCTCGGCCCCGATCGCTAGCGCCGCTGCAAGATGCAGGGCATCCATCTAGAACTCACGATCGCCGCCTCGACGATCGGCTAATTCCTGCGCTATTTCTGATTCCGTCAAACTGGTCATGCCATTGGCGATCGCCCGCTGGCGAATTTCCCAAAGCTGTTTACCCAGACTTGTCTTGGGTTGAAAGGCATCGCTCACGTCACCCCGATCGGAAAGCAGTGTTTTGAGATATGCCAAAGTCTGTTCAACAACAGTATTGGGTGCGGTTTCGATCGTCTTGAGGAGTTCGGCTTTAATCGGTGACATCGAGTTAACGACCATGACTGGATGAACATAGCCTCATTCTATCGCGCCCCCAGATCATTCATCAATCAACCCGAAGCCCAGCCATCTGGCATTGCTCAAAATTTCGCCATGAAAAAGCCGAGGAGAACCATCGCTCGCCTCGGCTTAGTGCAAATCTAACAGTGAATTAAGCAATACTCGCCATCTTCACATCATTCGTCGCGAGCAAGTTTTGCAGTTCCTCGGCATCCACGGTTTCCTGTTCCATCAGCATCGCTGCCAACTTATCCAGGACATTGCGGTTTTCTACCAAGGTTTGCTTACAACGACGATACGCTTGGTCAACCAAGTTCCGCACTTCATCATCGATCGCGGCGGCAGTCTCATCCGAGAAATCCCGATCGGCCATCACATCCCGACCCAGGAACATATTGCCCTGTGCCCGACCCAAGGCCACTGGCCCTAAGCGATCGCTCATGCCAAACCGCGTCACCATCTGCTTCGCGACCCGTGCCACTTGCTGAAGGTCATTCGAGGCACCCGTCGTCACTTCGTCCTCACCATAGATCAGCTCTTCTGCGACCCGACCGCCCAAAGCGACAGCCATTTGGTTTTGCAGATAGGAACGGGAATACAACCCCGAATCCATCCGATCTTCACTCGGCGTAAACCAAGTCAAACCACCCGCTTGACCACGGGGAATGATGCTAATTTTCTGCACGGGGTCATAATCCGGCATCAACGCCCCGACGATCGCGTGACCCGACTCGTGATACGCCACGAGTTCCTTGCGCTTCTCGCTCATCACCCGATCCTTCTTCTCCGGGCCAGCCATGATGCGATCGATCGCGTCATTGATTTCGTCCATGGAGATTTCGGTCAAGTTGCGACGAGCGGCCAAGATTGCCGACTCATTCAACAAGTTCGACAGATCCGCACCCGTGAAACCCGGTGTCCGACGGGCAATCCGCGTCAGATCCACATCCTTCGCCAAGGTCTTACCCCGAGCGTGGACATTCAGGATTTCGCTCCGGCCATTGAAGTCAGGCCGATCGACCACCACCTGCCGATCGAAGCGACCCGGACGCAACAGCGCCGAATCCAACACATCCGGGCGGTTCGTCGCCGCGATGATGATGATGCCCGTATTCCCTTCAAAGCCATCCATCTCCGTGAGCAACTGGTTCAAAGTTTGCTCCCGCTCATCGTTACCGCCGCCCATGCCAGCACCACGCTGACGGCCCACCGCATCGATTTCATCGATGAACACAATACAAGGCGCATTCGCCTTCGCTTGCTCGAACAAGTCACGGACGCGGGAAGCACCCACACCCACAAACATCTCGACAAATTCCGAACCGGAGATACTGAAGAACGGCACACCCGCTTCACCCGCAACCGCCTTGGCAAGGAGCGTTTTACCCGTACCCGGAGGGCCAACGAGCAAACAGCCCTTCGGAATCTTCGCGCCCACGGCAGTGAACCGATCGGCGTTCTTCAAGAAGTCCACGATCTCGGTCAATTCCAGCTTCGCCTGGTCAATCCCAGCCACATCCCCGAAAGTCACCTGCGTCTGCGGCTCCATCTGCACCCGTGCCTTCGACTTACCGAAGTTCATCGCTTGGCTACCCGGCCCACTCTGAGCACGACGCAGCAAGAAGAACAGCCCCACCAACAACAGCACTGGGAAGATCAAGCTCCCGGCCAACCGCACCAAAATGCTGTCATCCTGCGGCGGACGCACCGTGATGTCCACGCCATTTTTGGTCAGGGTGTCGATCAAGCCATTGTCCGGCAAGAGGTTGACCTGCAACTTCTCTTCACCGCGCGTGACGATCGCCTTCGATCGATCAGAGAACAATGTCACCCGATCGATCTTCTTCGCCTGCACTTGCTGAATAAACTCACTGTACTTCAGCGAGTTTTGAGTCTCGGGCGGGCGATCGAAGAATGTTGTCCCCAATGCGATCAGCACAATGGCCAGAAGCGCGTATAGCCCTGCATTTCTCCAGCGTTTGTTCACCGGGTTGTCCTCCTGAATGAGTGATGGGGCGAATGGTTGATCGTTATTTGTTAACTTATATTAACTCATGTGAGAATCATCTTGCACGCCGTCCGGCAAAGTTAATGATCAAGGCCACGCACAACAGCGCCAAAGGCCCACCCACCAACAGCGTCGGCACCAGCACCGACTGGATCAGCCGGAACCAAGGATTGACCTCGGGCGATCGAACGGTGATATCGACGTCGTTTTTGGCCAACGTATCGATTAGGCCTTGATCCGCTGGCAAAACCACCTCAACTGACTGCCCCTCTCGGGTGAAGATTGCGCGGGAACGATCGCTGAGCAGGACGACCTGATTGATTTTGTCGGCTTCTACTTGGGCGATGAACTCACGGTACTCCATTGTTGCCGTTGCAGGCAACGCGATGGTCAAAACCGTGACCAGACTAATGGCAAACCCTGTGAGTGGGAGACGTAAACGTTGCTTCACAAAGGTCAGACCTCAAAACATCATGACACCGTCAGGCTTGAGTGAAGTTTGGCCAAAACATCGGGATTAATCGGATATTCCCATGTTTTCGCGTCGCTCCGGACTTGGACGATCGGGATGATTTCGACCACGCAATTGCTGTAGGCCAGCAGGCGGAAGGAATCAATCAGGGCTGGCGTCCAAGGCGATTCAAGCACTCCTCTATTTTGACATCGCAATCCCGAAATGATCCGATCGCGCAAAATTCCCGGCAAGATCCCAGCGGCTAAAGGTGGCGTGTACCAAATCCCATCGGCCCAGCCCCAAAGACTGCCTGTACAGGTTTCGAGCCAATTTCCCTGGGGGTCGGTCAGGATGGTTTCCTGGGCACCGCGCGATCGGGCCTGTTGTAAACCGCACCAAGGGGTGAGGTAATTCCCCGTCTTATGGTGGGGCAGCGATCGGGTGCCGATCGTCTGATCCGCTACGACGGCGGTGATGCCTTCGGTTTGGCGCTGGGTTAAATCGGCGGGCAGTGCCCGCCCGACGATGAATTCCCGTCCGTCGGGGAAAATTGTGACGCGCACGACTGGGTCGGGAATTTGGGCGATTCCGGTTTCCACCCGTGTCCAATCCGGCATCGTCCAGCCGAATTCCTCCAGACTTTGGGTCAGGCGCGATCGATGGGCCGCCCATGTCGTTCGCCGATCGCCTAAATTCTTCTCAGTTGGATTCCTCTCATAAATCCGCAATGTCGAAAACACCGTCGCCCCATAGAGCAACCCCGGATCGGTGATATCGAGGGTAATTTGGTTGCCCGATCGCCAGGCCCCGTCATACCAAAAACCAAAATTTTGCTCAGGATTTGCCATGGTGGTCGGGTCGAGTCGGTAGGATGATTGCAAACTCTATTCTCTCCGTTAAGCGATCCATGGCAGCGAAAAATGAACATCTCGGCTGGATGAAAAAAGGCGAAAGCGCCATCGAGTGGAAACAACCCAAACAAGCGATCGCCGCCTTCGACAAAGCGATCAAGGCCAAACCCAACTACGCCCCCGCCTGGAAGGCCAAGACCTTGGTGCTAGAGGATCTAGCCGAACACACCCGCAGCCTCGAATGCTGCAAAAAATGGATCAAATACGATCCCGACGATAACGAAGCCTGGGTGGTCTATACCAACGCCCTCCAAGCGATCGAGGATTTTCCTGCCACTCATGCGGCTTACGCCGAGGCCATGGCGCTGTTTCCTGATGAGCCGATGTTGCGGGTGTTCTATGCGCTGTTTCATAAGCGGCAGGAGCAGCCGGATCAAGCGATCGACCTGTTGAATCAAGCCGTGGCGATCGCCCCGGATCCGCTGGTGTTGACCATTCGGAGCCAAGTGTTGTCGCTGTACGGTCAGCTCGATGCGGCCCTGGATGACCTCGATCGGATTGCCACCCACGGCGATTTCTACATGATTGCCCATGGGCGCGGCGAAATTCTTGAAAAACTCGAGCGCTATGACGAAGCCCTCGATGCCTACAACCAAGCGGTCTATGACGAACCTGGCGAAGTCTTCCTCTGGGAGAAGAAAGGTCTGCTGCTGGAAAAGTTGGAACGTTACGACGAAGCCCTGACTTGGTACGAGCTGTCACTCGCAGCGATCGGCAGCGCCGGACTTCCACTCAAAGCCCAACTACTCCAATCGCTCAAACGCTACGATGAAGCCCTACTCGTATTCGAACAAGCCAGTGAACTTGATCCAGAGAACGCCAGCCTGTACTACGACCAAGCGATTTGTTTAATCCAGCAGGGCGACAAACCCGGCGCGATCGCCGCCCTCGAAGGCGCGATCGACCGGGAACCCGACATGATGCAAACGCTACTAAAGGATGACCCCGCCTTCGCGGCGCACCTGGCCGAACCGGAGTTTCAAGCCTTACTCACCGATCGTTAATCCCCCAAATCCCATGGCCGATCTGTTCCTCAAATCGTTATTTCACCTGATGGCGATCGGGGCATTGATCGGTTGTGCCAGCGGAGCCGCGAAGCCGCCCGTAATTCCCGCCCAGTCGCCGATCGCCCCACCCAATCCCGTCACCGAAGGTCTCCCCGCGATTCCGGCGCTGACCTGTGACACCGATGCGACCTTCATGGCCCAATGGCGCGATCGCTATGCGACGGCGTTTCGGAAACGCTGGCAGCGGGCGATCGTTGCGATCGCCATCCCGCCCGACGCGATTACGATCAAACCCGGCGAATCGATCCAGGAAATTATCGATCAACATCCTCCCGGCACGGCGTTTGTCTTGGAGGCGGGGGTTCACCGATCGCAGTCAATCGCGCCGAAAGCGGATATGCGGTTTTACGGGCAGCGCGACTCGGGCGGCAAGCGGCTCACCACACTCAATGGCGCGATCGTGGTGAACAACTTCGCTCCCGACCCATCCGGCAAGCTTTACATTGCTGAACAAAAAATCGAACCGGGCCAAGTCCATGGCAACACGATCGAGGGCCGTGAACGATCGGCCCACCCCGAAGATTTATTCCTCAACCACAAACCCCTGATCCACGTCGCCGACAAAGCCCAAGTCGCCCCCGGCAAATGGCATTTCGACTACGCCGCGCACCAAATCTACATGGCTGACAATCCCACCGGCCAAACCGTGGAACTCAGCACCACCCGTGTGGCGTTTGCCCCGTCCGCTGATGGCGTGACGATCGCGGGTTTAATCATCGAGAAATACGCGATTCCGGCCCAGATGGGCGCGATCGGCGATCAGACCGCCGCCAAAAATTGGCAAATCCTCGGCAACGAAGTCCGCTGGAACCACGGCGTCGGCATTCGCCTCAACGATCGCAGCGTGGCCCGCGACAACTACATCCACCACAACGGCCAAATGGGCATTGGCGCAGGCGGTACCAACATCACGATCGAGCGCAACGAAATCGCCCACAACAACTACGCCCAATACGACTCCGGCTGGGAAGCAGGCGGCAGCAAATTCGCCTTTACCCAGGGACTCCAAGTCCAGGGCAATCTCGTCTATGGCAACGATGGACCCGGACTTTGGACCGACATCGACAACCGGGACACGCAATATTTGGACAATGTGGTGTACGACAACGTCAACATGGGGATATTCCATGAAATCAGCCACAGTGCCGTCATCCGCCGCAACTACGTCGCCCACAACGGCAAGGACGATCCCTGGCTCTACGGCGCGAATATTTTGATCTCCACATCCAACGGTGTCGTGGTCGAAGCCAACACGATCGAAGTGCATCCCGACTACGGCCACGGCATCGGCATCATCTGGCAAGATCGTGGCACCGACTACCGCAGCACTGACAACCGCGTTTTCGACAATATTATCCGCTACCACAGCCCCAAAGGTCGATCGGGAGCCGCTGTCGATACCCCCGCAGGCAAACGCAAAATCTACCAAACCAACCAATTCGATCGCAATACCTATTACGTCACGCCCCCCAAACCCGACGAATTTGCCGAACATTATGAATGGGCCGATCGGCAGGCGATATTTTCCCAGATGCAGGAATTTGGGCAGGAAACCCATGGACGCGAAATCGTTTGTGCCGATTCATCCCCGAAAAATCCCCGAATCGATCGCCAAAATCTCCGTAATCCTTCCGCCATTTAGCCGTCGTCCGGATACCCGTGATTCTACTAGGATAACGAAATATATTTCTTTTCCTGAGAATTAACTATGTCATCTTGGACTTCCCTGCGGCAATTGAGCCTCGCTTTGCTGTGCCTAAGCTGCGTCCCGACGACCGCCCAGGCAGCCGATCTGCCCGCCATTCCCGCGCTGACATGCAGCACCAGCAGCACGACCATGGCCCAATGGCGGCAGACCTACCAAGCCGCCCACCGCAACCAGCAATTCCAACTGCGTAGCGGCATTACCGTCCCGGCAGGAGCAATCGGCATTAATCCCGGCACGAATATCCAGACGATCGTCAATCAATCCGCCCCCGGCACCGCCTTCCTCTTAAAAGCCGGAACTCATCGCCTGCAATCAATCACGCCCAAAGCCGGAATGCAATTCTATGGCGAAGTGATCGACGGCCAACTGCGCACGATCCTCAACGGCTCCACCGTCCTGACCAAATTCACCACCTCCGGTCGGATGTACACCGCCCGCAACGTCGCCCCCACCGGCCAAACCAGCGGCCAGTTGCTCAGTGGCTACGAACGCGGCGGCTATTCCCAGGATCTATTCATCAACCAAGTGCCCCAGCGCCACGTCAATCGCAAAGAGGACGTCGGACCCGGCAAATGGTGGTACGACTACGCCAAAACCACCGTCTTCATCGGCGAAAACCCCGCAGGCAAGACGATCGAACTCGGCACCAGCAAACTCGCCTTTGCCCCCAGCGCTCCCGGCATCACGATCGCCGGATTAATTGTGGAAAAATACGCCAACCCCGCCCAATCCGCCGCGATCGGCGGCACCCGCGAATCCGGCATCGGCTTCGCCACGGACTGGCAAGTGCGCGGCAACGAAATCCGACTGAATCATGGTGTGGGCTTGCGCGTTCAGGATCGCAGCAGCGCGATCGGCAACTACCTCCAGCGCAACGGCCAAATGGGCCTCGCCGCCAACGGCAGCACGATCCGATTGGAATACAACGAAGTCACCGCCAACAACTACAACAAATTCGATCCGGGCTGGGAAGCAGGCGGCAGCAAATTCGCCTTCACCACCGGACTCACCGTCCGCCGCAACCTCGTCTACGAAAACGACGGGCCGGGACTCTGGACGGATATCGACAACCAATCCACGGAATACGACGCCAACGTTGTCCACAGCAACACCAGCATGGGCATCTTCCACGAAATCAGCTACGCCGCCAACATCCACGACAACTACGTCGCCCACAATGGCCGCGACACCACCGCTTGGCTCTACGGCGCGAATATTTTGATCTCCACCTCCCGCGATGCGATCGTCACCAACAACACAATCGAAGTCAACGCCAGCTACGGCAACGGCATCGGCGTGATCTGGCAAAATCGCGGCAGCCAATACAGCGGTGAACGCAATACCGTCACCAACAACACCATCCGCTACTGGGGCAACGCGGGCCGATCGGGCGTCGCCACCGACGTCCCCAACGCCCAATCGCTCTTCCAATCCAACCGCTTCAATGCCGATCGCTACTACATTCCCGCCGCCTCGATCGGCTATCGCTACGAATGGGCCAACCAACAAATCCGGTTTGCGCCGCTCCAGGCGATCGGCCAGGAAGCCAACGGCCAGGAAAACGTTTGTTCATAACGTCCTGTAGGGGCGAAGCATTCGGGCGAGGCATTGTCGATTATGACAAAGATTCTTTGTCCGAATGCTTCGCCCCTACCCCGTCGATCGCCCACCCCACCCGATCACCCCACCCGATCACCAATTCTCAACAACGCCCGCTTATTGCGAATCACCCCAAAAATCACTATCATGTGAGAGCCGTCAATTATCGGGTCGAGTTTCCCTGTGACCATCACCCCCACTTCACTCAAAGCCGAACTCAACGAGAAAGGTTGGCGCATGACCCCCCAGCGCGAAACCATTCTCGGGGCATTCCAAAATCTGCAACAAGGCAAACATCTCAGCGTCGAGGATTTGCATTACCTGCTGAGCGATGCGGGCCATGACATCAGCCTTTCGACGATCTATCGCACGGTCAAACTGATGGCCCGCATGGGCATCCTGCGTGAACTTGAACTCGCCGAAGGCCACAAACACTACGAACTCAACGCCGCCACCCCGCATCACCACCACCACATGGTCTGCGTCCAATGCAGCCGCACCCTCGAATTTGAAAACGACACCGTGCTGAAGCAAAGCATGAAACAAGTCGAGAAATCCGGCTACCAACTGATCGACTGCCAACTGACGATCTACGCCATCTGCCCCGAAGCAATTCGCTATGGCTATCCCGCCTTGCCATCGGAGGATTGGATGTGCACCAAAGCGATCGCCGACAAAGAAAAACACCCGAAAAAACTCCGGGGACAGCATCATGAGAATTGAGAAAGGCGTGATATGGCGCTAAATATAGCGGTGCTGACGGTTTCCGATACGCGCACTGAAGCCGATGATAAATCTGGCAATTATTTGGTTGAACAGCTCGTCGGTGCCGGGCATCAGGTGATCGATCGGACGATCGTCCGGGACGACATCTACGCGATCCGCGCGATCGTGTCCACCTGGATTGCCGATCCCCATGTCCAAATCATTCTCACCACAGGAGGCACGGGCGTCACCGGCCGCGATGGCACCCCCGAAGCGATCGCCCCACTACTCGACAAACCGATCGACGGATTCGGCGAACTATTTCGGCACCTGTCCTACGCGGAAATTAAGACGGCCAGCATTCAGTCACGGGCGATCGCCGGCGTCGCCAACGGCACCTATATCTTCACCATCCCCGGTTCCTCCGGAGCCTGTAAAACTGCCTGGGAAGGCATCCTCCGCGATCAACTGGATCTAAATTATCGACCCTGCAATTTTGCCGGATTACTATCACGACTCCAAGAATAAAGGCCTCAAACAATCACCGCCGTCTTCAACTTCGCAAAGATCATCCGCCCCGCCGAAGTCTGCAACGCACTGGTCACCACCACTTCCAGACTATCGCCCATGTGGCTGCGGCCATCCTCCACCACCACCATCGTCCCATCATTCAAATACCCAATTCCCTGAGCTGGCTCCTTGCCTTCCTTTAAGATCCGCAGATCCAAACTATCCCCCGGTAGATACGTGGGCCGAATCGCCTGGGCTAAATCATTGATGTTCAACACCGGAACGCGCTGCACCGTGGCGACTTTGTTCAAATTGTAGTCATTCGTCAGCAGCGAACCATTAATGTCCATCGCCAGTCGCACCAGCTTCGCATCCACCGTCGGAATATCGTCGTAGTCGGCACGGCTGATCATCACCCGATCGGGATAGGCATCGCGCAATTTCTGTAATAGATCCAGCCCCCGCCGACCCCGCGATCGCTTCTGGTCATTGGCCGAATCCGCCACCTGCTGCAACTCCTGCAACACAAAGTCCGGCACCAAAATCTGTCCCTCGATGAACCCCGTGTCCATCAATTCGATAATTCGCCCATCAATAATGCAACTCGTATCCAACACCTTCGACATCGCCGGGGTCAACGTCCCTTCACCCAGCAGCAACGCCTGATCGCTATTCGGATTGATCAACCGCAGCAGCGTCCGGCCATGCACATCGGCCAAATTCGCCCCCGACACCGCAAAGACCACACTGCCCAATACGCCCAACAACGGCTTAATGAACGAAAACTCCGGCGGAATCGGCAAAATAAACAGCGGGGCCAGCAACAAATTCGACGTGATCAATCCCAGTACTAGCCCGATCGAGCGACTCAACAGCGTAAAGGCAGGCATCTCCCGCACCTGACGCTCCACCCGGCGATAACTCGTCTGGGCAAAAATCCCTACCCCGATCCCCAGCAATCCCCCAAATCCCGACAGCACAAATCGCAAGCCATCGACGTCGGTGACTTGGGCTTGGAGACCTGGTGGCAGGGCTTCCCAACTATGGAAGCCAATGCCCGCGCAGGCGGCGATCTACGTTTGTATTATAACGGCATCCAACATAAAACTTCAGTCTGAAAAACCAGCTAGAAACGGCTCTATCGATCGCTTGATGAGTGAAAACCCTACGGACATCATTATATCCTGGGATTCACAGCGCACTATTAACTTATCTTGCACCCCGCGCTTTGACCATAGCGCGATTACCCTACCGTCCCCGATGATTCACGCCTCGCCCGGCGCGGCCTACGTGCATATTCCCTTCTGCCGTCGCCGCTGCTTTTACTGCGATTTTCCGATTTATGTGGTGGGCGATCGGGGCCTTCAGCACCCCGACCAATCCCCGTCCCGCACCCTCACCACCTATCTCACCGCCCTCCAAACCGAAATCCGCCGCACCCCGAAGCAAAATACCAACCCACTCCAAACCGTCTTCTTCGGCGGTGGTACCCCATCGGTCTTGACCGGGGCACAACTAGGCGAGATTTTGCAGCACCTCGATCGGCAATTCGGTCTCGCCCCGGATGCCGAAATCTCGATGGAAATCGATCCCGGCACCTTTGACCTGGCCGGACTCCAAGCCTACCAACGCGCCGGAATCAACCGCTTCAGCTTCGGCATCCAGGCCTTCCAACCTGAACTGCTGGCGGCCTGTGGCCGCGCCCATACCGTGGACGACATTGCCCGATCGATGGATTACATCCAGCAAGCCGGGATTACCAACTACAGCCTCGACTTGATTTCCGGCCTGCCCCACCAGACGATCGACCACTGGCAGGATTCATTGCAGCAAGCGATCGGCTACGGCCCGACCCACATCTCCACCTACGATTTGACGATCGAATCGGGCACCGTCTTCGGCAAACGCTACCGTCCCGGCGATCTCCCCCTCCCCAGCGACGCATCCACGGCGGCCATGTATCGCCTCGCCGATCGCGTCCTGGGGTCCGCCGGATACGCCCACTACGAGGTCTCGAATTACGCCCAACCCGGCTACCAATGCCAACACAACCGCACCTACTGGGCCAACGCATCGTTCTACGGCTTCGGCATGGGCGCGACCAGCTACTTGCGCGGCGATCGGCTCGCCCGCCCCCGGCAGCTCCAGGCTTACAACGATTGGGTCACCACCTTTGATCCCCATCCCGACCCGATCGCGCTGGACCCCAACGAACTCCTGCTCGACACCCTCATGGTCGGCTTCCGCTTGGCCGAAGGCCTTTCCGTCCAATCCCTCCGACAACAATTCGGCGATCGGCTGATTGCCCAAGTCGGCGAATGCCTCGCGCCCTATATCAAGTCAGGCTGGGTCGAAGCCATCCGCGACGATCAACCGCAAATAGATGTGGGGGATTGGTTGGCGATCGAGCAAATTCGGTTGACCGCGCCGGAGGGGTTTTTATTCTCCAATGTGGTGCTGGTGCGGTTGTTCGATCGGCTGGGGAATTGATGGGTTAAACCTGCACCACGTAGTTCAACTGCAACTCGTCCCCCGGCACACCCCGCACGCCCCAATTGTGCTGGGAAATCTCATACAGAATAATTTCAATATCATTCGGCGCGATCGTCAGGGCCTCGCCCAACTTCTGATAAATCAACCGCATCAACTGCTTCTTCGCCTCGGTCGATCGGCCCTCAAACAAACTAATCTCAATCACCAAATACTGCGCCGTCCGATCGGCCGGATGAACAAAATTCTCCGACTCCAAGCCAATAAATCGCTGAAACCGCTTCTCTGGTGGATAGGCCAACGCCTCGACCATGCAGGCTTGTAAGGCATCCGAAATCACCGATCGGTGCGCCGCCAAAAACCCCTCATACCCATAAATCTTCGTCTGCGGCATATCCACCCCACTCCATCAAATTCGCAATTCTCAACTCAAAATTCATAGTATCGTGATAAGCGATACCAGGATCATCCTACGTGCCATCACCATCCTGTCAGGGTTCAGCCGCCAATGACTTCCGACTCCAACCACCAACCACCTGAAACACCGTCCGCCGAATCCACACCCAAAACTGTGGTGCCCAGCCATCGTCTCAGCCAGCCCGTCACCCCCCAACCAGCGGCCCCGCTCCAAGTCGGCGGCCTGCCCCAAGTCGGCGATCTCTCCAAACTCACCGAAAATCCCGCCGCCCCGCTCGAACTGCGATCGCTCGATCCCGCCCTCACCAGCGCCAACCAGTCGCTGATCGAACAGATCAATGCCGCCCCGCGCAGCAAGGCCGTTAGCCAGCCCCCCGTCGTCGTCCCCAATCAGCAAGCCTCGGCCCTACCCTTCGCCGCCTCCCAATCCGTCCCCGCCGACGCGATTCCGGCCAGCTTGGTGGCCAAGTCCGCCGCCGATGCCGCCGCCGCCGCCAACCCCACGGATCCGGTTCCAGTTGACCCCAACGCGCCGATCTACGCTGCCGATCCCGCCGCTGAAGAACCGCTGCCCGCACCGATCTCGCCCCTGGCCGAAGGCAACCACGCCCCCCAAGTCCGGTTCAAAAACGAACAGGGCAAACTCCTGCTGATCCTCCCGAGCGAAACCAACGACAGCAGCGGCCAAAACACCCTTACCTACGCCTGGTCGGAAGTGATGAACCAACTGCGCGGGCGGCTGCAAGCCGAAGCCCGCCACTGGGAAGCCAACACCGCTGTGCATTTAATTGCCCGCGATCGGCTACTCAACGCCCAGCAGCTCCAAGACATCGTCGAAGCCCTGGCCAACCACCGGATGCCCCTGCGCCGGGTCTACACCAGCCGCCGCCAAACCGCCACCACCGCCGCCACCGCCGGATACTCGGTGGAGCAGCACATCGCCGTCAGCCAGCTCAACCCCGCCCCGATCGAAGCGGGCAGCGCCATGGCCGAACCACTGGTCCTCAAAACCACCCTGCGATCGGGCGTCGAAATCCGCCACAATGGCCCCGTGGTCGTCATCGGCGACCTGAATCCCGGCAGCGCGATCGTCGCGGAAGGTGACATCATCGTTTGGGGTCGCTTGCGGGGTAACGTCCACGCCGGATACAAAGGCGACACCCAAGCCCGGATTATGGCCCTGCGGATGGAACCCGCCCAAATCCGCATCGCCACCTTCGTCGCCCGTGGCCCCGCCAATCCGCCCACCCAATTTTTCCCAGAAGTCGCCTACGTGACGCCCCAAGGCTACATCAGCATCGCCCGCGTCGAAGACCTGCGCGACACCCCCGGCCAAACCGCCGCCCGCCCCGCTGCCGGTCGGAAGTTGCCCGCGACGGGGAAACGGCTCTCCTAGAAGGAGTTTTGCGACCGGATTTTTAGAACGTACCACTTTCACGTATAGTAATTGGCATTTGACCAATCGCTGGATGGCCGCCCATGGGACGAGTTATTGTTGTTACCTCCGGAAAAGGAGGCGTGGGCAAAACCACTACCACTGCCAATATTGGCATGGCTTTGGCGCAGCGCAATCGCCGGGTGGCGGTGGTGGACGCGGATTTTGGCCTGCGGAACCTGGATCTATTGCTGGGTCTGGAAAATCGGGTGGTCTACACCGCCGTCGAAGTCCTGGCGGGTGAATGCCGCTTGGAACAGGCGCTGGTGAAGGACAAGCGCCGCAGCAATCTGGTGTTGCTGCCCGCCGCCCAGAACCGGACGAAGGACGCCGTGAATCCGGCCCAAATGAAGCAACTCGTCTTGGCGATCGCCAAGGTCTACGATTACGTACTGATCGATTCCCCCGCTGGAATCGAGATGGGTTTCCAAAATGCGATCGCCGGGGCACAGGAAGCCCTGATCGTGACCACGCCCGAAATCTCCGCCGTGCGGGACGCCGATCGGGTGATTGGTTTACTCGAAGCCAACAACATCAAAAAAGCCAGCCTGATCATCAATCGCATCCGGCCCAAGATGATTGCCGCCAACGACATGATGTCGGTGGAAGATGTGCAAGAGATTTTGGCAGTGCCGCTGATTGGGATTGTCCCCGACGATGAGAAAGTGATCGTCTCCACCAACCGAGGTGAGCCGCTCGTGTTGTCTGGCACCCCCAGTTTGGCGGGGACGGCCTTCGAGAACATCGCCCGCCGGATCGAAGGTGAAAAAGTGCCGTTCCAGGATCTGGCGTTCAAAGAAAGCCTGTTTACGCGATTTAAGATATTCATCAAAAAGCCCTTGGGTTAAGCGACCCGGTATTTTTCGATATCCTCACTCCCCCCCCCTGAACCAAACACTACCCCGCACTGTCTACAAGCCAATGAATCTTCGTGAACTTCTCGATCGCATCCTGCCCGGACTGGGCGAACGCAACAGCCGCCAGGAAGTCAAAAACCGCCTGAAGCTGATTCTGGCCCACGATCGTGCGGCGATCGCGCCGGAGATGCTCGAAGCCATGCGGCGGGAAATTCTCGAAGTCGTTTCACGCTATGTGGACTTAGATGCGGAGGAAATGGAACTGACCCTGGACAGCAGCGATCGGCTCACGGTATTGGTCGCCAACTTACCCATTCGCCGCGTCAATCCTGAGTTCTACACCGTCAAAGAAGAAACCCTCACGGGTGAAGCCCTGCCCGACATCATCCTCGACGAGTCAAAAATCGGCGATCCCAACGTCCCCGCCAGCGCCGCCACCCCAACGGAATCAGCCGAAGTGACAACGGAATCCACCGCCGATCCGATCGCCACGGCTGACCCGATCGTCCCGGTGAGCGAAGAAGAATCAGCCGAAACGGCGAAGGCGCGGTTAGAGACCGTCGTGCTTCAGGACGATCAAGGGGTGAATTAGCGATCTAATGAACATTACGGGAAGGACGAAATTGCTGGGGGTGATGGGGCATCCGGTGACGCAT
Organism: Cyanobacteria bacterium VAR_4_metabat_243; assembly: GCA_031415035.1. Classification (GTDB taxonomy): domain Bacteria; phylum Cyanobacteriota; class Cyanobacteriia; order Leptolyngbyales; family Leptolyngbyaceae; genus Romeriopsis. Next base: position 15,724 of record JANOQX010000176.1, read on the forward strand.
TCGCTGTCACCGTTGATGCACAATGCGGCGATCGCGGCTCTGGGGTTGGACTACGTTTATGTGGCGCTGCCGATCGCGCCGGAGCGGTTGGGTGAAGCCTTGACCGGATTGGCGGCGATCGGGATGGTGGGGTTTAACCTGACCATTCCCCACAAACAAACCGTGATGCCGTATTTGGCGGAAGTTTCCGATTTGGCAAGGGCGATCGGCGCGGTGAATACCGTGTGGCGGACGGAGGCGGGCTGGCATGGCACGAATACCGATGTGGCCGGGTTTATTGCGCCATTGCAAACGATGGGGCGCGATTGGTCGCAGGCGACGGTGGTTTGTCTGGGCAATGGGGGCGCAGCGCGGGCCGTCGTCGCCGGGGCGGATCAGCTGGGCTGCCGATCGATCCAAGTCTTTGGGCGGAGTCCCGAGAAGCTGGCCCAGTTCCAGCAAAGTTGGCAATCCTCACCGATCGGGGCCAAATTATCCGTCCATGCCTGGGGGGATTTGGCCGGGGCGATCGGTGCCGCCGATTTGATTGTGAATACTACACCGATCGGGATGCAGCCAAATGTCGATGTTTCGCCCTTAAGTCCCGCTGAAACCTTAGCAATTCGATCGGGCACGATCGTCTATGACTTGATCTACGTCCCGCGCCCCACGCAATTGTTGCAGCAAGCACAGTCACAAGGGGCGATCGTCGTTGATGGTTTAGAGATGCTGGTGCAACAAGGAGCGGCAGCGTTGCGGATTTGGACGGCGGCGGATATCCCGATCGGCATCATGCGGCAGACCTTGGAGCAGCATCTTGGCGGCGGATCGAGATCCCCCGTAAAATAGATCAACCCTGACCCACCAAACCAACCCATGCCCGATCGCCCCCCCAACTGGGATCTTGGCCGCTTTGTCCAAACCCTCGCCTACTTTGAAACCATCCCTGTCATCAGCTGGGTCCAACAAATGTTCAACCCCTCCGTTCCCTTGCCTCCCCCCACGCCCCAACTCCAAGTCAATGGCGAAGTCATTCTATTCAATTTCCCCCTGATCACCGACTTAAGCGGCACCTGGGGCGCGGTCGATGATGTCGTCATGGGCGGCGTCAGCGATAGCCGTATCATCCGATCGCCCGAAGGCGCTTGGTTTACGGGCAATGTCTCCACGGGCAACGGCGGCGGCTTCGTCTCCGTCCGCACCCGGAATTTCGAGCCGCCCCTAGATTTATCCACTGCCCAAGGCGTCAAGCTCAAACTCAAAGGCGACGGCCAACGTTACAAATTCTTCCTCCGCAGCGATGCGGGCTGGGACAGCGTCGCCTTCGCCTATTCCTTCGACACGATCGCTAACGAATGGACGACGATCGACATCCCCTTTGCGGCCATGCGTGGCGTCATTCGTGCCCGCACCCTCCCCGCCGACGTCAAACTCGATCCCCGCCAAATCCGATCGATGCAATTCATGTTAAGCAAATTCGAGTACGACCAAGCCCTCAATCCGAGCTTTACCGCCGGGACGTTCTCGTTGACGATCGGTACAATCAGCACGTTCTAGGCCGCTAACACCTGCTTCACCACGGCCAGATCCAGGTTCAATGCTTGGGCAATTTGCTCTGGGGTCAGCCCGATCGCGGCGAGATTGGGTATCGTTTCGAGCTTACCTTCAGCTTTGGCTTCCGCCGCAACGTCTTGGTAGTAGCGGGTTTTCTTGAGTTCTTCGAGTCCAAACATGGCTTTAATCTCCGATCGGGGTCGTTTGGGAAATTTGTAGACTATGACATCCTGAATTAATCCTATTACATCCCGCTTGAGACTGGCATCATTCACTTCCGGCTCACAGTATTGGCCGGACTTCACGGCCCAATCACCCCGCGCGTAAACGGCAGGGCTATAAGCGAAACCCCGCTAAAGCGGGCTAAAATCGTCTTCTTAGCCCGCTTTAGCGGGGTTCCCTTACTAGCCCGCCGTTCACGCGCGGGTGGGTGAATTGCGTAGTCCATCAACTCACCAAAATCATCAAATCAAACTACGACTTGGAATCGTACCCACC
>JANOQX010000177.1:0-4081 GCA_031415035.1 Cyanobacteria bacterium VAR_4_metabat_243
CCCTTTTGACCAACCGTGGGTCACCAAAAGTCACACCCTTCACTTTCGCATCATGAATCAGAATTGGATTATCCATGCCTAACAGCTCTTTCAGAGGGCGATCCTAGTTTACCTTCAACTTGTGTGTACACGGTAGCCTTAAGAAGGGGGGAACCGGAGATTCAAAGTCCCCCTTTTTAAGGGGGATTTAGGGGGATCGTGATTTACGCGATCGATGGATTATTGCGGCGGTGGTTTGGGCAAGCTGATGCCCCCTGGGGCGGCGGCGGGTTTGGCGGGGGGACTGACGAGGACTTGTTCATTGCCTTGCAATCCGGATTTCACTTCCGTTTGTGCGCCGGATGTGATGCCAGTTTCGATCGGTTTGAATACGGGTTGACGATCGTCGCCCAAAATATAAACGCCAGAACCTTCGGCCTGCCTGACAACTGAGGCATTCGGGACGAGTAAGGCATTTTCGATTTGGCTGATTTCAAATTGGGCTTCGACGTTCATTCCGGCTTTGAGTTTGATGGCGCGATCGGCGGGAATGGCAACGCGCACTTCAAAGCTGGTGACGTTTTGGGAAATGCTCGCTTGGGGGGCGATTTGATCGACTGTTCCCGTGAAGGTTTCGCCGGGAAAGGCGTCGGCTTTCATCGTAACGGATTGGCCGAGTTTCACTTTAGAAATTTGGGCTTCGGAGAGATTGACGACGACTTGGAGCCGATCGCCGGAGAGGGTCAGAATCGATGAGGAAGAGGCCGAAGCAGAAGCACCACCAGACATCGAGGGACTGACAAAAGCGCCAGCATCGGCGTATTTTTTCAGTACGATGCCATCGAAGGGGGCGACGACTTTGGTTTCATTTAATTGCGCCTCGATCGTTTGTAAGGCCCCGCGTGCAGCTTGAACTTGCGCACGGGCGGCGTCAATCTCTTCGGGACGACTGCCCGATCGGAGAACCGCCACCGTTTGCGCTTGTTGGTCAACACGGGCTTGGGCTTGGTCGATCTGTTCGGGGCGAGTTCCGGCATTTTGTAAGGCCAAACCCTGTTCCGCTTCCATCACTTGGGTTTTGGCGACATCCCGATCGGTGATCTTTTGGTCGAGGGTTTGGCGTGAAATCGCTCCGGCATCATAGAGTGACTGATGGCGTTGGACGTCGGTGGTGCGTTGTTTTAAGGTGGCTTGAGCTTGCTGTAATCGGGCGGAACTTTGGGCGATTTCCTGGGGGCGATTGCCCGATCGGAGTTGTTGCAAATTCGCTTCGGCTTCGTTGAGTTGGGCGACTGCTTTGGCAATATCTTCGGGCCGATTCCCCGCAATTAGGCGTTGCAGATTCGCTTCTTGTTGGGCCAGCTGACCTTGCATTTGCATATATTGGCCGCGCAGATTGCTGTCGTCCATGATCGCCATGACTTGGCCGCCTGTGACCCGATCGCTTTCTTTAACGAGTAAGGTTCTGATCACACCAGCGGTTCTGGGACTGAGATTAATCGATCGTTCGGCATTCACCGTCCCATTGGCCATAATGTTTACAGGTACAGTTTTGCGTTCGACGGCTTGGGTGACGACGGCTGTGTCCGAAGGCTTTCCGGGCAATATAGCCAGGGGATTGACGCCACTGACTTTAAGCAAAACCAGCGTCACCGGAATGCCCAGCCATTTCCAATGTCGCCAAATGGCGGGTTTGGACGATGTTTGATGCGCGATGGCCTGAGTCATGGAATGAACCTCCAGAAAATGTGAGTACTTACTTATTAATTGAACAAAAAAATAGGCGGGATTACAGCGGCGCAATGCCATGCCACAGGGTTTCGATCAAGTTGTGAATAAACCGATCGGGCGGAATGCTTGGCGGGACGGGAAAGGGCAATGGGGCGGGGAGATTCTGGGGAACATTGCTGGAAATCACGTAATTGACGATCGATCCGACAATAATATTGGCAATGGTCGTCGCATCACAGGGGCGGAGATATTGGGCCGCGATCGCCCGATCGATAAACCCCGCAACTAAATAGCTGTCGCGGATTGGCGGGGGCGGCACCATGGGCGGATGGGGCATATTGTTCTGGGTCATCATCATCATGACGCGCGGCAAGACATCCTGATAGAAGTCGAGCATTTGGGTGCTGATGTCGGTCAATTCGGATTTAATTGCGGGGGTCGGCACCTGATTTGATAGGCTTTTCACCCATTTCGGCGTTTCGGCCCCCATGGCGGCAATGAAGAGCGCTTGCTTCGTGCCAAAGCGTTTGAAGATCGAGGCTTCGGAGATCCCGGCGATTTCGGCAATTTCCACGGTCGAAGCGCCGACGCCTTGGGCCAGAAAGACCTGTCGGGCCGCAGTGAGAATCGCTTCGTTGGTGATTTTGGGTGGCCTTGCCATGGGCGGAGTAAGTGAGTGGTTACTTATTAATAGTAGCGAGGGGGCTGGGGGGTTGTCAAGCGGCACGGTTGGATCGGTTTACCGTCTCGTGGGGCGTGGCTTTGACCTGGGTATCATGATTAAATTAGCATTGTTTGTGAATGGGATGACTTACCCGATCCGATCGCTTACCCCAGCCGATCAGTCCTTCCTCTGGGAAATGCTGTATCAGGCATTGTATGTTTCTGCTGATCAAACCCCGCCGCCCCGTGAAATGATTTTCCAACCCGATCTGGCGCGCTACGTTCAAGATTGGGGGCGATCGGGCGATCGGGGATTCGTCGCGATCGATCCAAGCACGGGGCAACCGATCGGAGCCGTCTGGTTGCGCTTCCTGATCGGTGACAACAAAGGTTATGGCTATGTGAATGAGGCCACGCCGGAATTGGGCATTGCCGTTTTACCCGCATATCGGGGCCAAGGCATTGGCACGGCATTACTCAACGCCTTGATGGCGTCAAAGCCGGGGGCCATTTCCTTAAGCGTCGCCGTTGACAATCCGGCGGTGCGACTATATCAGCGGTTTGGGTTGACCATCGTCCAGGAAAGTCACGGGACACTCATCCTCAGCCGCGACTTCGGGTTAAACTGAGGCACATTCAAGCCGATCGTCCATGACCCCCGCCCTCAAACGCAAAATCATCCAAGTCTGTGATCGCAAAATCGCGACCAAAGGCCCGGACGTGGGGATCTCGTTCTATGCCTTCTTTGCCAATCGGAATGATGATCCGGAACGTCTGATGGAAGCGGCTCAATGGTGGATTATGACCCAAAAATTCGATCATTTTGAGAAAGCCGTCAAAATTAAAAGTATAATTGAAGGGATGGAGTCGGTCTGATGTTCCAGACCATTTGCTATAGGGGAAAATTTTGCCAAAGTATATTGCCTTTCTCCGCGCGATCAATGTGGGCGGTCGTCAAGTCAAGATGGCCGAGCTGGCGGAGCATTTCAAGGCGATCGGGTACGCTGATGTCGAAACCGTGCTCACTACGGGTAATGTGATATTTGATGCCGAGTCGCGGCCCGCCGCAGCGCTGGCGTTGGACATGGAGACGAAGCTCGAACCGTTGTTGGGTTTTAAGTCCGAGGTGTTCGTCCGATCGGCAGCGGAAATCACCGCCATATTGGCGATGGCGGCGACGTTGTCACCCCAAGTTCCGACGAATGGCGAATTGAATGTGGCGTTTTTGGGTTTGCCGTTGACTGAGGCGCAGACGACGACCCTGACTGGCCTGAGCAACAAAATGGATCAATTTGTCGTCCAAGGCCGTGAGGTTTATTGGATTTGTCAGGTGCCCCAAAATGCGTCGAAGTTCTCCAACGGGGTGTTTGAGCAGAAGCTCAAGGTGCGATCGACCTTCCGGCGGGTGAGCATGCTGACGGCATTGCCGGAAACGCTGTTCGCTTGAGCTTAATCGGTGGCGCGGGCGATTTCCTGTAGCGTTTGCGTTGCCGATCGGGGATTCCAACCCAATTCCCGCATGGCTTTTGCGCCGGAGACGCGGACACAGCGATCGTAGACGTAATGCGCCCGTTCGCGGTCGATCGGCGGCTGCCATCCCGTCGCCCGCCCAATGACGTCCAAAATATTTGCCACCACTCGCACGATGGGTTTTGGCGCATCGATCGGCGCAGGCACGCCCGTCACTTGGCTAAAGACCGCAAACATT
>JANOQX010000178.1:0-10916 GCA_031415035.1 Cyanobacteria bacterium VAR_4_metabat_243
CTTCGGGATATTCCCATCCCACTTCGCCAGCTAAAGGAATCAGCATCCCATTACGCATGGCATATTCCCAGAATCGACCGTTCCAAGGCATTGTCGTCAGCTCGTCACGATTACGCGCTTCGGCCCGCATCGTTTCGATCGTCCCTTCTTCAGCATTAAAGTGAAACACGAGGGAGACAATAGTATCGCCGTCGGTTAAAGTAGCGCGGGCCGAAGTCGCATCGATCGCCTCCCAACGCACACCCTGACTGGGTAACAGCGCCGTTGGATACCAAGGCATCTCGGCAAAAAATCGCAATAACTCGCCACGGGCAGCTTGAGGCGTATTGCCGACATCAGCAACAGTAAGAAGACCGAGTAATGATGCGTGTAATTTGCCTTCGCCTAATACGTATGAATCATGAACAAAGGCACTCACGCCTGGAGCCATCTGGATACGGGCATCCCAATCAAATCCCGGACGTTGGGTCGTCACAGATTGGGTGGCAGTAAAGGGACTCCATTTATCTTCAGTTTCACTCATATTGAACTGCCCCTGCTGAGCGAGGTTGACCGCCGCCACGATCGGTTGGCCATCCTTCAGCACAGCCCGAAAAAATCGCTGCACTGGTGCAGGTAAGCCTTCAATCTCCTTTGGGTTGTAGGTTTTGGGCTGAATATCTTGCTGCCCACTGATGAGTTTAGCGCGTAACCGATCGGTGCCCGATCGCCACTGATAGCTGCCATAAAGACTTGCGAGTCCTACCAAAATAATTAGTAAAACCACAATCAATACAATCCGTTTCATCCACATCGTACTTACTCCTTCGGTGAAATTATTTGCTACTCATCGATCGTTCCAAGCACCATAGTTTTCCACTCTTAAATTTTATCTTTTATTCTTGTGCCTAGTATTATTAATCCTACATAAATAATTATTACTATCAGATCCAACAAAGTATCTGTGAGAGCATTTTTGTTGCTAAACAATGTGCTACAAAAAATAACTCCCCAGCGAGAAATCATTATGATGGCGATGATCCAAGCCGCAAATTTCACTTTTGACAAGTCTTTATAAAACGCCATTATAAGAAATGAGACGCCAAAAATAAAGTTTTCGGCTGTAAGAATATGCCAAACATAAAAAATTATCGTTTTTGTAGACAGATCAATGCTACTTGCATTAACCAGAGGCAACACAGTAGTTTGCCCATTCAAGGCATGTGTGAAAGAGAAAAGAATTGAGAAAAATCCCACTATTACGTAGTAATAATTTCTAATCATCGGTATTTTGGAACTAACTTTTTTCATGTTCCCTCTGATGTTGTTGTCGTCAAAGTATCATTGACCGAAAAGCCTGCTTGTCTTCCCGACAAATTTGCTGAATAATATTGCGTCCTGACATTGCCACTACTGGCACACTACCGCCTGGTTCAACCCACTGCCCGATCGAGTAGAAGTTCCGCAGTTTCGGTAATGTTTTCGGTAATCCTTTGATCGAAAGTGGGAAAGTTTGCTTCGTCAGTAGCCAGCCACAGCTCGATCCTTTCCAATTTCCAGTGTAACGCTCGTAAGTTAGAGGCGTCGCGACATCAATAAATTCAATATCATTCTTAATGCCGGGATAAAATTGTTCTAGCCGATCGATGAGAATTTGCGATTCTTGAAGCTCCTCTGCGTCGTAGCTCGATCGGCCATAAATCCGCTGCCAGTAATCATAGTTAGTCGTCATCATGACGATTAGAACGGATTTTCCCCGTGGTGCCAGCGAGGGATCGAAGCAATAGTGCTGGACGCCAATCTCATATCGCTCTTCTCCCGCAATGAGAACCGGTTCGTCGAGTAAATGTGTCGTCCAATGCGGTTTCGATGATAAATCGCGATTGACGCCTAACGATACTTGTAGCTGGGAATGAGTAGGCAAGTGGCCGTCATAGTAATGCTGCATCTCGCGAGGAATGTATTGGCCGTCGAGTAATCCGAAAAGCGTATTATGACCATCACAGGCAGAGATAACCCGATCGGCAAAGTATTTTTCCTTGTCATACAGTCGTACACCATGCGCTCGATGCTTCTCAACTAAGATCTTTTCGACTTGTGATTCATAGTGGATTTCACCGCCTAATTCCCGATAGCGATCGGCGATCGTTTGAGCGAATTGTCGCGATCCCCCCAGCGGAAATCCCGCATTCTTGGTGTGCATGTACGCTAGTAGAGACATGCCGACCATCACGGGAATGCTGTCCCAGGCGAACATCTGAGGAATCGCACGGCGAAGAAATGGATCGTGGAAACGATCGGCGAACTCTGCCGCTGAGAGGTTGCCCCATCGCGACATAGGGCAGACATACGGCAACATTTTCCCCACCAAACGGCCCCAATCCCTTAATCGCATTGAGGCTTTCGGTTGTTGCTGAAGTAGGGATAGATCAAAGTAAGTAAACTTGCGAATCCCTGCACAGAAATCGCTAATCAAGTGGCGATCGATGGGTGATAGTTCTTTTAAATGCTGCTCCAGCCGATCGGGATCGCTGTAGACAATCAAGGTTTTACCATGAGGTTCGCTCACGCGTAGCAATTCATCGTGATGAAAAAACTTTTGCTCTGGCACGACGCCGAGTTCTTCCCAGAGCCGATAAAATGGTTGCCCTGGCCCAGAGCCAAACAAATAGTGAATGCAACCATCAAAAGTAAAACCCTGTCGGTGCCATGCCGTACATAGTCCACCGGGTTGGTCATGCATCTCAAAAATCCGCGATCGATAACCATTCATCTGCGCATAGCAACCTGCGGCCAGACCAGAAATCCCTGCGCCAATGATAATAATTGTGTCACCGCCATCACGTTTCATAATAAAGATTTCCTGAATGTTAGCTCGCACAAACCCGTTCTCGGCGAGATAGATTCGTCTTCCCAAACACTCCGATGAGGACGATCGCCACCCCACAGCTCACGAGAGCATAGGCGACAGGAGACACCCCAGTGATAAATGCTCCAAATATATTCAGGGAAACATGCAAAAGCGCAACGAGCAAAATACTGCCTTTTGTACTGTTGTAAATCCAGGTATATATAAAAGCATTTGTCACGATCGTGATGAACCAGAGGAAAGGAGCTTCAGCCATCGGACCCGCCAAAAAGACCAGCGGAAAATGCCACAAAGCCCATAATGCGCCCACAATAAGTGTCGCAATCAAGGCATTGTATCGTTTCTGTAATTGTGGTAGTGCAAAGCCGCGCCAGCCAATTTCTTCGCATGTATTGGCCAGGAAGCCTACGAAAATAACATAGGGAGATAGAGCGAAATGTGACATGACGACGGGCAAGCCGAGTAATTTCGTGAGGACCTGTGCCACAGCGAGAAGCACCACAGGACTGAACACCGCTACGATGTACCAGACTAAGCCCACTCGCCATCGAAGCAACCCCTTGAGTAAATCCTTAATGCCTGCTTTACCCTCGAAGACCTGTGACACAATCACAGCAGCAAAGGCAGGGCCAATGACATAAAAGATGGAAAGAAGTTGGAAGTAAGGGCTGTCAAAGGGGGTAATGGCTCGCGCGCTTAACACGATCGATATCATGCCAAGCCAGGAGATTCCAAAGGCTAAGATATAGAACCAAGTAACTGGGTGTTTTCGCACGCGTATTTATGCTCGCATCTCAATGACTAACGTGAGATGAGCGACCACTGAGCCGATCGCCCCCAAAGCCGCAAGGACTGGGAAAAATGCCGCACTCAGAACACCACCGACCACCCCAACCGTTAGTGGAATCTCAATCAAGGTGTGACCCGATTCATTTTTGACGATAACGCGCCGGATATTGCCTTCGTGCAGTAATTCTTTGATTTTTTCGACTAATTCATCGCCTTTAACCTGGAATTCCTCCGTGTTTACTGTTTCTGTGGTTACTTCAGGTGATTCCGGAGCGACTTCTGTATCAACATTCATATAGCAACCTCTTTCTGGCCTGGATACCCTAAGGGTAAGTCATCGCACTTCACTCATAAATCATCCAATGGATAGAAGGTCAGCTAATTTTTTGGACTTGCGCCTCTACCGATCGACACTGGGTTCCGACGATCTACTACATTTGCTCTTGTTGTTCATCGTTTCAGACTTTCCTTATGACGTCGATCGGTCGATTGCATTATCGATCGGATAGGTTATTCTTTCCTGCTAATACGTCCTCTTGTAAGATTTGCTTCATTCTGTCCGGCTCTTCAAACATCGGACTGTGCGCCGAGTGCTCAAACGTATAAAACCCCTTTATCGGTGCTTGCAGTTCATCGAGATACGCTTTTGCTAACGGGTAAGAGACCGTGTAATCGTACTTGCCGTGGAAGAAGTAGACCGGGATGTCAAGCTTTTGAATTTGTTTCGTAAGATCTGTGGCGATCATCTTGTCCCACAGAATCTTGTCAGATGAAACCTTCCCCCGCCAGAGGGCCAGCTTCTCACCCAAAGTGTATCCTCGGAATAGCCAAGATGCCAGGAAGATACCAGTAATTACCGATTTCATATCATGTGTTGTGCCAATGCCAAGGCTGTGCATTGCATTGGCACGCAGCTTCATATAGGAAGCAGGAAGCGGGACTGACATCGTGAGTGGTGTAGCTTCTAGTTGCGCCACCATTCTGGCATTTCCGATCGATTGGTACCGCCTTAGCATATATTCATACGACAGCATTTCCGACTTGAGTTGATAGGACATCTGTCCAACGCCGATATAGGCATAGAACAACTCGGGAGCACGGGCAGACGCTTGTATTCCAATTAGGCTACCGCCTGAGTGTGACATCATGTAAATCTTGTTCTTGTGAAAGCGGCTACGTAGGTAATTTGTCACCTCCAACGTATCCGATATTGACTGCTCCACTGTCAAGGTCTCTGGTGGCACGTTCACACTGTAAGAAAGTCCTGCATCCCGGCGATCCCACCAACAAACGGTAAAGTATTGTTCCATGCCCGTAGGGTAGTTCTGTGTTAGGAAGTATTCAGGCATAGCAGTGCCGCCGTGGAGAAATAAAAGCACCGGATTGCCCACATTTTCCCCCATGATGAACATTCCTTGCTGTACGCCATTGATGTTCACATGAATCTTCTCTGAAATACTGCCCGCAAGTGGGCGGCCCTTTTTGTCAAGGAAAGGTTTGGCCTTTCCAGGGCTGACCGCAAGTAGCACGCCGAAAAGGATGGCAATGACTCCCAGGAGGATGCCGACTATGGTCAATACGATTAGCCCCGCTGTTCCACTTCTTGCCATAATGAGTTCTCCTCAGCTGTAATAGAAATGTCAGGTGAGCGCTGTCCACAAAGCATGAGTTCATCAAATTTTCGCTGTTTTTAATGTTAAATTGCGCCTAACGATCGCTGCCGTTCCCATTGTTGCCGCTACAATCAATCCAAAATCTTCTTTGACCCCAAAGCTCAGAGCTGCTGAAGTTCCGACGATCGACCATAGAACTGGAATAATCAATAAACTCAATGAAACGCGTCGATTGCCCCACAGTAGCAAACCAAATGTGAAAATGGTTGTCGGGCAGGGTGCCCCAAACGTCGGCGATACGGGAAAGATCCGCCCCAGTCCATAGCCGATTAACGGATAAATCACCAGCGCATAGGCCATAAATACCGCGCCGAGAATGCCGTCAAATCCTCGACCAGCACGAAAACTCAATCGGCTTCTTGCCACGCCTTCATATAAAAATAGTAAGCCTTGAAAAATGAACAATGTTCCAAACAGATAGGCCGGTGGGCTGATTGCTGTAAAGAAAATTAAATGATACACGATCCCTGTCCAGAGCCAGAGAAACCCAATTAGTCCTGAAATGATTTTGTTTCTGGACGGTTTGCGACTTGCCGCCAGGACAATCACTACTACCGCTATTAAAATGAGTACAAACTGAATTGGATAGATCGCTTGGTTGTATTTCTCGAAAACCTGAAAAAACTGTTCGATCGTAAAAGGGATTCCCAGTTGTTCGCCTGTGGGAGAAGCAATCAGCAAATTTCTCATATTTTCCTCACCGTTAACTGCTTCCAATTCCCTTTCCACAGCAGCAGTCCGCCGAATACTGTAAATGTCAGCATCTGCCAGATCTGCGCCAGAGAACCAAACCCAATTGAGGCTTCGAGTGCATCCCGAATTTCATCAAATGCAGCGTGATAGACGGTTACAACGGCAAGGCTCTGCGTAACAGTCCAAATATAGGCATAGATGATCGCATGCATCATTGCAGGGATTAGACTGACTGCAAGCGTAATGGCGATTGAAGTCCCCATATTATCAGTAAGTTTTTCAGTCACGCCCATTCCAATAAGTACAGGCAAATGCCATGCCCACCAAATAAAGGAATGAAGTAGCAGTGCTGTTCTTAGTCTGTATTGTTTGACCAAGTGCGGTAACAGATAGCCGCGCCAACCAAACTCTTCACCAAAGGCTGGGATTAAGGTGCCGACAAAACGAAGTAGAAAATTGCCGAGGATGTCTGGAACCATAACTCCTTTAGGAATACTCCGCATTCCTAAGACTAATTCGAGAATGGTGGGAACAACCCAGACAAAGATTGCTAGTGAAAAGACTGCTACATAATGTTTTGGTTTACCCCAACTCCACCCAGCCTTCGAGAAACCATCACCGAAGATATAGCGACCTGCGATGTATGTGCCAACTGCGACCATAATCATTGGTAACGAGCTTAAGGCATAGCGCATAAATGGTGTCTCTGCCCAAAGCACGTAGGCGATTTGAAACGGCCAAGATATCGCCACAACAATTAATAGGTATTTTCTCAGCGAGAAAGTTTTTTGGGTAGCTCTCATTTTTCAGCTTTGCCTCTAACATTTATGTGGTAAATTTTTTCGGCTCTTTCTTTGATCCCTAACATACATTTTCTCATCATGAAAATATCGCCGCAATCATAAAGAATGTAATAGATGATCCAGGGAAAACTGAAATCGTATTTTGTTCTTAGCCTGGTTATCAACCTTGTATTACCAGCTTCAGTTTGCCGCAAGAACCAAGCCCACGTTCCATTTCCTTTTCGATCCCACCATAAAATATACTCAGGTTTTTGATGATCTTTAACCCACATTCCATTTTTTTGGTCAGGTGTAAATGGAATAAAATAATCTTTCTCAATTTTTTGGTATTTTAATACTATACTTTTCGAACTCGGCACATTGGCATTGTCTATCCGATCGATACTATAGAATCCAGCTCTCCCAGCACCAATTTGAATGATCCATTTCCATACTTCCGTCGGTGGCGCTTCAATCGATACGGCTCTTGTGGCGACGAAGTGAGGCTCTTGAACAATTTCATCACCAGGCATAGCGCATTTAACTTCATCATCTGTCGCCCCCCAGCGAAGTTGCCAGGGGCGCAAGAATTTAAGATAGAGAAACACGATCGATAACACGGCAGTAGTAATAAAAGTTATTAGTTGCATTCTATTAAAAACTCCGTTGATGATAGACCACTGCGTGTGCCGTGTGAAAGACAACAAAAACAACCGCTGGCACAATGTAAAAAATAGGACGATAACGTAGACGTTTCGTGAAATAAAATTCCTCACCGAGCAAGCCCAGCCCGATCATCCAAAATATATTCGTATAAGATGAAGCGGCGAAACCCATCGTACTGCTACTCCAATTACTGGTAGGGGAAAAATTCTGAGTCCCGTAGGACAGATAGTAAAGTATTACTCCAGTCACATACAAAGCTAACCCTCGTTTCTGAGTTTTGGTGGATATGCCGATCGAAAAAAATGCGGGCATCGCAAATACCAAAATTCGCCCAATGCTTTCGAGATTTAGTAAGACCGCCGGGATACCTTGATTGAATTGGTCCGCTGTTAATGCATTTGGGAGAACACTCATTAGGCTCAGACTAAAGAGCAAGGGTGGAAACGTCAGCCACATACCGTTCTTTAAGATGCCAGTTGTCGTCATTTTCATTATTATTCCTCTGCGTACTCACTGGAATCAAAATCTTGTTCACGATCGTATCAACGAATTTTCCTGTCTCGTTTATCCAGGGGTTATGACCCGATCGCTCAAACCAAATCAATTCTTTGCGTGGCGCAGTCAGGAGCTTAAAATACTCCTCGGTTAGTTTCGGCGGTGCGTTTACATCATGGCGGCCAATCAGAAAGTAGACGGGTACTTCGAGGCGTTTCGCTTGCTGGCGAAAGTCCACATCCCACAATTGCGGGTAGACGACTCCGAACGTGTCCAGCAGCCCTCTGACAAAATTCAGCTTGTCATACAGTCCATACTCGGAGCCAGCAATGTCTTGCAAAGTATTGAACCCCGGATTAACGATCGCCGGATTCTTATTCATATAATTGAACGTCTCCGTCAAGGTACCCGTTCACAGGTTTTAATCGCAGGGATTGGTTAAGTTGAAGGTAGTAGCAAAGGCATTGGCAATTGTCGGGTGTGGGCATCAAAGACATCGGTGAGATAATCGAGGACATTGCGGTCTTGAGCTTGCAGCGACATGATGACGGTCAAGGCCGCCGCGACAAATTCGGCACCCGCCTGGGATTGTGCACCGAGACAGACTTTACGCCACAACACAGCGGGACGGATGGCGCGTTCGGCGGCATTATTGGTCGGCTCGACGCCGGGATGTTCCACAAACGTCCAGAGGGCGGGTTCAACCTTAAGAATTTGGGCACAAGTGCGGGCCGTTTTGTCCAACGGTGTTTTGGCTTTGGTGCCAAAGCTGACGGCTTCGCACAATACCTGTTTCAAATCCTGCCGCAGGGGCCAAATTTGTTCGCGTAATCCGGCACGGCTAATGATGCCAGTCCGGAAGTCATACCACAAGGCAAAAACGTCATGGGTGATGTCAAGCAGGGCCTGCCCAATTTCGGCGGATACGCCCAACCGTTCGGCCATCGCCGTAAAGTCGCGGTTGAGATGGGCTAAACAAATTTGCCGTTGATCCAAGGGGAGGATGTTGTATGCTCCCGCCCGGTCACTGCCGACCCGTCCGGTGTAATCGGCTCCGAGGAGTTCCTGGGTGACGGCTTGACTGCGACTCAAGCGCACCTGAAAGTAGCTCACCCAAGCCGTCGTCATCACCCATAACCAACCCTTTGTGTTGGCGGTATTTTGCCCATCGCAATTGCCTTGACGCCAACCCGTTTCATCCATCCCCAGGCTCGATTGCTGCCGCACGTAAGTTAGGGCCGAGGCCATGATGGGCTGGACGGCGGTGGTAAACTGCCGCCGCAACTTGGCCACCATCCCGGTGGAAAGCGACACCCCAAATAGTTCATCCAGTAATCGCACCACTTGCGCATGACTCTGATGCGCTTGGGCACTCAACAGCACCACAATCCCTCGCAGACGCGGCCCATAACCACCTTGCGACACAATGGTCGCCGATGCCGCACGGGTTAAGGCTTCACATGCCGGACAGACTAAGGCATGAAACCGATGTTCCACCACTTCCGGCAATAATGGCGGCAATTCCACCACTTGATGCCGATACGGGGCCGGGTCTTCACCACTCAGGGCCGTGCCACAAACCGCACACTGTTCCGGGTAATGCTCGATGACTTCCGCGCAGTCATCCAACTCAAACATTAACCGCTCATGGCCGGGATGGCCCACCTGACCCCCACGACGCCCGCCACTTTTACCTTTCCGACTCACCTTAAAGCCTTTATCCGTCGAGGGCGGTTGCGACGAATTCCCCGAATTGCGCGACACTTGCTCACGCAATTCCGTATTCTCCGCACGCAACAACGCCATCCCAGCGCGCAATTCCGCGTTCTCCGTCTGCAATATCGCAATTTGGCGACTCTGTTCTTCCACCCGTTCAATTAAACTCAACAGCAAACGCTGCACACTTACTGGTGTCGCGGCCCAGTCCATGGCACTGATAGCATTCAATTCCGCGCGAATCGATGATGGCGTTTCCATTTCCTTACACTATCAGTTCTCCACGCCTCGCGCCAGCCCCTGTGAACGGGTACAATTAATCTAGACTCTTTATTGCCAAAATGTCGTCATGGAGTTGTCCAGTCTTGCGAAGCTCAAGTATGGCATGGCGAGAATATAGCATGGTGTAATCGAGTAAACAATCCTTGCGATTTTCATGATAAGAACCCAAATTCAGAGCGAGATTTTACTGATAGATATTCTTCATTCAGCGGAGCACGTTTATACGCCAATTGTGAACAAAGCTGGAAATATTGGACTTTATTAGAAATTCTCTATTCAGTAGATATTGTGCCAAATATTGACGGATTGCGCAGTGTTGAGAGCGACTTGAAGATAGGTGAATATGTCTCGAAACTTTCTGCTTGGGTAAATCGTATCAATGCCATACGAGAACGATTAAAGTGTTCTACCTGTGGGGATGTGATGCCGCATGATCTTGAGTATTCTAAACTCTCCACAAAGTTTAGAGTAACTGTTTTTCATTGTCGGCATGGGCATGATCATGATCACAATGTTTACTTGAATGAGTGTTGGGGCTGCGGTGAAATTATTGATAGTCGAGAAAGCAAATTGAAACGAGAGAACTACTACCTTTGCCTGCACTGTGGGAGTGGTCCACAGCGTAGTGCGTCTTATAGGCAGGGGGACGTGTGCCCTAAATGTGGAAGCTCTAACATGCAAGTAAGTGCTTCTCAAAAACGGGTTTGTGGTGATTGTAAACACACAATCAGACTTCCTGCTGACTGGAAATTGACGAATAGCGAAGGAATCTGAGGTTAATTCTTCAGTCAGGAAGAAGATTCTTTGTCATCCCCATTGAGTTCTTTTGTACCAGGGCTATTTCATTCTAAATAGGCGCTTGAGTGTGTTAAGGCTAAAGCCAGCCAGTCGTTGGGCTTGAGCCATATTTTCAAACCCAAAGTCACGATACAAATTGAGGGAAATATTGCGCGCAATCGCCCAAATTTGAAT
>JANOQX010000179.1:0-8599 GCA_031415035.1 Cyanobacteria bacterium VAR_4_metabat_243
ATCGAACAAGTTTCCTGGTGTCTATGGCGGTATGGAACCACACTCATCCATCTCGAACTGAGTTGTGAAACGTATCTGCGGCGACGATAGTGAGGGGGTAGCTCCTTGTCAAAATAGCTCGATGCCAGGTTCATATTAAAAAGCTCTCGCTGATTTACTTCAGTGGGAGCTTTTGGTTTTAGTGGGTCGATTTGGTCAGGCCGATCGCGCCTTTACAGTTATCCGTAATAATGGCCGCGATCGTCGAATTATGCAGCATTGCTTGGATTTGTTTAGGTTGATTGACTGTCCAGACCCAGTAGGGGAGTTGAGTGGGGTTGATGGTTTGGAGCCAGGGGGTGGAGAGGAGTTTGGAGTAGGGGGCGAGGAAGTGAGGTTGAAGGTGGGTGATTTGGGTGGTGAGTTTGTGGGTGACGGTGTTACTTTGGCGGTCGCGCCAAGGGGGATTCAGCAAGAGGCCGATTGTGATGGCGGGGTAATGCTGTTTGATGGTTTGGAGTGATTGGAGATGGAAGGTGGTGATCACAAAGTCATTGGGAGAAAACTGGGCGAGCAGTAATTCGGCGATCGCGCATTCATAACCGATTTCTTTGATTTCGACGTCGAGTTGGATGCGGTTTTGGCAGTGTTGGAGGGCGAGGGCGAGGGTGGGGATTCGGGGGTTGAGGGTTTGGAGGATGGGCCAGGGGGTTTGGGCGATGGGGTGTCCGGCGATTTTGGGGTCGTGATGGATGATCAGGACTTGGTCTTGGGTGCGGCGGACATCGAATTCCACCATGTCGGCACCGTGGACGATCGCTTGCTCGAAGGCGGCGAGGGTGTTTTCGGGTGGGTGTTGCTTGGAACGGGGATGGTGGGTGTTGCCCCGGTGGGCGACGATGCGGGGCGTGGCCATAGTGTGATCGGGGCGAACTATCGACGAAAATAGCCCAAGCCATGACGGCTTGGGCTGGAGGCTCAAGCAACGCTGAGGCTCGATGAAAATTGGCGGATTGGGTTATTTCTTACCCAGCACTTGGTTTTTCAACCCGTCGTACTTTTCCGATAGTTCGCTGCGGTTGTCGGCTTTGAGGATAAAGCGATAGACAAACCAGGCCGTGTAGCTGAGGCCAACAAGTTCCAAAGTCGGTTGGACGAGGGGAATCTCATTGAGGGCGGAGAGCAGCGCAAGGGTAAGCTTTACACCAATGAACGAACCGAAGCCGATGCCCGCGATCGTCAACTGGCTGCGGTATTGGTTGAAGAAATCACCCAGAATATTGTCCAGGTTGCCGAGCGAATTCAAGGCTTTGGCGGCGTAGGCTTTCAACTGCTCGGTCGCATCCTCCGAACTCGAAAATTGGGCGAGGCTGCCACCCAATTCGGTGTTAATTTTCGATGCGGTATCAACCACATTTTGCTCTTTCAATTCAGGTTCCATAGTGATCCCTTTGACTAATTGTTTGGGAGTGGATCCGGTGAGAGGTTTGATTTCAATGTCATTGAAGCCCTGAATTCGTTCACCCTCTGAACCACGACTGCTAAATAATACTGTCTCTGCTCCCTCTCGACCAGGGAATCTTGGATTCTTCTCAGTATTTTTTGGGATAGGCTTAATGTACTATTCTGATTGGAAGAACGTCTGTATCTGTTGTTAAACTTCATAATGGGCGCAGCGGTCGCTGTGATCGCGATGCGGTGGGGATTGGGTGGGTGCGATCGAAGTTCCGTATAATTGCGGCTGACAGGATTGGGGGAGATTGCGCCGGAATGATGGGATTGGATAATTGGCGGTACCGTCAGTGGGGGATGGTCGGGGAAAATTGGGCCAGGGCTTTAGACTTAAAGGCGGTGACAGTTTCATGGATGTAGGTGCGATGGATTTGTTGGAGTATCAGGCGAAGGAATTGTTTCGATCGGTGGGGATTCCGGTGTTGCCGTCCCAGAAGATTGAGCAAGTCCGTGATCTGAAGAATTTGGCGGTGCCCTATCCGGTGGTGTTGAAGTCGCAGGTGTATGCGGGGGGGCGGGGCCGAGCCGGGGGGGTGCGGTTTGCGGCGAATACGATCGACGGTATTGCGGCGGCGCAGGCGATTTTCAATTTGCCGATCGCGGGCGAATATCCTGAGGTGTTGTTGGCGGAGGCGAAGTACGACGCGGATCAGGAATTTTATCTGGCGGTGACTTTGAATCCGGTGCGCCAACGTGTGGTGCTCCTCGGTTCGACCCAAGGTGGGATGGCAGTGCAGGCGGCGATGAGCGATCGGCGATCGACAACCGTCGGCCAAATCCATCAGGTGGTGGTGGAAGGTGAGTTTTCGGCGTTTTATGCGCGGCAGTTGGCAATCGCGATGGGGTTGGGGGGAGCGTTGTTGAATCGGGTGAGCGGGGTGGTGGAGCGGATGTATGACTTACTGATTCAGAAGGATTTGGATCTGGTGGAGATTAATCCGTTGGGGGTGCGCGGGGAGCAGGATGTGATGGCCCTCGATGGGAAGGTCAGCGTGAATGATGCGGCGTTGGCGCGGCATCCGGATTTGTTGGCGTGGCAAACGGCGCGGGCGGCGGCGCAGACGGCGGGGCCGCGTCTCCAGCTCAGTCTGGAACCGGCGGGGACGTTGGGGATTTTGGTGAATGGTTCGGGGTTGCTGATGGCGACGGTGGATCAGGTGTGTGCAGCGGGGGGACGACCGCATTGCTATATCAATATTGGGGGCGAAACCCAGGTGGAACTCAGCTTGGCGCAGTTTGACGATCGGTTGTTGGCGGGGTTGCTGCAACTGGCGGCGCAACCAGCGGTGCAGCAAATTCTGGTGAATCTGATTAGTGGCATTGTGCCGGGTGAGCGGGTGTTTGAGGTACTTCAGGCGTTCGATCAGGCGCTGGTGCGGCGACAGTCCTTGCCGACGGCGGGGCGGGTGGTGGCGTTAGCGGCCAAGAGCCAGGGCGAGCCGCTGGAATTGTGGCTTTGTGGTGAGGGGATGACATTTCCCCGATCGCGATCGACGTTTAAGCGGCTGACGGTGACGGTGTATGCGCATTTAGCGGCGGCGCTGGTCGAATAAATTAGGATTGAGCGCGATCGGCATGTGCTTAACCGGAGTTAATTGATGCGTTAACCTGAGATTAAACCCATTTAATCCGGGCTTAAACTGCGGCGTAGTCGTAAATATACGGAACTTCAGTGGTAGCGAACGTGGCGCTTCATAAAACCGGGAAATTGCGAATGTGGTTCGGATCGGGCGTTGTCTAGAATAGTGGGTGCAGAATTGCGGCGGGGAATACGGGCGATCTGGCGTGTTTTTGGTTACTTGTGGCGCACGCGGGGGATGACCCTGACCTTGTCAGCGCCAAGTCGATTCCCCTATAGTTTTGCGATGGCCCCGTGATTGGACGAATGCTAGTTGATGTCGATGTGTTCTATTGAGTTTGCAGATCTTGTATGGTTTTTTTGGCATCTGGTCAGGTAATAGTGCAGGGTTTGACCGCGCCTCTGGGGTTGACGATCGTCCCTGGGATGCTGTCCTATGGCACCCCGATCGTGGCGGGTGTGGCTTCGGGGCAGGGCGGTGATGTGGTGTTGGGGTTGCCGGTGTGGGATGCGGTGGCCCCGGTGATGGCGGAATTTGGGCCGATCGCGACGAGTGTAATTTGTGTGCCGCCGTGGCAGGTGTTGGATGCGGCGCGGGAGGCGATGCAGTCGGGGATTCGGCAGTTGGTGCTGATTACCCAGGGCGTGCCGCCGCTGGATATGGTGCGGCTGGTGCAAGCGGCTGAAAGTGTCGGGGCTTTGGTGATTGGGGCAAATACGCCGGGGGTGATTGTGCCGGGGCAGGTGTTGCTCGGGGTGCATCCGCCGCAGTGCTATATGCCGGGTCGGATTGGGCTGTTGAGTCGGACGGGGACGTTGACCTATGAGGTGGCGCGGGTGCTCACGGTGGCGGGCTTGGGCCAATCGATCGGGGTGAGTATTGGGTCGGACGCGATCGTGGGTTCGACCTTGGCGCAGTGGTTGGCGTGGTTGGCGGCGGATCAAGGGACGGACGCGATCGTCTTGGTGGGCCAGGTGGGCAGTGAGGCGGAGGAACTCGCGGCTCAGAGCTTAATCAACAATATGACTAAACCCGTTGTGGCCTACATCGCCGGACAAATGGCTCCGCGCCTGCGGCGACTGGGCCATGCCAATGCGATTGTCACGGCGCATCTGGGTGAGGGGAACTTGGGCACCTTGGCGAGTCAGACCCAGGCATTGCAACGGGCGGGCGTTGCCGTGGCGACCAGTCCCACGCAACTGCCCCAACTTTTGCGTCAGGCGTTGGCGGTGGATGTGATGCCAGAAACGGCCTAAGCCGGTGGGCCGTGCCCACCCTACGGGATCGCGGCTACCATAGGGGGAACCCTCTGGTGAACGATCGTGGCGACTGAACGAACCTATCATGACCCGTTGCATGGGGCGATTACGCTGAATCGGGCTGACCCGATCGAGGCGCTGTTGATTGGCTTGATTGATACGCCAGCGGTGCAGCGGCTGCGGCGGATTCGGCAGCTTGGCCCGGCGAGTTTGACCTTTCATGGGGCGGAGACTTCGCGGTTTACCCATTCCTTGGGGGTGATGGCGGTGGCGCGGCGGGTGTTCGATCGGGTGGCGGCGGATTATCCGCAGTTGCAGCAGTATCGGGTGGTGGTGCTGGTGGCGGCGCTGTTGCATGACGTGGGCCATGGGCCGTTTAGTCATACGGCGGAGGAGATTTTTGGGGGGAATCACGAATATTGGACGCGGCGGATTTTGCAGGATTCGGCGACCGTGCGGCGGTTGCTGGATGCGTTTGATCCGGCGTTGGCGGGGCAGTTGGAGCAGGTGTTTTTGAAGCAGTTTCCGGTGCCGTTGGTGTCGCAGTTGGTGTCGAGTCAGTTGGACTGCGATCGGTTGGATTATTTGATGCGGGATACGTATTTTACGGGGGCGTCCTACGGAAAGTTGGATCTCGATCGGATTATTTTGGCGTTGCGCTATGACCCGGTGAGTCAGGAATTGGTGGTGGCGCGGAAGGGATTGGCGGCGATCGAGCATTATTTAATCGTGCGCTATTTCATGTATGCGCAGGTGTATAACCATCCGAAAAATTTGGCGGCGACGGTGGTGTTGGAACGGGCGTTTGCGCGGGCGCGGGAATTATTATCCGAGGGGCGGTTAGTTGCCGATAAGACGGTGACGGCGTGGCTGCAAGGCATGAAGGGTTTGGCTTTGGCGGATTATTTGGCGGCGGATGATGATGTGTTTATGTACCATCTGCAACGCTGGCAGTCCCATGATGATCCGATCTTGGCGGATCTCTGTCGGCGTTATCGCGATCGGGATATTTTTAAGACGTTGGATTTGACGGGACGATCGGAGTCGGAACGGGCGGCGATTGTCGAGCAGGTCAAGGCGCGATCGCGGGTGCAGGGATTTGACCCGGATTATTATGTGGGGCTGCGATTGGCGCTGAGTCGGGGGTATACGCTGTATCAGCGGGGGATTAATCTACAAATGCCGGAGGGGTTGCGGGATATTAGTGAGTTGTCGCCACTGGTGAAGACGTTGAGTGAGCCGATGCAGAAGGCTTGGTTGATTTATCCGGGGGCGGTGAGTTTGGTTGGATTGGGTTGACCGACGACGCTGCAAAATCGCCCCCGGCGATCGGGGCCGTAGTCAGTCAAATTCCGAATTCCTACTTGATGCTGGGGATCGTCGGAATCATCATGGCGGGCTGCTGACTGGTCTTGATCGTGGATGCCCCAGCGATCGTGCTAGCGCCCAAGGCACTGATGGCTTTGGCGTATTGGGGGTCTTTGATCGTGCCGATCAGTTTGGGGTTTTTGGAGAGGGTTTCGCGATCGGTTTCGGTGAGTTCGACGAGGAGGTCGGGTTTGATGCCTTTCTTGCTGATGTCGGTGCCGTCGGGGGTGTAGTAGTGGGCGATCGTCACGGCGAGGCCGGAGCTGTCGGACATCAGGGGATGGACGGATTGGACGAGGGCTTTGCCGAAGGTTTGGGTGCCGACGATCGTGGCGCGTTTGTTGTCCTTGAGTGCGCCGGTGAGGATTTCGGCGGAGCTGGCGGAGTTGCCATCGACGATGACGGCGAGGGGGCGCTTGGTCAGGACGGGACGGTTGGGGACGACTTCTTGGTAGAAGCCTTGACGGTTGAGGAGGCGGACTTTACCGGCGGGGTCGAGGGTTTTGACCATGCCGCCGCGATCGATGATTTCGACGACTTTGGAGCGATCGGTGGTTTTGACGATGTCGCCTTGTTCGATCCACATTTGGCTAATCGACAGGCTCTGATCGAGCAGGCCGCCGGGGTTGCCCCGCAGATCGACGACGTAGGCTTCGACTTGCTGCTTTTCGAGGGCTTTGATCGCCGCTTCCATTTGGGTGTCGGCGTGGCTGCTGAAGTCGTTGAGGCGGATGTAGCCGATGCGCTTGCCGCCTTCTTCGCGCAGGCTATAGCGCACGGTTTGCAGTTCGATTTTGGCGCGGGTGATGGGCTGGTTGAGGTCGGCGCTGCCTTTGCGGCGGATACGGAGGGTGACTTTGGTGCCGACTTCGCCGCGAATTAGGCCGGAGGCATCTTCGATCGAGAGGCCTTTGGTGGATTTGCCGTCGATCGCGAGGATTTCGTCCCCGGTTTGAATCCCGGCTTTGAAGGCGGGCGAGTCGGGCAAGGGGTCAACCACGGTCAAGACTTTGGTGGTTTCGGGCAGTTCTAAGCGGATGCCGACGCCGGACAGTTCGCCTTGGGTCTGGTTGTTGAGTGCGTCGAATTGCTGCGGATCCATGAAGCGAGTGTAGACATCGTCGAAGGTCTTGAAGGCTTCGCGTAGGGCTTCGTAGGCTTGGGCTTTGCTGGCGTAGTTGCGGCTGAGTAGCTTTTGGCGCAGGGGTTGCCACTTTTGTTCGACGACGCCGCGATCGACGTATTCGCGGTTCACAATCTGCCAGGCTTCATCGACGATCGCCTTGGGCGTGTCCTGGAGGACGGCACTGGCGGGAACCTGGGGCGCAGCCACGGCGAGGGTACTCAGCGTCAGCAGCGCGGTGCTGAAGGCGAAGAGGGGCTGGCTCAGGAAACGACGATGAATTCGGGTCATAGGATTGCGATGCCGCTGGGATAGAGAACAAGTTTCAAGGAAATGCTGATGGGCGGGCCAACCGGCGATCCGAAATGGCGATCGATGTGATACAAGCAATGGAGATCCGGTCAGGCTACGTCGATTATGCCGTAGATTTACCGAACTGGGGTTGATGTCAACTCTAGCGAACGATTTGCCGGACTGACTACTTGCTTCAGGGAAATTCCCCAAGTTCGATCGGTCAATTGGCGTAATGTTCGTGATGTCGCTCCGTTAAAACACTGACCAGCGCTCCTACGTCTTCCAACATTGATTATGGTTTTCCGGATTTTTTCGCAATTGTTTGAGTCCCGTTGGGTGCAAGTTGGATTGTCCAGCTTGTTGGCGATCGGTGCAGTGAGCGGGATCACGTTGATGCAACGCCAACGGTTGCAGCAACGTCACCTGACGGTGCTCCCGGCGCAGGAGCAGGATGTCCAAGAGGCGCTCTACATCAAGTCCTTGAAATACCTGCCGCCCAATGGTTTTGGATTCAATAATTTGATTGCGGATTGGGGATTTTTGCGGATGTTGCAGTATGTCGGGGATGTTCCGGCGCGGGAAGTGGCGGGGTATGGGGCGGCTCCGGCGTTCTTTGAGCTGATTTCCCAGCGGGATCCGCGCTTTGTGGAGTCCTATCTGTTTGCTTCGGGGACGTTGTCCTATGAGCTGGGAATGCCGGAGGAATCGATTAAGGTGCTCGATCGGGGGTTGGCGGCGCTGGATCCAACGCAACATAAAGGCGCGCATACGCTCTGGACGTTGAAGGCGATGGATCAGTTGTTGCTGCTGGGCGATGCGGCTGGGGCCTCGGAATCCTATCGGATGGGCGCGGAATGGGCGGCCCAATCGCCGGATCCCGAATGGCGTAAAGATGCGCCGATTCTTCAACGCACGAGTGAGTTTTTGAAAACCGATCCGGATAGTACGACGGTGCGGTTTTGGGCGTGGGCGACGGTGTTTGCGCAGGCGGCGGCGACGGGTAATGTCAAAACCCAGGAACGATCGCGATCGGAGTTGTTGAAGTTGGGGGCGGTGGAAGGGCAGGACAAGGATGGGCTGACGATGTTTCAGCCGCCTGCGCCGAGTCCGAGTCCAACGGCAACGGTGAGTCCAACGCCATCGGTGAACCCCTCGCCGCCGAATTAGACGTAGGGTGGGCACGGCCCACCGTTTTGGCGATGGTGGTCGGACGATCGTGGTGTGATGGGTGGATCGGTGTGATGCGTGATGGTGGTGGTGGGCCGTGCCCACCCTTGTATGTTTAGGAGGTCACAACCCGTCCCACCCTCGGTGCTCGACACCGTTCAGTAGCAAGGGATTGATAAGTAGTTCAACAAAATTAACTACCTATCTTCAGGGAGTCAGGGTAAATTAAAGATACACTCACTTCGTCGAAATGCGTTCATGAAATACATCGAGTCTTTGAGTCATGAAACGGTAAAAATGCTGGAGCGGATTTATCG
>JANOQX010000180.1:0-12443 GCA_031415035.1 Cyanobacteria bacterium VAR_4_metabat_243
GGTGTCTGGCACCCGATGGGCAAGCAATCGACCATGCGCTTTTTTTAGCTTATCAATACCCTTGCTACTGAACGGTGTCGAGCACCGAGGGTGGGACGGGTTGTGACCTCCTAAACATACAAGGGTGGGCACGGCCCACCACCGCTTCACCGATGATTCACCAATGCCTTTACCGACGACGACCTACCGCTTCGCGTTCCCCGCCAAATAGATCAACCGAATATCTTCCGGCAAATGTTTTTCCAACAATTCATAACCCTGCTCCAGCCGCTGCTTCACGCCAGCGGGGGAGAGCGTCTCACCCTCCGCTTGCAGATAGGCGGCGATCCGCGTTTCGCTCCAGTTGAACGTCTGGGCCATCACCACAATCAACCGCATATCCGGTGGCATTTCATCCAAGGCCCGATCGAGGTAGCACCAGAACGGCGGCGAAGCGGCCTTCATGTCGTAGTGAATATCTTCGAGGGCGGGCAGATCAATCTGATTCATTTGGGCGGCGGTCTTGTTCAGCAGCCAGGCCTGAAAATTCGTCCCGGCTTGCAATTTGGCCAGATCCAGCGCACTCAATTCATTGAACAAATGCCGCCACACCAGGGCAAACAGGTAATCGGCCCGCACCGGGGACTGGGCCGTGCGCTGCACCACCGGATAGAGCATCGGCGTATACCGACAAAACAATGCCACAAAATACTGTCCCGTCTCCGGATACCGCTGGAACAGACTAATCAATTCCTGATCGCTTTGTTGCGCCAGGGACTTGATTAGGGGATGATTGGCCTCGGAAAAAACTGGGATGGGCACGACGGGTTGGGGATCGACAAGTGAATGCCCATAGGTTAAACCATAAAATGACTGAATCGATCGCTTTACTGGAATCCCGGCCCGGAATCCCGACGGGAAATCCTCGACTTCCCCAGTCCTGATGCACAAGCGGTTCGATAGAATAGATAAACCGATCGGGTGATCGCACCCCAGCCCAACTTCCCAGAGGAACGCCACTTCCATGTTGCACGCCCTGTTTTACCTACCCTGCCTGCCCCTCGCGTCGATTTGGTCGTCGGTGGGGGACGGCCTGTTTTCGACCCAGGGCATCATGGTGATGCTGCTGACGGGGTATGCCGGAGCCATGTGGATGTTCCTCAAAAGTGCCCCGAAGGTCTACACCATCATGGTTTCTGACCTGGAGATTGCGAAGCAATTCTACGAAGGGATGCTGAATCTCGCCGCCGCCGACATTCCCCTGCACTACTACTACAACTACGAACAATCCCTCGGCACCAGCGGCTTGGATCCGATGTACATGACCAGTACCCCGATGCGGACGCTGCCCCAATCCGGAGCCGAAGGGCTGTGGTACCAACTGCGCAAAAACGCCCAACTCCACGTCGTCACCGGAGCCAGCAGCGGCGACGGCGGCCGCGAACGACACATCAGCTTCGATCGGGACGGGCTTGAACAAGTCCTGATGCGCGTCCAAACCCGTGGACTCAAGTACAAAATCCAGCAGGAGCGCCCCCTGGGTTTCTTGGTCAAGGACTACGACGGGCGGGTGCTAGAACTCTGCGAAATGCGCAACTAGCTTCGGCTGTGCTCAGCTACCAATAAAAAAGCCCCTTGCGGGGCTACGAAAGATTTTGGTGATTTGACTCTAGGACACGAAAGTATTATTCGATCCGGGAGGCGGTGGTTTTGTGTACGACGATACGGGGGTGGCCGCCGAATGCTGATTTTTCATCAATCCGATGCCGCGATCGCATAACCCGATGCCCAGACTGTTAGACCCAGGGATTAGAGCCGATTTTTTAACTTCAGTTGCAGGTACCGATCGACCAATTGCTCCGAAATCTGGTTGGCGGGCGCGTCTAAGACCAGGACGCCGCGCTGTTGCAGCAGGGCAAAGGCCTTGCGTCGTTGGGCCAAGAGATCCAAGGCCACGGCCCGCTCAAAGTTTGCGCCAATGTCGGTGGCAAAGGCGGCGGCTTGCCGATCGATCTGTGGATCCCGCAAGGTGACGCAGAAGGGTAGATAGCGCGGAGCCATCCGCCCCAAGGCCTGCAACAATTCCGCCGAAGCCGTCTGATCAACCACGTCGGTGATCATCACCACCAAGGCCCGCCGACTCTGCTGCGTCACCAAGACATTCGCCGCACCGAGATAATCCGGTTCGAGTAGCTCAGGCTGAATCGGGGTGAGCCGCTCGATCAAATGATTCAAATGCTGATTGCCGCGCTGGGGGGGAATCCAGGTGTGGATCGTCCGATCGAACACCGCCACGCCCACCCGATCGCCCCGGTTCAATCCGGCCAAGGCCAAGGCCAAGGTGGCATTCAAACCCCAATCAAAGCGGTTGAGTCCCTGCACCTGCGCCGTCATCAACCGCCCCCGATCGAGCAGAATAATCAGGGTTTGCTCTTGCTCCGGCTCCAAAACGCGCACCAGGGGCCGATCGCGCCTTGCCGTAGCCTTCCAGTCGATCAGTCGCGGGTCATCGCCCGCATTGTAGTCACGCAATTCGGCAAATTCGGTGCCGATGCCCAAGCGGCGTTTTTGGCGCAAGGCTCCGGCGGACGACAGGGCCAGCTTCAGCGTCAACGATCGCAGTTGCATCAAATCCGGATACACCTGCACCGTCTGCGCTTGGGCGATCGACTGCTCGATCCAAGCCAAGCCCCAGGGACTACGCTGCCGCACTTGCAGCACGCCCCAGTTGTATTCGCCCCGCCTGGATGGCTGGACGGTATAGCTCACCGCCTCCGTGGCATTCCCCGCCATGGCCAAATCCTGGGTTTCCGCCGACGCGCGGAAATGCGCCAAGGGATAGCCATCGCGAATCAGCACTTGGGTCGGGGGGCCAGGATTGCCAATGGTCAAGTGAATCGGATTATCGCGCCCGATCGACAGCCGTTGGATCGGCGATCGTTCGATCGTCACCAATTGCTGGCGGCCCTTGAGGCTATCCATCAGCATCAGCGCCAACACCAGCGCATTCAGCCCCAGCAATGTCAGCAACGACACCAGATAGCGGGCTTCCCCCGGCCACAGCACAAACAACAGCACGGCGATCGCGCCCGCGCCCGTCAACAATGCGTAAACCCTGGCGGTGGGAATCATGAATCAGCCTGTAGCCTACGACTTGGAAATCAACGAGAGCTGGGTCTTCTGATAATAATGCCCCACAATCTGCTGGTAATTGTAGCCCTTCTTCGCCATGCCGAGCGCCCCATACTGGCTCAACCCCAAGCCATGCCCAAAGCCACTCCCCACCACATCAAACCGATCGATCACCTTCGGCGTGGCTTTCGGATCTTTACTCGCCACTGGCTTATACACGGGGACGATCGCGAACTTATTACTCTTCAGTCCGAGCTTGCCTTGCATCGACTCACCGTCGAAGTTGCAGGTGCGACCATTGGTGGTCGTTACTTTCATGGTTTTAATCCGCTCACCCGTGGTCTTGGCGATCGGGGTAAAGGACTGCACCGTACCGCCGCCACAGCCAAACAAACTGCTCAGATCCGACTGGCTATAGGTCTTCGTCCAGCGATACACGGGGGCATCCTGGTCAAAGTCCGCCACCGATCGCAGATAGGCCAAGGGCTGTACCCAAACCTCTTCGACGTTATCGGTTTTGCCCCCCGCCGAGGAGTGGAACGCCGCCAGAATCAGCTTGCCATTGTGGGTCAAGACTTGGCTCTGGGTCGAATTCACCGCCATTTGGGTGCCCGTGGATTCGTCTTGAATGCCGCGATAAACCTGGGAATAGGTGTTGTCCACCACGTCATAGAGTTCGTTGCGCGAACCTTCTTGCTTGTACAGCGCATAGGTGCGGGCCGCGACGGCTTGGGACTTGAGGGCTTCCTGGTGCCAGCTCCCATTCATCTCGCCGCCGAGCACGCTGTAGAGGTATTGCTCGATATCCACCCAGTTGACGGCGGTCAAACCATTGGCCGTCGGCACGATCACCACGCGACCGCGATACCACCGATCGCCGATCCAGACGACGCCATTGGCATCCTTGGGCTGCACCGTGATCACACCGGATTTCCACTTGTCCAGGGCGACGACATTGCCCTGGCGTTCGGCCACAAAGCCGTTCATCCCCTTAATCTCACCGACGGTCTTGCCCGCGCCATCCTGGACGATCGCATCCACCGAGCTACCAATATTCACCTGGGCCGCATCGCGCTTAATCGCGACGCGAATTTCCGCCGCATTGGCTGTGGGCGCGAAGGTGAGGCCGAGGCCGAGCAAAGTCGCCAGGCTAACCAGTAATCGGATGGTCATGTGAGGGGATCTCCGTTTAGACAATTAATATTTAATCAGGCATTAAGCTGGCCCCATGGTCAGCACGTTCGATCTATGAATGGTCAGATAAGCGAATGGTCGGACAAGCGAATGGTCAGACAAACCGCCACATGGCATTACATTCTGATCTCTCAGTAATCCCCGCAAACCCGGAAAAATCCCACGCGGTTCATGCAATGTCCATCAAACATCCCATTCGAGCACAATTGCCGATCGGATGACATCGACCGTAAGTCTCATATCCAGTAGAAGCTCGGTGGATAGTATAGGCGAATTTTCGCCCCTTGGGTCAGGACGGGGATCACAATCCTGTCACCGTTTCCCGCACATCGCCCCCGAATTGATCGGTCTCAGCCCCCCTGTCTTGACTCAGGACGCCGATCGCGCCCCAATTGTTGCCACCGATCGCCAATCCCGCCACAAATCCCCCTGAAACCACCGATGCTGTGGCAGGATAGAGGAGTTGTTGTGGGCGATGGAGCGGCTTTGGAAATCACTTTTTTGGGCACCAGTTCCGGCGTTCCGACCCGATCGCGCAATGTCTCCAGTGTCGTGATGAAACTGCCACAGAAGGCGGAGCTATGGCTATTTGACTGCGGCGAAGGCACCCAACAGCAACTGATTAAGAGCGATCTGCGATCGAGTCAGATTCGCCGGATTTTTGTCACCCACATGCACGGCGACCACACCTTTGGGCTGATGGGATTGCTCGCGAGCTGCGGCCTTGCAGGCAACGTCGCCGAAATCGACCTCTACGGCCCACCGGAATTGGGCGAGTACATTAAGGCGAGTCGGCGCTTATCCCACACGCATTTTGCCTACCCCTTGCGGATTCATACCGTCCAACCCGGCATCGTCTTCGAGGACGACCAGTTCACCGTCTCCTGCGAATTGCTCAAACACCGGATTCCGGCCCATGGCTACCGCATCGTGGAGCGCGATCGGGTCGGCCAATTCGATGTGGAAAAAGCCCAAGCCCTCGGCATCCCCTTCGGCCCGCTCTACGGCAAACTCAAAAACGGCGAATCCATCACCCTGGACGATGGCCGCGTGATCCATGGACCCGATCTCTGTGGTCCCACCGAAATCGGCCGCAAAGTCGTCTATTGCACCGACACCGTGATCTGCGACGCCGCGATCGCGCTCTCCCAGGACGCGGACGTGCTGATCCACGAAGCCACCTTCGCCCACCAAGACGCCGAACTCGCCTTCCAGCGGATGCACTCCACCTCCACCATGGCCGCCCAAGTCGCCCAAGCCGCCAACGCCAAAACCCTGATCATGACCCACTTCAGCCCCCGCTACGCCCCCGGCAACGCGATCCAACTCAAAGACCTCCTGACCGAAGCCCGCGCCATCTTCCCCAACACCGAAATGGCCACCGACTTCTGGACCTACACCGTCCCCCGCCGCCGCGACAGTGCCGCGACGGGCACCGCCCCGATGACCGACGGTCGGTCGGCGACCATCGCCCCGCCGATCGCACCCAAACCCAAACCCAGCAAACCCAAACTCGCTTGACAAGCGCCCCCATCGATCGGCACTATGGTATCTGAATGTTTGACGCGATTTGCCAGCGCCCCTCAAACTTGCACAGGCAACCACGGGCGTCCCAAGTCGCCGTTGTTGTGCTAAAAGATGGCACCACCCCCTCTCAAGTCTAAACAGGATACCGCGCCACAATGGAATTTTCGATCGCCGAGTTGTTGGCATATCTTTCTCCCGAGAAATACGTCGCCCCCAAAACCCTCGAACAAAAGCTGGATTGCCAAGATGAGCGGAGCCTGCGGCGGTTGCAAGTCGCCCTCGATGGACTCGAAAAAATCGGCATCGTCGAAAAGGATCGCGGCAAATATCGGCGCGTCGTCCAGGATGAAGTGGTAGAGGGCCGGTTGCGCTGCTCCAGCAAAGGCTTTTGCTTCGCGATTCAAGACACTGAAGGTGCCGATGACATCTACATCCGCGAAAGCCAGCTCAATAGTTCCTGGAACGGCGATCGGGTGCTCGTGCGCGTCACCAAGGAAGGCAGCCGCCGCCGCAGTCCCGAAGGCGAAGTCCGGGTCATCCTCGAACGGGCCAATCCCTCCGTCCTGGCCCGGATCAAGCAAGCCGAAACCGGGGAATTCCGCGCGGCTCCCCTGGACGATCGATTGCTATTTGAACTCGACTTACCCGAAGCGCCGGAGAACCTCGGCGACGCCCTCGAACAACTGGCCCACATCGAAGTCCTGCGCTATCCCCTCGGCCAACATCGGCCCCAAGGCCGGGTCGCCAAAGTCCTCGGCAACGACGATGAAGCGGGCGATCTCGACATCGTTTGCTGCAAACACGATCTGCCTAGCGAATTCCCACCCCACGTGATCGAAGCCGCCAAGGGCCTCTCCAGCAAAATCACCAAGGCCGAAATCAAGAAGCGCCTAGATCTGCGATCGGTGCCCACCTTCACGATGAAGACCGACGCCGAAGAGAGCGCCGATGACGCCATCACCCTGGAAGAACTGGAAGACGGCAATTGGCAGTTGGGCATCCACATCGCCGATGTGGCGCACTATGTGACGGCCTACACCCCCCTCGATCGGGAAGCCCAAAAACGCGGCGTCTCCGTCTACCTGGGCGATATGAACATCCCCATGCTGCCGAGCGAGATTACCGATGGGCTGTGTTCCTTGAAGGTCGGCGAGGATCGCTTAGCCGTATCGGTGCTGCTGATTTTGGATGTGGCGGGCAATGTCCAGGAATTTGAAATCCAGCCGACGGTGATCAATGTCGATTATCGCCTGACCTATGAGCAGGCCGAAGGACTGATCGCCGGGAAGAAAGGCAAGGAATTTAAGCCATTCAGCGCGATCGCGCCCACCCTCGTACAGCTCGACAAACTCAGCCACGCCCTCAAGGATCTGCGCCGCGAACGCGGGGCCTTTGAACTCAACCTGCCGGAGAAAATCTACGCCCGCGCCGATGGGATCGAAACCCCGGAAGAAGCGGACAAGTACACCTTCAGCAAGTTTCACTACGATGATGAAGGCGTCCTCGGAGCCGTTGTCGTCTCCGACACCGCGCCGATCCACTCGATGTTGGTGGAATTGATGATCTTGGCGAACCGGACAGTGGCCTTGCACATGATGGCCGTCGGCCTGCCCGCCGTCTATCGCGTCCATCCGACCCCGGATCTCAAAGACGTCGAGGATCTGATCAAACTCGCTTCCAGTATGGGCATCGAACTCCCACTCGAAACCCCGGAAGAACTGCATCCCAGCGATTACCAAAACTTCACCAAGCACTTCTCCGAATCCACCGCCGAACGGGTGCTGACCTACCTACTGTTGGCGACGTTGAAGCCCGCGTTCTACAGCACGACCCCGAAACCCCACTTCGGATTGTCCTTGGATCACGGTTATGTGCACTTCACCGCGCCCGTGCGTCGCTATCCCGATCTGCTGATTCACCGGGCATTGCACGCGCTGTTTGAAGACGGTCGGGCAGGCAAGTCCGCCCGATCGAAGGAGAAAGTCGAACTGCGCCACAACAGTTGCCACGACCAAATTAGCTGGAAAGTCCTGCCCCCAGAGATTCAGGCCGACCTGGAAGAATATTTCGGCATGGTGGTCGTCCATATCACCGATCGCGAAAAAATCGCCCAGGATGCCGAGAACGATCTCGAAGGCTTGAAGAAAGCCGAACTGATGAAGGAACGCACTGGGGAGATTTTCCACGGCGTCATTACCGGGGTGCAGTCCTACGGCTTGTTCGTCGAAATCGAGGAATTGCTGGTCGAAGGTTTAGTCCATGTCAGTTCGCTCAAGGACGACTGGTACGAATTCCGATCGCGCCAACAAACCCTCGTGGGCCGCAAGAACCGGAAGCAATATCGTCTGGGCGATCGGATCGAAGTCCAAGTCAAGAGCGTCGATTACTACCGTCAACAAATCGACCTAATTACCGTCGGCAGCGAAGGTGAGGAAGGCGAGGGCGAAGGCGAAGAATACGACGAAATCTTTGACCCCGTCGAAGATGAGTTGACCGGGGCCGTGGCGGACGACTTTGACGACGACGATGAAGATTAATGCTTGAACCTAATCGATCGCGGCCGATTATCATCGGCGTTTCGGGCGCTTCGGGTTTGATCTATGCGGTACATGCCGTGAAGCATTTGCTTGCGGCGGACTACGCGATCGAGCTAGTCGCTTCGAAAGCCGCCTACATGGTCTGGGCCGAAGAAGAAAATGTCAAAATGCCCGCCGATCCGGTGAAGCAGGAGATTTTTTGGCGGGAAAAAGCGGGTGGTGTCACAGGCGGACGGCTGAATTGTCACGCCTGGGGCAACGTCGGCGCGAATATTGCCAGTGGGTCATTTCGGACATTGGGGATGCTGGTGATTCCCTGTAGCATGAGCACCGCCGGGAAACTGGCGGCAGGCTTGAGTTCCGATTTGCTCGAACGAGCCGCCGATGTGCAACTGAAGGAAAGCCGCAAACTCGTCATCGTCCCGCGTGAAACGCCGTTTAGTTTAATTCACCTGCGTAATCTAACGACCCTCGCCGAAGCAGGCGCAAAGATTGTCCCCGCGATTCCCGCCTGGTATCACAATCCGCAGTCGATCGAAGACCTGGTCGATTTCGTCGTCGCGCGGGCCTTGGATCAGTTTGAGCTTGATTGTGTGCCGCTGAAACGGTGGAAAGAAAGCGATGAACCGTTATCGCGTTGAAGTTAAATCCTATGCGCGGCCCTTTCGGCAGCCATTGCACACCAGTCATGGGATTTGGGCCGTGCGGGAAGGCGCGATCGTGACTTTAACGGATTCTGATGGCAATGTGGGGCGGGGGGAAATTGCAACCTTGGAGTGGTTTGGAACGGAAAGTTTAGCAGCGGCGATCGCGTTTTGTGCGGGGTTAAACGGGTGGATTACGACAGCGCAGATCTTTGGGATACCCGATCGGTTTCCCTGTTGTCAGTTTGGGTTTGAATCGGCGATCGGCGATCCCCCTAAATCCCCCTTATAAAGGGGGACTTTGAATTCTCATGTCCCCCCCTGTTTAAGGGGGGCGAGGGGGGATCGAGACTCCAAGCGTAGTCCCTCGATCGCCGCACTCCTCCCCACCGGAAAACCCTCGATCAATTCCTACGCCACACTCCACGATCGCGGCCATCGCACCTTCAAATGGAAAATCGGCGTGAATCCGATCGACACCGAAATCCAATGGTTCCAACAACTGCATCAACAATTACCCCCAGATTGCCAACTGCGCCTTGATGCCAATGCCGGATTGAGTTTAGCTGAAGCTCGACAATGGCTGGATGTATTTGCCCAACACCCGATCGAATACCTCGAACAACCTTTAGCCGTTGACCAATTTGCGGCCATGCAAATCTTGGGTGAAACCTCCGCCACCCCGATCGCGTTAGATGAATCGATCGCGAATTTACAATCATTGCAAGATTGCTACGATCGGGGTTGGGAGGGGATCTACGTGATTAAACCCGCGATCGTTGGGTCGCCTCGGCAGCTTCAGGATTTTTTGCAATGTCACGCCCTGGATGTGGTTTTTTCGTCGGTGTTTGAGACGGAAATTGGATATGCGGCGGGATTGCGATTGGCCCAGAATATTGGCGGGCAGCGGGCATTGGGCTATGGGACAACCGATTGGTGGATATGATCATCGGCAAATCGCAAGTTCCCAAATGATCGGAAATTCGCTAGGCTAGGGATATCCGCCGGATACAGGATCTATGGAGTTCACTGCAATGTCAGCCACCGTCCAACTACAACTGTCATTTAACTCATTGGTCGAAGCCGTCTCGTCACTGGATTTGACCGAAAAACAACAGCTCCAGGAAATCATTGAACAACAAATCTTTGAAGCAGAAGACGATCTTGAGCAAGATCCACAGGTTTTAGCCGAAGTTGCGGCGGCCCGCCAAGCCTATCAAAACGGCGACTATCAGACAATCCAGGCGTATGCCGCCAGCCTCGCCGAGAAGAACTTTGGGGATTATCGGGTGCGTTATGAAATCGATGACAAGGATTCAG
This sequence comes from Cyanobacteria bacterium VAR_4_metabat_243, assembly GCA_031415035.1. GTDB lineage: Bacteria > Cyanobacteriota > Cyanobacteriia > Leptolyngbyales > Leptolyngbyaceae > Romeriopsis. The sequence continues at coordinate 10,334 of JANOQX010000180.1, forward strand.
TGGTCATCATCCTGCATTGCCGACATCGCAAAGATGTATATCGAGATTAGATGCCATGAACGCCCTGGCCTGTCTGCAAAAATATTCTGACGATCGCCCCTATCTCCCCGGTACCCCCGCCTTCCAATCCGTCGCCGCACAATACACCCAAACCCTATCCAACCTCCCCCCCGGCCAGACGATCGTCCTCGCCGAACCCGACCCAATCAAATTCCTCGCCTTCTGGATCGCCGCCGCATCCACGCCCCATCGCCTCGTCCTCGCCAACCCCCACTGGCAAACCCAGGAATGGCAGCAGCTTTACACACTGATCCAACCCGACATCATCATCGGCCCCGCCCCACCCCAAACCCAGATCCAGCCATCCCCCAAGCCGATGACCTCCGGTCGGTCGGAGACCATCGACCAACTCCCCACCCAAGCCATCCTCATCCCCACAGGCGGCACCTCCGGCCAACTCAAATTCGCCGTCCACACCTGGGACACCCTCCGCAACGCCGTCACCGGACTCCAACAATATTTCCAAACGCCCCAAATCAATTCCTGCTGCGTCCTCCCGCTCTACCACGTCAGCGGCCTGATGCAAGCCGTCCGATCGCTCGTCACCGGGGGCCAACTCACGCTCCACCCCTGGAAATCCCTCGAATCCGGTATCTTCCCCGCCCCCCAACCTCACAGCTTCCTCTCCCTCGTCCCGACCCAATTGCTGAAATTATTGGATCGCCGCGAACCCGAAATGATCGCATTCCTCCAAACCTTTGACGCGATCTTCCTCGGTGGTGCGCCCGCTTGGGACAGCCTGCTCGATCGCGCCCGCGCCTTAAACCTCCCGATCGCCCCCACCTACGGCATGACCGAAACCGCCGGACAAGTCGCCACCCTCAAACCCCAGGATTTTCTCGCGGGACATTCCGGCTGCGGCCAAGTGCTACCCCACGCCCAAATCACGATCGACGCCAATTCCCGCATCCACATCCAATCCCGATCGCTAATGCTCGGTTATTATCCAGCACAAGATTTTACGATCGACGACCTCGGCCACTTCGACGATCGCGCTTCCCTCCACATCCAAGGCCGCCAAAGCGACAAAATCATCAGCGGCGGCGAGAATATTTTCCCTGCCGAGGTCGAAGCGGCGATTCGGGCCACGGGCTTAGTCGCGGATGTTTGCGTTGTGGGATTACCCGACGATCGTTGGGGTGAAATCGTGGCTGCCGCAGTTGTTCCAGCCTCGCATGACCGATCGGCAACCCTCGTCGATCGGCTCAAACTCGCCCTGCCCGATCGGCTCACCGCCTACAAACATCCAAAGCAATGGCAAATCCGCCCCGATCTGCCCCGCCAACCCAACGGCAAACTCAACCAGTCCATAATCAAATCCTGGTTCACCCCCGCAGCGCCTCAGAGATAAGCTATACTACAGATGTAACACGGCACTCATTAAATTACGGAGGAACCCAGCCATGCCCACCACCCTTACTCGCACCGCCACCACTGACATGGAGGTGACGAGCATCCGCCTCGAACGCGACCTCAAAGAAAAGCTCAAGGATCTCTCCACCAACCAGGGCTACCAGGCATTGATTCGCGACATTTTGTGGAACTACGTCAACCAACGCTCCCAAGAACCGATCATCGCGATCGCGGGATCAGAAATTCGGGCCAGACTCGCGGCGATCGCCCAGCAAGATGAACGCTGCGCCCTCACTGGCAAAAGTATCAAAATCGGCGACGCGATGTTTCTCGGCCTCACCACCACAGGCAGTTTGGTGCCCTTGAGTCACAGCAGTTTGATCTAACCCCACCGCCCCAAATCCCCGCACCCAAAACTCCCGATCGCGACCGCCAAACTCTTTGCTATATTAGGGAGGCAGCGAATCGCTGTGATACGCGGATGTGGCGGAATGGTAGACGCGCTAGATTTAGGTTCTAGTTTTTTCGGAAGTGAAGGTTCAAGTCCTTTCATCCGCATCACAAAACAGCCCGCTGACCTTAAAGGTCAGCGGGCTGTTTTAGTTTAATTTGATCGATCGGAACACCGACTCCGCCTTGGACTAAAGCTCCAAGGCGGATAGCGCAAGTCCGTTGAAACGGACTAAGGCGATTCCCT
>JANOQX010000181.1:0-29844 GCA_031415035.1 Cyanobacteria bacterium VAR_4_metabat_243
GTCCACTTGCTTGGGCGGGTCGCTTTTTTTTATGGCAAGGCGGCCTTAAGAACGGGTTCTAATACTTGCCACTCGGCATCGCTAAGATTACTGGAATAAGCCATGGGAACTCCATTGAATCACTGTTAATAGTCTAATTCAGGCTCCTCAAAGATGTCAAATGGATTCTATACATCCGACAAAATCATTTAAATCCAATCCGATCGTCCCTCGGTAGATCCCCTACAACGACCAATCAGCCTGTCATATTCACGTGGCCAGGGCGATGGTCGTCAATTTAGTCATTTTCTAATCCAAATATTTCGTGTTGTTTGCTATGACTTTTGCGGACAACCGAATCCTGATGTTCAAATTCCTAGTTCTGTAGAGAATCTTAACCACCATGCAATCCAAATTCATTTCACTTGCCGTTATCACGACAATCGCATTAACGGCAACTGCCGCCACGGCCAAACCCGCCGCCGAAACCGTCTTCACCAGCAGCAACGAAACTACGGGCAATCGCATCCTCGCCTTCCAAGATGATGCCAATGGCAAACTCAAACTGAAATACGCCATCCCCACGGGCGGCACCGGCACCGGCGGCGGTCTCGGCAACCAAAACGCCCTGGAACTCAGCGCCAATAAACGCTGGCTCTTGACGGTAAATGCGGGCAGTAATGATGTCACCGTGTTTGACACTTGGCAGGGGCAACTGAAACAAACCGATCGGGCTAGCTCGAATGGCACCCGCCCGGTCAGCGTCACGATGAAAGGCAATTTGGTCTATGTGGTGAATGCCGGGAGTAGCGATGTTTCCGGGTTTTATTTGAATCAATATACGGGGAAACTCAAGCCCCTACCAAATTCCACCCGCAAGCTGAGTGCGGCGACTACGGCTCCGGCTCAGGTGAGCTTTAGTCCCGGTGGAAATTTCGTCATCGTGACGGAGAAAGCGACAAATACGATCGCGACGTTCCCGGTAAATTATTACGGATATTTGGGGCAAGCGACGTTTAACAAATCAGCGGGTGTGACGCCCTTTGGGTTCACGTTCTCGCGGGGCAATCTGTTCGTCTCAGAGGCCAATGGGGGCGCAACCGATGGCAGTTCTTTGTCGTCCTATAATTTGACCCGATCGGGTGGCTTAAAAGCGATTTCGCCCGTGACGAAGACGAATCAAACGGCGGCCTGCTGGGTGCTGGTGACGCGCAATGGCAAGTACGCCTATGTGACGAATACAGGCAGTGGGACGATCTCGAGTTTCCGGGTGGATGCGAAGGGGCAGTTGAGCTTGCTCAATTCGGTGAGTGCGAATACGGGGGCTGGGAGTGGGCCACTGGATCTCGCCTTCAGTAATGACAACAAGGAGTTATACGTTTTGAGTGGCGGTACGAGTGGTCAGATTGGGGGCTTTTTGATCAATGCCGATGGTTCGTTGACGGCGAAGCCCAGTGCGGATGGGGTGCCACGCAATGCCACTGGGCTAGTCGTGCGTTAATTTCTCGCAGTTATCGACCCAGAAATTGATCTTGTCCCGATCGTCCGCACGATCGGGCAAGTTTTTGTGGCTGAGAGAAGGCTAAAGCGTCTCCGTTCTAGCCGCTAATAACTCGTAGAATTCGTTTAATTTCTGGCGCAAGGTTTCTTTGGGGATGAGTTTGGTTTCGTACTCGGCGACGATGGTCTACGACCGACCGTAGGTCATCGTGGGACTCAACACCCGACTCAAGGCATATTCAACCACTTCATCATCTTTGTCAAGGAAGGTGAAGTCGCGGCCCAGTTCGAGGATGAAGTCTTTGAGGCAGTGGACGAGAGCGTTTTGGAGATCGTCTTCGGAGTGGCTGGGGGGCAGATTGAGGAAGTCGAGGACGTAGCTGTCGCGGAAGACGCCTGTGAGGTTTGGCGTTTGGTCGGCTTGGAGGAGTTTGGGGGAGAGTTTGGCGTCGGCGAGGCGAGTGCGCTCGAAGATGCCGCTGTTGATTTGCCGATGGTCTCCGACCGACCAAAGGTCAACGAGTTCACGGGTGCTATAGCGTTCGGTGGCGGCGAGTTGGAGGTAGAACAGCCGCTCTTCCTCAGTTTTGCAACGGGACATGATGATGCGGTGATGTGTCCAGTTCAATTGCGACCGCAGTGCGGTCGTAATTTCAGGATAGGTTTCGTGAAATTGGCGCATTCGCTCCAGGTTGCGCCGTTCAAAGCCTTTGATGCCGGGTTCTTGGGTTTGGATGAAGGTGGCAAGTTGCTCGATCGTCTTTTGGCCCCATTCGGTGGTTTTGAGCCGATCGCTGATGTATTGACCGATGGTCTACGACCGACCGGAGGTAATCGACCAGTAGAGTTGGATCAGTTCTTGGTTGGTGGTGGCAATGACGCGGCTCTGCGCGGTCTTGATCAGCGTCAGGACTTCGGTGAATTGGGGTTGGAGTCGATCGGTCATGGTTGGTTTAGGATTCGATCGTCAGGTCAAAGCCTGCCTGATCGTAGATTTCGTTGAGGATTGCTTGTAGATCGAGGATGGGTTCAGGGTCGCCAGGTTCTAGGGGCACGACGATCGGGGGAATCGGCTCTGATTGATTGAAACCATGGAGGCGGGCTTGGGGCCGTTCTTCGCTGCGGGAAACCAAGATGCGATAGTCGGTTTTGGTGGGTGTATTGAGCAGTTCCATGGGTTTGCCATAGCGGAGGAGATCGATTTCGATCAAATGGGACTGGCTGGCGAGGAGTTTTTGGTGTTTGGCTTCGTAGGTGTTGCGGCCATATCCGGCGCGTTTGTTGGTGGGGGAGAGGACTTCGATCGCGGTGACGACTCGGCCTGTGGCGACTTCACGGATTTCGAGGTAGCCTTCTTTGACTTCTGAGCGCATGGGAAGGGTGACGCTGATGCCCGCATCGATTTGGGGTGCGAGGGTAGCGGTGGTAGTGCTGGCGGGTTCTCGGACTTGAACGGCAGTTAGTAGCGCCGCATCGGGGATTCCCACTTCCACGGCTTGATCACCTTCACTGAAATAGACTCGTTTTTCGATCGCGACTCGGTATTTGGGTCGGAGGGTGGGGCCGAGGTGGATGGCGATCGCGCTGATGAGCCGATGGTGAACTTCCGTCCAGAGGTCGGGACTTTCGAGCCGGGGATTCATGCCGATGAAGGGGGTGGACATGGTTTGGGGATGTTTGGGTGAGTCGCTGTTGCGATCTTAGCGTATGTTTTGGCCGATCGGCAGGAACGATCGAGACAGACAATTGTTCCCACGCTAAACTAGGGGTTGAGCGCAACAATTCAAGCTGGGAGTGATGCTGATGAGCATTCAATCGTATCGTCGCGAGGACATTGCCCAACGCGGTCATGAACTCTACGAAGCAACAATCCAATCGCAGGTTGAAGCCGACAACGCAGGCAAAATTGTGGCGATCGATCTGGCTTCGGGTGATTTTGTCGTGGCGATCGATACGCTGACTGCGGCTAAACAGCTTCGTACTCGACATCCTGAAGCTCAGATCTTCTGTCTCCGGATTGGACATCGGGCGGTACATCGGTTTGGCTACCACCGATCGGCTACTGTGATTGCATCTTGAATCGATTGCGGGTGGCGCGGTCAGCATCCAGGCACTTTTTAGTCACAGCTAACGTGATTTGGTGAATGGGGCGGAGCGTAAGGCCGAGGTGAATGGGGCGAAGCCGGTCGCTGATGTATTGGTAGATGGTCTACGACCGACTGGAGATCATCTACCAATAGAGCTGGATCAGTTGGTGGTGGAAATGAGCCGACTCTGCGCTGTCTTGATCAGCGTCAGAACTTCGGTGAATTGGGGTTTACGTTACTTGTCATGGTTTGTCTCAACTATATTCAGCCATACTGGCGTTCACGATTCTTTGGCTTGGCAAAGAATTATTCTGTATTTAAATAAATTCTCGGCGCATTTACCCTGTTAAGGCAGCTTTAATATATTTAAAGACAGTATCAATAAAATCATGAGATAATTTGTACCCAAGAGACGGGGAAAACTTATTTTTCCGAACACCAACAATTAATAAGACATAATTATTTCCATTGACATTAAAATGCCGACCATAGTACATTCTCCGCTTACTACCCGAAATATAATCCCAGAAATCCTTGCAACTTGAATCCGGAGCTAAATAACTTGAGTTTCCCACATTTCCATCTTCTAGATCTTCAACAAAAGGCTCATATAATTCTTTTCTCTTCATCTGCATTACAGCTCCCGTAAGACCTTGCCCAATTCTGAATACAGGCGGCGTTGCGTCATTATTCCTAGTCAACACTGAAGCATCAAGCAACCTATAATTTTCCTCGTACTGCTTGTAAATAACAAAAAATGCTGGTTTTAAAATTTCGCGCCATATAGGCAGTACATTCTTTGTGATGTGCTTCTGAATATTAGAAACCATCTGATTATTACTAATTTCACCAGTAGAACAAGAAATAATCTCAATTAGTTTTGAATAGGTTTCAGACAATATGGAATCAGCCTGCTTTTGATCTCCGTTGTAAATGATACTAGATAAAGAACTAGACCATTTGGCTAACATCATGTTAACTTGAGCAACTTTAGGTGTATTATATGCACAGACTGCGCTTGAGTTCTCACGCAGCACGACAAGCGCACCAAGTGTGATGTCAGCTTCTTTTTGAAATAGAGGAAATGCAAATACTTCAGGTGCTTCCAAATTTTGCCTTCTCAAGAAATGATCCAGCAAGTCGGTCTTAATAGGGCAGTTGTAAAAATTGCTATAGTAGCGATTTTTATTTTCTCTAATCACATCAGCTACAAGACTGTTCTCTGGATTGAACCGAACATTTTCAAAATCAACCTCTCCACCACCTGCACCACCAAGATAAATCTTGCGGCTTGAGTGATAATAGTCATCTGGAGCGACAAGATATATCAAACAAAATTGAGCGCTCGTTCTATTTGCTATATTACTAGAAATATGATTTAGAACTGTTCGGAAATTATCTTCCTTTAATGCCTTTTCATACATGTCAATCGTAATTTCAGCAAGCAACTGAGATGCCTGATTGGCTTCATTTTGCAAATATCTAATTAGAGTATTCTTCAATACACCACAACATGTCCTGACATCATCAATGTTGTCTTGTTGAGCAACAATAATCCCGACAAAATATCTCATTGATCTCTTTTGAGATACATCAGAAATTTTAGAAGCCTCAAAATATATTTGTGACCCATCAAGTCCATCAGTAAAGTTTTCAGAAAATTCATTGCCAAATATCCCAGCAATTTTTATCTTAGAAATATTATAGACATCTGAGCTAGACAAAGATCTTATTCCCTCACTGTCGGGAATATTTTCAGGCAGAGCCTTGCCTTTTCCGTAATTTGCAATTTTAACGTATTGCTTTTCATTTTCCAGGTCTGTCCTATAGAAAACTACCCGCAGCAATTCGGTTCGACCTGCCAACCAACAAAATGTTGTGTTACTGACATTATATAGCGTGATTATTGGAGTAGTAGAAATTGTCTCAATCAAATGGGAGCTTGACTCCTTATCTTGGATAAGAGCCTGGATTTTGGATGTCAGTAGTAAATAGCCACAGGCAATACGAACTAAATTCTCTAATGATCGCCGTAGATCATCTCTCTGCGGATTAATATTTGGATTATCATCGCATAAGAAATCGCCAGGTATATCGCTTTCAATATTAACCACTCCAATTAACTTACCCATCCCATATTTGATTAATCCAATCAATTCGGATTGACAGTTTTCCCATCCTGGAATATAGTTTTCCAATTGGTTCGCATCTCTGAAAAATGAAACATCATTTCCTTCCTGGATCGCTTGACCAATTAGTCCTTCACGAATAGAATTAACCTGGCGATCTGCTCCAGGTGGCTGACGTTTAGTAGACTGATCAAATATAACTCGATCACCTATTATTTTATGCAACGTACAAATACGGTTTGGACGACGATGCGGTACATCCAATAAAATTTCAATCTTCTTGAGTAATAATTTCATAATATTATCCTCAACTGTTCCTGACTCTTGCGAGGATAATTTTGAGAACTCCAAACTTACATCTAACCAATCTTCAATCATGTCTATTTACCCTTGACAAAATGAAATTCTTTCCAAAAATGATGGCAGAAATGCATCACTCGGCCAACAACAATCTGAGAAGAAAAAACAGGGCAGCTTCCCATGAGAAAGTGGATCTAGATGAAAGATTGCATTATAATCCTTCCACTCTCCTGCCTCCCTCCATCCCAAACAGCTACCTAAAGATTGTTCAGTTTGAACATCGACTCTACCTCCAAATTGTTGTCGCCAAATTTCTGATTGAATGCTAAAACCAAATCTACCATTGCTATACCTAAGCCAGAATCTATCGATCTCTTGTAGAACACTACAGGGAATATTTTCAATATCATCAACTGTAAGACAATGACAATTAGTATCAGCATATTGAAGTAATAATCTCGCTGTTTCTTGATCTGCTGCTATCCATTGTTTCGCTTTCAACAATCGGACTAACTCATCAAAAGTTACTTGCAGATCATCAGATTGTTCCGGGCAGATGAGCACATTGTCTATTTCACTAGCTCTTGAGTCGTTGGAGGGCAAAGGGTATGATTGATTAGAATCATTAGGAGAGCATCCATTGTCTCTCAGAAAAAGCGTGGGCACGGAATGTTCTGAAATTCCTGCTAGTGAAATTGCATTACAGCCCAATTCATACGCCAACTCAAATGACTTACCAGAACCGATCGCACTGTAAAAACCAATACTGAATTCTATAGCAGCTCGATCCCCGATAGAGTGGTCCATACCAACAACATAGTCAATATGCTTAGCAATAGCTCTAGCTTGAGAGCTTGAGTAACATGCATTCAATACAACGCATTCGACTTCATCTGAGAAAATTCCGAATAACTCTGTAAGAGCTTGTGTAGATATTAAGCTCTCTTTCCCAGTTTCGTCTTCAAAACACAAGCCCAATACCCCACGTCCATGACCACTAAAATGAACAATTTGTGGGTTAAAGTCCAACATTGCTTGCTGAATATCCCTCGGTCTAGCTGCCACTGCTGTATTGATAGGCACTACACCATATCCTGCCCGACGAAGACGGTCTTTTATTTCCCGTTCTTCTTCCTGTATACGCAAGCTCAATTTTTCTTTTGGATTTGCCGCTAGTAATAAGATTGATTTCATGGAGAAGAAAGAAAAAACAACTTGAATTGGAATTATTATTTTCTGACCGCCTGAATTTAAGGCATACTTACTATGCCAATACTCTCAACCTAGTTGTTGGAAGTACTTTCACTACTTAACAAGCCAATTTTACCATAATTAAGTAGAATTTTCTCCAGGTTCAGCCTAAACCTGGAGGACTAAACAGGACATTTCCACAGGTTTCACATAATTAGTTAGAGCGGTGCTTCCTATCGTGTTATTACTTGTGAGATCTGAAAATTACAGTAGCGTATTATACAATTAAACACTGTAAAACTTATCGCAAAAATCCAGACTTGTCTCCAGGAAAGCTCATAGTGACGGTATTTCAATCCGATCAGTCCCTGGCATTAGTACGTGATCAGGATATTTTGCATCGATCAGTCTTCTGCTAACCGTCACCAAGCTTTTCGACTGGTTGCCTCAATCGCCTTAATAATCGGATTATGTTATCGGCTACTCATCACCCACGTTCCCATCCCACAACCGCAACCGATCGGCAATCTCCTCCGGACTCGGCAACTCCGATCGATAAGCCTCCGGCAGCGAAGCTACAATTTCATAGGTCGCCACCCGATCGGTCGGGCTGCCGTCCGCAACGCATATTCCACCACCGTCTTATTCTTCGATCGACAGATGATAATCCCGATCGGCGGATTCTCCCCTTCCATCTTCTCCTGACAATCCAACGCCTCCAGATAGAATTCCATTTTCCCCTTATGTTCGGGTTTGAAGTCACCGATTTTGAGTTCGATCGCCACAAGACAGCGTAACCGCCGATGAAACAACAGCAAATCGATAAAGTATTCTTGTCCCCCCACTTCCAGCCGATACTGACTGCCTGCAAACGTGAATGTCGGCCCCATTTCAACGATAAAAGCCGTAACATTCCTCACCAACGCCTGCTCCAACTCCCGCTCCGAATGCTCATCGGCTAGACCCAAAAAATCAAAAGTGTAGTGGTCTTTGACCGCAAGTATTGCCTGGTTTTTGATATTCTCTGGAACCGTCGCATCGAAATTCGTCTGATTCAGCAGATACCTTTCATAGGTTTTGTTATCCACCTGATGTTGAAGCACTGCCTTCGTCCAGCCAAACCGTGCCGTCGCCCGCAGGTAAAACTCCCGCTCCAAATCATCCTTACAGCGGCTGAAAATAGTCAGGTTTTTCGTCCAACTAATTTCTGCTACCAGCGGTAGCAGATTTGGCTTATCCACATACTCACTGTAAAACTCTCGCATATTCCACAGGCTTCTGGCCGAAAACCCATTGCGCCCCGGAAACTCCGCTTGCAGATCCCGCGCCAACGTCTCCACCACAGATTTCCCCCAGCCCAGCGACGCCTGCTTTTGGTGAATCAGTTCGCCAATATCCCAATACAGCCCCACCAACTCGCGGTTGACACTTCGCATCGCCTGAAGTTGCCGATCGCGAATATGCTGCTTCACCGCATGGAGAAAATGCGCATAGTCCTGCGGATTCATCTCACTCATCACAGCACCTCAACGGCCTACAATCAAGCATCCTAGCCCATATCCATCAGGAAATTTCTTCGTCATGCAGCGGCGGATAGCTTCCTCGATCAGCGCATATCGCGTTGGTGCAGCCCCCAATCGCGACTTCACCCATTTCCTAATACTTCTTACCCGTCATCCGACCCAGCATTTGATTCACATAGGCTTGCCCATAGACCTGCTTCGGCGTCTGCGGCACCAGATAACCCGAAGCCGGGGTCACACCGTCATTCTGCATTTCCGCCGCCGAGAGATCAGAGTCGGGATTCGGCTGGGTGGGGGCACCATTGGGCGCGATCGGATTACCACCCGCCGCATTGTTGCCTAAATCGGTATTAACGTTATTTTCCCAGGGATGCTTGGGCTGATAGCCACTGTCGGGATAGACGAAGGTTGAAGCTGTGGGTGTCCCCGTTCCCGGTGCCGCCGTGCCGCTAAAGTCACTCGCCGCACTAAACCCCGTACCACTGAAATAACTGCCCTGGGGATCAACAAAGGTATTCGGAATCGGCGTTCCGGTCGCAACGGGGGCAATCACTTGTTTCTCCGGTTCGATCGGGGCCGCTACTGGTGTTGGCTTCGGCGTTGGCTTCGTTGCCGCCCAAGGATCATCATCAGCATTGCTTACAGCGTTAGTCTTACTGTAGAAGAAAGCATTCCCCTCAGTGTTAACTTTAGGCGCTGCGGGCGTTGGCGGAACGATCGGGATTTCGGGTGTCGCAACGACCGACGGCAAACTCGCGGCGAGCAAACTATTCGGCGGGACTAACTGCCCTGGCCCGATCGGTTCGCCCATGATCGTCGTACCTGCACCGACGATCGCGCCAGGCCCGATCGTCGTCGCACCCACGACCAAAACTCCCGCCCCCAAACTCACACCCGCATCGATCCGAATCTCACCGCCCGTGGCATGGATCACACAACCCATCCCCAGACAAATCCCATTGCCCAAGACAATCCGACTGCCCGCATCTGCTTGTAGCAAAACACCGGGCGCGATCGCCACCCCCTCCGCGATCACCACATCACCCATAACCAAATACTGGTCAGTGTGAATCGGCTCTAAATGGAAGGCAGTTGAGATCATCCCGGTGTTCTGGCGCAATTATGGGAAAGTAGCCGAATCGAATCAGTCCAAGGTGGCGACTACGGCTTTTGAATCACCGCTTCAATCACCCGACGCTTCGATTTCATGTCCGTACCCACCAACTGGATATAGGCCCCAGCATATTCGGCGAGCATCGACTCCGCCTGGGCGATCGCGCCGGATTCATTCCCGGCTTGGATCACACCGGCGGTCTGCCAGGAATTGATCTTGTAGCGTCGCTTGTCCGCAAATTCCAGGGTGATTTTGTGGCCGTTCCGCACGAGACTGCGAATGTGATTCGCGGCATCGGCATTGAGGTTCGCACCGCCACTGGCGGGTGCAGCACTATAGCCACTGTTATTAGCGGGTGCCGAATTATTGCTGCTATAGCTAGCCGCCGGGGCAGCGGGAGCCGCTTGACCGGGACGCTGGATGATTTGTTCGAGGACGCGGCGTTTGGCACGATTATCGACGCCGATCAACCGCACGTAGTCGTCGGCATGTTCGGCCAAGAAGCGATTCAACGAATTGATTGCATCGCCGCTGCTGCGGGCACTGAGCAAGGGCGCGCTACTCCAGGAACAAGCCCGGAAGTGGCGAGGGCTGGCATATTCTAGACCGATCGTTGCACCTTGATTCAGTAAGCCTTGAATTAGCCCACTCAGATCACCGCCCACTGCCGTCGGACTAGCAGAATTTTGACTCGGGGCATTGTAGCTCTGGCTGTTGCCGCCGGACTGGCTCTGGACGACGACCTTGCCATCGGGCCGCTGGACGATCGCTTCGAGTAAGCGTTGCTTGGCCTTGGTATCGACGCCGACGATGCGGACAAATTCACCCGCATGGGCCGCGAGGATTTGGTTCAGTTCGCTGATCGCGCCGGATTCATTGGTGCTGTTGAGGAAGCCGCCCGTCTGCCAAGCGCCGCCTTTGAACTGCCGCGCACTGGCATATTCGAAGGAAATCCGCCCGCCGCGATTCAAGATCTGCCGCACTTGACCGGAAACCGAACCATCGACCGAGGCGCTGTTACCGTTGCTGCTGTAGCTGGGGGCCGGGGCGCTGTAGCTGCTGCCAGCTTGGCTCGACAACTGCGCGGGAGCATCGGTGGGGCGCTGAATAATTTTTTCGAGGACGCGCTTTTTGGCTTTGGGGTCGATGCCGATTAGGCGAACATATTCGCCACTGTGGTCGGCCAAACAACTTTGCAGCGCACTCAGCACGGCGCTATCTTGGGTGCCCGAAATCGTGGCGCAGGTCTGCCAAGCGCCGCCTTTGAACTGACGGGTACTGGCGTGCTCGGTGCCGATGCGATAACCTTGAGCGAGCAATTGCCGAACGTGATTCGCCACTTCGGCAGCCAAACTATTTGCGGAAGGATAGGTAGTAGCCATGTCGTTCTGGGTGGGAAGAGTACAAACGGGTTGGGACTGGGTCTGGAAAGTCGATCGCTCACGCATGCCCGATACATGTTGCGTGAACTGACGATCGCGCATCTGCACGGATGGCAACGCATCGGCCTGGGATTGGGTGGTGATAATCGCACCGGATGGCACCAACTTACCCGGCGGGATTTCCACATCTTGAATTAGACAGTGCATCATCACGATGCTGCCATGGCCAATACGGGCATTAAAAATCGTCGATCGAAAGCCAATGAAACAATCATTGCCCACGTAGGCTGGCCCGTGGATCAGCGCCATGTGGGTAATCGACGTATTGTGGCCAATCCAGACAGCATATTCCCGATCGTCATCGCCCAAAACGCGGCCCGCGCTCAGACCATGCACAATCACACCATCCTGAAGATGGGAACCTGACCCAATATTAAAGGGCATTTCCCCATCCGCCCGAATCGACGTACCCGGAGCAACCACAACATCCGCGCCCAATCGCACATCGCCCACCACATGGGTAAATGCGTGAACTTGGGCCGTTGCATGGATCTGCGGCGCGGCTAGCGGACGTGACGGCACGGTGGGAGCCGAAACTGAGGCTGCCATAAACCGCTCCTATAAAAAATGTCACATCAAAACTAATGCAGTCCCGTCGATCGCGCGGGCAGGATACGACTCAACCACACCCAATGGCCACAATCCGAATCCCGGACTACCACTGGGTGCCTTTGTCGTAGAGGCGCTGATTATCGATCGTGACGGTGTCAATGATGGCAACGATGGCCGCATCGATCGGTCGATCGATGCTGCCTTCAATCCGCCGCGCTGCACTGCCACGACTAATTAGCACCCATTCTCCTACCCCTGCCCCCACTCGGTCAGCCGCCACTTCGTAGATCGGCATCGGCGCGCCCTCTTCGTCCACTAGTTGAACCAGTAGAAACTTGAGGCCGTGGAGCTTCTCTTCTTTTTGGGTGCTGACGACGGTGCCGCGAACTTTGGCAACTTGCATTAGGGCTTAATTACGGACGGTTGAGGGGACGAATACCGCTCACGCTCTCGCGAAAGGGTTCCACCGCCTCGGTGTACCGAATCGGCAACACGTACTCCAGGTTTTCGTGGGGACGCGCGATGATGTGAGTGGAGAGCACTTGGCCACCGTTCACTCGCTTGACGTTCTCAATGCCAGCGGCAACGGAAGCCTGAACTTCCGAAACGTCGCCACGCACAATCACGGTCACCCGACCCGAACCGATCTTCTCGTAGCCGACCAAGGTGACGCGAGCCGCTTTCACCATTGCGTCTGCTGCTTCCACCACTGCCGGAAACCCGAGGGTCTCGATCATACCTACTGCAATAGCCATCGTAATAACTCCCTTCCAATCAGTTTCGTCGAAACACGTTGCCGTGCGGTTGAGATGACTCACCTCAACGGCCCCCAGATCTTACTTCGTGAGCGCGTTAAAAGATGAAATTTTTCGATCGGTGGAACTTGCCTCATCCCAGGCCCATTGAGCGAACCGAAGTCGCCTACTGAGTCGGTGTTGATTGGGTTTCGATCTTTCCTCTTACTAAGCATAGAGTCCGACGATACCCTTGGCAACATAATGGCCGATGATAGTTATAAATTTCCGCGATTAGCGCTGATTATGTATTTATGTTTGCTTAAGCTTTTGATCCGGGGGTTTGCGGCCTCAAAATCCACCGATCGAGTCTTGATTTAGTTGGGTTGTAGCGATTGTTACGGAATCTAACGGAAAGGGCGGAAAGGGCTGATCGATGGGGGTTTGGGGGAGGCAAGATAGCACGTATCGAATCATTCACTCCCAGGAGATAGATGAAATTCTATGGAGGTTGCCGGACTCTTGGCATGATTGAGGTTAGACTTTCCCCCCGCCACCCGTTAAGCTGGAATTTATACCTATTGCTAGTTTGATCAAAATTTTTTATCGAGGGCCGGGTTGGAATGGATCAGTTCTGGGTCAAAACTTGCTGGTTGATTCCCTGCATCAGTATGGTCGCCGCGTTGGCAACGTTGCCTTGGTCCGTGGGGTTGGTGAAGCGGAGTGGGTCGCGTCCGGCGGCTTACATCACCATGGCGGCGACGATCGTCAACCTGATCGTGGGCAGCATCACCTTTGCCCAGGTGTGGGATCAGTTGCCGGTGGATGTGTACATTCCCTGGCTCCGGGTGGCGAATCTCGACTTGACCTTTGCCCTGGAAGTGTCGGGCGTGACGATCGGGGCGGTGGTGATGACGCTGGCGTTGAGTCTATTGGCGCAGTTTTACGCGTTGGGCTACTTGGAGAAGGATTGGGCGTTGGCGCGGTTCTTTGGGTTGCTGGCGTTTTTCCAAGCGGCGATTGCGGGGCTATTTTTAAGCAATTCGTTTTTCCTCACTTATATGGTGTTGGAATGTCTGACGCTTTCGACCTATCTATTGGTGGGCTTTTGGTATGCCCAACCGCTGGTGGTGACGGCGGCGCGGGATGCCTTCTTGACCAAGCGGGTGGGCGACGTCTTGATGCTGATGGGGATGGTGGCCTTGGCCACCATGGTCGGCAGTCTCAACTATGAAGATATGTATCGCTGGTCGGCCACAGCGAATTTGCCCCCGGTGGCGAGTGCGGCCTTGGGCTTGGCCTTGATCGCCGGGCCGATCGGCAAATGTGCGCAGTTTCCCTTGCACCTCTGGTTGGATGAGGCGATGGAAGGGCCAAGTCCGGCGTCGATTTTGCGCAACTCGATCGTTGTCAGTGGTGGAGCCTTTGTCTTAATCAAACTTCAACCGATCGTTGTGATGTCGCCCGTGACCCAAATTGCCCTGGTGGGCATTGGGGCAATGACGGCGATTGGCGCGTCATTGGTGGCGATCGCCCAGGTGGATATCAAGCGGGCGCTGTCCCATTCCACCAGTGCGATGATTGGGGTGGTGTTCATTGCCGTCGGGATGCAGTGGACGGACTTCGCCTTGATGTTGCTGCTGGCCCACGGGATCGCCAAGGCATTGCTGTTCATGAGCTGCGGCAGTATTGTGCTGGCGGCTTCGACCCAGGATTTGACCGAGCTGGGGGGCCTGGCAAAACGGATGCCCGCCACGACGACGGCATTTCTGGTGGGTTCGTTGTGCGGGTTGGGGCTGTTTCCCTTTGGCGTGTTTTGGGCGATGCATCGGGGGATGATCAGTTTGTGGGCGCAGCCGCTCTTGGTGGGCGTGATCTTGCTGACGAATGGGCTGAATGGACTGAGTCTGGCGCGGATCTTTCGCCTCGTCTTCCTCGGGCCGATTCAACCCAAAACCCGCCGGGCAGTGGAAGCACCTTGGGCCATGGCGTTCCCGATGGTGACGCTGACGATTTTGACGTTGCTCTTGCCGCTGTTGTTGGAGCAGTTGGAATTGTTGCCGCGTTGGGATCAGATCAATTGGCTGGCGGCGGGGCTGTTGACTGGCTCGACCGTGATGGGCGTGACGATCGGCTCGCTACTGCCGTTACAACGGGCGATGGCGCGGCCGATTCAGCCCGTGCGGCGGTTCTTGCAGGATTTGGTGGCGGATGATTTCTATGTGGCCCAGTTCTATCAAGTGACGGTGGTTTGGGCTGTGGCGTCACTGTCGAAGTTGGTCTATTGGTTCGATCGGTTCGTTGTGGATGGCTTCATTAATCTGATTGGCTTTGCCTCGATTCTCAGTGGCGAAGGGCTGAAATATAGTGTTTCGGGACGTTCCCAGGGCTATATGTTGACCATTCTGTTGGGCGTTGGATTGATTGGTTTGTATTTGTCTTGGTCACGCGGTCATCTCGCGGGATTGCCGTTTTAAGGGAAACGCTTATGTTACTGAGTCACCTGTTTCTGAGTCCATTGATTTTGATTCCGACGATCGGGGCGATCGTCTTGGCCGTGGTGCCGGGGTCGATCGGCCCGGCGCGCATTCGGCAGATTGCCCTCGGCTTTATGGCAGCGGCCTTTGCTTGGTCGTTGGTCGTCTTGAGTCAGTTCGATGTGACCAATCCGGGAATGCAGTTGGTGGAGCGGCTGGACTGGCTGAAGGATCTGGGCTTGACCTATTATCTTGGGGTCGATGGCCTGTCGATTTTGCTGCTGGTATTGAATGGCCTGCTGATGCTGGTGGCGGTCTATTGCAGCGATGTGAATATCACCCGGCCCCGGTTCTACTACGCCCTCTTGATGCTGATTAATGTCGGGGTGGTGGGAGCCTTCATGGCGCAAAACCTGATGCTGTTCTTCCTGTTCTATGAACTGGAATTGATTCCGCTGTATCTGCTGATTAGCATTTGGGGTGGGGCGCGGCGCGGCTATGCGGCGACGAAGTTTTTGATCTACACCGCCGTTTCTGGGATTCTGATCCTGGCTTCGTTTTTGGGGTTGGTCTTGCTGAGTGGGACGGGTTCCTTTGACTATAGTGTGACCCTGGCGGCGGGTCTGCCGCTGAATCTGCAACTGCTGCTGCTGACGGGGTTGGTGATTGGGTTTGGGATCAAAGTGCCGCTGTTTCCGTTCCACACTTGGCTGCCCGATGCCCACGTCGAAGCTTCGACCCCGATTTCGATTCTGCTGGCGGGGGTGCTGTTGAAGCTGGGCACCTATGGGTTGATTCGGTTCGCCATGGGGCTGTTCCCCGAAGCCTGGGCGGTGGCCGCGCCGTATTTGGCGACTTGGGCGGTGGTGAGTGTGCTGTTTGGGGCGTTTAGCGCGATCGCCCAGACGGATATGAAGAAGATGGTGGCCTACAGCTCCGTCGGTCACATGGGCTTTGTCTTACTCGCCGCTGCCTCATCGACGGCCTTGAGTTTGGTCGGGACGGTGGTGCAGATGGTGGCTCACGGCTTGATTTCGGGCTTGCTGTTTGTCCTGGTCGGCGTGGTCTACAAAAAAACCAAGACCCGCGATATCAATGTGCTGAAGGGCCTGTTCAATCCCGAGCGCGGCCTGCCGATGATCGGGGCAATGATGGTGCTGGGGGTGATGGCGAGTGCGGGGCTGCCGGGGATGGTGGGCTTTGTGTCGGAGTTCTTGATCTTCCGGGGCAGCTTTAGTGCGTTTCCGGTGCAGACGTTGCTCTGTATGGTGGGCACAGGTTTGACGGCGGTGTATTTCCTATTGTTGGTGAATAAGACGTTCTTTGGGCGGTTGCCCCAGGAATTTAGCAATTTGCCGGAGGTGCGCTGGTCGGAGCGGGCACCGGGGGTGGTGTTGTCGGTGTTGATTGTGCTGTTGGGCTTGCAGCCGATGTGGATGTCGCGCTGGGTCGAAAGTACGAGTGTGGCGATGATGGCGAGTTTTCCGCCGCAGCCTGAGGTGGTGCGCGATGCGCCGCCGATCCATCCGCCGATCGCCGCCAATTTGCCCGCCGTGAAGTCCGTGAGTTAACCGCCAAATTCATTCCGTTGTTTACATAATTATTCAAACCATTGATTCATGAATCTTGCTGCACCCACGACCGAGTTTCCGTCCTGTACGCTCCCGCCCATGGTCACTCGGGCGGAATTTGTCCAACGGCTGATGCAACATGAGACGCTGTTGCCGGAGTCGGCCCACAATACGATGGAGGTGGTAGGAGTCTTGGAGGCTTATGCCCATGTGATCGGGGCCTATTACAAGAATTTGCTCTATGTCTCGGATACCCAGTTTTTGGTGCTGTTTCCGTTCTTTAAGTACATGAATGGCGATCGGTCGTTTGCCAACTTACTAAAACATTGGCGGCACGATCGGATTAACTACGAGTTTTCGGAATATTGCATGAAGGCGATGTTTTGGCATGGCGGTGGGGGGATGGATGCCTACCTCGATACGCCGGAGTTTGAAACACTGGCACGGACGGCGATCGGGGCAAAACTCCAGGGCAATCCGGTGATGCAGTTGGTCGATCGGACCTTTGATCAGTTCATGCTCGAGCAGGTGCGGCAGATGTGCTACTACAGCGCATTGGGCCAATTCTGGAATGTGATGAGCCGGATGTTTTTTGATCTGGCGGCGGCTTATGAAGCGGGTCAGGTGCAGACGGTGTTGGATATTGTGGAGTTTGTCAAAGCGGGGTTGGTGGCGGCGGCGGCGATGCCGATTACCTACAGCGTTGAGATTAAGGGGCAGCGCTACGATTTGATGCCGGAGGCGGCGGGGCTGACGTTTTTGATGGATACGGCGGTGCCCTATGTGGAGGCGGTGTTCTTTCGATCGTTGCCGTTTATGGGGACGTTAAGCTATAACGCCCAGGCGCAGCAGATTCCGGGTGAGCAGGGCGATTTTGCCTATGGGGCGTTGTATGCCGATCCGCTGCCTGTGGGGGGCAGTGGGATTCCGCCGTCGCTGTTGATGCAGGATATGTTGCAGTTTATCCCGGCGGATTTGATGGCGTATTACCGCACGTATGGGCGGGGGGAGCATGATCTGCGGGTGAAGTTGACGGAGAGTTTTCAGAAGTCGATGTTCTGTGTGACGAATGGGGCGCTGTGGGGGTTGGTGCCGAATGCGTTGGATAGTGCGGATCCCGAGGCGCAGGCGGCGAATCAGGTGTTTTTTCAGGGGTGGGTTGATCGGTTGATGCGATCGCGGTTGGGGGCAGTGCAGGGATGATGGGTTGGTGGCAAGCGCCTAGGCACGATCAACCCAGCAAATCCGAAACCAGAACAAATTAACCAAGATTTTGAAAAATGTACTATCATCTTAGTACGTCAAATTTGGTGGTCTTTATGTTGTCCCCTGTTCTCTCGGGTATTCTCTCGGAAACGCTGGTATTCATCCATCACTTTGAGTCTCGATATCATGTGACTCCGAGCTATTCTGACTTCCGTGCGGGGATGAAGATTGGGCAAGGCACGATTCAGTATCGGTTGAGGCAGTTGAAAGCGGAGGGTTATACCACGGCGCTGAAAGGTCGCAATCGATCGCTCTGTTTGACGGAGAAAGCAGTTGCCGCCCTAAAAACAATTGGGCAATATCAGGAATCGCATGCGGTGCTACCGTTTGCCAACAGTAGTATTCCGTTTTTCGGGGAAATTGCGGCGGGATACCTGAGCGAACCCGCAATGAATGAAGGATCGATCGAGTTAGATCTTGACCCGAGTACGCACTTTGCCTTGATCGTTTCGGGGGACAGCATGATTGAAGCCGGAATTCTCGATCGGTCAACGGTTGTGCTCAAACGGGTGCCCGATGGCTACGAACCAAAACCGGGGCAGATTGTCGCCGCTTATGTGGAAGGCGCAGGCACAACCCTAAAACGGTTTTATCGCGATGCCCATAATGCCATTGTGTTGGAACCAGCCAACGCCACATACAAAGCCCAAACAATTAAACCCGGTACCTTTGTCAAAATCAACGGCGTGCTCAAGCACATCACGATCGCGGACTGAATTTAACCAATCGCATTCAACCGCGCCAATTGTTGTGGTGCGGGAATTGCGGCGAACATTGATTGGGCGATCGCGAATTGTTCGACAAACTTGGCCCGATCGGCCCCGACTTGCGCGGTTAATCCACATTGGTAATGGGCTTCGGCTAAGTCGCATTGCGCGCCGATGCCTTCGAGTAAGGCGATCGCTTCGCTGTGCAACATCATGGCGTAGTCGATTTCGCCTTGTTGGCGGTGCAGCTGGGCCAGGCTGGTGAGGGTGCGGGCTTTGACTTGGGGATATTCTCCAGTTTCAGCGGAGGCGAGAGCTTGGGCAAAGAAAGTTTGGGCGGTTTCGGGTGCGCCAAGTTGGCTGTAGGTTTGGCCGAGGATTTGCCAGAAGTAGGCGAAGGAGCCGGCTTGGCTGGGTGCGGTGGGAGTGCCGCGATCCACGGCATCGGCAAGTTCCCGCGATCGGGCCAATTCACCTTGCTGCGCCAATACATAGGCCAAACAAACTTGGGCTTTCTGTGCCCAGCGATCGTGGGCGGTGCCCTGGGCCTCGGCGATCACTTGGGCAAACCGATCGGCGGCGGTAGCAAGTTCCCACAAATCAATCTGATACAGCCCCAAACTCAGGAGTGAATCGACTTTCAGCATTTTCAAACAATATTGCTGATGTTGATTGGGCGGGTCGATCGTAGTTTGCGATAATGCTAATTCGGTGAGGGCGATCGTCTGGTTTTGGCAATCGATCGCGGGGGTAATATTTCCCGCGATCCACTGTAAGTCGCCCAGGATATTGTGCAATTCGGCCCGCTGGATCGGGGCGGCAACTTGGCTAATCACGGTTTCGATCGCGGCGATCACGGGCGCGACAAAGCCCATGCGGTATAGGGTACAGCCGAGGGGTAAATGCTGTTGCCATTGGTTGTGCCGACTTTTGAGAATGACGGCGGCAGCACTGGCGTAATCATCAATGGCAATGTAATGGTGATAGGCTTCGAGGGCCGCGATCGCGTCTTGTTTGGTTTTGATGGCGGTGATGTGGGCCGTCCAGAATTCAGCGGCGGCGGTATTGGCCCGTTCCCAGTCAGGGGTTGGGCGCAGTTGGGCAATGGCGACTTCCCGCACGTCGGGATGCAGCCAGTATTGGCCTTTGTGAAATTCGAGGAGCGATCGGCTTTGGAGCGATTTGATGATGCGTTGGTGGGTTTCCGGGGAGCGATCCCAGAGCAGCGCCGTGAGGGCATCGATCGGCAAGCGGGCGACGGTTTGATAGCGGTAGCAACTGAGTCGGCTGAGTAATTGAGCGGCGGCGGGGTCAAGCTGTTGGAGCCGTTGCATCTGGCTTAAGACTAATTGCGCTAGATCGATTTCGAGTAAAGGTTGAGTTTGGTGGGTTTGCCAGTAGGCGGCCAAATCCCGATCGAAATCCGTCTGCACGGTGCCCCAGATTAAGCCCATGGCCTTGGCGTTGCCGCCGTAGGCGTGGCAAAGTTGCTGGATGATTGCTCGATCAACCGGATCGCCAGTCGCCTGAAAAAACTCGAGCCAGGTTTCGGGGCTGAGTCCGGGTAAACGGTAATGGACGAGATTCGCATCGACTTCGCCCAACCGATCGCGGCTGGTAATCAGTGTGGTGCCTTGGTTGCGGGGCAGCGACAGGACGCGCAGCAGCTCCAAATATTGGCGATGTTCGGGAAGAAATTGGCCCTGGGCATCCAGTGCGGGTTCCAGATTATCGATCAAAATCCCCACCCGCCGCTGTTGCAATTGCCGCTGCAATCGCCCCAACGACACCCCAAAGTCCGTCCCCGGCTCAATCCCAAAATCCTGCTTCAACCATTCCGCCACCACCCGATCGGCGGGGGTAATATGCGGGGTTTCCTTCGCCATCAGCAGTTCGATCACCACATCGTAGGGCTGTTGGTGCAATCCTGGTTGGTGCAAGAAGTGCTGGGCCAGGGTGGTTTTGCCGAGTCCGCCGGCACCTTGGATTACGACGATCGGATGGCCTTGTTGGACGACGAGCTGCTGCAATTGGCTCAGGGCGATCGTGCGGCCAATAAACTGTGGATCGGGGCGCGGCGTGACTTCGGGAGCGGTTTCGAAATCCCCCGCCATTTCATCCCAATCGAGGGGCATGACTTCCGGGCTTTGGCCCGATCGATAGGCATCACCGATCGGGGGGACAAACTGACCGGGCTTGTAGAGTCCAGCGGATTGCAGCGATCGTTTGATCACCGTCTTGCAATTGCTCTTGGTGAATTTGGTGTCAAAGGCTTGGGAAAGCAGCTTCCACAGATCGGAGCCAACATCCTTGATGTGACCTTCGGTGTAGCCCGCGTCATCGGCGATTTCGCGATATTTCTGGCCTTGATAGACCTGTTGCAAGACCAGTCGTTGAACGTGATTCAGCCGTCGTCCGGTGCGCTGCAAGAGCGTCCGATCGCAGTGGCGGACAATTGATTCCGTATCCATGTTTTGATTCCACACCAACAGTCAGTTATTCGCACACCAGACTGATATTCCCAGCATAGGGGCAACCTTGGGCGAATCGTGCCTGTATCATCCGCGATTTCATCAAAAATTCACTGTCATCCGATCGGGGGATGAAGGATATCCGACTTTTCCGACTTTTAGGGTGGGATGCTTGAGCCGCTGCCAAATTCTTCCGACCCTGCCCCGACTGACAGATGGGCGGGCGTTATCTAGGCTAGAGCTAACTTACCCACAAAACGGATCATGAAGAATCACCTGACTCGACTCCCCGCCCGATTGCCCGCTGATCTCATTCCCGCTGCCCTGCCGCAGCATGTCGCCTGCATCATGGATGGCAATGGCCGTTGGGCCAAGCGGCGGGGGCTGCCCCGGATCGAAGGCCATCGCCAAGGGGTCAAAACCCTGAAAAATCTACTCCGATGCTGCAAAGATTGGGGCATTCCCACGCTGACGGCCTATGCCTTCTCGACGGAAAACTGGCAGCGGCCAGCGGCGGAGGTGAATTTTCTGATGCGGTTGTTTGAGCAGGTGATTGCGCAGGAGCTGGTGCCGCTGTGTCGGGAAGGCGTGCGGCTGTCATTTATTGGCGATTTGGCGGCGCTGCCCGATCGGTTGCGACAGACGATCGACCAAGCGATGACCCAGACAGCGAATAACCAAGCGGTGCATCTGGTGATCGCCTTGAACTATGGCGGACGGGCGGAACTGGTGCAAGCCTGCCAACGGATTGCGGCATTGGTGGCAGGCGGTGATTTGGCGGCGACGGCAATTACGGATGCGACGATCACCGAGCATTTGACCACCCATGGCATTTCCGACCCGGATCTGCTGATCCGCACCAGTCGGGAGCTACGCCTGAGCAACTTCTTGCCGTTGCAACTGGCCTATACCGAACTCTATTTCACCGACACCCACTGGCCCGACTTTGGCGTGGCGGATTTTCACCAGGCGCTACTGGATTATCAGGGGCGCGATCGGCGGTTTGGTCAGTTGAGCCAATCGGCCTAATCGGCTATTCCTCGACGGGGGCGGGCGTCTGTGGCACCACCGGAGTAGCCACCGTCACGACGGGTGCCTCGATCGGCTTCTTGCGGTTTTCGAGATAAATCGGCAGCCCGATCGCCAATGCCACCAGGGACAGCGCCACCAACGAAAACTGCGATGCCAGCTTAATCAACTGCTCCAGCGGAATCAACTCGCCCGCAAAGAACGCCAGACTAACCATCGTGGTCGCCCAAGCGATCGCGCCCAAGGTGTTGTAGATCGTGAACTTCAGGTAGGGCATCCCCGAAATCCCGGCCAACGGACTGGCAAACACCCGCAGCAGCGCAATGAACCGTCCAATAAATATCGCTTTGGCGTCATTTTGGGTGAATTGATTACGCAGGTCGGCGATCTGGGATTCTTTGAAGCGCAGCAGTTTGCCGAGGTTGAGCAGGAGCGGGTAGCCGCCGATCCGCCCGATCCAATAGCCGATGTGGCCGCCGATCGTCGCGCCCAAAGCGGCATCGGTCAGCACAAAGCTGTACTTCAACTTGTCGCTACCCGCCAAAAAACCACCGACGATCGTCACCGTTTCGCCGGGAATCGGCAGACCGACGTTTTCGAGCAAAATCCCCCAGAAAATCGCCCAATAGCCGTACTCCTGCGCCAGATCCTGAATTGTTTCGATGGAGATGAATTCCAAGCGTGTCCTCCAAGGAAAGCCTTTACAAAGCTTTATTGATTCCATTTTGACGTGCTGCCTGGCGGCTGTCAATCGCGAATATCGGGGGATTCCCGCCGTCATGGTTTCACGATCGCCGTAGAAAAATCTTCATGAAATGACCTTCAAGCCTCGGAAGTTATGAAGATTCGGTGAATTGGCGCGCCTGGCGGGGTGGGGAATCAGGGATCTCCGCCTAGTATTTTTTTGGGGGCCGTAGAATATCCGGTTTTGAATGACGTTGAATGATGCATTGCCGAGGAGTAGACATGGCTTCGAACCGTTTGAATCAAGTCGCAGCGTTGCAATTGCCGCCGCGTTTCGATGCCGCCAGCAGCGGCTGGTTTAGTCAGCAGGTTGAGGGATTGGGGCAGGCGGGCTGCGCCATGTGGGTGATCGATATGGCCCAGGTGGAGTTTCTTGATACCCAGGGATTGGTGAGTTTGGTGGCGGCCCGCCAGGCGGCTTGCGCGGCCAATGCGGAGTTGGTGCTCTGTGGGATGCGTCGCCCGATTCGGATGATTTTGGATTTGTCGCAGTTGGATCGGGTGTTTTCGATCGTCGAGACGCTGGATGCGCTGCCGGGTGCGCGGTTGATGCATTGGGTCGATGAATCGCGCACAGTGGTGCCGCTGGCGGCTTAAGTTCAGCATGCAAAAGCGCTCCGAGCCTTGGCTCGGAGCGCTTTTTGCGTGGGTGATCAATTTCTACCCAAAACTCGGTAAGCCCAACCCACCAACTTCCGATTCGCCTTCAACGAAGTCGGGCAAATCCAATTTCCCCGCCTGACGGCTCTTCATGGCGAGGCGATAACTGACGCTTTGCAGCTCCGCATGGAGTTTGCGGTTTTCACGCTGAATCTGGGAGACCTTCTCTTTGACGGGAGCCATCCGATCGGCGAATTTCTGGCGATACAGGTTGGGCAGTTCTTGCACAACCTTTTCCAGCATTTCATTGCGCTCCACCAGTTCGGTGTTGCTGCTGCGGAGTTGGCTGATTTCGTCGGCTTTGTCGCCGATCGTCGTTTGGTAGAAGCTGACTTGCTGCTCCATGCTCTGGAGCTGTTCGCGCTGGCTGAGTAGCTCGGCTTGATCGCGCTCGGTGCTGAGCGGCTGGGCGGTCTGCTCGGAATGGCCTTTGACCAGGCGGAAAAGTTCTTGGGATAGCTGCTGCACCAACTGATCACGCATTTTCAGCTCTTCTTGGAGGTGCAGTACCTCGGCTTGGAGCTGGGCTTGGTTGGCTTGGCTGGCTTGGTAGCTTTGGGGGCGAGTGGCCGAATCAGGGGTATTCACGCTTGCATGCTCCGGTTTGACAGGATTGATGTTGACAGACAGATTGATGGAACCGAATCGTTCATTGGGTGTGGTAGAAAGGTCGCGATCGGTGGGGGATCAAATCCCGGAGCACGATCGTGAACGTTTCCGTAAATTTACCACCTACAACGGCATTTGATCCCACGATCGGGCGGAATTTTTATGTTTTCTATGAAAAAAATTGAAGTGTGCTGGGCCAAATCCCGACTTTGAAACCAGGGCCATTGCGTCATACAATTAGCTTTCAGCCCGCCCATGGGCTGAATTAATTTTCTGCCTTAAATTCCCCTATGTCTGCACTTGCTGAACCGCGATCGATCACCACGTTTCCCCTGGCTGCGGTGGTGGGCCAAGAAGCGATTAAACTCGCCCTGCTGCTGGCGGCGGTCGATCCGGGCCTCGGTGGGGTGGTGATTTCGGGACGGCGGGGCACGGCGAAGTCGGTGATGGCGCGGGCGCTCCATGCGTTGCTGCCGCCGATCGAGGTGGTGGATGGGGCGATCGCCAACTGCGACCCCCAGCAACCCGAGGAATGGGACAACCTGACTCAAGCCCAATACCCTGACCCCAGCCAAGCCCCCACGGCGATCGTGCAGTCGCCCTTTGTGCAGATCCCCCTTGGCGTAACGGAGGATCGGTTGATTGGCTCCGTGGATGTTAGTCAGTCGATGCGGCAGGGGCGGACGGTGTTTCAGCCGGGACTCTTGGCGGAGTCGAATCGCGGCGTGATGTATGTCGATGAGATTAATCTGCTGGACGACCAGGTGGCGAATCTGCTGCTCTCGGCCCTGACCGATGGTCGGAATATCGTGGAGCGCGAAGGGGTGAGCGTGCAGCATCCGTCGCGGCCTTTGCTGATTGCGACTTACAATCCCGAGGAAGGCCCGTTGCGGGAACATTTGCTCGATCGGATTGCGATTTCGCTGTCTGCTGATATGGTACTCGGACTCGATCAGCGGGTCGATGTGGTGGAGCAAGCCACAAGCTATGCCAATGACCCGAAGGACTTCCTGGCCCAATACGACGAAGAAATCGACGGACTCAAAACCCAAATCCTCCTGGCCCGTGAATGGCTGAAGGATGTGACGATCACCCAGGAACAGATTGGCTACCTGGTGAATGAGGCGATTCGCGGTGTCGTGCAGGGACATCGGGCCGAACTATTCGCAATTCGGGTGGCGAAGGCCCATGCGGCCCTCGATGGCCGATCGGCGGTGATTGCCGAGGATTTGCGGAAGGCGGTGGAGTTGGTGATTGTGCCGCGATCGACGGTGATCCAAACGCCGCCGCCGGATGATCAGCCGCCGCCCCCACCGCCGCCCCAGAATCAGGATGATGACCAAGACCAAGACGAATCCGAGGAAGACCAGGACGAGGATCAGGACGAGAACGAAGACGATCAACCGGAAGATCAGCAGCCGGACATCCCGGAGGAATTCATCTTCGATCCGGAAGGCGTGATCATGGATGACGAGGTGCTGTATTTTGCCCAGAAAACGGCGAAACAGGGCAACTCCGGTGGGCGGGCGCTAATTATCTCCGAAGATCGGGGCCGCTATATCAAACCGATTCTGCCCCGAGGCAAAGTCCGCCGCATCGCCGTGGATGCCACCCTCCGCGCCGCCGCGCCCTACCAGAAAGCCCGCCGCCAGCGCGCCCTCGCTAAAGACCCAACCAATCCCCGCCGCGTCTTCGTCGAGGAAAGCGACATTCGCGGCAAACGTCTCGCCCGCAAAGCTGGAGCGCTGATCGTCTTCCTGGTCGATGCTTCGGGTTCCATGGCGCTGAACCGGATGCAAGCGGCCAAGGGGGCCGTCCTCAGCCTCCTGACCGAAGCCTACCAAAACCGCGATCAAGTGGCGCTGATTCCCTTCCGAGGCGATGCGGCGGAAATCCTGCTGCCCCCCACCCGATCGACGGAAGCGGCAAAACGGCGGCTCGATCGGCTCCCCTGCGGCGGCGGCTCGCCCCTGGCCCACGGACTGACCCAAGCGATCCGCGTGGGCTTGAATGCCCAGCAAATGGGTGAAGTCGGCCAAGTGGTGATCGTCGCCATCACCGACGGACGCGGTAACGTCCCCCTCGCCAAATCCCTCGGCGAACCACTGTCCGAAGGCGAGAAGCCCGACATCAAAGGCGAACTCTTGGCGATCGCGGCCAAAGTCCGCGCCACGGGAATGCAACTCCTGGTCATCGACACGGAAAGTAAATATATTTCCACGGGCTTCGCGAAGGAAATCGCCCAGCAGGCCGGTGGGAAGTATTACCAACTCCCGAAGGCGACGGATCAAGCGATCGCCGATGTGGCGCGGGGGGCGATCGCCGATATGTCGAGTCGTTAAACCAACTGGCTAAATCGATCGGCCTTCGGCTTTGAGTCGCCGATCGCTGGGTAAATATTTGCTGCCGAGGATGGTGAGGGCGGTGCCGATCGCGCTCATGATGGCGGCGACGCCGATCGCCAGTTGGGGGTAATAGCCGCTGCGACTGAGGGTGGTGAGCCACATGGCCGTGGTGTCGGAATGGAGGAGTTGGTGGGCGATCGCGGGGGCGAGATAAATCAGTGCGCCGCCTGCGAGGAGCCAAGGCACCATGGAAACTACGAGAAAAATGGATTTATTTTGATTCATTGCGCCCGCCTAAAATATTTTCCCTATTGTCCAAGGTCGAGGGCGGAATGTGCAAGCATGGTCTTTCGAGTTCATCGATCGGGAGCAGCACTATGCCAAGGAATCAAGCGCCATTGTCGGCGGCCCAACAGCAAACGGTGGAAACGGCGTTGGCGTCGCTGGCGTTTTTGAAGTTGGTGGCGCGGGTGCAGGGGGTCGTGATTGCGAAGTTGTCGAAGCGGGATTTGGAGGATTTTGTGCGGGCCGCCGATCGGGTGAAGCCGCCGAGTTGAGATGGGTTTATCCTTCGGCTTCGATGAAGCCTTTGACGCCTGCGACGATGACGCTAACGGCGGGATGATTGGTGATGGATTCGATCGCTTTTTCGACGGCGGTGGTGCCGCTTTCTTTTAGGGCGTTGCCGAGGCGCTGTTTGATGGTGGGATTCTGTTTAATTTTGCTGATGGCGCGACCGGCTTGGGTGAATTCGTCGTCGTCGGGATAGTCGATCGCGAGTTGGTCGAGTAGAGCTTTGATGTCTTGGGCGGCTTGGGTTAGATCTTGGGCGTTGACGATTTTGTTGCCTGCCACTGCGTCGCCTTGGACGGTACCGATGTGGACTTTGTTGCCCATGACTTTATCGCCAGTGAACTTGTCACCGGCGACGCGATCGCCTTTCCATGTGTGATTTGCGGCGGCTTGTTTCATTTGTTCACGTTGGTGTTGGCGTTCTATGACCTCTTGGGGGGAGACGCGGCGAGTGGTGCTGGTGCCATCTGGATTGCGAATGGTGACGGAGTAGCCGTTTTCTCTGAAGGTTTGGGCGAATTTGCCGCGAACGCCGTTGCCGCTGAGGTGATATTCGGGCAACATGTCGTCATCATCCAAGTTGGGAAGATGCTCGGTGGCGGGTGGTTTAGCTTGCGTCATAGAGTCTGGCCTCGTTAGTCGTACAAGGGCGAGCGCTGATGATTCGGATGGTGTCGTCCTGGATTGTGTGGATGATCAGGAGCAATCGTCCACGATCGGAGAACCCAATGCTAATATAGCGCTCTTCTTCAATCGAGTGTCGAACATCAAATTCGGTGTAGAGGTTGAGGTCATCAAAGCTGCTCTCTGCTTCTTCAAAGGAGACACCGTGTTTGATTGAGTTTTGGGCGGCTTTTTGCGGATCCCATTCAAATTCAAATTCCATGCCCGATCGTACCTACGGATGCTCAGTTTTGTCGCCTTCCACTTTATCTTGACCAACTTTATCGCCGTAGACGATATCTCCAGAGTGGTAGATATTGGTTGCTCGACCGATATCTGAAGGATTAGATGAGGATGTACGGTTGGTCAGCTCTGGTGCAATGTTGGACAACTGACTTTCCAAGTGAGCGATCGCCTCTTCTTCGGCTTTAACTTGTTGTTCTAATTGAAATTTACGTGCGGTATCAGTTTCAATAGCAAGACTCTGTCGTAGTCGATTCAGTTTTTCCATTCTGGTCTGTAATTCTTCTTCCAGAATGCCCGATCGTTGTTGCCCAAAGTCTGGAGATCGATCTTCATGATCGGGAGTGGGGCCGATCGCGTCATCAATCAAACCCCGCACGTTAACCAGTTCATAGCTGATGTCACATTCGATGCCATGCCGATAGTTCTTCAGCCGTTCTTGCAGACGGTTGAGGGGATAGGAAAATGGATTTTGAGAGCCTTTGCAAGCGGAGCAGTTGCAGGGGATAAATTCTTGGTAGCGGAGTCGATGTTTCTCAGGTGGATCTTCGGTGTTGTTGTAGGAATCGTGGATCTTATCGAATTCCCCACGAATTTTTTCGAGGAGGGGTTTCTTGAGTTGGCCGGAGATGCGGATGCGCATTTCTTTGTGGTAGCGGTCTTCGATGATTTCGGCGCGGGCATCTTTGTCGGTGAGGATCACGCCGTCTTTCCAGACGAGTTCGTGATCGATTAGGCGGTGCATTTCGACGATGAAGCGGGTGATTATGCCTTTGGGCATGAATTCATATTGGTAACGGACGATGAGGTTGTCGATGTCGTTCCACTGATATTCAGGTTGGTTGGGGGAGAGGAGCTGGGGGGCGATATAGGTTTTAGGGCGATGCGGGATTTCGTAGCAGAGTTTGAAGTTTTCCATCAACCGGAGGAGTTCTGGGCGCATGTCGGCATGTTGCTGATCAGCCCAAATAATTTTGAGGTCTTCGATAGTGAAGTGGCCAAATGCGGCGAGGACTTTGGGGGTGTCGAGAACTTTGTAGACGGCGGTGGTGCCCCATTCGGGTTTGAGAATGACGTAGCGTTGCAGGAGGTCATCTTCTTGGAAATGGAGGCAGACGCCGAGGTCGTGGAGGTATTCGCTGAGTTGGAGTTTATCTTCGTGGTCTTTGAAGCCATGAATTTCGCACAGATCGAGAAATTCGTTTTGGGTGATGTAGTTGCGGTTGTTTGCTTCGAGAGCATCGCGGACGCGAATCCAGGTTTTTGGGAGCGGGGTGCCGATGTGGGGGAGTTGGCTAATGTGATGGTGGACAGCACTGACAATTTCAGTGAGACCACGATTGTCGGAAAGGTTGGTAGGCAAAACATCTTTGAGGTTGAGAAAGCGGCTACGTAATTGGTTCTCATTGACTTTGCAAAGACGATCTTGCTTTTCGTTTTTGATAATTAGTGTCGGACTAGCTTCACTAAGGAGTTCAACGACTTCGAGCCAGTAGTTGAAGTCGGTATTGTCCTGTCGAGTGTCGGCAACGAGGAGGTAGAGGGAGCGCTTAGTCAGAAAAAATTGGGCTCTACCAGATCTCCCGTGGTAGCTCTTGCATCTAGTGTCGAGGAAGAGGAAATCCCATCTTCAAAGCCCAATTCTAGTGTCGAGTTGATTTCTACCACGGCAATTCTAGGAGAGCCAAAAAATTGGTGGGTAGCATGGTAAATTTCCTGCCCGCCGAAGTCCCAAATATTTATGCGAAAAAAGTTTCCGCTGGGGTGGCGAAAGTTCAGATGAAGTACATCAATACCCTGAGTGCCTGACAAATCTATCGAAAACACTGTGGTATCAGGTCTGACAATCCAGTTGTCGAATGCGAGTAAACCAGATCGTGTCATAAAATGCCTGTTCGGCTTTTTTCGAGGCAAAACAAGGTTCTGGATCGCGGG
>JANOQX010000182.1:0-19912 GCA_031415035.1 Cyanobacteria bacterium VAR_4_metabat_243
CTTTGTTCAGTAGGCTGTGTACAATGTCCATAAGGCGATTTATCCTGTGCTTTTGTTGATATTGGCACCTTATCCGATGAATCGCTTTTTGTCGATTTTTACCCTTTTTCTCTCAAAAAGGTGTCCGGAGTATTGATTAAACAACTTGAATCGAATTGCGCTGGTGACTGTGATCGGCACGATCGGCTTATTCGGCAGTGCCTTGAAGGCTTCAGCGGGCGAAGCGATGGCTGGCCCCGCCAATGATACACAGTTTAATCAATTAATTAGTGGCGGATTGTTTAAGGAAACCTTTGTCACCAGTTCGCGGGTGGGTGGGGCGAGCACCTATGAGTTGGGCTTGTTGCGCCCCGACCAGTCGGTGGTGCAGTCCGGCGAGTACAACTGGGTAAACGGTCAAGCCGTGGATTTCTCCCTGGAGTATGACGGCACCAATGCCGTGTACAAGGTTGGGAACATAACGATGAATGGTGCGTTCAACGGTGGCGCAACGGATTTATTCCTGCGAACTCGGGCCGCTGACAAAACCACGTCACTGTTCAGCAACCTGACATTCCAAGACGCCACGGGCACAATGACTCCCCTGAATCTCGCCTCCACCGGGGCAGGCGGCAGCGACACCGATTACCTCCGCATCGGCAAAGTTCAAGGCGCATTTAAGCTGTCGGGCAAAACGACGCTTTCCTGGACAGGCGCACGGCCGAGCAATTCCAACTTGATCGCCCAGATCAAAGTGGGGACAAGCAAAAGCACACCGGAACCCGCAACTTTGGGTGCATTGGCTTTAGTGGTTGGGAGCGCGATGACCTCCGGTCGGTCGAAGACCATCGGGATGAAGCGTCGTCAGCGCAATTAGGCTGAAGATGTATCGACGGTTTGTTGCATGATTCATGATCCCCCTAGCCCCCTTCAAAAGGGGGAACCGGACTCAAAGTCCCCCTTTTGAAGGGGGATTTAGGGGGATCTAAACTACGTAACCAACAATTAATCTCACGTCGGCGTTTGCAATCGATCGAGCGTTGCCAAAACTTCTTTGCTGTGAAGAATTGGATTGACGCCTGTGAATTCGGCCCGAATTACGCCTTCGGGATCGATCACAAAGGTATGTCGCATCGATCGAATCCCCAACCACGAACCATAGGCTTTACTGACTTTGCCATCGGTATCGGCCAGGAGCGGAAATTTCAAACCTTCGGAATCGCAAAATTCGGCGTGGGACTGACCATCGTCGGCGCTGATGCCGAGGACTTGGGTTTGCCGATCGATGTATTTTGGCAAGTCTTCCTGGAATTTGCGGGCTTCGAGGGTACAGCCCGGAGTGAAGTCGGCGGGATAGAAGTAGGCCACGACCCATTGGCCCTTGTAGTCCGTTAGGGAAACGGCTTTATCGGCTTCATTGCTGGGTAGCGTGAAGGCGGGGGCGGGTTGGTCGATCGTCGGCAGGATGCCACCGAGGGCGAAGGCGGGCGCAGTGAACGTGAGGAGGACGATCGCACAGAGCGTGACGATCGTGGTGAGGAGGCGACGGAACATAGTAATTGAGCGATAGGGTTTGCTCAATGTTACCAAATATTAAGGAGCATGGTTGGGGTATTGCTTGGTGCGATCGGCTGGTGATTGGGGCACCTTATACCTATCTGGGTGAATAGCGCCCATCGCCCCCATTTTTCCTAGTGCCACTTATGCTGACCCGTCGATCGTTCCTTTACAGTGGTTTAGCCGCTGGCAGTTTGCTGACTACGACGCTGACCAGTTGTACCCCGAAGCCCACCACGCCTTTACGGATCGGGATGATTGACTGGACAGGCTATGAGCCATTCCATCTGGCTAAGAGTCTTGGGTTCTACGATAACAGTGCGATCGAACTGGTGAATTTTACGGACATGGCCGAGTTGCTTCGGGCCTATCGCGAACAACGGATTGGTTGCAGCACCAGCACAATTGGGGAAATAATGCAATTTGCGGGGACGATTCCCGATCAGCGGATCGTATTTTTCATGGATCAATCCGCCGGAGCCGATGCGATCGTCGCCAAGCCAAAGATTATGCAACTGGCGGACTTGAAAGGTCAGCGGATTGGGTCGGATATGACGCCATTATCCAGCTATATGCTGATCAGCGCGCTCCAAAAGGCGGGTTTGACCTTAAATGATGTGAAACTTGTCAACTTCGGGATGGCCGATCAACTTGAGGCTTACAAAACCGATCGGATTGATGCGGTGATTACGTTTGATCCCTTTCGTACCCAGTTAATGAAAGCGGGGGCGAAAACGCTCTTTGATACGACGCAAATTCCGAATCAAATCGTTGACGCGATGTTGACCGCTCAGACGACTTTGACGCAACATGGCCCAACGTTCAAAATCCTGACGGAAGGGTTTTTCAAGGCGTTGGATTATTTGCAGCAGCATCCACAGGATGCGATCGCCCGAATGGCCGCCCGCCAGAAGATTACGCCCGACGAATTTGCGGCGTCGCTGAAACTGATCAAATTCGCCGATCGGGCCACGAATCAAATGATGCTCGATGTCGATCGGACACCGTTAATCAAAGTTGCGGATCAGTTGAACCAAGTCATGGTGAAGCAAAAGCTGCTGCCGCAACCCGTTGACATCAAATCACTCCTGACCACAGCGGCATTGCCAGCGGCATAATTATTGGCCCAATCCCCCTATGAAATTTCGTCCTAAGTCGTTACCCTATTCGCTCCGTCTGACGTTACCCTTGCTGATTCTCGGCTTGGGCAGTGGGGTGAATTTTCTGTCCTATCACCAAATTGCCCAAAGCAATCACGATCGGGTCGAGCGTGAAACACTTCAACGCGCCGGTTTCACGGGGAGTCAGATCAGTGCGGTGCTGGAGTATTTGTATCGCGATATGCGGTTGGAAAAGAGCAATGAGGGCTTGAATGTCGTCATCAACCAATTGCGCAGCGAAGCGAATCTTCAAACCGTACTCCTGATGGACGAAAATAATCGCGTCTTGGCGGCGAATGCGCCGGAGCTTCAGGGCCAAGATCTGATGCAACTGCCGATCGCGCCAAATTTAGCGCTGATCACTCAAGCCCGGATGCAGCTCACCGGGAAAACCATCCTGGCTGAACATGGCCGACGGGTCAAGCAGGTTGAAGCGTTCTACCCTGTCCGCTTGGCCCGCCAACCCGGCGAACTGCAACCATCCCGCATTGGGATTTTAGTATTGCGCTATTCGTTGGTCAAACCGTTAGCAGCAGCAAACGCGGAAGTGCGCCAAAAGGGTTTGGTGACGAGTACGATTTTGCTATGTATTGGCTTACTGTTTTGGGTGTTACTCGATCGGTTGATTACCAAACGGGCGAATGTCTTAGTGGCGATTAGTCAATCTTGGGCCGGGGGGGATCTGAGCGATCGGGTCAAGCTCTCCGGCTCCGACGAATTTGCCAAAATCGGCAGTGCGTTTAATCAGATGGCCGAGTCACTGGAAGCCAGTACCGCTGCCATCAAGTCATCGGCAATTGAGTTGCGCCAACGCGGTGAAGTCTTGGAAACGACATTGACGCAGTTGCAGACCACCCAAAGTCAACTGGTACAAACTGAGAAAATGTCCAGCCTCGGCCAAATGGTCGCGGGCATCGCCCATGAGGTGAATAATCCGATTAATTTTATCCATGGCAATCTCACCCATGTGAATCGCTATACCGACGATCTGTTGGGCCTCGTTGCCCTTTATCAGGAACACTATCCGCAACCGATCGCGGACATTGAAACGGCGATCGAGGACATTGATTTAGACTTTCTACGCCAGGATTTTCCGCAGATCATGAGTTCGATGCAAATGGGGACGGCGCGGGTCAAAGATATTGTCCTCTCGCTCCGCAACTTTTCTCGCCTCGATGAAGCAGCGAGTAAGGCGGTGAATTTGCATGAAGGGATTGACAGTACATTACTGATTTTGCAGCATCGCTTTAAGTCTTCGATGCGCCCGATCGTCGTCACGAAGGACTATGGGGATTTGCCTTTAGTGCATTGCTATGCGGGGCAGATTAATCAGGTATTGATGAACATCTTAGCGAATGCCTTGGACGCGATCGCGGAGCATTTAGTGGTGCAGCCAGACTATCGACCGACGATCACGATCCGAACGACGCTAGTCGGGGAACAGCGAGTGAGCATCGCGATTATCGACAATGGCGCAGGCATTCCAGAATCAGTACAGCAGCGCCTCTTCGATCCGTTTTTCACCACGAAGGATGTGGGCAAAGGGACGGGATTGGGCTTGTCGATCAGCTATCAAATTGTGGTCGATCGACATCAAGGTCAACTGGAATGCCGATCGAGTCTGGGGCAAGGTACCGAGTTTCGGATTGAGCTACCGATCGCGCTGTAGCCGACTCCGCTGCCCAATCGCCCGCGCGTCAACGGCAGCCCAACTCCCATCTACCGAATCCCGACCAACTTCGCACTCGCCTCCCACATCCGCTTCGCCGTCGCCGCATCCGTCACCTTGTCGGACAACTCCTGCGAAAATGACTCCCGCCCTTCCTTCTGACGATTCCCCCAGCTCCAATGGACGCCGGATTGCTTAAACCGGGGATCGGCGACGACATCCGCCACCCGTTCACCCGCGAGTTCCTGCGACACATAGCCCTTCGTCACATTCTTCTGGAACCAAGGGAAAATCTTCTGGAATGCCTTCGGTGCATTGCGGAACAGCGGCGTATCGGCCACGCAACCGGGATACAACGACGTAAAGGCAATCCCCGTGTCGCGATTGAAGCGCTTATGCAATTCCTGAGTCGTGATCATGTTGCAGAGCTTGCTATCTTTGTAGGCTTTACCGGGTTTAAATGATTTGCCGCTGATCATGTTGATCGGGGCTTTGAAGCCCGCTTCTAAGCCGGAAAGATCGCCCAAATCCGCTGGCGCGGGGATGGGGATTTTGCCGCCGAGTTCTTTGGAGTTCGCCGTGACGGTGCCGAGGATGACGAGTCGCCGATCGAGGGCGGTGGATTGCTTCAGATCCTCCATCATCAGGTTTGCCAATAGGAAATGGCCCAAATGATTCGTCGCGACGCTGATTTCGTAGCCTTGGGGGCTGTACATCGGGGCTTTGAGCTGGGGCAGATAGACCGCCGCATTACAAACCAACGCCGTCAGGGGCAAATTCAGCGATCGAAATGTCGTGGCAAACTGCCGCACACTGTCGAGATCGCCCAAATCAATTTTCATCAGCTTGTAACTGTCCGGTGCCATGCCCAAAGCCTTTGCGGCATTTTCGGCCTTGACCAAATCGCGGCAGGCCATCACCACATACCAGCCCCGATCGGCCAGCGCCTTCGCACCATAGAGACCCACGCCCGATGACGCGCCAGTGATGATTACGGTGGGTTTTTGAGCCTGTGCCATGTGATTGAAACCTTTCTTGACCGACGTTTACTCTGCTTTACAGATATACCATTAGACGCGCCCCCCAAAGCTAGAAGTATTGTAAACACAGGGTTTCAGCAAGCGGGCCACCGCCCAGTCGTTTACATAACTTCAAAATCGACAAATCCGCCCGATCGGCATCTTAGACTAGATCGAATTCATCCTTAAGTAATCCACGCATCATGTTTCCTAACCACCGTCCCCGTCGGCTCCGTTCCAGTGAAACCATGCGTCGCATGGTGCGCGAGACGATCGTCACACCGAATGATTTGATTTATCCGCTATTTGCGGTGCCGGGTGACAATTTTGCCAAAGAAGTGAAATCGATGCCGGGCGTCTACCAACTGTCGATCGATAAGATTGTCGATGAAGCGAAGGAAGTCTGGGATTTGGGGATTCCGGCGATTATTTTGTTTGGGATTCCGACGGATAAGGATGATGAAGCCACGGATGCTTGGCACGATTGCGGCATTGTCCAAAAAGCCACGGCAGCGGTAAAAGCGGCGATCCCTGAGATGATTGTGATTAATGACACCTGCCTCTGCGAATACACGGCCCATGGGCATTGTGGCTATTTGCAGGTGGGCGATTTGAGTGGTCAGGTGTTGAATGATCCGACATTGGAGTTGCTCAAAAAAGTGGCAGTGGCCCAGGCCCGTGCGGGCGCGGACATCATTGCGCCGTCGGGGATGATGGATGGGTTTGTCGGGGCGATTCGCGAAGGTTTGGATGCAGCGGGGTTTAGCCATATCCCAATCATGTCCTACGCGGTGAAATACGCTTCGGCTTACTATGGGCCGTTCCGGGATGCAGCGGAATCGTCGCCGCAGTTTGGCGATCGGCGCACGTACCAAATGGATCCCAGCAATTCCCGCGAAGCCACCCGCGAAATGTTATTGGACATTGACGAAGGGGCGGATTTTTTGATGGTAAAGCCTGCGTTGGCTTACATGGATATTATTCGACAAGTGAAAGATGCGTCGAACTTACCCGTGGCGGCGTATAATGTCTCCGGGGAATATGCCATGGTCAAAGCAGCGGCGTTGAATGGCTGGATTAACGAAGAGCGGGTGGTGTTGGAGACGATGACCAGCTTTAAGCGATCGGGCGCGGATTTGATCCTGACTTATCACGCCAAAGATGTGGCGCGGTGGTTGAAGTAACAGCAATTTGACCGACTGCGGCATTGCCCGCCCCGCGCGTCAACGGCGGGCTAGTAAGGAAAGACCCCTAAAGGGGCCTCAAACCAAGTCTTAGCCGGGTTCCCTTACTAGCCCTGCCGTTCACGCGCGGGGCGGGCTAGGCTACTTTCGGTTGAATTTCAAATTATCGCCCGATCGCCCCCGGCCAGAAATCCATCACGTATAATAAAGACATCGGACAGGAGTTCGAGTTTACGCCTACGTTGATTCACTTCAATTCACACTAGAGGCGACAATTATGCGATTCATCGATCGTGGCATCAAAGCCGCAAAAGCGGCTCGGAGCAACCGCATCAGCGACCTCAAACGCCTGCATCGTAGCAACTTGCAGCACAACACCGAACATCGCCTAGCGATCGCCAAAGCCCAAGGTAATGCCGCCTTAGTCGCACTCCTAGAGCGCGAGTTGGCATCCGGGTTCGCTTAGGGCACGATCGCAAATGTCACAACGGAGGTGATCCGAATGACCGTTCTCGAACTACCGCCGATCGCGCCGGAAGCCTGGTTCGATCAGGGCAAAACGGACGCTTGGCTCGGACAGTCCAAATCGACGCCCGAACATGATCCAACGGCGGCGAGTTGGTATGACTTGGGCTACGGCGAGGGCATTACGCAGTCATCGCCATTGAAGGCTCGATCGGGTGAACCGCCGTGGCGTTGAAGATGCTGTGGGCGAATTCAGAATTATCTTGACGGCGTTGTCCAACCGCTCCGCGCGTCAACGGCGGGCTATGAGCGAAACCCCGTGCTTCTTAGCTTCAGCGGGGTTCCCTTACTAGCCCTGCCGTTCACGCGCGGGGTAAATTACGCCGTAGTCGATCAATTCGCCTACGATTCAATCCCCAATTCCCGTTTGAGAATCCCGATCGACCGCGCATCGATGAAGTTCTCGAAGGAAATGAGCTGTGGCGGCCGAATGATGTCATCGCGGGCAGCAGCGATCGCCCCCTTCACGGTGTCGAAACTGGCTTCGTCACAGATGATCGTTTGGGCATTCCGCACCATGGCGGCTAGCTTGTAGCGATCGGTGGAGGCCGAGGTTAAGACCAACAAATCCTCACCGCGAATACTGTAGATGATCACTTCCGCGACCCCGACGGTTTCGGCGCTGAGGCTGACGACGCCGAGGCTATGGCCTTTGGGCAATTCGCGGATCAGTTTGATCTCTTTCTCGAAGTTGTAGATGTCGATCGGGATGACGCGGGCCGCGCGGGGCGTGGTGATCGTCTCTGCCTGGGCGATGAAGTAGCGGCTGGTGACCACGGTGCTGGACTGGCTCTGGTCGAGAACTTGTTCGAGTTCCTCCATCGGTACCAGTTGCATCGGAATGTCCAGGGCTTTTTTCAGTTCGCGCAGAATCATCTCGCCTGCGGCTAAGTCATGCTGCGGGGCGGCGACGAGTACCTGGGCGCTACAGCGCAGTCGCCAGTCGATTTCGGCCAGGAATAGCTCCCGCGCTTGACCGAGGGAACAGCCTTGTTTGAGCAGTTCATCGACGGTGTGCTGGATCAGCTTGTGGGCTTCGGGGAATTGGCTCAGGAGGGGCGATCGGCTGCGGGCTGCGCCTTCGGCGGCCTGATCGCGGACGTAGATCCCCGAACCCGCCTGGGCATCGACGACGCCCGCCTCTTCCAGTTGGCGGTAGACCTTACTAATGGTGTTGCGATGCAGGCCCGTCAGCATGGCGAGTTGCCGGGTACTGGGCAAACGATGCGCGGGCGGAAACTGCCGCGAAGCGATCGCGAACAGGATTTGATTATATAGCTGGGTGGAAGCGGGGATATCGCTGTCCGCCTGAATGTTGAATTGCACAGTCAAAACCTCTGAAGCCGGGACATAGTGAGCGGCACAACCGCCGGACAGCGTATCCTGTGGCGCGCTTCCCCACGAGGGATAAAAGCCTACCTTGCTTAGTTATACCCCCTGAAATTGCTTTAGTGGCACAAGCGCTTATGCCAGTTTTTGTAAATATTTGTAAATGGCCGGAGCCGTGCGGGGTGTGGATTGTCGCCAAACCCGATCACCCAAGGCCCACAAGAGAGGCTAAACTGAAA
This sequence comes from Cyanobacteria bacterium VAR_4_metabat_243, assembly GCA_031415035.1. GTDB lineage: Bacteria > Cyanobacteriota > Cyanobacteriia > Leptolyngbyales > Leptolyngbyaceae > Romeriopsis. The sequence goes on from JANOQX010000182.1 coordinate 8,662, forward strand.
AACGGACAAGAAATGCATACTTTGAACTAACTGCCCCCATGACAGACTCCACCGCCTCCTTCACCATGGAGGACTTCGCCAAAGCCCTCGGGCAATTCGACTACGAGTTTGCCAAAGGCTCGATCGTCAAAGGGAAAGCCGTCGCTTATGAAAGTGATTCGGCCCTAGTTGACATCGGCGGCAAGTCACCCGCGATCCTCTCAGCGGACGAAGCCTCCGTCTATGCCACCAAGGATCTTTCGGGCATCGTCCCGATCGGCGAAGAGATGGAATTCTTGATCATCGGGGAGCAGAACGCTGATGGTCAGGTGAAGATTTCCCTGCGCCAATTGGAGACCCGCAAAATCTGGGATCGCCTATTGGAGATGAAAGAAAGCCAAGAAAGTCTCCAAGTTCGGGTCACGGGGATCAACAAAGGCGGCTGCGCGATCGACGTCCTGGGTCTGCGCGGCTTTATCCCCCGATCGCACCTGGCCCAGCGTGGCGACATCGAAAGCCTCAAAGGCCAAACCCTCTCCGCCGTTGTCCTGGACATGGATCGCGATAAAGATCGGATTGTCCTGTCGAATCGGTTGGCCACCCGCGCCGCCAGCTTCAGCCAATTGCAAATCGGTCAAGTGGTCGAGGGCACGATCGCGGGAATTCGGCCCTTTGGCGCATTTGTCGAGTTTGAAGGCAACTCGGGATTGCTGCATGTCAGTCAGATCAGCCAAAAGCGGGTGGACGACGTCACCCGTGTCCTGCAAGTCGGCCAGACGATCAAGGCCTTGATCGCCACCCTGAACGAAGGCGAAAACCGCATCGGCCTGACCACCAAGCACTTCGAAAGCTACCCCGGCGAAATGTTGGAACATGCTGACAAAGTTATGGCCCAAGTCGAGGAACGCGCCGATCGGGCCAGGAACGCCATGATGGGCAGCAGCGAGTCGCGGGATTAGGGTGGACGCAGGAACTCCGGGCCGAGTCGGTTGGCACCGTCACCCACCCAAAATCCCCACCACCGACCCACAAAGCCTTAATCTAGATCACGCCGGTTGGGCAATTTCCCAGCCGCAATGAACAAACACCTGTTGAGAACATGGCAATTATTTGGGAACTCGATTTTTATTCGCGGCCAATCTTGGATGAGAATAACAAAAAAATCTGGGAAATCTTGCTGTGCGCCAGCCAAACCGGGATCGAAGTGCCGATCGACGCCCCATTTAAGTATTCGGAATATTGCCCGAATAATCAGGTCAATTCGCTCTGGATCGCTGAAGCCCTGCAACGCGCCATCGCCCAGGCTGGTCAGACGCCCGATCGGATTCGCTTCTTCCGCCAGTCGATGAACAATATGATCACCAAGGCCTGCGGGGATGTGAATCTTGTCGCTCAGCCGAGTCGCCGCACCTTTGAGCTATCGCGCTGGCTCCAGGAACGGATGACCGACGTCTACCCCGAACATCCCGGCTACAACGCGGCCAGCAACGCCTCAGTGGTGTTTCCGACCACGCCGCCGCAGCGGCTGCCCGATGCGATCCAGGGTGAGAAGTGGAAAATTGTCAGTCTCCCCGCCGCCGCCTTTGATGACTTTAGTGAGTGGTCGATCGACTTCGGTGAAGCTTTTCCGATTCAGCAAGCGGGGATTGCGCCCGACACCTTGATTCCGGGGGTGATTATCTATTCGTCTCGGGCCACGGCGATCGCCGCTTGGTTGTCCGGTTTGGAGCTGGCCGCCGTCAATCTCGACAATACTGATCAACGCACCAGTTTAGTCTTGGAGACCGGAGTGCTCGATCGCTGGGTGCTGACGCCGCTACCGACGCCCGCCTTGCAAGCGGAAGCCAAGGACTTTGAATCGGCCAAACAAGTGGCGAACAATATCCACTTCATCGCGATTCAAACCGATGCGGCAGCCGAGGCGTTTGCGGGATTCTGGATGCTGCGCGATGTATCGTTGCTGTAGTCCGATCGGCCCCACCGGCCCGATTCGCCTGCGGAGAACCCATGTGAACCCCACTTAAACCATTTCGAAATCCACTAGTTTGGCAGTTTAGATCGAAGTTCTTCCGGGTTTCTTCACTTTTCGCTAGTGGATATAAGAAGAGCCGGGAGATCACGCAAGGACGATCGGGATTTATGAGAATTAGTTGTCGTAAATTTAGACTTTGTGACAAATGTCACTAGTTTGCAAAACCCGGAAAGTCTTGCTATAAAGCCGTCTTGAAAAATATTTCAGTGTTGTCACTGAGGGTTTTCCTGGGATCTAAGGAACTATATAAGGGTGCTAAAGAAATGATCTGGAGCGACGACTGAGGCGAGTCGTTGTTGTTCTCCAGTTGGATAGACAGGATATCTACCAAATTATGTGACCCCATCGCCCACCGACTGTAAGTGTGTTTCGTCTTCGGTTTTAAAGCATTCACCCATTGCGCCCCACGCGCGATCGGACTGGCTTAATTGCCATTAAATCGTCATGTGTCGCTGGTACCCGACATGGATTTGATGCGCGTTTGTCCCCGATCGGTGCGGCCAATTCCGGGTTTCCCCCTATTTGCAATTTAATAGAGCGCGTATGACATCTCGAAACCGTTGGTCATATCGCCAATGGCTGGTGGCTGTGCTGCTAGCTAGCGGCAGCGTGTCGATCGCGCTACCGCTATTGGCACAGACCCAAATTGGCGATCAAATTAAGAACACATTCACTGGGACATTCCAAGACGGCAACGGCGTGGGCTTCACCGCGACTTCCAACGAAGTCGTGCTGCAAGTTTCCGAAGTCGCGGGTCTGACGGTCAAGGCCCAGGCCCCGAGTAAAGCCAACCCTGATCCAAACGACGCAGTCACGGCGGATTTCGTGATTACGAACGTGGGGAATGACCCGACTTTCGTGTTTGTGCCGGGACAGGCGACGCTGGCGAATCCTCCGGGTAAAACGGGGAGTGCGTCCTTTACTCAAGGCGTCTTGCAGATTGTGGAGTTTGGTGGCACCGTTCTGCCTACACCAATTAATGTACCGACCAACGGTGAAAGTTCGGAGAAGTTCCTCGCGGCGAATGCTTTGCCGAATGGCGGCGCACTCAATCCGGGCCAAACAATTAAAGTTCGCGTGCCGCTGACGGTGGCGAATGCGGCGCTGAAAAACGATAGCGTTCAGGTTTCCTTGGGGAATACCGCCGCGCCCGTCGATCAGCAGAATATTCTCTACGCCGCCGATGCGGGTAGCGTTTTTACCAATAATATTCCCGACGCAGGGGCACCCGGCGAAGCGCCAGGGAATCCGGCCAACGGCCAGCGCGAAGCGATGGATACGAGCCAGGTGATTACGGTCGGCGCACGACTGCAAGCCTTTGCCCAGATTCTGTTGGCTCGCGATTACAGCAACGGCAATACGCCGGGTGATGTACTCGACGATCGACTCACCTATAATCTCGCCGCCAAAATCGACAAAACTGCTCCGGCAGGCATTCTCGACGTCGTGCCCACGGCGCTTTGTCCGACGACGGTGAAGCTGGAAGGCGTCGCGGTCGATCGGATTCTCGTATCCGACGCCATTCCCGCTGATACGGTACTGAGTGCGGCGAATCCCGTGGCTTCGACCGATGGCACTTGGACAGTGGTTTATACCACCAGCGACATCGCAATTCCGGCGAATGAGGCGCTGTGGACAGCGGCCCGTCCGGCGGCGAGTAATACGATTACCCGCGTCGGCTTCCTGCGGGAGGATTGCATTCCCACGGGTTCGACGATTTCGGGCTTTAACTTCACGGTGGAACCTGCGCCGGGATTTGCGGGTGGCCGGATTGTGAATATCGCCCAGATCTTTGGTCAATCGATCGCCGGAGCCGCTGTGCCGAATACCGCGACGCAGTTGGTTTACGACGAATCCGGTGATGCCGATCCAAACAACGGTTTGACGGTGAATAACCCCGATCCGAAGACGGGTGGAGCCGCTGAAAATGCGGGTGGAATCATGGCTCGTCGCGCCGATTTGGCGTTAGACGGCGTTGATCCGGGTAAAGGTGTTTCCCCGATCGCGGCGGATACCAACCAAGGCGTTAACACGGGCACAACCGCTGGCACCAAGCCCGCTGGTGGTGAAACCGTCGGCCAACTGATTGTCTCCGCTCCCGCCAATGGCCCGGAAAACCAAGCCAACGCCAACGGCCCCACGGACAACGAAGATGACTTTACCAACATCGTCTTAGCACCGCCTGCCGCCATTCCGGCCACGCAGTTGCTAAATGATGCGCAAACGCCAGTCGTGAACTTCACCAATACGGTGAAGAGCTTTAGTGCTGTGCCGCAGGTGATTGCGCTGTTGCCGCGTCCGCCTTTGGTGGCGGCCGCTTTGCCCGATGGGACAACGGTGAAGATTACCAATCCGGTGAATGGTCAAACTGCCACTTACACCTACAGTCAAGCGAATGGTTTTACCTTCGTCAGTGGCGTCGGTGGGCCAACGGCGGATCAACCCGTGACGTTGGATCTTGATCCCGCGACGTTGAATACGGCGAGCTACACCTTGATGGTGGATCTGCCCAGCGCCGAACAGGTGCAGGAATATCCGATTCCGGTCTTGGCGTTTGTTGATCAAGGCACTCCCGGCTATGACGCGAACGATCCGGGCAACATTACCATAGATCGCATCTACACCGGATTTATCAAGGTCATCAAGGAAGCCCGCGTACTCGAAGACGATGGCGTGAAGGAAGTGGTGCCATTCACCACCGACACCGCCAAACTCAGTGGCGCAGCGGAATCCGGTCGGTTTGTCGAATACCGCTTGACGTATACCAACGTCTCGATCGGCCAAGGCCAAGGTCTGAATAACGTCACCTTGCCTGCGACGGATTTCACGATCGTTGATGACGGGTTGGCCGCGCCGAATAACTGGTTCACCACCACCAAGGACGCGAGCTTCCCGGCCCAGGCCAATGGCACCGCGACCACTAGTGCGACCACTGGCGTGATTAGTGTGACGCCCACTGGCGGCGACATCCAGTCCTACAAGCTGACGGTGCCCGGTCTCAGTCCCGGTGACACTGGTACGTTCACGTTCCGTCGTCAAATTGCCAAGAAGTAAGTGAGGAGTCCATTCATGATCACCCGAAAGTCGATTTCAGTGATAGGGATCGCCCTCACCACTGCCATTGGTCTCATCCCGTTGAACGGCACGCCCTTGTTGGCGCAAGCGGTCAATCAGGGCAGCCGAGCGGTTCAGGCCGTCATGGCCAAACCCCAAATTAATTTGAATTTGGCGGTCGATCGGCAAATCGCCACCACCACAAATGGTAAAGCCACCACCCAGTGGCAAGCCTTGGATGCGAAGCAAGCCGCTGTGGTGCCGGGAAATGTCCTGCGCTATCGATTGAATGCCAGTAATGTTGGCAATCGCGTTGCAAAAAACTTCGTGATCACCCAGCCGATTCCGGCGCGCACGGTCTTCATTGGCAATTCCGTTACTCTTGGCGAGAAGGTTCCGGCAAATGTCAGCTACAGCGTTGACCAGGGCAAAACCTTTAGTGCCAAGCCAACGGTGTCGGTCAAAGGTCAAGTGCAACCCGCCCCCACCAGTGCCTATACCCATCTGCGGATTCAGCTGAATCAACCGATCGCGCCCAAGAGTACGATCGCCGCCCAGTATCAGGTGCGCGTTCAGTAAGTAATCGATCAGATTCGTAGGGTGGGCAATGCCCACCTTACCCAAAGTGTGAAGTTATTTTTTACCATTCTTTCTCCATCGGATCTATGCAACCATCCCAACGTCATAACTCGCGTTGGTGGCGACGGATTGCAGCCACGACACTTGCAAGCAGCGTCGGCGTTTTGAGCCTACCGCTTGCTGGTTTCAGCCAGACTGCACCGTCCGAACCACCCACCGATCTGAGCAACACCGCATCCTTTGGCTACACCGCACCCGGTGGAATCAAAATTGATGCCCGCACGAACCAAATCGTCCAGCCGTTGATTGACCCGTTTGGGGTGATCACAGGCTGTAATGGCGAATTACTTTCTGACTATCGCGGCTTTACAGTCACGGTGAATGAAACCGATCCGTCGGGTCTGAATATTGGCGCTTTGGTGCCATTGACCACCACGGAGCTGCCGGACAACCCGAATAACAATATCCCACGCGGCATTGCGCCCAACGGCTCCAACGCCAACCCGTACTTCGTCCAGAACGATGGACGGTACAGTTTCCTCTTGGATCAAGCCAAAGGCCAACTGGCGATCGGGCGCAATTATTTGATGATCATTAATCCGCCCCAGGGTAGCCCCTACGCCCAACGGCGCGTGCGGATTACAATCACCAGCCAGGTGGGGAATATCGTCTCCTATGTCGCCACAGCGGTCGATGGTCGGGCCTTGAGCGCGACCACGGGTGAGACGGCAGCGGATGGCACGATTCGGATTGCCAATGCCGAAGCCACGGGTCTTTCGCTGGCCGTGCTGAACTTCAGCATTGGCACCTGCGATGCCCAGAGCGTCAAGATTACCAAATCCGCTGATCGGGCCAATGCCGAAGCGGGTGACACGGTGATCTATCGCCTCTCGATGCGGAACCTCGGCAGTGCGGGCCTGACCAATCTCTCCGTGGCCGATATTCTGCCGAAGGGCTTCCAGTTTGTCGCCAATTCGGCGCGGGCGGAACTGGCGGGTCAGCCCGTCGGTGTCACCACGAGCCAGAACGGTCAGACGATTACCTTCCAAACCGTGGGGGCGACGTTGCCATCGGGCGCGACGAACCAGAATCAAGTGCTGAATATCGCCTACGCGGCGCAGCTCACACCGGATTCGATTCGCGGTACGGGCGTGAATATCGCCAGCGTCTTCGGGCAACGGGCGGATAACGGCCAGCGGGTTCAAGATGGCCCCGCGACGCATAAATTGCGTGTGCGATCGGGCTTGCTCTCAGATTGCGGCACGATCATCGGTCGCGTCTTCAACGACAAAAACTTCGATGGCGAACAGCAACCGGGCGAACCGGGGATTCCCAACGCGGTGATTATCCTCGACGACGGGAACCGGATTACCACCGACAAAGATGGCTTGTATTCCGTGGCCAATGTGGTTGCGGGTCAACGGACAGGGGTGCTGGACGCGACTTCGGTACGCGGTTACACCCTCGCGCCGAACAAGTTTGTGCGGGAGCGCAATAGTCAGTCGCGGCTAGTGAATTTGGCACCAGGCAGTCTGGTGCGGATGAACTTCGCAGTCACGCCAGCGGCGAAGGAGGAGAAACCATGCAACTGCAACTAAATATGTTCAAATCTTCTCGGTTTAGTTTGAAGCTGCTGGCGGCAACATCGCTGTTAATTGCCAGTGGTAATGTGAAGGTGAATGCCCAGACGGTGAATCTGGAAAATTCTGGTAAAGACACTTCGGTGATTACCGAAGTGAAGCAACTGGATCAGCAACCGCAACGCAAATCCCCGATCGTCAAACGATCGGTGGCGCAGTCCCAGGCGGAATTGCCTTCCCAGTCGATGCCGTTGCCGACGTTGAATCGCGACAGTCCGACGACCCCAATGCCGTCAGCGAGTCCGACGATCGAAGTCCCCCCGACCACGATCGAAACTACTGCCAGTCCCACCATGACTCCGGCCACGGCTGGTGTCAACGCTGGAGCCGTCACGACGGAAGTCGGTAGCGAAGTCGAATGCGAATGCCAACTGACGCTGAAGGTTTCCAGCCCGACGGACACCGCCGTGTTAGATGCCCCGGCAGGCATCATCATCATGCAGTTCAAACAGGGTAAAACCGTGGAACTGCGGGTGAATGGCGAATTGGTCAATGCGAACCAAGTGGGTCGCACCGAAACCGACGCCCAACGCCAGCGCGTCACCCAAACCTGGTACGCCGTGCCGCTGAAGCCGGGGATTAATACCCTGACGGCGACGGCGAACGATGGCGAAACCGCCACGACGACGGTGGAAGTCCGCGACACGCCCAAAAAGCTGTCCCTCGCGACGGTGGAATCCCGCGTCCCCGCTGATGGTCAATCGATCGTCAACATCAAAGGCCAAGTCCTCGACGCCCAAGGCAACCTGGCCAAGGACGAAATGCGGATTACGCTGGCCTCGAACGGCGGCGACTTCATCGGCGACGATGCCGATAAGTTGCAGAATGGGTTCCAAGTGTTGGCCAAAGATGGCCAATTCATGGCCCAACTGCGATCGGGCGTGGAGCCGAAGGAAATCCAAATCCGGGCGGCCGCCAACGGCATGGAAGCCTTCACCCGCGTCGCCTTTGAAACCAGCCTGCGGCCCTCGATCGCCACGGGTTCGATCAACTTGCGCCTCGGCGGTCGTGGCAACGACTTCTACGGCGACCTGCGCAACTTCCTACCGGCCGATGATGACAATGGCTTCACGGCGAACTTGAGTGGTCGCGTGTTCGCCATGGGGCGGATTGGCAATTGGTTGATGACAGGCGCGTTGAACAGCAACGACACCTTGAATAAAACCTGTGACGACACCAGCCGCTTGTTCCGGGTCGAACAGCCCTGTGACAAGGACTATCCCACCTACGGCGATGCGTCGAAGTCGGATATCCTGACCCCCTCGATCGACAGCGTTTATTTCAAATTAGAGAAGAACGCCGCGTTCGGGCCGGGGCTACGCGATTACTTGATGTGGGGTGATTATCGCACGGAGGAATTCGCCACCAAGTCGCAGCAATTTACGGCGATGAACCGCGATCTGCACGGCTTCAAAGGTAATTACTACCTTGGCCCATTGCAAGTTTCGGCCATCTTCGCCAATAACATCCAAGGTTTCCAGCGTGATGCGGTGGTGCCGGACGGCACGAGTGGATTCTATTTCCTCTCGAAGCGGCAGATGATCGAAGGCAGTGAAAGCATCTTCCTGGAAGTGGAAGAGCTGAACCGCCCCGGTACGGTGATTGAACGTGTGCAATTGTTCCGAGGCCCGGATTATGTGGTGGATTACGATCGGGGCAGCCTCCGATTTACCCAGCCCGTACTTCGCACCGATGTCAGCCGCACGGGTGAGCCATTGGTGCGCCGGATTGTCGCCACGTACCAGTTTGAAGATGGCGGTTCGAGCAATCGCCTTTATGGCGGTCGTGCCCGCTACCACTTCTCTAGAGTGCGCGATCGGGAAGCCTGGATCGGCGGCAGCTACATGCGCGAAAACCAAGGTGCCCGTGACTTTGAGGTGTTTGGGGCGGATGCCTACATGGGCCTCGGCGAGAACGCCAGCATCATCGCCGAAATTGCCAAGTCCAATAGCGATTCGGAATTCCGAGGCGCGATCGGCGGCACCGCCGTGCGGATCGAAGCAGGCGGTCAACTGACGCCGAAAGTCGATGCGCGGGCCTACTATCGTCAAGCCGACAGCGGGTTCTCGAATAACGCCACGGTGAGTTTTGTACCGGGCCAAACCCGCTACGGGGCGCAAGCGAGTGCAAAGGTTAGTGATAATACAACGCTGCGGGCGCAGCTTGATCACGAGTTAAATCGTGGGATTGCGCCCCAGCCGATTAACAATCTCGTTGATCTGTTTAATCCTGGCCGCGAAGCGACTCCGGGCATCGCGGTGGACAACTCGCTCACCACGATTTCCGCTGGGATTTTGCAGAAGTTTGGGGGCGCGGATTTCTCCGTCGATTGGTTTAATCGCAATCGCACCGATCGACTGAATGCCGATGGCATCCTCGATGGGACGTCCAACCAACTGCGATCGCGGCTATCCGTTCCCCTGAGCGACAAGGTCAACTTCATCGCCCAGAACGAAACAACCCTCGGTGGCAATGTCGATCCGATTTACAACGATCGCACCCTCCTCGGAATCGACTGGCGCTTGATGCAAGGCGTCAACTTCCAAGTCGCCCAACAGTTCTTCCACAAGGGCCAATATGCGGGTCGTCAGATCACGAGCTTGAATGTGACGGGGGATTACAACCTGTCGCCGAGTACGCAACTGCGATCGCGGTACACCTTGTTTGGTGGTGCGGGTGATCTCTCGATGCAAGGCGCGATCGGCGTCCAGCAAGGGATTAAACTCTCGGACAACCTCAAGTTTGACTTAGGGTATGAGCGAGTGTTTGGTGACTTGATTGGCTCCACAGCGGCGGGAACGCAGTTCCTCCAACCGTTTGCGGTCGGCCAGAGTGCGGCTTCCCTGGGGATCGCGGCGGGTGATGTGTATAACATCGGGATGAACTACGTCGATGGCGATCGGTTCCAAGCTGCTGCCCGGTACGAACGCCGCAACTCCTCGATCGGCAATAACCAAGTCATCACCGCCAACGCTAGAGGTAAACTCAGCGATAGCGTCACGGGCTTGTTCAAACTCACTCAAGCGAATGCGGCGAATCAAACCGTCAATGGTTTGTCCGATACGCTGAACTTGAAGGCAGGCTTGGCCTTCCGCGATCCGAAGAGCGACAAGTTCACCGCCTTAATGCGCTACGAATACCGTCGCAATCCGGGCAGCACGCCGGATACGGTCTTCCTCGGCAGCGGCACGAGCAATAACCAACATCTGATTGGTCTGGAAGCGATCTACGCACCGGATTGGCGTTGGGAATTCTTTGGGCGGTTGGCGTTGCGGAGCAGCAGTTCCCGGTTGGCCAGCGATCTGGTTGGCACCAGCACGGTGACGTTGGCCCAGGCACGGGCCAGCTACCGTTTCGCCAAGGCTTGGGACATCACGGGTGAAGCCCGCTGGTTGAACCAGTCGAGTGCGAGCTATGGCGAAACCGGATTGGCCGCTGAACTGGGCTACTACGTCACCCCGAACCTCCGGGTGGCGGGCGGCTACAGCTTCGGTCGGGCCGTCGATCGCGACTTCCGCGATGGCGATCGTAACGTCGGCGGGGCTTACCTCAACGTCTCCCTGAAGTTGAATGACCTGTTCCAAGGCTTTGGGGCGCAGAACTGGCCGAAGGCCGCTGGTGTGGCCGATGCCGCGCTGGAAGTGCCACCTGTGGTTGAACCGCCTGTGGTGGTTGAGCCGCCTGTGGAAGTGCCAGTCGTGGTTGAACCGCCGGTGCAGGAAGTGACCCCGATCGTGGTCGAGCCGCCCGTGCAACCCAAGCCACAACCCAAGCCAAGAACCCTGCCGCAGCTTTGGTAAGGATCGCATTGACAAAGTGATTGGTGAATTAATCGCGAATCACTTTGCTATTTCGTTATACCAAATCCAAAAATGATTGCGATCGTGGTCGATCCCCCCTAGCCCCCCTTTTCAAAAGGGGGGAACCGGATTGAAAGTCCCCCTTTTTAAGGGGGATTTAGGGGGAT
>JANOQX010000183.1:0-4875 GCA_031415035.1 Cyanobacteria bacterium VAR_4_metabat_243
CCTGATTTTGCCGCTTTCAAAGCCGCAATTTCCACCTGTCTCGACCAGTGTCACACAAAACACAAAACAGAACTCGATTCACTACTGACATTGAAGTTTCAATCGTTCGAGAACGTTAAATCTATTCCCTGACAAGGTATATCTTCAGTTTTTGCGTCAACCGTCGGCGAAGCCAGCGACGATCGCCGTAGCGCCAGCGCTAGACGATGCGGGCATTGTGGCGCTGATCAAATCCCTGGATACCGAACTGGGCACCGAAAACTATTTGCCGATTTTCCATCTGCGGCAGCAACTGGCCATGCCACGCAACGACCTCGATCAAGCACTCTATCGGCTCCAAAAAACGGACCAGATCGAACTCAGTTCGCTCCAAGAAACCGATGCCTATACATCGACGCAAATTGATGCAGGCATTCCTCAGATCATCGGCGGGCCGTTATTTTTCATCAGCATCGTCTAACCTGAATGCAGCCGCAGCGCGCTCCCTCACACCCCACAATTTCCCTGAGATCCTTGCATCATGACCTCTATCGACGAACTCATCCAACGCGAGATTAATCCCTTCGATCGGGTCAATCTCCGACCGGGTAACTTTTGGCAAACCCCAACGCCATCGACGGACGCCGTTGACTCAATCCACCAAGCTGCGGTCAATCAGATTGCGGATTATTTAGACCTGGTTGCGACTGACCATCGCAGCCGGAGTTTGATGCTGATCGGGGATTCGGGTGCGGGCAAAAGTTTCTTGCTCGATCGGTTGAAGCGACAATTCAATGACAAGGCATTTTTTGCTTATATTGGCCCTTGGGCGGATAGTGCCCATATTTGGCGACATGTCCTGCGCTACACCGTCGATAGTTTGATGCAGGTGCCGATCGGGCAGCACGAATCGCAGTTAATGCAATGGCTCAAAGGACTCTCCGCCTTTACCAAACGCAGTCTCAAACAGCGGATATTTAACGATAACGTGTGGGGATTGCTACAAAACGATCGCCAGAAGTTTATCAGCCACCTGAAGAAAACCTATAAAACCGCCAATATTCATAGTCCCGATGTGTTCTTTGGGATGTTGCACGATTTGACCGATCCAGCGCTCTATGACCTCGCCTGTGAATGGTTGCGGGGAGATGACTTGAGTGAAGAGTCGTTGCAGCAACTGCGGATCAAACACTGTGTTGATTCCGAAGACGCTGCCAAAATCATCCTAACGAATATCAGTAAAATCGCCACCGACACGCAGCCGATCGTGCTGTGCTTCGATCAAACTGAAAGTATTCCGAAGTCCAACGACGGTGTGGCCGATTTTGAGTCACTCTTTCGGGTCAACACACTATTCCACAATGACGGTATTAGCAACTTCCTAGTAATCATCACAATGATGAAGGACACCTGGAGAATTCAGGCTGAACGCGCGAAATCGTCGGATAAAGCAAGAATTGAAACCATTATTGAATTGCGAAAAATCAACCTCGATCAAGCTGAGGCACTTTGGGTCGAACAACTTAAATCCCTACACCAAGCAGCAAAGCCACTGCCGCCATCACCCATTTTCCCTTTAGACCGGGCAATGTTAGAAGCTACATTCCCCGGCGGTAAAACCGACCCGCGTAAGGCCATCGACCTTGGGCAAAAAAGCTATCGGCAATACAAACTCGATCGCGCTCAACAACAGCTAAAAGCCGCTTCAGCGAGTCCAAGCAAACCGATCAAACCGCCAATCAAACCACCAACCGCCCTGCCCACTCCCCAAGCTCCGCCCCTCAAACAAGCAATTATTGCGCTTAAATCGGCTGCCGCAACGGACGCCCAACTCCAAGCCGCGTTTAAGCTGGAATGGGAACATGAGCATCGCAAGATGGCCGCAAAGATTCTCAAACTGACGGCCCGATCGTCCCCAGAGCTGATCCAAATGATGCAGGAGGCGCTCACGGCCCTGGATATTCCCGGCGTCAAACTGAAGCTCCTGAAAGGCAAATACGACAGCTACTCCCTGCAATACAAGCATCCCCAAACTCAAATAAAAATCGGCCTGGTCTGGACAGAAGATGCCAGTATGACCTCGTTTTTTCACATCATGAACGCCTGCCAAAAAGCCGCCGGTCAATCCTGCGAAATCCTCCAACTGATCCGATCGGGCGGGGTCGGCAGCCCCAAAACCAAAGCCAACGAAATCTATCGTCAGCTATTTGAATACACCTCCCACCAACACCTCAAACCCAAACTCAGTGACATCCACCACCTCGCCACCTACCACAGCCTCGTCAACGCTGCCGCCGCCCGTGAATTAGTTCTATCGGGTCGGACGATCGCGCTCCCCCACCTGATTGAATTAGTACGCGACACCCAAATCCTGCAATCCTGCCAACTGCTCCAAGCGATCGGACTCGTACCGATCGCCGCGCCATCGGATCAGCCAGCCCCCCAGGATGCCACCGCCCCGATCCAAGAACATCTGATGAACCTAATGACCACCCAACAGATGATGGGATTATCCGCACTGATCACTTCGGGAAAAAACCAGTTTCCCACCCACAGCCACCAGCAAATCAGTCAAATTATTACCCAGCTCTGCGAAGCCAAAAAATTAACCATCATCAATCCCAAAGATAAACCCGCGAGTCAAATGATCTGCTGGCAACCCAACTGATGCCTGTTCACATCTCATCACTGCATGTACTACCTCACCCAACCCCACGACATTCATACCGCGATCGCCACCTGGCGCACCGCTCCAATCCTTTGGCTCGACACCGAAATCGCCGATTGGCAGACCCGCAACCCCCGGCTGTCGTTGATTCAAGTCCTAACTAATCCCAACGATCGCACGGGTACAGAATCTTTCATTTTAGACGTCCTCAATCGACCGGATTTGGCGCAGCATTTCATCCAAACGCTAATGCTTGATCCGGCGATCGAAAAAGTCTTTCACAACGCCAGCTTCGACCTGCGCTATCTGGGCAAAGACCAAGCCACCAATGTTACCTGCACGCTCAAACTCGCCCGTCGCCTCGGCGGCAAAGCCCAACTCGGCACCAGCAACCTCAAACTCAAAACCCTCGCCGCCGAACTTTGCCAATTTACTGACGTCGATGCCGAAGCCCAAAGTAGTGACTGGGGCCGCCGCGACCTCTCCCCCAGCCAACTCCACTACGCCGCCATGGATGTGGTCTACCTCGCCGCCGTCCATCGATCGCTGCTCCAAATCCTCAAACCCATGCGCCCTAACGCCCCACTTTCCCCCACCAAAGTCCGCACCGCCTTCGAATGCCCGCGACTGTTCTATCTCGGACATCAACACGGCCTGAAAACCCTATTTGTCCCACCGGATAGCATCAGCGGTGTGGGCAAACCCTTCCATCATTTGGCCGATCGGCTGGTTGATTGTCTGCGCCAGGATGACGCGATTGCCGCATTGTTCACCGCCGATTCGGCAGCCTTAGACACCGCGACGATCGCCACCCAAATCCAACAGCGGTTTTATGCACAGCAGTTCTTTCCCTACCTTCAAACCATTCAACAGCAAAATCCCAGCCAAGCCACCGCCCTCCTGAATATTTGGCAAGGTCTGCGCGGATTGATTGGCAAATTTGCCGAGTTACTGGTCACCAATCGCCAGCATTACACCCCGTCTCAAGTCATTTCTGCCACTTTTCCCAACGACGATCGGCGGCTCGAAAAAACCTTTACCCTGCCCAACGGCTCCACCCAAAAAGTCGCTGGAGAATATGACTGCCTCGTATTCAATGCCGCCACCCAACGGCTCTGCGTCGTCGAACTCAAAACCTACGCCCCGATCGATCCCACGGCCCAACTCGCACAAGTCGCCCTCTATAGCGATCTGCTGCACGAACGCCACCAAACGCCGATCGATGCTGCCGTCTACTGCGTCCTCCCTACCTTTCAAGCCTTCGACTACGCCTGGGAACAACTCCAAACCACCGTCCATCAACTGATTCCCCACCGACTCCAACAAATGCAGCAGTGGCTCACCTGGGAAGTGACTCAGCCCAACCCGCCACCGCAAACCGCTCAACCCGAACACCTTTGCCCAATTTGCCCCCAACAAACCCGCTGTCAAACCGAATTTGGCGTCAATCCCGTTACAGAGCCAGTCATTCCGGAGCCACAAGTCATTCCGGAGCCAACGCCAGCAGTCGATCGCATGGGCGAAGAACTGGTCGAAACCTTCGCCGCCTTCAATCTGGGGACAACCTATGAAGGGGCCGTCGTGGGGCCAGCCTTTGTGCGGATTAAGCTCAAACCCCAACTGGGCGTCAAAGTCAGTGCCATGATGAAATTATCCGATGAACTCCGGGTACACCTCGGTTTGGCTTCGCCCCCGATGATTGCGCCCCAAGCCGGATATGTCAGTGTCGATTTGCCCCGGCCCGATCGTCAAACCGCCCACTTCGATCGCTATATTCAAACGCAATCATCCATACCAGATGCCCCGATGACGATCGCGATCGGCGTGGATCTCGATGGCCAATTGTGCGAAGCCGATTTGTCTGACCCCAATACCTGCCACTTTCTCGTCGGTGGCACCACCGGGAGCGGCAAAAGCGAATTTCTCCGAGCCATGCTATTGAGCCTGTTAGTGCGGCATCCGGTCGAGCGACTTCAGATCGTATTGGTCGATCCCAAGCGCGTCACATTCCCGGAGTTTGAGCACATGCCGTGGCTCCTGGCCCCGATCGTCAAGGACAGTGAATCGGCGATCGACATAATGGAGCAGCTAGTAGACTGGGGCTTAAATAAGTCTGCCATTAGCGGTATGATAAAATCATCCTGTTAATTTTGCTTTCAAGTCATGCCACGATTAAGCCCAGCCGCCATCAGTTTGAGTGAATCAGAACGCGCCGCCCTCGGCGCAAT
>JANOQX010000184.1:0-4507 GCA_031415035.1 Cyanobacteria bacterium VAR_4_metabat_243
CCTGATTTTGCCGCTTTCAAAGCCGCAATTTCC
Source organism: Cyanobacteria bacterium VAR_4_metabat_243 (assembly GCA_031415035.1). GTDB lineage: Bacteria > Cyanobacteriota > Cyanobacteriia > Leptolyngbyales > Leptolyngbyaceae > Romeriopsis. The sequence goes on from JANOQX010000184.1 coordinate 34, forward strand.
ACCTGTCTCGACCAGTGTCACACAAAACACAAAACAGAACTCGATTCACTACTGACATTGAAGTTTCAATCGTTCGAGAACGTTAAATCTATTCCCTGACAAGGTATACTTCGTCATCCACGCCCCGCGCCAAGTCGGCAAAACCACCGCCATGATGGCCCTGGCCCAACAGCTCACCGCCAGTGGCCAATACACCGCCGCCATGGTCTCCGCTGAAGCTGGAGCTGCCTTTGGTCAAGATGTGCCCGCCGCCGAAGCCGCCATCCTCAACTCCTGGCAAACCGCCCTCAAATTTTGGCTCCCCCCCGAACTCCAACCACCCAATTGGACTGACTTACCCGCTGGCAGCCGTATTTCCCAAGCATTAAGCGCCTGGGCCATCATTTCACCCCGCCCGATCGTCCTCTTCATCGACGAAATCGACGCCCTCCGCGATGAAGCCCTGATTGCCCTACTGCGACAACTGCGCGAAAGCTACCCCCGCCGTCCCAAAGGCTTCCCCCAATCGATCGGCCTCATCGGTCTCCGCGATGTCCGCGATTACAAGGTTGCGGCAGGTGGCAGCGATCGACTCAACAGCGCCAGCCCCTTCAACATCAAAGTCGAATCCCTCACCCTCCGCGACTTCACCCGCGCCGAAGTCACCGAACTCTATAGCCAACATACCCAAGATACAGGGCAGATTTTCACCGAAGCCGCGATCGACTTGGCCTTCGACCTCACCCAAGGCCAACCCTGGCTCGTCAACGCGATCGCCCGCCAGCTCACCGAAGTCGTCGCCCCCGATCCTAGCACCACTATCACCCCAGCACTGGTCGAAACTGCTAAGGAAATCTTGATACGCCGCCAAGACACCCACCTCGACAGTCTGGCCGAGCGCCTGCGGGAAGACCGGGTCAAAGCCATCATCGAACCGATTATCGCCGGACAAGAACTCCCTCAAACATCGAATGAAGATCGGCAATATTTAGTCGATTTAGGCTTGCTCAAACGCGACCCCGCCGGAGGATTAGTCATTGCCAATCCAATTTACCGTGAAGTCTTGCCCCGCGTCCTGGCCCAAGGTTCCCAAGACAGCCTGCCGATTATCAGTCCCAGTTGGCTCACCGCCGCCGGAGAAATTGACACCGACGCCTTGCTGACCGCATTTCTCAACTTCTGGCGACAGCACGGCGAACCCCTGCTCAAAAGTGCGGCCTATCATGAAATTGCGCCACATCTCGTATTGATGGCATTCCTCCATCGTGTCGTCAATGGCGGTGGTACATTAGAGCGGGAATATGCGATCGGTCGCGATCGGATGGATTTATGCCTGCGCTATCGTCAAGTCACGCTAGGCATCGAACTCAAAGTCTGGCGATCGAGTCGCCCTGATCCCAAGGAAGCTGGACTTGCGCAATTGGAAAGTTACCTCAATCGGATTGAACAAGCGATGGGCTGGCTGGTCATCTTCGATCGTCGCCAAAACGCCCCAGAAATCGCCGATCGCCTCAGCACTGAAATTATCGAGACTACCGCAGGCAAGAAAATCACCATAATCCGCGCCTAACATTGGTTTGAGCGTAAATTTCAGCAAGTCTGCCATCCTATCTGTACCCCTAATGCTCCGAGGCTGCAATGAGTGAATACCAGTTTTACGAATTTCAGGCGATCGATCGGCCCCTCAGCGCTGAAGATCAAAAGTACGTCCATAGCCTTTCTAGCCGGGTCAAGTTGACGGCGACGAACGCTCAGTTTCTGTACAACTATGGTGATTTTCGCGGCGATCCGGAAAAGCTGCTCGATCGCTGCTTTGACCTGCTGATTTACGTCTCGAACTTTGGCAATCGCCAACTCGCCATCCGTTTCCCCAAAACGTCGATTAACCCCAAAAACTTTGAGCCTTATTGCGTTAAAGATTGCGTTTCAATTACAACAACCGCAAAATCCATCATTCTCGACATCAATATTAGCCAAGAAAGCTACGGTGGTTGGCTCGACGAAGATACCTATGCGGCGAGTTTATTGGCATTACGGGAAGAACTATTGCAAGGTGATTTGCGCCTATTGTATCTCGCGTGGTTAGCCGCCGGTTTTGCGGCATATGTGCCTGTTCCAGCCGAGGAAATGATCGAGCCACCGGTACCCTCGAATCTCAAAACCCTTTCACCCGCCTTGAAAGCCTTTGCCGAATTATTCGAGATTAACCCGGATTTAATTGCAGCGGCAGCGATCGAAAGCCCTGCGGCACAGGAAGTTGTCGAACCGATCGCGGATTGGATCGCGACCATCCCAGAGTCAGAACGCAATGCCTATCTACTCCGCGTGGCTCAAGGCGAAACGCACGTTGGGGCAGAACTGATGCAGCAACTACGCCAGAAATTCAGTAAAACCAGTAAAGCCAAACTCAAGTCACCGGGTCGCACCTTGGCCGAGTTAATCGCGATCGCCGATGAGCAGCGCGACATCCGCGAGAACAAGGCCACCAAAGCTGCTGCTAATGCCAGACAGAAGTACCTGAAGACGATCGCCCCTAAAGCTGATGAGATTTGGCAAAAGGCGATGGCCCTAATCGAATTGAAGCAAGCAAAGCCTTACGACGAATGCGTTGCACACTTGGTTGATCTACGGGATTTAGCCGTTAGTCAAGGAAACCTCGCCGAGTTCCAAGCCCGCATCAAGAGTCTACAAAAGCGATATGCCACTCGATCTGGATTACTCACACGCCTACAGAAAGTGGGTTTACTGACGTAATTTGCCAAGCTGCCCTATGCTAGGAACGGCGAAACTGGATACCCCCAATGGATCTTGAAAAACTGATTCAAACCCTATTCCAAACCCACCAATCGTTGCAGCAGCAAGCGACGCGATCGGTCAACTTTTCATTGGTGGTCAGAAACTGGCTGTTTGGCTACTACATCGTTGAGTTTGAGCAGCGGGGCGACGATCGTGCCGAGTATGGTCGCCAAATGTTATCCAACCTCGCGGAACGGTTGAAAGCGAATGGCGTTAAAGGCTGTTCCTTCTCCAACCTTAAGAGCTTCCGTCAGTTCTACCAGGCTTACCCAGAGATTAGCCAGACAGTGTCTGGCCAATTGCGCAACAAATTGTTACTTGAGGAATTAGGCCAGAAGTTCCGCCTAAACTGGTCGCATTACCAAATTCTCATGAGCCTCCCAAGTACCGAGGAACGTGGCTTCTATGAAATCGAAGCAGCGGCCAACCAGTGGTCGATCCGGGAGCTAGAACGCCAGATCGCCTCGGCCCTATTCGAGCGCCTTGCCCTCAGCCGTGACCAGGACGAAATCAAACGCCTCGCCAGTCAAGGTCAAATCATCGAAGCGCCCCGTGATGCGATCAAATCCCCCTACATTCTGGAATTTCTTGGACTTGAAGAACGGCCCCAGTATTCCGAGAACGACCTCGAAATCGCTATCATCGATAAGCTGGAGCATTTTCTGCTGGAATTAGGGAAGGGCTTCCTATTCGAGGCGCGGCAGAAGCGGTTCAGTTTTGAGGAACAGCATTTCCGGGTTGATTTGGTTTTCTACAATCGCCTGCTGCGCTGCTACGTGTTGATCGACCTGAAGCTGGGTAAGCTCACCCATCAGGACTTAGGGCAAATGCAGATGTACGTCAACTACTTCGATCGGCATGTCAAAGTCGATGGCGAAAATCCGACGATCGGGATCGTCCTCTGCAAACGCAAAAACGACGCACTCGTCGAACTCACCTTACCCAAAGACGCCAATATCTTCGCCTCCCAATACCAGCTCTATCTCCCCAGCAAGGAGGAACTCCAACGTCAGTTACAGGAGGCAGCGCAAGAAGCTGAAGCCGTTCATCTGGTGGGAGGTGAGTAGAATGGGCAAGCGGCATTCACCGTTTGCGCCACCCGGCTCCTCGCCGCATCATCCTATCTTCAACCGATAATTTCCAGCCTACGCAACCTTGAGCGTCTGCGATTGCTGAATGGGCAAAACGCTTTAGTCCCTAAGCATACTTCAGGGTTTACCGCAGAGTAGCTGCAAGGGCATTTGTTCAGAAAATTAGCTTGTTCAGAAAAATATATAATAAAGCAAAGCCTGAACATAATTCACCCCTCATGCCTCTCAGCACACAAATCTTAGAAGATTGTATCGATTATCTCAACGCTCTACCGGGAATCAATGCTGCATTGATCAAGAAACCCCGTCAGATGCGTCAGACGCTTGCGCCCAATCAACTCACCGTCACCAGTCCGATCAATGCTGTCCAGTACCACTACGAAATGAAAACTCTGTCAACCAACACGATCGGTTTGGTCATCAGTCAACTTCAGCGATTAGCCGAGACAAGTAACGATCGCCCCCTTCTGTTCACCCGCCAAGTGCCCGATCGGCTGATTGATCAGATGATTGAGCATGGACTGGAATTTGTCGATGCCGCAGGCAACCTGTATCTCAATAGTCCTGCGGCCTACGCCCTGATTCGGGGAAAACGTCTACCCAAAGTC
>JANOQX010000185.1:0-20361 GCA_031415035.1 Cyanobacteria bacterium VAR_4_metabat_243
GGATTTGTGGTGCTTGTGTGATGTTACAACCGACTGAACTACTACCGACACCGGAAAGGGCGATTACAATTTCGAGTCGAGGCACCCCGCTGGCTGGTCTGCTGGCAATTCCGCCATTTGCCGAGCATCTGGTGATTTTTGCCCATGCGACACCCAACTGTTGCCATCATCTACAGAATCATTATTTGGCGAGGAAACTCTATCAAAAAGGGATGGCGACACTACTGGTTGATTTGCTCAGCCGTGAAGAGCAACTCGCTTGTCAGCGATTGCCAATGCACTACGACCAAATGACCTTAGCCATGCGGCTGATCGGTGTGACTGATTGGATGAACGATGATTCGGATGTGCAGAATTTTTTGATTAGCTATGTTGGTTTGTCAGAAGGGGGGAGTGTTGCCAGTCTCGCGGCAATGGAACGCCCAAACATCGTGCAGTCAGTCATTCTTCCCAGCAGCCAACAGCAATCAATCCAATTGACTGTACCGCAGCTAAAAGTACCAGTACTGTTCATCAGTGGTGAAAGTGACATCCATAATATTTTGTTAAGACAACACCTGTTTCCATTACTACCGCAGCACAGTCATTTTGTCGTTGTCGATCGTGCGGCGGAATTGATGGATGCTGACAGTCTGGACAAAGTAAGTCACCTGATTGAAAACTGGCTCGATCAAATTAAAAACCGAAATAACCTTGCCACGAAGGTAAATCAGCCTGTCCCAAATAACGGTAAGGCGACCTTGCCCAGTTGAGATACTTGAGATTATGGTAGTCTAAAGCAAAGCCATAAGTCTTAGCTGAGAGGCAGTCCGATGATCTCAATCCGACCAGAGACACCACTAACCAGCCAGCCCGACCAGCCCTCTTCAGCCCTGCCTCCCGAAGAACTGCAAAAAATCCATGCTTACTGGCGCGCCTGCAATTATCTTGCAGTTGGGATGATCTATCTTCAAAATAATCCACTGCTGAAGCAACCGCTGACATTAGCACAGATCAAACCCCGACTCTTAGGCCATTGGGGTACGAGTCCGGGTTTGAGCTTTATTTATATTCATCTCAATCGTCTGATCAAAAAGTACGATCTGAATATGATTTTTATGGCGGGGCCGGGACATGGCGCACCGGGAGTACTGGCACCCATCTATCTGGAAGGCACTTACTCTGAGGTCTATCCCGATCAGAGCCAAGATGCTGAAGGGCCACGAAAATTCTTCACGCAATTTTCGTTTCCAGGGCATATTGGGAGCCATTGCACACCCGAAATGCCCGCAACAGCAATTCTCCGCGAACATTTACCAGATTTGAAGATGCGATTTATCAATGTGGTCGATCTTTACAAGCTGATTCACCCGAAAGACCATTGTCATGGTTTGTCGGAGATGGATTTCAATACGCTGTTTACGATCGATAAACCCGTGATCTTCAATTTCCATGGTTATCCCTGGTTAATTCACAAATTAACCTATGCCCGCAGTCATCAAGATCGGATTCATGTGCGCGGCTATAAGGAGAAGGGGAATATCAATACGCCGTTAGAACTGGCGATTCGGAATCAAATCGATCGGTTTAATCTGGTAATCGATGTGATTAACCGCGTCCCCAAACTCGGTGCAGCTGCCGCCCATCTGAAGGAACAAATGAAAGACGCCATCATCGGAAATCTCAACTATGCCTTTGAGTATGGTAAAGACCAAGATGAACTGGTCAATTGGCAGTGGCCCTTTGAGCGATGAAGATCCTGGTGCTGAATGCGGGGTCGAGTAGTCAGAAGAGTTGTCTCTATGATTTAAGTGAGCCTTTGCCCAGTGAACCGCCCGCACCCTTATGGTCGGCGGAAATTGACTGGACGGATGGCAAACTACAAGTGAAAACTGCATCGGGTAAAACATTCTCGACGATTCTACCAAGTCACGATCGACGTGCTGGCATGGCGCAAATGCTACAAACCCTGTGGAGCGGCGACACTGAAGTGATCACTAATAAAGCAGCGATCGATGCCGTCGGACATCGTGTGGTGCATGGCGGACAGTATTACCAACAAACGGTGCGGATTGATGCCAAGGTTAAATCGACGATCGCGTCACTGATTCCACTCGCCCCGGCCCATAACCCGGCAAATCTAGAGGGCATTGAACTGGTAGAAACCTTATTGGGTGAATCGGTGCCGCAGTTTGCGGTATTTGATACGGCGTTCCACAGCCACATTCCCGATGCTGCCGCAATCTATCCTGGCCCTTATGCTTGGGTCGAAGCGGGGATTCGCCGCTATGGCTTTCATGGGATTAGTCATGCTTATTGCGCCGATCGAGCCGCGCAATTACTTGGCCCCGATCGGCGATTAATTAATTGCCATTTGGGCAATGGTTGTTCACTGGCCGCGATTCGGAATGGGATGAGTATCGACACGACAATGGGCTTTACGCCCTTGGAAGGGCTGATGATGGGGAGCCGATCGGGTTCCGTCGATCCTGGTATTTTGCTTTATCTGATGCGCGAACCGGGATATGATGCGGCGAAACTGGATCAGTTGCTCAATCAACAGTCGGGCTTAAAAGGGCTGTCGGGAGTCTCCCATGATCTCCGGCAGGTGCAAGCAGCCATGCAATCCGGAAACCACCAGGCTCAGTTAGCCTGGGATGTCTATATTTACCGCATTCGATCGGGGATTGGGGCAATGCTGATGAGTTTGGGAGGACTCGATGCGCTGATTTTTACTGCTGGGGTGGGGGAGAATAATGCGATCCTGCGATCGGCGGTTTGTCAGGGGTTAGAATTTCTGGGCATCCGGTTGGATGAGGGACTCAATCAAATGGGTCAGGCCGATCGTGAGATTTCCACCCAGGATTCGCGGGTAAAAATCTTGGTGTTACATACCCAAGAAGATTGGCAAATTGCGAAAAGCTGCTGGGCGAGTCGGCAATGATTACAAAATCGGGGCGAATAATCGAGCAATTCGGGCGGACAGTCGAAAGAGCAGCGATCGACCTTCGTATTCTTGCCGCTGCACCACCTGCGACACCGCAAAATCATCGTCAAACATCGCGGCAATCTGCTGGATAAATTCGGCCTGATGCACCCAAACCGTCACCTCAAAATTCAGTGAAAACGATCGGTTATCCAGATTGACTGTGCCGACCCCCGCCAAAGTGTGATCAATCAAAATCACCTTCTGGTGCATGAAGCCAGGAATATATCGGTAAATCTTGACGCCTGCCCCAATCATTTCGGTGTAATACGAAAATGAACAGAGATAGACCAAACGCTGATCAGGGCGATTCGGTAGCAAAATTCGGACATCAACGCCCCGCAGTGCCGCCAGTTGGAGTGCGGTCATGACTGAATCATCCGGCACAAAGTAAGGGCTAGCAATCCATAATCGCTGCTTTGCTTGATCAATTGCGCTGACGAACGCTAGTTTACAAATGGATAAGTCAGCGGCGGCCCCCGTCGGAAAGACACAGGCGATCGCGTCTTCGGGGGCGACTTTGAGCGTCCAGTCCACTGCGGGCAATTGTCCGACCACCCATTGCCAATCATGCAAAAATACCGTTTGCAAAGACTGCACGATCGGTCCCTGGAGCTTGATCGCCGTATCCCGCCAGGGAGACAGCTGGGGATGCTTGCCCAAATATTCATCGCCAATATTAAATCCCCCGGTAAAGCCCACTTCACCGTCCACAATCAAAATCTTACGGTGATTGCGAAAGTTGAGCTGGAACGGTTTGCGCCATCCCCGCGAACTTTTGAACACCTCAACCGCAATACCCGCTGCTTTCAGCGATTGCCGGTACGGTTGGGACAAACCTTGGGAACCAATCCCGTCATAGAGCACAAATACCTTGATGCCTTGTTGTGCCCGCTCAATCAATATCCGCCGCAATTGATTGCCGATCGCGTCGTCATGCACGATATAAACTTGCAGCAAAATATACGAATGCGCCTGCTGAATCGCGGCCAGCATGACTTGATAGGCTTCATCCCCGTTTACCAGTAGATCAATCTGATTGCCGCGTAGAAAGGCGATCGGCATAACGTGATCGATCACCCGCTGAAACCCGGCCAAAGCATCCGGGAGAGTCACCTGATACCGCCGCAGTTGTTGATTGACCTGACGGACGGTTTGGCGATGCCGCCAATAGGCCAACCGCACGGCTTCACGGTACCCATAAAATCGACGCTTGCCAAAAGTCAGATACAGCGGCAACGCCACCCAGGGAAAGGTGAGTAGCGATATACTCCAAGCGATCGCCCCCCGCGACGATCGGACATGCATGACCGCATGAGCGGCACAAATAATGCCGACAATGTGTATCACTGAGGTGATTGTGCTGAGTATCACCAACAGATTTTCGAGGCTAAACTGGCTCAACAATTGGGTTCTCAACCGCGAGTTCCACAATGAGTGGTTTATGGTCAGAGGAGCGGGCGCTCTCCACTACCTTAGCGCTGAGTGGTCGCGATCGAAAGCCCCGACAAAATACGTAATCTAACGGCGGAGAATTGAGAAAGCGCTTAATTTTCTGCTGTTCTTTGGCGGCAAAGTGGACTGGCTGTAACCCGAGTCGATTGGTCATTTGGGCTAACAAATCCCAGCGCGATTGATGCCAGGTATTAAAATCTCCTGCAAAGATAATTGCGCCTTGATGCGGTTTGATTAAGGCTTCTAGCTGTGCTAATTGTGTGCGGAAGCGTCCTAAATTCACAAAATTAATCAGATGGGCGTTCACCGTGAGTAGGTTATGTTGACGATCGTGGATCGCAAACTCAGTTAACAGCGCCACTTTTGGGGTTTGGATAATCGGTTCATGATGCCGGGAGAGCCGCGATCGACTGCTCAAACATCGGACGTGCGTTGCGGTCAGCACCCCAGCATAATGCTGATGCTGGGTATCAAGAAAATTCGGCGCAAAATGCCAGGGAATCTGGGTCAAACTGAATAAATGCTGGGTCTGGGCACAGACCCACGCCTCTTGCAAGAAAATCAAGTCGGGTTGATGTTGCTGAACTAACGCCGCAAACTCCTGCTGCCAATGCGGATGATGGGTCAACTTGGCAATATTCCAACTGAGAATTTTAATCCGGCTTGAGAGGTTGGGCAACGACGATCGACATTGTCCCAGTAAAACCATTTCCGGTATTCTGACAAATCGTTGTGCTGGCGTAGCGAAACCGAGCGCCGAAATAAGTTGCCGCATAGGTAAACCGGAATAATCAATCGCGAAAGTATGGCGTTCCTGGACGATTATTCCGATCGTGGGCGATGAATAATTTGATGTAGGCTTTGCAGTAGTTCATGGGTCGTAAACGGCTTGGCTAAAAAGGCTTGGATCATCGTCGGATCGGAGGCGGTAATCGCTTGATTCGGCGCGAGTCCGCTCATGGCGATTATCTGAATCTGTGGATTCATTTTTTTGAGGGTGAGAATGATGGTCGAGGTATCGAGCAACGGCATCATCAAATCCAGAATCACCACGCTGATTGCTTGTTTGTGCTCCGCATAGAGTGCGAAGGCATCAATCCCATCACTGGCGGTGATGACCTGATAATTGTGCGTTTCGAGTGATATTTTCGTGATTTCGCGGATGGCGGCTTCGTCATCTACGACCAGAATCAATTCACCGTTTCCCACTAGCGCTGCTAATTTTTCGGGCGATTGGGGCGCATCGAAGCTTTCCAATGCGGGTAAGTAGACCCTAAACTGAGTCCCCTTGTTGGGTTCGCTGTATACGGTCATGAATCCACCATGCTGTTTGACGATCGTCAATACCGTGGATAATCCCAGTCCCGTACCTTTGCCTAATTCTTTGGTGGTGAAGAATGGCTCAAACATCCGATCGAGCACTTCGGGGGCAATCCCCGTACCAGTATCCCCGATCGTGATGATCATATAAGGCCCTACCTGCGCATCCAAATGCATCTTGGCATAGGTCGCATCAAGCATAATATTTTTGGCTTCTAAGGTGAGCGTACCCCCTTCTGGCATTGCATCTCTGGCATTAATACACAAATTCATAAATACCTGATGCAGTTGAGTGGCATCGGCGGATAGCATCCATAGATCCGGGGGATTGACATCCTCGCACACCACGATCGATTTCGGGAAGGTTTGTTTCGCCACCCGACCGACTTCGTGCAACAGGTGTCCCACTTGAATTGTGGCGCGTTTCCCCGCCGCTCCCCGCGCAAAGGAGAGAATTTGGCTAACCAAGTCACTGCCGCGTTTTGAGCTGTCTTGCAACATTTGCAACAAATGCTGATTGCGGGCATCGAGGTCAGGGAGTTTGAGCGGTAATAGTTGGGCGATCGTCAGAATTGGGGTGAGGATATTGTTGAGGTCATGGGCAATGCCACTGGCCAGCGTTCCCAGGCTTTCCAGCCGTTGGGCGTGGAGAAACTGATCGGCCAGCAACTTCTTCTCAGTAATATCGGTATCAACGACCATAATCGCCTTGGGATGACCAACTTCGTCTCGGACTAAAGTCCAGCGGCTTTGGACAATCATCGCTTTGCCTGATTTGTTGACTTGTTTGAGTTCTCCTTGCCATTCACCTTGTGCCATCACCGCTTGCCGTGCGGCGGCGAGTGTTGGAGGTGAATCTTGATAGAGCAAATCAACTGTGGGTTGCCCGATCGCTTCTTCCGCGCTCCAGCCATACAATTGCACTGCCCCATGGTTCCAAAATAAAATGCGGTTTTCAAAGTCCCAGACGACGATCGCGTCAGTGGTCACATCAAGCAATGCCGCCTGTTCGCGAATTTTTTCTTCAGCTTCTTTCCGTTGGGTAATATCGAATCGAATCGATAAGTACTGCGATGGCTTACCATCGCCATCCAAACCGGGGACGATCGTCGTCGCCACCCAGTAAAAGCTGCCATCTTTGGCGCGATTCTTAATTTCGCCTTGCCAGACCTTGCCACTGGCGATCGTCGCCCATAAGAATTGAAAGAAGTCTGGAGGATGAAACCCCGAATTAATGATGCGGTGATTTTGCCCAACTAATTCAGCGCGACTATATTGGGAAATTTGGCAAAACTGGTCATTAATTTCGGTTATGGTGCCCTGGCGATCGGTAATTGCGACGATCGCCGATTGATCCAGCGCAAATTTTTGAAATTCGAGGGATTGTAGCGTCTCGCGTAAGGCGCTTTCGGTGAGCTGGCGCTCCTGTTCAGTGTTAATCTGGTTGGTCACATCACGCGTAAAGCAGCGCGTATGAATAAACTCACCATTTTCCCAATACACATTTGAGTTAATCAAGACATCGCGAATTGAACCATCTTTAGCCCGCAGCCGCGCCGGATAGCTATAGAGAATTTCGTTATTCGTGAGGCGGCAGAGAATATCATCGATCACTTCACTTTCCGCATGAAACTCGGTGATCGATCGACCAATATATTCCTCGCGGGTATAGCCCAGCAAATCCAATTCGGCCTGATTGGCCCAGAGAATGCTGCCATCGGCCGCCACCCAATGCATGCCGATCGTCGCATTTTCGACAAAATCTGTTAGTTGCTGTTGGCTGTGCCGCAACTCCGCTTCCGCCTGTTGACGCTCTTGAATTTCTTGCTGCAATCGCTGATTGGTTTCAAATAAAGCAATCGTCCGCTCCTGCACCCGATTTTCTAATTCTTCTTGGGCTTGACGCAACTGCTGATTGATCTGCTCCAATTGGGTTGTGCGTTCTTCGACTTGTTGCTGAAGGGTATCGACCACACCAGAAAGCTCAATGGGATCAAAGACTTCGAGTAAATGCGTCTGTGTCAGCAGCCCGACCAGTTCCCCATGATCATTCACCACGCCTAGCCGTCGCACCCGTCGCCGCTGCATTGATTGATGGGCATCCCATAGTGAATTTTGAGGATGCGTAAAAAACAATGGGGTACTCATGACCGTTTGCACCAGAACCTGCGCGAGATCCAGTTGGAGGATCTGAAATTGCACAATGTCACGTTCGGTGAGCATCCCCAAGGGATAAATCTTGCCTTCAGGGTGGGGTGTTGCATCATGAATGACGACACAACTGACGTGATGCTCGGTCATCAGTTGGGTAACACTCAATACCGATGCCGTCGGCGGCGCAGAAATCATCGCGGTCGTCATCACTTCCGCCACCCGCCGCAGCTTCAACAAATTTGCGGGTTGGAGTACGCGTCGAATACTATACGGGGTGATTAATCCAACCAAGTGTCCTTGTCGATCCAAGACCGGAAGATGCCGAATTTGATGTTGTTGGAGTAAGTTTAGGGCCGTTAATACGGTTTGGGTCTCATCCAGCGGTAAGCTGATAATCGATCGCGTCATCACATCAACGATCGGAACTGTCGCCAAATCCCGTCCGGCGGCTGAGAGCTGGACAATATCACGTTCGGTCAACAGCCCAACGAGCTTCTCACCTTCGACTACAAGGGCGCAACTAGCGGTCAAGGCAACTTCAGTGGCTTGAGGGTTTGGCGCTAGTGAACAAGTTGCATCGCGGATCTGGTTCATCTGCATCATTACAGCCAAAACCGCAGCGTCAGGCCCCACAATTAAGGGTGCAGGGTCAATCACTTGCTCAAGGGTTGGCAGTTTAGTGGGCAGAGATGTCGATACCATTCAGTGGCCTACCTTCGATCGCAGTGCACCCATATTGTAGGGCATTCCGCCTTTAATCTTCAGTATCCTCGACACCAGAGAAGTAGACCGAAGTAGGGTGGGCACTGCCCACGATTTTCCACCCACGATTTTCACCCACGATTTTCCATCCACGGTTTTCAATGATTAACGGGTTGCTCCATTGATGGAAATTTTGGTGGGCAGTGCCCACCCTACGGTTGATTGTCTGAATTCAACCGATCGTCGCTTCCACCTTCGCAACTTCTAAGCGAGTCTTGAGCACAGAATCAGGATTTAGACTGATCGAATCAATTCCTTGCTCAACTAAAAAGCGGGCAAACTCTGGGTAGTCACTGGGGGCTTGCCCACAGATGCCAATTTTGCGATCGCATTGCTTCACCGTTTTGATCGCCATCTGAATCAGCCAGTGCACCGCCGGATCACGCTCATCGAACAGATGACTCAGTAATACTGAATCCCGATCGATCCCCAACGTTAACTGAGTCAGGTCATTCGAGCCAATGGAAAAGCCATCGAAGATTTGGGCAAACTCCTTTGCCATCAGCACGTTACTGGGGATTTCGCACATCACATAGACTTGCAAACCGTCTTCACCGCGCACCAAACCATGCTCGGCCATCAACGCCAAAACCTTTTCGCCTTCCTCCACCGTGCGGCAGAAGGGAACCATTAATATCACATTGCTTAAGCCCATATCCCGGCGGACGCGCTGCATGGCTTGACATTCCAGGGCGAATCCGGCTTGATAACCCGCCGAATAATAACGTGATGCACCCCGCCAGCCAATCATTGGATTCGCTTCGATCGGTTCAAAGTCAGCCCCACCCAAAAGGTTGGCATATTCATTGCTCTTAAAGTCAGATAGCCGCACAATCACGGGCTTAGGGTAAAATGCTGCCGCGATCGTCCCTACACCCTGGGCGAGCTTATCGACAAAATACTCCGATTGCTGGGCGTAATGTCGGGTTAAATCGGCAATTTGTTGCTTGACTGAAGGCTGAGTCAGTCGATCGGGATAGAGTAATGCCAACGGATGAACTTTAATCCAGTTGGCAATAATAAACTCCAGCCGTGCCAGTCCAACGCCATCGCAGGGAATTGCCGCAAGACTAAAGGCTTGTTCGGGATTGCCGACATTCATCAAAATCTGTGTGCGGGTTGCGGGTAAATTATCCAACTTGACTTCTTGCACTTCAAACGGAATCATTCCCGCATATACGCGGCCTTCTTCGCCCCCCGCACAGGAAATCGTAATCGCGTTTGCGCTCAGTAACCGGGTGGTCGCATTACCACAACCGACGATCGCCGGAATCCCCAACTCCCGCGCAATAATCGCCGCATGACAAGTCCGGCCCCCTTGATTTGTGACGATCGCGCTGGCTCGTTTCATGATGGGTTCCCAATCCGGGTCAGTCCGATCGGTAATTAAAACTTCTCCCGCTTGGAATTGGTCAATATCGGTCGCCGTTAAAATCACCCTGGCCTGTCCTTGCCCGATCGCTTCACCCACCGCTCGACCAATCAGTAAAGGATGAGCAGGAATCTCGCCGCACAAGTGGTAGGTTTTCAAAATTTGCGCCGACTTTTGCGACTGCACGGTTTCGGGTCGGGCTTGGACGATAAATAGATCGCCAGTAATCCCATCCTTGGCCCATTCAATATCCATCGGTGTCGGCATTCCCCGCACCTGGGAATAATGCTGCTCAATCAGGCAAGTCCACCGCGCCAACTGGAGGATTTCATCATCGGTCAGCACCAGCTTTTCCCGATCGGTCAAAGGCACCGGAATATTACGCGTCTGCTTCGATCCACCGACATCGTAAATCATCTTAATTTCTTTGGTGCCGACTTGCTTTTTGAGAATCGGGCGATGGCCGCTAAGTAACGTCGGCTTAAACACAAAATACTCATCCGGATTGACGGCTCCTTGCACCACATTTTCGCCCAAGCCATAGGCCGCCGTAATCAAGGCGACATCTTTAAATCCCGTTTCGGTATCGATCGAAAACATCACGCCGGAGCTAGCGCGATCCGATCGCACCATTTTCTGGACGCCAACCGACAAGGCAATCGACAAATGATCGTAGCCTTTGAGCTGCCGATAGGAAATCGCCCGATCGGTAAAAATCGAGGCAAAGCACTTATGACAAGCCTCAAGCACATTTGTCACACCATGCACATTCAGATAAGTCTCTTGCTGACCCGCAAAACTCGCATCCGGCAAATCTTCCGCCGTGGCACTCGATCGCACGGCAACATCGGTATCAACGCCATATTCCTCGCAAAGCTGTGCATAGGCCGTCGCGATTGCAGCTTCTAAGTCGGCGGGAAAGGGGGTATTGAGCATCAGCGATCGGGCGGCTTTTCCCACCCGTTGCAAAGCCTGTACGTCTTCGGCATCAAGATCCTGAAACAGGGCTTTCAGTGGAGCTTCCAACCGAGCATTATGGACAAAATAACGATAGGCGATCGCCGTTGTCGCAAATCCATCCGGAACATTGATCCCCTGGGACAGCAGATTTTGCAACAGCTCACCGAGGGAAGCGTTTTTGCCACCCACTTGGGTAATATCTTGCAAATTGACTTGTTTCAGCGGTAGCACAAATTGCTGAGGATTAGCTGTGGTTGGATGTGGGGCAATGCTTTGGGCTTCACCGACGATGCCAAGGGTCATAATGCTTGCCTCCTTCATCAATAACTGAGTCACTGTGCCTGCTTTGTACCAGGTTTATAACAGCAAACTGTGAGGGCCATGTGAGGATGGCCTGCCGGTGAGGCGGCAATCCAAACATGTAGTGATGTTGCGAAACAACTCAAGATGTGTCGGAAAGCTGGGTTGAACCGCATCCTCACAATTTCCTCAGGCTTTCGGACTAAGTTTGGAAGTGTGGTCGTCAAGGGCTTTTGCCTCCACCCTAGCCACAATCAAAAATTGAATAAAAAATTGCAATCGATTTCCCCCACCGAATATTTAATCGATTTTGAGGAAACTATGAATACTTGCCCTTGCTGCTCTGACACATTACTTCGCCATTTCGATCGTGGTGCTTTGTACTGGTTCTGTCGTTCTTGCTGGGCCGAGATGCCAAGTGTTGAAGCGTATCGCGCTCAATTGTCGAGCACCCGCCTAGCCGAAGTTAAACCGCATCGCGTGGCACAGCCTCAGTTGGTTGCACAGCCTCAGTCAAATCTGGTCATTGCGCCACCCAGACAAGCGATTTCTGGCCAGTATGCACAAATCGCGGCCTAGTCCCCACTGCCTCTGGAAATCTTTAGCGGGGCTTCACATCAGGCAGTGGAAAGATGAAAATTCCAAACTATGCTCCGAGTATTCTTGCCTCCTCACAAAATACTCACAATCCCAATTTACTGTGTAGTCAACGGTTTTGGGCGGCATCGACCACCTTAGATTAGTTTAATTGTACTCTATTGAACG
This sequence comes from Cyanobacteria bacterium VAR_4_metabat_243, assembly GCA_031415035.1. Taxonomy (GTDB): domain Bacteria; phylum Cyanobacteriota; class Cyanobacteriia; order Leptolyngbyales; family Leptolyngbyaceae; genus Romeriopsis. The sequence goes on from JANOQX010000185.1 coordinate 12,054, forward strand.
CTAGCTGAAGAAGTTGAGGAATTATGACTATTTACGTTGGGAATTTAGCTTTTAAGGCAACGGAATCGGATTTGCGCGATGTATTTAGTGAATATGGTGCGATCAAGCGGGTCGTTGTACCGACCGATATTCACACAGGACGCGTCCGAGGTTTTGCTTTTGTTGAACTTGATCAAGTTCAACAGGAGGATCAAGCGATGGAACAGCTCAATGGCGCGGAATGGATGGGGCGACAACTCCGGCTGAATAAGGCGAAGCCGAAAGACGGGGTTTAACTGGTTGGTTTAACTGGTCGGTTTAACTGGTCGGTTTAACTGGCAGATCCCAATTCAGCATTGCGGATTGAGCCTTTCGATGAACGCTAAACTGAGGTTATCGTGATAGACCGAGACACACCGATCGTTCGCCGCTGGGCGAACATGTTTTCGGATCGAAATTATCGTTTTAATGGATGGCGATGGCTCGGATTGATTGCCACGATTGTCATTATCGGCTACGCACTACTCTCATCGGCCACCCATCCGCGATCGACGACTGATGCGCTTCAAGACCGCCTTGTAACCCAGCGGGTGAGTGCCGGAAAGCGTTAGATCAATATAATTTTCAATATTATTTGTGAGTCAATACATCATGCAAGATCACCAATAAATCTTGTGTGCTGTAAGGCTTTGATAGAAAGCCTTTGACGTTACTTAGCGGCGGTAGACTGCCCTTGGTGGCAGTACCACTAAAGACGATTACTTTATTATTTGGATTGAGTTGATGTAGTTCGCGTATGGTCTGATCGCCGTCCATCATAGGCATAATCATATCGATTAAAATCGCACTGATTTCATGCTTGTGAGACGTATAGATGTTGATCGCTTCAATCCCATTCTCGGCGGCGATAACGCGATAATTATATAATTCCAGCGTAATTCTCAGCGCTTCCCGGATTGGCGCTTCGTCATCGACGATGAGAATCAGTTGGCCTTGGCCAGTGAGATATTTTTGATCCGGTTCAGTGATGACAGTTGTTTCAACCACCGCTGGTAGGGCAATTTGAAATTGGGTACCTTTGCCAACTTCGCTGCTGACGGTGACAAATCCACCATGGTTTTTGATAATCCCGATCGCCGTTGCCAGTCCCAATCCCGTACCTTTGCCGACTGCTTTGGTGGTAAAAAATGGCTCAAAAATTCGATCGAGATGTTCGGGTGCGATGCCGCTGCCAGTATCGGCGATCGTAACTACCACATAAGCCCCCGGTCTTGCTTCGATATTGATGCGGGCATCCGCCTCATTCAGGCGACGATTTTCGGCGGCGATGCGCAAGCTGCCCTGATTTTGGATGGCATCACGGGCATTGACACAGAGGTTCATAAATACTTGATGCAGTTGAGTCGCATCGGCCACCACCGACCATAAATGCGGCGTTGGGGATTGCTCGGTGGAACTCTGGCTGGCCGCACGATCGAAAATCAGGCGAATCGACTTGGGAAGTGTGCTTTTGAGAATCTGCTCGATTTCGGCTAAGAGCACTTCGATCTGTACCGGGGAACGCTCCCCTTCCAATCCGCGCGAAAACGTCATGATCTGTTTGACGAGATTGCTGCCACGTTTAGCACTATCCTCTAGCATTTTTAGTAATTTCTGGTTTTGCTGATCCAGCTTGGGGATCTTCAGTGGCAGCAGTTGGGATACGACCAGAATTGGGGTGAGGATATTATTCATATCGTGGGCAATGCCGCTGGCGAGGGTGCCGAGACTTTCCATGCGTTGGGCGCGGAATAGCTGCGCTTCAAGTTGCTTTTGTTCAGTGGTGTCGCGGCTCATGACCAACACCGATTCAACCGAGCCATCCAGGGCAAATTCGGGGACACAGCGCGATTGATAATGGCGCATTCCTTGTGGCGTTGAGGCTTCGCATTCGATCGAGGTGGCTGCTCCCGTCGCAAATACCTGGTTTAAGGTCGTTTCCCACTGTTCCACTGCGGTGATCGGTAAGTCCAACTCACGGGCGGTTTTGCCCAAGAAAGCGGCAGCGTCAATCCCAGTTGCGGCTTCCACGGCGGCATTGATGAATAGATATTTGAGGTCTTTGTCAAAGCGACTAATGATGTCGGGTGCATGTTCAGTCAGGGTTCGGAGTTCGCGCTCGCGTTTGTGCAAGATGGCTTCGGCCCGTTTGCGCTCGATCGCGTAGCGAATCGAGCGCATCAACAAATCACTGCCGCTCACCCGGCCTTTGACGAGATAGTCTTGAGCGCCTGCCTGCATCGCTTTCAGCGCAATGGTTTCATCGCTCATGCCCGTGAGGACGACGATCGGGGTCAGCGGTACTTGCTGATAGATTTTGCCAAAACTTTCCAGTCCTTGACTATCTGGCAACGCCAAGTCGAGCAGAATCACATCAAATACGTCGGTCTGAAGCCGCTTTAGGGCATCGGATAGCCGTTCGACATTGACTAAGATAAATGTGACAAGGCTGATTTCCGACAGCGTTTCCTGAAGCAGTAAAACATCTCCGGGGTTATCTTCAACCAATAGTATTTTGATGGTCTGGTTAGTCATGAGTCGGGATGAAAAGGATAGCTCAATAATGATTGGGTGGTAATTTAACGATCGTAAACCAGAAGTTTTCGATCGATTGGACTACCTTGATGAATTGATCAAAGCTGACGGGCTTGGTGATGTAGCCACTCGCATAGGAATTGTAGGCACCCAGAATATCTTCTTCGGCCTGGGAGGTGGTCAAAACAATGACTGGAATCCGTTTGAGATCTTGATCAACTTTGAGTTCAGCCAGTACTTCCTGTCCATTCATTTTGGGTAAGTTCAAATCGAGCAAGACCAGATCCGGCGGGGCTAAATTCGCCGCCTTGCGTTGCTGCAAGAATGATATGGCCGCAACGCCATCACTCGCCACACTGAGATCAATCAACAGTTTACTTTCTTCAAAAGCCAGACGGGTTAGTTCAACATCACCGGGATTATCCTCAACGAGTAGAATCTTGATCGTTTCGGGTGCATTGCTACAAACTATCATAGGTTGCCTATTTCGACCGTGTTTTTGGGCATCAGTGGCAGCGTAAAGTAAAAGGTCGAACCCTGGGCGGGCTGGGACTCCACCCAGAGATTACCGCCATGTCGTTCGACAATTTTTTTGCAAATCGATAGGCCAATCCCCGTACCCGGATGCTCGGCTCGACTATGTAATCGCTGGAAGATAATGAAGATCCGATCGGTATACTGCGCCTCAATCCCAATACCATTGTCATGGATCGAAAACAACCACTTGTCAGCCAGGCGTTTGGCCCCGATATGAATGCGAGGCGTATCCGCACGACGAAATTTGATCCCATTACTGATCAGGTTTTGGAGCAATTGGATCAGTTGGGTGCGATCGCCATGGACTGCCGGTAGGGGGTCGTGGGTAATGATCGCGCTATTTTTGGCGATCGTCACTTGGAGATTAGTCAATACATCTTGCAGTACCACGGCACAATCGATCGATTCATAGGATTGCGCTGTCGTCCCAACCCGCGAGTAGGTGAGCAGCGCATTGATCAAGGTTTGCATCCGGACGGCACCATCGACGGCATAGCCAATAAACTGATCAGCCTTGTCATCCAGTTGCCCTTTGTAGCGGCGTTCGAGCAGTTCTAAGTAACTGCTGACCATCCGTAGGGGTTCTTGTAAGTCATGGGATGCGACATAGGCAAACTGCTGCAATTCGGCATTCGATCGGGCTAAATCCGCTTTTTGGTGCTGGAGTTCCGCTTCGGCTTGCTGACGTTCGAGTTCCGCCGCCGCGCAGGTCGCAAAAATTTGGAGAATATGTGCCATGAAATCAGGATCGGCGATCGGTTGCCGACTGATCACACTGATTAAGCCCAAGATCTGGCCATTGGAGCCGATCAAGGGTAATCCCATATAGGCTTCCGCCCGAATATCACCGAGATAGGTGTCTTTGGGGAACTGTTGCTGAATTCCACACGGATAGGCACAGCGCTGCTGATCCACCCTCACAACTTGCTCACAGGGTGTGCCTTCCAGGTCATATTCATCACCTGCGACGGCCTGACCATCGCCATAGCCCGCGATCGTCCGGATGGATTGGCATTCCGGTGCAATTAGCTCACAAATAAAGGCAAATTCCATCCCCAGGGCTTTGCTTAAGTATTCAACTAATGCCTGGAAGAAGGCGGTGCCAGTTTTGGCTGAAACGCCGAGGGCAATGTTTTGTAAGATTTCCTCTTGCTGTTTACGATCGCTGATATCCGTCGCGGTGCCCACAATCCGATAGATCTGACCTTGCCCATTCCGCAGCGGCGATAAGGTCGTTAAAGTCCAAATGGTATGTCCCGGAAATACAAGTTGCTCTTCGTAGCGAATGCTTGTGCCGGATTCGAGGCAGCGCGTATAGTTTTGGCCGATCGCTGTCCCAAGTTCCTTGCCAAAAGCCTGCTCTGGTGTTTTACCCCGAATTTCCGCATTTGGTACTTCGGCATATTGCTCCGCAATGGGGTTGAACCCGACATAGCAGAAGTGACCGCCATCACTCACATCGATCACAAAGATCGCTTGTGCGGCACCGTCATAGATACTGCTGAGAAATTCTTCCCGTTCCTGTAACTGGATTTCGGCTTGTCGCCGATCGCTAATATCGCGGCCCTCCGGGATGAGCATGATCACATGACCCGTTTCATCCACAACTGGCTTCATGGAAAAGTCAACAAAAACGGATGAACCATCCGCTAAAATGTGCTCCGCCTCAAATCGCACCAATTCACCTGCCGCCGCCTGCCGGGTCGCCTCGGCTAATTTTTGTTGGAGCTTGGGAGAATGCGTCCACCATTGGGTTTCCCAAAACGGTTTGCCGACAACATCTGCCAAAGTAATACCAACGGCATCTAAAGCCGTCCGATTGGCTTCGAGCACCGTTCCCTGAGGATTGAGTAACCCCATAAACTGAAAAGTACCGTCAAAAATCGCCCGAAATTTCCGTTCGCTTTGCTTCAGGTTGGCTTCAACGCCTTGCTGCTCAATTTCCAAACGTTTACAGGCTTCGAGTTGTTGCTTGCTGTCAAGCAGTTCTCGCTCTAAGCGTTCACGATCGCGCAGTGCGGCTTGCCGATCGGCAAGTTCCTGCCGCATCTGTGCATTGACCAGAAGACTGTCTTGTAGCGCCACCTCGACCTGTCGGCGTAAATCTCGTTCTTGTTGCAGTTGATCCATCAGTTCAGCCGTTGACTGCATGACTTCTCCATATTACATCCAAGGAACTAATCCCTTACCATATTCAACGCTGTCCCTCACGAAACATCAAGTAATCCCACGAATATCTAAAGAATTCTGCCGCCTCACAAATTCCTCAAGTTTTTCTGCTAGGGAGTCATTACACCATGAGACTAGCCCGGTGCTGGAGTGCTGGGGAGTCACCGTCAACCCGCATCGGCCCAATCAGTGTAGCGACATTCACCGCCGATGTCACTGCGCCTTCATGCAGACCATCACCAAGATAGGCTCCGACATAGTAGGTATTGTGCTCACCATTCTGAGTCACAATTTCATCACGATATCGAAATGATTCAACATCATAGAAGGGGGTGTGATGTTGCTGAATGTGAATAATCTTTTCCGGATCGATCTGATCTTTAAGATTAAATGCAAGGCTGCATATTTCACTCGAGGGGATGCCACAAAGCTGATTCAATGCGGCATTGTAGCCCCAATCGGTGCCTGATTGAAAAAAATCAAACTCAGAACCATGCTGGATTTTGTGCGGGGCATAGAGACTAGCATCACGATGCAAAATTGTTGTAATATGATTGGGTTTCCATGCCTGGAAGCGGCGGATCTCTTCTGGACGGGCATCGGCCAACATTGGTAGGACCTGATCCGGTGGTGTAGCAAAGATCACTAACCCGGCATTCGCATATGGTCAAAGCCATTCGGGTCGTAGCGCTCGAAGGTGACGGCACGATCGAGTCCCAACCGCTTCAGCACGAGATTGACGGTATTTCCTTCCCCACAATTCCAAACGTAGTGAAGTTGAGCGTTGAAGTGATATTCGTGGGCCATGGTAAAGGTATGCCCGAAACCACCGGGATATTCATGGGCTTCCAGAATTTCCACCCGCTTACCCGCCTTTGCCATCAGTGCGCCAAAGACCAGCGCCGATAGTCCACTGCCAACGATCAGGTAATCGGCGGAATGGCGGATTGCCGTTGGCGGCTCGATCGTTTGAGTATTAATGACTTGTGCACTCACAGCAAATTCCTCCCTCAATCGCCAATCCTGAATGCTTGCTGATTCAGGGTTAATACCATCAGAGTAGAGTCTAATCTTGAGGAATTTATGAGGATCGATGGTGGCGGCTATACTTTGTGCCATGGTGGCTCAACAACTACCGTGTTGATCGCTGCTCAAACCCCGCGATCGCGCTATGCAGCGTTAGATAAATATGCTCTGCCTGAATCTTTTTCAAGATCCGCGATCGGGCGAGCTGGCGATAAAAATCATGTTTGACCCGTGCCAAGGCAAAGATAATCGCTCTAGCCGCAAGTTCATCGATTAATTCTTCGAGGATATCGGCTGCCGTAATATCGATTTCAACGATCGCCTCCGTATTCAAAACAAACCACTCCACCGCTGTGGATTCGGCCTCGATCGCCCTGATTGCACGGCACTTGAAGTCCTCGGCATTGGCAAAGCATAAAGGCGCGTCATAGCGATAAATCACTAATCCGGGAATCGTGATTGCCCCTTCCCAATCCGCAATATTATGCAGCCCCGGCATTTCTGGCACGCTTCCTTGGACGGCATCATGGGGACGCGCCAACCGGGATAACAATTCAATCACGGATAATCCGACGGCAATTGCGACACCGACTAAGATATCCGTCATGAGCACGCTAAACATTGTAATGATCGCCAGAAAGAATTCACTCTGTCGAAATCGATACAAACGAATGAACTCGGGAATTTCGATCAGTTTGAGGGCCGCAAAGATAACGATCGCGCCTAGAGCAGCCTTGGGAAATAGCGACAAGACTGGACGCAAAAAGAGTAGAACAATAATGACAATAATGAATGCAACCAATGAGAAAACTTGAGTCTTGCTCCCGAGGGCATCGCCGATCGCCGTCCGGCTGCCACTACTACTAACTGGAAATCCCTGCATCAAACCCGCGCCCAGATTCGCTAAGCCCAGTGCGAGTAGCTCTTGATTCGCATCAATTTTATCGTGGTGGCGGGCGGCAAAGGCCCGCGCTGTCAGGACATTATCCGAATATCCCACGATCGCAATCCCGATCGCCGAAGCCAGCAGTGATGGCAGTTGGGTCGGGAAATTCGGAATTGTGAATTGCGGTAAACCTGCCGGAATTTCACCCACGACCGCGACCCCTTGCCGATCGAGGTGAAGCACTGCCACCGCTGCCGTACCGAGGAGTACGGCCAACAAAGGCCCAGGCGCTTTTGGCCACAGCCGCTGGATGATTAGTAGAAAACTCACAACACCGCCAGCGAGCAGCAGCGTGATCCCGTGACTATGATTAATCTGTTGGATAAAGTGACTCATCGCGCCAAATACGGTGTTTCCCTGAATGGAAATACCACTAATTTTACCCAGTTGTCCGGTGATCATAATCACGGCCACTCCCGCCATGTAGCCAATCAAGATTGGCTTCGAGAGCAAATTGGCGAGAAAGCCTAATCGCGCCACATAACCCACCAGACAAACCAGACCAACCAGTATGGCGAGTAATGCGGCGAGGGCCGCATAATTACCACCATCGGCTGAGAGCAACGGGGCGATCGCCGCTGCGGTCATCACTGCCGTAGTCGATTCTGGCCCAACTGAGAGTTGGCGAGAAGAACCAAATAGGCCGTAAATTAGCATTGCTGGTAGCATTGCCCACAGTCCTACGACTGGCGGCACACCGACCAATTCTCCGTAGGCCATACATTGGGGAATCAGGTAAGCGGCGACGGTAATGCCTGCCAGAATATCGCCCCGCAACCACGATCGCTGATAGCCCAATAGTTGGCGGAATCCGGGCATACTGAGCGAAAGTTGCTTTGGCATATTGAACCCGTCAAGGCGAATGGCGCAGCCCATTATAGCGTTTTGGTGGTGCCAATTTCGGCGCTCACAAGTTCCTCAACTTCATGCCTTAATAACTACCCCTGTTAAGGTGAGCTTTTGTACCAGTTTGCTCAATCTGAGTCGCGATGGATAGGCGATATAATCAGACCAAGCGGTTTGAGCGATTCACAGCGGAGGAGCGGGATGATTAGTGCGATCTTTGAGCGATTCGTG
>JANOQX010000186.1:0-2934 GCA_031415035.1 Cyanobacteria bacterium VAR_4_metabat_243
CTCAACGATGAATACAATCGTTGCATTTGGGCCTCAATGGCGGATGGATATGGATTCATCGGATTGCCGCAGTTGATCAGCAATTCCAGTCTACTATGCTACGACCGATTTACGGACTTTATTTAATCCTCATTCCTTAGCGCATCGAGGAGGGATTCGGTGCGCTGCATGAGGGCGATCGCTTTGGAGTATGGCGATTGGGTCTTGGCTCATGGGGGATACCGGGAAAGTGGAAGGCAGATTAATTCGGATCGGTGGGATAGTTGGCCAACCGGGGCAGCCTCGGTTTCAGGGGTTGGGCATTGTCAGAAGTCACGCTGGATTGGATTTGACTAACCTGGACAACCTGGACAACTGGTTCAGTAAGATTGAGTTGCTTGACGATCGGTGTCGGAGAATTTGCGGCGGTTTGATCGATCGGATTAAAGTTGTCCAAGTCGGCCTGACTGGGTTCAATCACTTGTGGCGATGGACTTTCGGCAGTGGTCAACCATTGCGGCGGCGGTTGTCCCAGGTTGTCCTGGTCGTCCGGTGATCGCACCCAAACGCGCATTCGGCGACCATTGACTGTTTTCCGGGCCGCGTGAAATCCCAACTCACGGAGAATCGCCGCAACCCGCATTTCATCGGCTTTACCTTGCCGTCCCACCTCAATTTGGAGGGCATGTTCAAGAATATTGGCGGTCAAAACTGTGTCCCGATCGCCGAGGAAGTCACTGATTGGTTTGAGCCAGGGGTCGGATTGCTGATAGTCCTGGGCGATCGCTTCGGCGGCGATCGCTTCTAATTGCGTGGGATGCCAGCGTTCACCGGATTTGTAGAGGGCGACGGCAGCGGCCCAGATCTGGTCTTTTTCCTGTTCGAGGCGGGCAATGTCGATCGGTTTACACACATGAATCACCCAGAATCGCCGATTGCCTGTGGGGTCATTGAGAAAGCCATCTTCGTTCGTAGAAGCGCCGAACACATTGGCGCGTGGCAATTCTTCGACCACGCGACCATAGGGTTTGCGGAGCGCATCAGTCCGGGCGGTGATAAAGGCTTTGAAGGCACTGACATCCTTTTTGCGGAAGATTGCTTCCAGTTCCGACAGTTCGATAATCCAGGCGCTGTGCAATTTCATCAACTGGTCTTTGTCGTTGGCCGTTGCCGCAATGCCGTCGTCGAACCAGCCATTGGCGAGAGTATTGAAGAAACCGGATTTCCCCCAGCCCTGTTTGCCTTGCAGCACGAGGATGTAGTCGGCTTTGCAGCCCGGTTGGAAGGCTCTGGCGACGGCGGAAATGAGCCAGCGTTTGAGGAAGGCATCGGCCATCGGTTGGCGATCGCCCAAATATCGATCGGCAAAACCCGTCAGAAGTTGCGTGTCGTTGCCATGCTGGGCATGAACGGATTCCAGGTAGTCAATCACGGGCGAGTAAGGACGGCGTTCGGCGAGCAATGTCAGAATGTCTTCGATTTGTTCGCGCCTGCCGCCCAGGTCGAGATTGTGTTCTAGAGCCAGGATGAGTTGCGCCTTGGTGATGTCGAATGGTTTGCCGTCGAGTTCAATCCGATTTTTGAGCATATTCAGGCGTAGTCGATCGCCCAGTTTATTTTCGACAAACCGGAAATCTCGCACCAGACGCGAACTGGATGCCTGATTGGGTTCTGGGACTGCGGTCGGAACGGTGTGCGATCGCTTTTGCCAAGCGTTGATACAGTTGGCGATCGCGGCTTTTGTCAGTGAAGGCATGGGATTGTCGGCTATCGCACTTTCCCAAATTGCGGCTGATTCTTGGGCGCAAATGGGTGGATGGCAGCGTGAGCAATAGGATTCAAACAGCGCGATCGCTGGTGAATTGGATGATTGCCCGATTGTTTTCAGATAGGATTCAGTGCCGATTAAATTCCGGGCAAGTTTTGCGCCGCCTGTGTTGCGATGGCCTTCTGATGCGCCGTTTTGCAGCAATGCTCGATCTTCGTGGGTTAGACAGATTTCCAGCGGGATTGGGGTTTTGGGCGAATTACTGGTCGATCGTTGCTGGTGTGGCACGATCGCGCGGAGTTCGTCGTAGCTGTAGCATTGGTTGGACTGATGCACGATCGTGGAAATTTGCCCCGTGCCCGGATGAATGAAACCCGCAAGACGCATTACCCGTGACGGATTTTTGATGCTCCGATCGGCATCGGCAAATGTGAGTAAATCGGCTTGAAGGGTGCGCCATTGAGCGATGTCGCAGTCGGCTTGCAAGCGCAAGTAGGAATGAATTGACTTGCCTCCAGTGTCAATCTGAATCGTCGGCATCGGCAGCCCTAAAGTCTCCCACAAGCCCATCTGTACAGACTTTTCGAGGTCGTCATGCTCAAAAAACACGACTCGCCCCAGGCGCACATCTGCATCTTTATGACCCTGGCCATTTACCACAAAGTAAATGCCATAGTCTTGGGCTTGGAGTCGATGTAGATCATCCCAGGGCAACTGCGCGATCGTGCTTTGGAAATTTCGCGCCCGTCCCTTATTTTTGGGAAAGCATCGCAGGTAGATTGGCGTGGATTGACCATAACCCAGTGCTTCCAGGTGGGCAATCGTCTGTTGTTGGTCGATATTCATGGGGTCTCCTGTGCGTGAGGCACAAGTCATTCATCCTGTTCAAACAGCTCAAATCGGCCATAGGCGGTATCAGTCTGTGTCGCTGGAGCAGGCGGTTGAATTGGACTTTGGGCAGCCACGATCGGTGTGGCGGCTTGAGTTATGTGCTGGGACATGGGGGCATAGGTCATCAGTGGATGGTCTAAATCAAAGTCCCGGCAGAGCTGACTGCCTGACAGAAGTGGTTAAAAGGCAATCAGGCCGGGAATGTTGCTGCAAGGAGGGGAAGGCTATGGGAAGCTGATTGTTACCACACGCCCAGCTTGATCCCATGCAGCATTCCCCCCAACTGTATATTCAAC
>JANOQX010000187.1:0-9456 GCA_031415035.1 Cyanobacteria bacterium VAR_4_metabat_243
CTCAACGATGAATACAATCGTTGCATTTGGGCCTCAATGGCGGATGGATATGGATTCATCGGATTGCCGCAGTTGATCAGCAATTCCAGTCTACTATGCTACGACCGATTTACGGACTTTATTTAATCCTCATTCCTTAGCCAACCTGAAGCCTGGATCGTCTGGATCGAATTCCCTAAGCATCGATTGCCAAAGCATTGAAGCCTTGGGACATTTGAAAGATCCAAGAGCCATTCCAATATTAGGGAAATTGCTGCAAGATGATCAAAATCGGAATAAGAAATGTGATGGGGCCGGTTCTCCGGGAAATGACGTCTACACGGCTGCTGCGAACGCCTTAGGCAAGTTTCAACAGAAAGATGCAACGGCTTATTTGAATGCGGCACTGAGCCGCTTGACTCAACTCACTGCGGATGCTGCAAAATCCCCGATCCAGAAATCGAATAATGTTGCCACTGTCACCCAAAAGCTGGTTGTACTGGATGCCTTAGGTGAATCGTCGAAGTATGATGACAACTGGCGATCGACCTTTATCCAACTGTTGCCAGATTTGGGCCGATATCAATCCCGATCCTCATCACCGCAGTTTCATCGGACGTTGAGCATTGCACTTGAAAGCCGACAACGCGATCCCCAGATGATTAAGTCCTTAACTGCCCTTTTCCGCGATCCAACTGCTGAAAATGAAGCACTGGTGGCTATTGCTAAGGTTTTGCAGACACGCAAACAATATGCTCATCTCAAGGATAGCTTGTCCATACAGGTGATGCGGGAGAATCGGTTCGCTATTCTACCGCAAGTGATCGGGTGGAGCCAAAATGTAGCGGATGAGGAGTCCAAAAGCGCCAAAGCTGATCCATTGGTTGTGCGAAGTCTGACAGATGTTGCTCAAGATCCGCAAGTTCCACGCAATGTAAAATTAGAAGTAATCCGCCGATTCTTTAGTCGGCCGCAGTACGCGGAAGTTGCAGTCAAGTTATTTGCTTCGGCCGCGTCAGATAATAAGTATATTTTCGATCTGGAGTTGGCTCGTCTGCAAGCACAAGGACTGTCTAGAGAGATTACTCGTCCAGCATCAGTGAGTCCGGCTCAAGAGAAATATCAATTTTTGCTAAGCGCTTTGGTCGATGCGAGTGCTGATCCAGAAATCAAGCCAGCGAATCGATCGACTGTTGCGAAACTTCAAGCATTGGCGAATGGTTCTGCGTTGTCTAAAGTCCCTACTCCCAAGACCATTGAGGCCTTACAATCGGCATTAGCATATCCAGTTTTGCGCCACCGGGAAGATATCCAACCATCTGAGCGAGAAGGCTATCTGACTAATCGATGGGACATTCCCTGTAATGTTGCTGCGACCTTAATCCACCTTGGACAGCAAGAAGGTATCCAACCCTGTTTAGCGGGACTGAAAACGGTGGCCGCAACTCAATATGCCACGGAAGAACAACGTCGTCCGGTGTATGGGGCCGATGTGAACAATCAGCACGTTCAGGAGGGGATATGGGGGAGCAATGGTATGAACATGATCACAAAGTTAGAAGATCGTGAATATCGTTTTAGTGCGATGGATGTGGCGGTTTTCAGTTGGTATCAGTCACCACGATCGCCGTATAGTGATGCCCGCGAGGCGCTGCTGATTGCATTATTGGGTGAGTCAGATGTAGAAGTTCGTCGGGCCGCGATGTTCACGCTTTCTGGAATTGATGTGGCGGATGAGTATCGGCCTTCAGTGACGGCGGCGCTCAAAGATGTCGATGTCATTGTGCGACAATATGCCATCCGTTATTTTCGCCACAGCTTGGACTCAAATGAGGGACGAGCCGAGCTGAAAAGTTTAAAAGATGCGGGCCTTTTAGTTAATGGTGGACAACGGGAACATCGGCGAACTGGTTTTCGGGTGGTATTGTTCGATTTTACCGATCGACGAACGATGCCTTATTTCTCATATATGCCGATTGATCGGCATTTAGCGAAGGACGCAAAGTACACTCAAGCTGTTGCAGCGTTGCGCCAGGGCACACAAGATGCTGATCCGGCAGTCAGCCAGGCAGCAAGGTTAGTGCTCTCACAGGTGGCACAGGATAGCAATCAAGAATTTTTGCTAAATGCATTGCGTAGCACCGATCCTCAGATGCGTCGCAACTCAGTGAGTACGCTCTGTCGTCTCGGGATTGGATCTTTACCATCAGTCGTTTCGGCAGTTAACGATCGTAATGTTATGGTGGGCGCGACGGTCGTCAGTTGTTTATCGTCATGGGTGGCTGAATCTAGGATCAACTGATCGACGAATTGCTCCAGTTTTATTGGCTAAGCTGAATTCAATTCCTCAGGATTCAGCATGGTCGTATGAAATGCTAGAAGCCCTTGAACAATTGGCTGATCGCGGTGCGCTTGAATTCGACTTCGCACAAACTCGACAAGCGATTCCGATGCTCTTGAAAGATAATCAGGGAAGGATTAATAAGAATTTCATGCATGCAGGTCGAGTTAAAGGTATACGTGTACTGAAAGCCCTATACGATCGACTCCCTGCCGATCAAGCATCCCAAGACCGTACCTATCTACTCTGGAACCTGGAACGTGGCCTGCTTGCGGGACTTGGAATTACAGCGCTGATTCTGCTGTTCTCATCATTTCGACTGCGTAATCCCTTCCCACTAATTTGGTCGGGTTACCTGATTTTCCCGGAGGAAATCGTCGCTGAATTAATCGCGCTGAAACAGCGTCGCCAATCCGAGAACGTTTCCCCCCGCCGGATTCGCCGCGAACTGGCCTACGAAGTGATATTACTCCTCTGGGCCGTCCATGTCCAAATCCGCATCGATAATCTGCATCTCCCACCAGGAGGGAACGATCGGGCCAAATAAATCTACTGCGGCACCCCGTCTTTTGCCAACGCCTCAAACTGCTGCCAACAAAGGTACATCGCCCTCGGCACATGAAAACACCCCTTCCACTTGCCCCCCTTCAAATCGAGCAACACCTCCCCCCGCCGATCGAGGTACCCATACCATTCCCCACATTCCGGGTCAGCAAACCGCGACCAGCTATACTCATGCACCTTCTGATACCACTCCCAACCTTCAGTGCGACCCGTCAACCGATAGCCCATCGCCAATGCCACCAGCGTCTCCACATGTACCCACCAGAGTTTTTGATTCCACTCTAACTGTTGTGGCGGATGGCCATCGGCATCCATAAAGTAATAAATTCCACCGAATTCTTCATCCCACGCGAACTTCAGAATATTCAGGGTAATGTCGATCGCGCGGTTCACCAAATCCATATCCTGCCGCCGCTGCCCAATCTCCATCATGAACCACATTGCCTCGATCCCATGCCCCGGATTCAACAATCGTCCATCCATACAGTCCAGATGCCCACCATCAGGAGTGACATTTTCGTACATCAAGCCCCGATCGGAGTCATAGAAGTCGTGCATCACTTCATCCACCGTTGCCGTTAATATTTCGTCTAGCGTTGCTGGATCTAATAGCCAGGACATTTCTAAAGTGAGATTGGCCAGAATCATGGGAATCGCTAACGACTTCATCACCCGCGTGCCCGGATAGGCTTTGGTATACTTGCCCTTGGGGTTGTCTTTGCGTTTGAGGTAATTGTCATAAGCCTGCAATGCCACGGCCTTGGCCCAATCCTGGCCCGATGCTAAGGCATATTGACTGAATGCCATCGCGGCAAAGCAATCGGAGAAGATGTTGTAGGGTTGGACGAGGGGTTGACCCGATCGATCGATCGCGAAATACCAATTCCCTGCCTCATCCCGCCCATGTTTCGCCAAAAACTTTGCGCCATGTTCAGCGACTTGGAGCCAGTTATCGCGCGGTTCGATCTTGTTGCATAAGGTCGAGAACATCCACACCTGGCGGTTCTGGAGCCAAATGAATTTGTCGGTATCGAAGACTTGGCCCGATCGATCGAGGCAGGTGAAATAGCCGCCATGCTCTCGGTCGATCGAATGCTTTTCCCAAAATGGCAAAACGTCATAGAGGAGCGTGGACTTGTAAAGTTGGGCGAGTTGGCTAAAGTCGTAGTTCATAGCGTTTAGTCGGTAGCTGGCAAAAATCACGATCCCCCTAAATCCCCCTTAAAAAGGGGGACTTTGAATTTCTGGTACCCCCCTTTTTAAGGGGGGCTAGGGGGGATCTCCGGAATATCCTGAACCGGATGGAAATATTCGTAGATCTGCTCTGCCATCTTCGGCCCGATGCCTTCGACTTCGGCTAATTGCTCGACGGTGGCTTCGCGCACGTAGTCGATCGACCGAAATGTAGCGAGTAACTGCTTCTGGCGATAATGGCCCAATCCGGCAATTTCATCGAGGCGCGATCGGCGCATTCGGGTCGATCGTTGTTGACGATGGAAACTCACGGCAAATCGGTGGGCTTCATCCCGCAGTCGCCGCAGCAATTGGACTCCGGGCTGTTCGGCCTCTGTCACTTGCGGTAGCGATTCCCCCGGCAGGAAAATCTCCTCCCGTTGCTTTGCCAGACTCACGACCCGAATCTCTTCGAGTAAATTCATTTCCTTCAGCACCGCGACTACGGCGGACAACTGGCCTTTACCGCCGTCGATCATCAGGAGATCGGGGAAGTCGGAGAAGGCCGATGATTGGCGGGCGAGGATCGAGGATTCGTGCCATTTGCGGATATGTTCGCCGCGTGCTTTGGCTTGGGCGTATTTGCGGAAGCGGCGGGTGATGACTTCGGCCATGCTGGCGAAGTCGTCGGAGTGACCGGGTTTGACATCGGGATTTTGGATTTTGTAATGTCGGTAGTGTTGCTTCGCGGGCAATCCATCGATGAACACGACTTGGGACGCCACGGCATCCGAACCTTGAATGTGCGAGATGTCGTAACCCTCAATCCGGCGGGGCAGTTCAGGGAGGTCGATGATTTCGGCGAGGTCTTGCATTGCCAGGTTATTCCGATCGACGGCTTGTTGTGTCCGAGCCAATTCGTACAGGGCATTGCGCTCGACCATTTCCAGGAGTTCGGCTTTGGTTTGGCGCTGGGGATTGACGATCGTGACTTTGCGGCCTTTGGCTTGACTGAGGTAATCCGCCAGCATTTCACTGTCGGGCAATTCGTGCTGCACCAGGATTTCGGCGGGGATTTCGACCGGATCGACGGTTTGGAAATGCTCTTCTAAGACGCGCTGCAAAATCGCCCCCGGTTCCCCGGACTGCGCATCAGCGAAGAAGCCCAAGCGCCCAACTAAGCGTCCAGCACGGATTTGGAACAGTTGGATGCAGGCGTGGACATCATCGGCGGCAAGGGCGATCGCGTCACGGGACACGGTATCATCGGGCAATGCGACCTTTTGGTGGGCACCGAGATTTTGCAAACCCTGGATTTGATCGCGCAATCGGGCAGCATGTTCAAAGTTGAGTTCTTCGGCGGCTTTGCCCATTTGTTCGGTGAGCGTGTCGGTCAATTCCGAACTGCGCCCTTGGAAAATCATCGCGACTTTTTGTAAAATTTTGCGGTAATCTTCGTGGGTGACTAAGCCCTGACAAACGCCAGGACAGCGGCCAATGTCGTAATTTAGGCAAGTGCGATCTTTGAACAGTGGCTGGGGTCGCTGCCGCAACGGGAAAATCCGTTTCACCAGGGACAACGTGCTGCGGAGCAACTGGGTATCGACATATGGGCCGTAATACCGATCGCGGGAATTGCTCGATCGGCGTTTGCGGGTGATGAAAATGCGGGGATAGTCTTCTGACCAGGTGATGCAGAGGTAGGGATATTTTTTGTCGTCCTTCAGCATCACATTGAAATGCGGCTGATGTTGTTTGATCAGGTTTGCTTCAAGGGCCAGGGCTTCGGCTTCGGTGTCGGTGACGATGACTTCGATGTCAGTAACTTGCCGCGCCATCAGCTGGATGCGGGGGCGGGTATCCGAGCCGTTGAAATACTGTTTGACCCGCGATCGGAGGGTTTTGGATTTGCCGATGTAGAGGATTTGGTCGGTGGCATCGCGCATGTAGTACACGCCCGGTTCCGCTGGGATTTCCTTCAGCCGCGCGGCGAGGCGTTCCGGCTCTTGGAGCAGGGGTTTGATTTGGGAGGTAGAGGCTTCGGCAACCATGGGAGGAGCGGGGCGAATGGTTTCCCTATTGTACAACGTTGGTTTCGTTGGTGGGGTGGGGCGAGTTGGCTTGTGGGTCGATCGGCGATCGTGATCTTGAGGTTAAATGGGGTTGTCCCTATGAGGAATTCTGTCCAGGTGGGGCTGGTGGTGTTTTGGAGGTTGAAGTTATGACTGCTGAGGAATTGTTGGAGCGTTATGCTGCTGGAGAGCGAAATTTCGCTGGAATCGATTTGGGCGGAAGTCGAGCTAATCGGATGTTTCACCCCCAGTTGAGTCATGCTGATTGGCGAGGAATTAATCTCTGCGGCGCTAATTTGGAAATGGTTGACTTCTCTTCTTCTGACTTGTCTGAGGCTAGGCTGTTTGGAGCCTGCTTGTCCTATTCCTGCTTGTTCGGAACCAATTTCACTAATGCCGATTTTCGGTATGCCACCATCAGTTATTCCAACTGTAGAAAAGCTAATTTCACTAGAGCCAATATGCAGGGAGTTGATTTGACCTGTTCCATCTTTGCTCACAGTATCTGGTCTGCTAACGATCTGGATGATGCCATCATGATCCGTAGCAACTTCAGCAAGGCTCAAGGTTGGGGTCGAGGAAATTCCTATAATGCTCTGTACTGGGATACTATCACTCCCGATGGCGAGATTATTAAAGGTCCCGAAAGAGGTGATTGAATCACGACCCATATCCCGTAGGATGCTTTACTGCGAAGCATAACGCATCGTCACCACCATCAAATGTGCAACGGAATTACGATGCGAAATCTGCCGATCGCGCCTGATATCACGGTGGCAACGGCGTCAATGAATGCGCTAAAGTAAGGACAGTCGATTATTGGTCGCCCTTTATGACTCCTCCATCCAATCGCCAACAAGCCATTGCCCTCCTCGAAAAACTTGAGGACGATCGGCTGCCTGACGCGATCGCAGCGCTTGAAGCCTTGAATCAACCAGTGCATCGGACGGTATCGGCCGCCGAAGTTGATCTGATTCGTTTGATTAATGTGCGCCCGCCGATCGCTCAACGACAACGCCTTGAAGTGTTACGCGATCGGCTTGAAGCGGCGACTTTGACGGAGGATGAGCGCCGAGAATTGTTGGCAATGGCTGAGGTCGTTGAGATGCAGGATGCCGAAAGGGCACGAGCGATGTTTAAACTGGCGACGCTGCGGGGTGTGGATTTGACGGTGATTGTGCGAGAATTTCGTGATGCGATCGGGCGTGATTGAGATGGCTTCTGAATATATTCCTCAGGTAACACGAAGGCTCGTGCAGGCTAGGGCGAGAGGGTACTGTGAATATTGCTTTTCACCGGATGATTATGGTACAGCGGGGTTTGTGGTGGAGCATATTCATCCCCGTTCCGCTGGAGGGCTGACAGTTTTGGTCAATTTGGCGTGGAGTTGTATTGGCTGCAATGGGCATAAGTCGGCCAAGCTCATGGCGATCGATCCGGTGACTCAGGCGCAATTGCCGTTATTCAATCCGCGAACGCAAGCATGGCATGAACATTTTCGCTAGGAAGATGACCCGACAGAAGTTTCTGGGATTACCGCTTGTGGTCGAGCGACGGTGAAATCACTATTGCTGAATCGTCCTGGTGTGGCAAATTTACGATCGCTGCTGGTGTTGGCGGGAAAGCACCCGCCGGATTTTGGATGATCGCGGCCTAATTGCTAAAGGGTTTGGGTTTGACGAGGAGCATGGGGGAGATCGTTTGATACAACCGATCGCTGACGGCAATTTGGGCATTGTCGGTTAGATTCACGGTGTCGCGGAAGGCTTCGCCATCCACTTGATTCAGGGTTTTGGCCAAGGGGACGATGATCAGATTGCTGTGCTTGGATTTGACGGTTTGGATAGCCCGATCGAGCGCGCTATAACCCGTCTTCACCCGTTCCTGATAGCTGTTCCCCAAGGCTGCCAACCGTTGCTTTTCCGCTGGGGTTTGCTTTGCGGTTTCGCGTTGGTGCAGTTCGGGGGATAACGCCACGACGAAGGGTGTTTTGGTGCTTTGGGTCAGGGTCGCGAGTTGGGCGAGATTTTGCTGGTAACGATCGATGCGGGGCGTCAAACCATTGGCATCGGCGCTAAGTTGATCCGCCAGGTTTTTGCCATCGGCACCGAGGGGATTGACCAATTGTTCGAGCTTTGGTTCCGGCTTTAGCACCCAGTAGCGCAGGGCTTTGGTGATGTACAAATGATTGAATATTCCTTGGAATCCCTCGCGCAAGCTCCCCCCCAGGTGTGCCCAGGGATGGGCCGCGAGCTGATCCGTCGGCAGTTGGCCGGCAGCCCGATCGCTGAGCAAATCCTCATAGCCATCCATCAGCACCACCACATTCGGCTGGTAGGCTTGGAGGCGCGTGGTGTAATCGGCTAAAGTATTGCTGGACAGGTATCCCGGCACGGCGGCATTGATTACCCGATAGCGGGCATCGGCAATCTTCGGCGGCAGCTTCAGGACTTTCTCCATCTCATCGGCAAAGAACGGCAGCACGTCGGGGCGGTACTTGGTGGTGTTGCCTTTCTGCTCTTTGACCTGTTGATTCAGGCGATTTTCGAGTTGGTGGGCGAAGGTGGTTTGGTTATTCGAGGCGAGGGAGCCAAAGGCCGTGGAGCCGCCGATTACGAGGATGCGGACTTCGCCTGTGGGCTTGGCGATCGGGATGTCGTCGCTCGATCGTAATCCCTGGGCATTAATCTGCAATGCGGCATTTTCCTGTTTCGGCATGAGCTGGTAGCCCTTGAGGGGATGGGCTTGCACCGCGAGGCCACCGTAGCCGGGAACGCCTTGGACAGGCTGTTGCGTTGAGGTGAAGGGTTTGAAGCGATAGTTTGTGGCGATCGGGGGTTCGCCTTGATAGGCATTCAGCTCAGCCGTTTTGCCCGCGAAGCCAACGCCGATCCGCAGCAGCAATTCGACTGCCAATAACGTCACCGGAATCGCCGCAATCAGCCAGGGCATGGGGATTGACTGCCGCCGCCGTCCGTAACGTCCGCGATCGCGCGCGTCTGAGAACATTGAGGTTTTGCGACGGGATTTGGTAAACATCACTAAAGGCCAGGTCACAACAAAGTTTAGAAGGTTGATCCTACTACACATCCTGGCACGGCACATCCGGACGATGTGACAGTGAGAATCGATCGGACTGCGGCATGACCCGCCCCGCGCGTGAACGGCAGGGCTAGAAAGGGAACCCCGCTAAAGCGGGCTAATACCATATCCAAAAATCGATGAAACAGTTTCCGAACCCCCCTAGCCCCCCTTCAAAAGGGGGGACCCGGATTGGAAGTCCCCCAATTGGAGGGGGGTTTTGGGGGATCAAAACTCTTGCAACAA
>JANOQX010000188.1:0-125115 GCA_031415035.1 Cyanobacteria bacterium VAR_4_metabat_243
AACGGCAGGGCTAGAAAGGAAAGACCCCTAAAGGGGCCTCAAACCAAATTTTAGCCGGGTTTAGCCGGGTTCCCTTACTAGCCCTGCCGTTGACGCGCGGGGCGGGCGAATTGCGTAGTCCGTCAATTCGCCGACGGAATCTTTTAACCCAAGGTGGACTGGGCAACAACGAGTTTTTCGCAAAATTTTGTTTGAATTTGGAATGGCCGATCGGCCCCATGTCGCGGCCCAATCGCCCCCGCCCCAGTGGTAAAATGCCGCATATGTTAGAAAAAGATTCCCTTGAAATCCTGCGCGCGGCGCTGACCCATCTGGAAGCGGGATTTGCCGATTTGCCATCGATGGAGTCGGATATCCCGGATATCAGCGAGATCGCTCCCGTGATCATGGAAGTGGCCGATCGGCTGCGGGACAACTACCCCTACTTCCACCCACTCTACGCAGGCCAAATCCTCAAGCCCCCCCATCCCGTGGCCCGGATCGCGGCGATGCTGGCCATCTGGATCAACCCCAACAACCACGCCCTGGATGGCGGTCGCGCCAGCTCCCAAATGGAGAAGGAAGCCGTCCAAGAAATTGCCGCAATGGTCGGGTGGTCGGAGTATTTGGGGCATCTCACCAGCGGTGGCACCCTGGCCAACCTCGAAGCCCTCTGGATCGCCAATTGCCTCAATCCGCAGCAGCGCGTCGTCGCCTCGGCCCAGTCGCATTACACCCACAGCCGCGTCAGCGCCGTCCTGCAAATGGACTACGCCAGCATTGACTGCGACGCCACGGCCCGGATCGATTTGGATGTACTCAAACGCCAACTCGATCAAGGCGGCATCGGCATTGTCGTCGCCACGATCGGCACCACCGCCACCGGAGCCGTTGACCCCCTCCCCGCATTGCTCAAACTCCGCGACGAATATGGGTTTCGGCTCCATGCCGATGCGGCCTATGGCGGCTATTTTCAGTTGGCGGAAAATTTGAGCGATGCGACCCGTGCGATCTACGATCGGCTCGGCGAAGTTGATTCGATCGTCATCGACCCCCACAAACATGGACTCCAACCCTACGGCTGCGGCTGCGTCCTATTCAAAGACCCCACCGTGGGCCGCTTCTACAAACACGACTCGCCCTACACCTACTTCAGCTCCACCGAATTGCACCTCGGCGAAATCAGCCTCGAATGCTCCCGCGCCGGAGCCGCCGCCGTTGGACTCTGGGCCACCCAAAAACTCTTGCCGCTAAAACCTGGCGGAGAATTTGCTCAGGGATTGGAGCAGTCCCGCGCTGCGGCATTAGCGCTGTATCAAAAACTTCAGGACGATTCAAGGTTCGTCACTGCCGCTGCCCCGGAACTGGATATTGTGGTTTGGTTGCCGCAGGCTGCGAGTGTTACTCAGGCATCGGCGATCGCCCGTCGCATTTTTGCCGAGACGGGACAGCGGCATTTATACCTGGCCTTAGCCAATTTGCCCGTCGAATTATTTGACCTGAGTCAGACCGATATGGTCGTCGATGCGCCCACCGTCACCTGCTTACGATCGGTCTTAATGAAACCGGAGCATCATGACTGGCTGGAAGCGATCTGGAAAATTCTGGATGAGGCCACAACGGCGGCGGGGCAAGGCCCAATGGGTCAGATGTAGGTTGGGTGCAGCAACGCGGAACCCAACAATTCCGGAATTCCTGGCGTTGGGTTCCACTTCGTTCTACCCAACCTACAACTCATGCTCTTTTTTCATGTACCCCCCTTTTGAAGGGGGGCTAGGGGGGATCACCACCTTCGCAACACACCAAGTTAAACCGCGACTAAAGTCCGCTGCTTCTCACCCACCATGGCAATCAGAAAATCGATCGCGCATTGGCCGCCTTGACGGATTTTGTTCAAATCGCAACCACTGCTGAGCATGATTTCCATCGCCTCATGGCCGGAATTTTGGTGCTCTTTCTCCACGGCATCATGGATCACCATGTAATCCGAACTCGCGACGGTATTCGCCGGAATTTGGATCCCAGTCAATGCCGTTTGCAACAGCTTCAAGATGTCATAGGCAGGCGCTTCCAGACCGACGATGAAGCCGATCGCCGCATCTTGATCCATCGCACAAACCTGATCAACCGCTGTCTCAAACAACTGCACCAGTTCGGGATCCTGATGTTCCAGCACCGAAGTGCCGATCGGCGATTCGGCAATCACCGCTGCCAGGAGTTTGCTGTGGATTTGGCTCCGATCGCCGCCACCGCATTCGCCATGGGCAATTTCGGCTAGCAAACCTTGAATATCGGGAATCCGCACACGGGCCAAGGCGGCACCATGCAATCGGGGCACTTGGCTGGACAAATGCGACCAGCGCTGCAAGAACCGCACGGCATCCTGGATACCCGGTTCGACAACGGCTTGGCGGAAGGTTTTGGACAAGTCTTGCTCGATCGCTTCGAGCCGGTCAATGGTTGCTTGCATTAGAAACACACTAGAAAATATGGGCAGTTTTCAAGTCACGGCAAAACCCGCCCTCAACTAATATTATTTGGCAATAAATTAGTGGGTTCGGTGCTTTTCCGCAACTAGGGAATGAAAGGTAAAGACCAATAGTGAAGAACTAGGGAAGATACACGATCGATTCCGTATTGCACCGACCCAAAGAATTTAGGCCAGGTGTTCTATTCTCCGATATACTCAAATGACCTCGCCCATCAACGCCAATCCTGCGAATCCCATGCCTGATCCCATTAGTTTTGCGGTAAACCAGTCCGATGCGGTCGAATGGCTTCGCTCCCTCGCCTCGGATTCGATCGATCTAGTCATCACCGATCCACCCTACGAATCCCTCGAAAAGCACCGCGCGATCGGCACCACCACCCGCCTAAAACAGAGCAAATCCTCTAGCAATAATTGGTTCCAGATTTTCCCGAACGATCGATTTGAAGAGTTATTCGTCGAAGTTCACCGTGTCCTGAAGCGCGATCGGCATTTCTATTTATTCTGTGATGCGGAAACGATGTTCGTCGCCAAGCCGATCGCGGAGGCCGTGGGATTTAAGTTCTGGAAGCCATTGGTCTGGGATAAGCAGAAGATTGGCATGGGCTATCACTACCGATCGCGCCATGAATTTGTCCTGTTTTTCGAGAAAGGCAAACGCAAACTAAATGACCTCGGCGTATCGGATGTCCTGGCCTTTCCCCGCGTCCACAATGGCTATCCCACCGAAAAACCCGTCGGCATCTCCGAAGTCCTGGTGCGCCAAAGCACTCAGCCGGGGGAATTAGTGATCGATCCATTCATGGGATCAGGCAGCGTCGGCGTCGCGGCAGTGAAGCAACAGCGGCAGTTCTGGGGCAATGACATTTCCGATGAGGCGTTGACGATCGCCAATCAGCGGCTCACCGCCTACAGCGGTGGTATGGTAAACGCGGCGCAGGTGGTTTAGCAGTGGGTTTAATCAAGTGGCAACCATGACGGGGCATGAGTACGCGAATTTAATCGCGGATTACGTCTATGAGCATTTCAGCGATCGGGGGATCGTAGTGTACCGCGAAGTCAATCTCGGCAAATCGATCATTGGCAAAAATCGCCGTGTCGATCTGATGCTCGTGAATCAAGCCGACGAAACTGCCTTCGCGATCGAATGTAAGTACCAAGATTCCTCCGGTACAGCGGATGAGAAAATTCCTTACGCACTAGCGAACATGAAAGCACTACCCATGTCGGGTTGCATCGTCTATGCCGGAATTGGTTTTTCCGTAGGCGTGTTGCATATGTTGCAGGCGTCAGAAATTGCCGCCTGTTGTTTGCCGGATGTGCAGAATTTACGATCGAACAAGGACACGAAGGAATTGGATCATTTATTGGCGATGCATTTTCATTGGTGGGATGTGTTGGTGGTGGGGAAGAAGCCCTGGGTGCGGCAGGCGAGTGAGCAACAGGTGATGGAATTGCCCGATTTGCGGTGATTGTGAACGGTTGTTGGGGGCGTTAATCATTCATTCACGACAATCGCGTAACGCCACGATCCCCCCTAGCCCCCCTTCAAAAGGGGGGAACATGAAAATCAGCTATTTCAATCACCTGAAATTCAAAGTCCCCCTTTTTATGGGGGTTTTTGGGGGATCACGCCTTGATGTGGTCGTAAATCCCGACATATTGTTCCACGGGCAATTTCCACGAATAATCGCACTCCATCCCCTGCTTCTGCAATTTCGCAAACAATTCCGGACTGTCATAATACAAATCAAACGATCGGCACATCGCGGATTCCAATGCCGTCACATCCGATTGGTAGAACAAAAACCCATTGCGATCTTCCGGCGGCTTCTCGGTGTCATAATCCCAGTCAAACACCGTATTCACTAATCCACCGACGCCACGCACCACAGGCACCGCGCCATATTTCAAGCCAATCACCTGAGTCAAACCGCAGGGTTCATAATTACTCGGCACCACGATGATGTCTGCCGCCGCATAGATCAAATGCGACAGCTCTTCATTAAAACCCAGTTCCAAATGACAATTCGGATTGGCGCTCAAGTGCGCCTTTTCATGGCTGAAGTAGGCGTTAATTCCCGCTTCCGTCGCCGAACCCAGCAAGACGAACTGCCCACCGCGATTCAAGGTGTAATAAATTGCATGATGGACTAAATGTACGCCTTTCTGATCGTCCAGTCGGCCAATAAACGCGACGATCGGGCGTTCGGTATTGTCTTCCAGTCCTAATCGATCGCGCAATGCCTTCTGAGCTTTGGCCTTGCCCGACATATCCTTCGCACTGTAGGGTACGGGCAGATAAGTATCCGTTTCGGGGTTCCAGAAGGTGTAATCCAACCCATTTAATACGCCACCAAATTTCTCTTGGTACAGCTCTAGCGTATGGCCAAGACCGCAGCTAATGGTTGTATTCCGGGCTTCCCAGGCATGGTGCGGCGACACGGTATTAACGTGGTTGGAATAGACGATTCCCGCCTTCATCATGTTGATCGCAAAGGGATTGAAATTATCCTGCAACCGATCGTAGTGATAGTAATAGGTCTCGTTATTCAAACCCGTTTTTTGCAGAATATCCGCGCCCGTGATGCCTTGGTGCTTAAAGTTGTGGATCGTGTAGCAAATGCGCGGATGATCCATGCCGTGGAACTTGTACATTTCGTACAGCATCACGGGAATGAGGCCCGTTTGCCAGTCGTGGCAGTGGAGAATATCCGGGTTTTTGTTCGCCTGAAGCAAAAATTCTAATGCCGCTTTGCTGAAGAAGGCAAACCGCTCTTGATCGTCGTCATTGCCGTAGTAACAACCCCGATCGAAATATTCCTGGAACGAGTGGGGCCGAATGAAGAAACAAAGCTGACCATGCACCCAACCGCAGAACACGGAGCAATGAATCCGCCCCCCATCCCAAGGCACCCACAGATCCTTATACGCCTCATGCAGACCCCAAATATGGTCGTAGCGCATGCAGTCATACATCGGCAGGATGATCTCGACACAGTGCCCCTGGGCGGAAAGTTCACGACTGAGGCCGTAAACCACGTCACCCAACCCACCCGCTTTAATCACGGGGGCACATTCCGAGGCAATCTGGATGACGTACATGGCACTCCTTGACCGACAAAACTGAATATCTGACTCTTCTTATTTAAGCAGCAGTCTTGCGTTTTATTTCGGTTTGTTTCTCCCCGGCGACAAAATTAATGGGGAAACCTGGGAAATCGGGGGATTGCCCCGATCGGACGGCCCAACCGAATGCCACAATGGAATGATCCGCTCTTCCATGAGGTCAAGCTATGCGCCCGATCGCCACCCTGCAACTGGTCGAATGCCCCCCCATCAGTGGCAACGAAGCCGCGATCGCCGCGATGATGCAGGCCCCCCGATCGCCCGCCCCCAGCAATTTGGCCCTCGATACCATCCAAGCGGGGTTTGCCTGTGCGCTCCACATGCACCAACCGAGTATCCCCGCCGGACGGGACGGCGGCGTGATTTGCAACCTCCAGCAGATGTTCGAGCATCAGGGCGAGGGCGATAATCACAATGCTGGCGTTTTCGCATGGTGCTACAGCCGCATGGGCGACTTCATCCCTGAATTAGTCGAAAAGGGTTGCAATCCCCGAATTATGCTCGATTACTCCGGCAATCTGCTCTGGGGCTTCGAGCAGATGCAGCGCCACGACATTCTGGACAAGCTGAAATTGTTGGCCTGTGATCCGCGCTATGTGCCCCATGTGGAATGGCTGGGCACCATGTGGAGTCACGCCGTCGCGCCTTCCACCCCGATCCCCGATTTGAAATTACAGATGCAGGCATGGCAGCAGCACTTTGCGTCGATCTTTGGCATGGAAGCCCTGAGACGCGTCCGGGGATTTTCGCCCCCCGAAATGCACCTGCCCAATCACCCCGACACGCTGTACGAATACGTCAAAGCCCTGAAGGAATGCGGCTACAAGTGGCTCCTGGTGCAAGAGCATTCGATCGAAACCCTCGACGGCCAGAGCATCCCCCAGGATCAGAAATACCTCCCCAACCAACTCGTCGCCCGCAACTCCCACGGAGCCGAAGTCAGCATCACCATCCTGATCAAAACCCAGGGTTCCGACACCAAGCTCGTCGCCCAAATGCAGCCCTACCACGAAGCCAAGGGCAAAGGCCGTCAGACCGTGGGCGGGGTATCAATTCCCTCCCTCGTTTCCCAGATCGCCGACGGCGAAAACGGCGGCGTCATGATGAACGAATTCCCGCGTGATTATTCGCCAGTGTGGGAGAAGTTGCGCCAGAGTAATGGCAGCGTCGCCGGGATGAATGGGACGGAATATCTCGACGCGATCGAATCGGCAGGTGTGAGTCCCGACGATTACCCCAAAGTTCAAGCGGTACAGCAGCATCGGATCTGGTCGCGGGTGGATCAGGTGACACCGGAAAATGTGGCAGGCGAGATCGCGGCTCTGACCGAGGAAGGCGGCTTCCACATGGATGGGGCCAGTTGGACAAATGATCTCAGTTGGGTGTCGGGTTATGAAAACGTTCTAGAACCGATGAACCAGTTGAGTGCGAAGTTCCACACAAAGTTCGATCCGTTGGTGGCGGCTGATCCGTCGGTGACGGCGCAAGAGGATTACCAGGAATCGCTCTTGTATAATTTGTTGCTTCAGACCAGTTGCTTCCGCTATTGGGGGCAGGGCGCTTGGACGGATTATGCGCGGGAATTGTATCGGCGGGGGGATGCGGCGATCGGGTAGGGTGGGCAATGCCCACGATTTACCGTTCGATCGCGCCACCCTCGACCATTCATGATCAACACAACGGGCATTGCATGGTTTTACGATCGGGATATCGCCGACCATGAATGGGTATGCGGTGGGCATTGCCCACCCTACGCAATGAACGAACAACAATAATCCGTCAACGTCACGACCTTGATCTTGAACAAAGAATTCGCCCCGACTTCAAAACTCTCACCGCCCTTGACGATCTTCCACTCACCCTCACCGTTGAGCTGAACCTGCGTCTCACCGGACATGATTTCCATCACTTCGGCATCGCCCGTGTTGAACTCATATTCACCGGGAAGCATGATTCCCAGGCTTTTGCGGGTGCCGTCGGCGAATTTCACCGTGCGGCTGGTAACTTTGCCGTCAAAGTAGACATTCGCGGCTTTAACGATCGTGACGTTGCTAAATTCCGACATGCGCCATTCCTACAAGTAATTAATGCGAATCCGATCATAGGCCACAACCGCACTAGAACTAAAAGCGGGCACGCGGTAGAATTATTAAAAACTGTAACAAATCCTGTCCAATGAGTCTTCTCCTTCTCCTCCAAATCCTGCTAGGCCTCTCGATCGCCGGGATTGCCCTGTATCTCTTGACGCCGCGCCGCTACGAATCCGCCGATTCCGTGGCGACTTCCTACGACGAATGGACGGAAGACGGGATTTTGGAATTCTATTGGGGCGAGCATATTCATTTGGGGCATTACGGCAATCCCCCGCAGCGTAAGGATTTTCTCCGATCGAAGATCGATTTTGTCCACGAAATGGTCAAGTGGGGCGGCTTGGACAAATTGCCTGCGGGGACAACGCTGATCGATGTGGGCTGTGGAATTGGTGGCAGTAGTCGGATCTTGGCGCAGGATTACGGTTTCGCGGTGACGGGGGTGACGATCAGCCCCCAACAGGTGCAGCGCGCGCAGGAACTAACGCCAGACGGCGTGACAGCCCAGTTCAAAGTCGATGATGCCTTGGCGTTGTCGTTTCCCGATGCGAGTTTTGATATTGTTTGGTCAGTGGAAGCGGGTCCCCACATGCCGGACAAAGCCCAGTTTGCGCGGGAACTGTTGCGGGTGTTGAAGCCCGGTGGCATCTTGGTCGTGGCCGACTGGAATCAGCGGGACGATCGTCGCATTCCCCTCAACTTCTGGGAAAAACCCGTAATGCAGCAATTGCTCGACCAATGGGCGCATCCGAAGTTCTCTAGCATTGAGGAATTTTCCGAATTGCTCGAAGCGACAGGCATGGTCAAGGGCAACGTCACCACCGGGGATTGGACGCAGGAAACGCTCCCCGCCTGGCTCGATTCGATTTGGCAAGGCATCGCCCGCCCCCAAGGTTTGATCAAATTCGGCTTTTCCGGTTTTATCAAATCGCTGCGAGAAGTGCCGACATTGATTCTGATGCGGATCGCCTTTGGGGCAGGACTTTGTCGGTTTGGGATGTTCCGCGCCGATCGGGCTGAGGTAACTGTGCCGCAAACGACGATCGCGGCTGATGTCGTGCGCCAGAGCTAAACCCAATCGGAAAAGTATTGGACAATTTGCCACATTATCGTCGTAAAAAGCGATCAATAATCCGATCGGTCGAAGACCATCAACTCCAAATTCAATCATCCTGCCGCTGAAAACGAGCAGGCCGCATCCAGAATTTAACCGACTGCGGCCCCTCTCGCCCCGCGCGTCAACGGCGGGCTAGAAAGAAAAGACCCCTTTAGGGGCCTCAAACCAAATCGGAGCCGGGTTTAGCCGGGTTTCCTTACTAGCCCTGCCGTTGACGCGCGGGGCGGGTAAATTGCGTAATCTGTCAATTCGCCTTTCAAACAGAACTTGATAAAATGGACATAGTCCCAAAGGAGGAGATTATGGAAGTTACCACCAGTTGGGAAGAGAAAGGCATTGAGAAAGGCCGTCAGGAAGGTCTTCAAACCGTCGCACTGAAAATGTTGAGCGAAAACCTTGACTTGGAGATGATCGCGCGGTTCACCGGAATCACGATCGACCAGCTCCAATCACTCAAAACCACATCACAACAACCGACCTAAATCGCCACCCGATCGTCCTCAACCACCACCGTCGGACTCGGCAACGCCGACATGGGCATACTCTGGTACTCCTTCAACTGCGCGCCAATCTGATCCCGGACAATCGCCCGGTACTCCAGAAAGTGCTCACCCAACGCACAGATCCCCAGATACGGCTCCCACACCGTCGGATTGTGCCGCAGAATCCCCGCGAGACAGACCCAGAAGCGGAAGCGCGTTTTCCGCACCACGCCCTGTCGCCAAAAGATGGTCAACAATGCCCGAATATTCACCCAATTGGCTTTGCGCACCCGATTCGGATGCTTCGGCGCACCCAACTTCAAGAAATGCTGGTAAGTGCGCTCCAGATAGACCATCGGGTCGTACAACTGCCAAAACGCATCAACATATTCCTGGGCAATATCCTCGATCGGGCGGGTCGGCACGAAGTTCATCAAGGTCGTCTGGTTCATCCCAGAGGTTTTGTCCGCCCCGAGCAATCGCCCTTCTTTGTTCAACCGATGCCACAACGCGGTATCCGGCAGCACTTGCAACATACTAAACATCGCCGTCGGGATCGTGGTTAATTCCACAAACCGGGCAATCCGATCGCCCGCGCCTTTCGCCTCACCGTCAAATCCGATGATGAATCCCGCCATCACTCGCAGACCCGATCGGACGATTTTATCCACCGATTCAGACAGCGAATCCCGCGTGTTCTGGAACTTCTGGGTCATGGCCAAACTGGCTTCATCCGGCGTTTCAATCCCGAGGAACACGGCATTGAAATTACACTCGACCATCAGATCCATCATTTCCTGATCGCTGGCCAAGTCGATCGAGGCTTCGGTGTTAAACCGGAAGGGATAATTATGCTCGGCCATCCAGGGCGCTAAGGCCCGCAGCATCAATTTCCCATTGCGCTTATTGCCGATGAAGTTATCATCCACCATGAAGATACTGCGCCGCCAACCCAGGTTGTACAAGCATTCCAGCTCGGCAATCAGTTGCTCCGGGGTCTTCGTGCGCGGCTTGCGACCATACAGCACGATGATGTCACAGAACTCGCATTGGAACGGACAACCGCGCGAAAACTGCACCGACATACTGTCGTAGGCTTCCAAATCCAGCAGGTCAAACCGGGGAATCGGCGTTGTCGTCACATCGGGTCGCACACCATCGGAACGAATGATCCCCGATCGCTCCCCCCGTTCGATCGCCGCAATAAACATCGGCAGCGTAATCTCGCCTTCATCCAGGATCAAGAAATCCGCCCCCGCCGCGATCGATTCCTCGGGTAATGCCGTGGAATAAGGCCCCCCCACAGCGGTCAACTTCCCGCGCCGCTTGGCTTCCCGAATCAAGTCCGCAAAGTCATCCTGCTGCACAATCATCGCCGACAAAATCACCATTTCGGCCCAATCCCAATCGGCTTCGGGGATGTCCGCCACATTATGATCAACCAGCCGAAACTCCCATTCCTGCGGCAAAATCGCCGCCACCGTCGCCAAACCCAAGGGCGGCAGCATCGCTTTACGATCGACCAAAGACAACGCCCGCTCGAAGGACCAAAAACTTTTGGGGAACTTGGGATAGAGCAACAATACCCGCATAATTATCACCCTTGAAGTAGAAAATTTGGCCTATATAACCTAGGATAGCGTTCTTAGTCCCAAAAATTATCGGAATTTCACATCACTTCATTACACTTAAATCCTATTACGGTATTTTTATTCGTCCAAAGCCTTTGGTGCGAGGGGCGACGACGGACTAGCCACGATCGGTGTCAACCGCCAAGCCGCAATCAGGGCAGGCGTTCCCACAATCAAACCCACGGGCAACCAAACGCCCCAATCGCGGCCTTTGCGGGTCGCCACCCGCGCCGCCACCACCCCGATCGCGCAATGCAATAGCCCTGCCCCCAAGACAATCGGCCAAAACGGTAAGTTCAGTGGTAAATTCGGCACGGGCGATGACTCTCATGTTCAATCACGATTGTCCTATGGTATCTTAAAGCCCGTTATCACTGAATGTGGCGCATAATCAGGGGAGGATCGCGGATGCCAATCGAAGAACAAATTCCCCTATTCAAAGCCCAGGATCTCGCTGGCTCCTACGGCACAAACCGCCGCGCCACGCTGGAGATTGCGCCGGAAGCCCTTCAGTCCTGGCAACAAAAGGTGCGGCAGTTCCAACAAAAAGTCGTCGTCAGCATCCCAACAACGCAGACCAGTTTGTTCGATTTAACCCCAATGATTGCCGATGGCGATAGCGTTGATCCGCTAAAATTGCCGCAGCAAAATACCCAATTTTGGCGATGGCGGGCGGAGGATGCGGGCGTTTCAGCCCTTTACTTTGTGATCGACTACGAAATTGATTTGTTGCTTTACGTCGGCGAAACGGTGAAATCAAACCAACGCTGGAAAGGCGAACATGATTGCAAACGCTATTTACTGAATTACCAACAGGCGCATTACCAATTTGATTTGCCGACCAAGTTGGGGATTGCCTTCTGGCGCGACGCCCCCAGCGATCGCGCGCATCGTCAAAAGCAAGAATCGACGCTGATTTACAAGTGGCGATCGCCGTTCAATAAGGAAAATTGGGTATTTTGGGGCACACCCTTTACGGGTGGCAAGTGACTGCGGCATAACTTACCGGGACACCCGATCGTGGCATCCCGGCAAGCAAGATTATTCGCAGGCTCCGAGATTGCGGAATTGTTGCTTCACAAAACCGTTGGAAGTCCATCCAGCAACGGGTTTGGCCACCTTGATCCAGATTCGGCCATCCTCACGCTCCACCGTTTCGATCGGTTCGGCCAAGGTGATTTTCTGATTCAGGGCCAGGCTACCGACGATCGGGGCGGCATTGCCCGCTTCACTACGCACGATCAACCCCTGGGGCTGGACGACTTTGCGACAGATGCCCGTCAATGTCGGCTCCGTTGGCTTCGGTTGCACGGCGATCGGGGGCTTGGGCTTACCGGGGCAGTCTTTGAGGTTGGGCGTATGGACAAAACCCACCTTCGGTTTGTCCACCCCGATTAGACCATTCTCGCCGCCATTTTCGTTCAGCATCACGGCATTACCCGTTTCCAACAGTGCCACAACTTCCGAAGTGGGATTGCGCGCGCTGTAGATTGGCGTCCGCTTATTGGCGGCCCGACATTGCCCGACTAACGTCGCTTCCTTCGCCGGAGCCGCCGGATCTTGCGCCATTGCCCTCGGAGTCACTCCTAGAACTGGCACAATCAGTAGTCCAGTCGCAACCAAAATATTCCGCAAAAACCTGTTCATAAGTCACCTAAAACTTCCAACAACGAGAACACAACAGTAAGTTCCCGCATTATGAATGAATCCGGCTCGCCCACACCGATTTCCCCAAAAAACTTAATTCTTCAATCCATGACTTTTTCCCACCACCCACGATCGGCGGAAAAACTTCGACAACGACGACTCCTCTAAGGACAAATAAATCGGTCGCCCATGGGGACAGGTGCGGGGATTCTGCGTCCGCTGCCATTGATCGAGGAGCCGTTGCATTTCGGGTTGAGTCATCGGCGTGCCATTGCGAATCGCGCTACGACAGGCGATCGCCACCTGAGCCGAAGCCAAATCCCCACCCTGACTCAATTCCAACAGGGCCGCTGCGGATTCGGGATGGTCGCACAGCAGTTTGGGCACCGATCGAACGGCCCAGAGATTTTCGCCAAACTCGCTAATATCCAACCCGATCCGCTCCAGTTGCTCAACTTGGGCCGCCGATAGATTTTGGAGAATAATCGGGGCGCTCAGCGGCACCACTTCCCACCGATCGCGGATTTGTTCGTACAACACGCGCTCATGGGCAATATGCTGCTCGACGAGCCACAGACCATCGGCATGTTCGGCCACAATATACATTTGGCTGGCTTGGGCGATCGCCCGCAGGGGCAACAGCGGCGGATTTTCGGGATGATCATCCGTGGCAATAATTTGTCGATCGGCGTAATATCCCGCCTGGGATTCCGCCACCTTCAGAAACGATTGCGTCCGCGTGTTGCCATAACTATCGGCCAGTGAATCCGCCGACAGTTTTAACGTTTGGTCAATTGCCGATTTAACGGCCGCTTGCCATTGGTCAAGCTGTTGCAGATATAATTCCGCCTTCGCCGGATGACGATTCCAATCGACTTCAGCGGGGTTGACCTGAAGATGCAGAATGCAGATGGGGAAGCGATCGCGCGGCACCGTCCGCCGCAGATGTTGCAACATCGTCTGCTCCAGTTCCGGCAACACCACAAATCGGCCATTCACCGCGACTTTGATCCAATCGGGGCGATGGCGATGCGCCCGATCGGGCAATCCCAGTAATAGCGACAGTTCGCCGCTAGTTGTTTGATCGCGCCATTCCACTAAATCCGCCACCGGCAAATCCCGAATGAATTGCGGCAGGATTTGTTTCGCGGTTTTGCCCGGCCAGATCTGCATCCAGGCCCGATCATTTTGTTCCACCAGCCAAGTCACCCCCGGATGGGCCAAGGCCATTTCCTGAATCACCGCTTGCACGGTTTTCAATTGCTGGGGCAGTGCGGGCAAGCTCTGCCGCCGCGACGCCCAAGTGCCGAATAAATCTTCCACGATGACCGTCGTACCGGGCGCGATCGGGGCCACTTCTGAATCGATCGGAATGCCCTGAATATCATAACGCACTTGCCAACCCGATTCGTCCGACACACAACTAAGAACAGTTAAATGGGCCAATTGGGCAATGCTATGCAACGCCTCACCGCGAAACCCCAAACTCGCCACCGATAGTAAATCATCGCGACTGCGAATCTTACTGGTCGCATGGGCGATCGCCGCTTGTTGCAAATTCGCTCGACTCATCCCACCGCCATTATCCGTCAGATGAATCCGCCATTGATCGGGCCACAGCCGCAGACTAATCCGCGTCGCCCCGGCGTCCAAGGCATTTTCCGCCAATTCCCGCACCACCGCCGCCAGAGAGTCAATCACTTCTCCAGCCGCGATCAAATTAATCACCTCGATCGGCAGGGCTTGAATCGCAGTATTCATGCTATTAGTCTAGCATTGCGCGATCGTTTCCTGACGATACCGCCACCCCACCAAACCCCACAGCACCACCATCAACATCCCATCGGAAATCAAGGTCGAAATCACCGCGCCATGCCAAGAAAAGCGCGGAATCAACCAGAGATTCAGCACCACATTCAACACCGCAATCCCAATCTGCACCACACTGCGTTGAAATTGCAAATCCGCACCCGATAACGCATCCGCTGCAATATAGTGCAATCCCTTGAGGAACACCAGCGGCGCTAGCCATTTCAACACCTGCACCGAGGCCGCATATTGTTCGCCCAACAGCCACGGGACGATCGGCGCACAGAATATTAAGCCAATCCCCGCGATCGCCCCGTACCCCGCCATAATCGGCAATAATCGCTGCGCCACTTTAATGCTGCCGCGAATCCCCGATGCACCTTGCTTAAAAAACTTCGCATAGGCCACGGTGAGAATCGATTTTAACGGCACAAAGGCCATGTCAATTAACCGGTAAGCCGCCGCATACATCCCCGTCGCTTCCAGGGTCGAAAGCCGCGCCAGCATGGTTTTGTCAATGTCGTTGTAGACCGTCTGGGCCGAATAGCCCACGGCAAAATAACTGCCTTCGCGGACTTCGCCTTTGAGTCGCGCCAAGGCCAATTCGGGTTTACCCAATTCGTAGTTGACACACAAAATTGCCGCGATCGCCGCTGCACCAATACTCACCAAACTCACCAAGGCCCAATCCGTCCCCGTCGGATGCGGAATCAACGCCACCATCAACAACGCCGCCGCCACCCGAATAATATGCGGCAATAATGTAAATTGCGCCGTGCGTTGAATCCGTTGCACCGACTGGTAGGCATTGGCTGTGAGGTCTAGCGCCCGACCCCCGAGGAGATTCGTCATCGCCGCGAATAGCAGCAGCCAAGGCGAAATCGTATTGGGCAACACCCAATGCCCAACGATCTCCAAGCCCACAATCAGCAAACTCGCCGACACAATCATCAGCCACAAGCCATTGCCCCAATAGGTCGAAAAGCAAGCCCGATCGCGCGACACATTTTTGACTAATAAATTCCCGGCACCCAAAGTCGAAAACGGGGCCACAATATCCACAAACGCCGCCGCCCCAATGAACGCCCCATACTCTTTTGCCCCCAACGCCTGGGTCACCGTAATAAAATAAGTCCCCTGCAACAACAACCGCAGTCCATGACTCGACAACATCCAGAGCGTTTGTCGGAGTTCGGGCCGTTGCCAGAGTGGAAGTTTGGGGGATTCAAGCATAATCAATCGGTAGGATGCATTATTCGCTGGGCGCTGACGATCGGGCCGTACCCAGCGATCGGCGAATGGCCAATTGCGCGATCGGGGCGAGTTTGACCGAGAGCAGGGTGACCAGGGATTTTGGATCCTGAAGGAAGATCCGATAATCTTGCTGCCACGCCTGATCTAAAAATACCCGCGCTTGCCCAGAATCGCCCATGGTTAGCGCCATCCGACCGAGATAGCGATACATATAAGCCTGCGCCGTTGGTAGGATCGAGGTGACTTCCGGCGATCGGGCGATCGCCGCTTGCAATACGCGTTCATGAGTCTGTTGCATTTGCGCCAGATTAAATGACAACCCCGATGGCCGCACCCGGTAATAACTCAAAACCCGATCGTCGCGGTGAAATTGCCACGTGTGATCGCTGGCAATCCGCAGCCACAGCTCCAAATCCTCAACGCTGGCGAGGGTTTCGTCGAATAATCCGACTCGATCGAATACCGATCGCCGGATCATCGCATTCGAGCCATGCACGACAAAATTCTTACACATCAAAGCTTGGAGCGGATCAGCCACGATCGGTTTACCGCTGATTTTGAGCCAAGTAGGTTGGCCGTCATCTCGCATGGCTTGGGATGCACCGTAGGCTAAACCAACCGTCGGTTGGGCTTCCAGGGTTGCCACATGGGCCGCTAGTTTATCCGGCAAATAAACATCATCACCATCGAGCAAGGCAATATATTCGCCAACCGCATGGTTAATCCCAAAATTACGGGCGGAGGATAGGCCGCCATTCACTTTTTGCAATAGCTGAAATCGCCGATCGCGTTGGATAAATTCCGTAGCGATCGCGGCGGTACGATCGGTCGATCCATCATCCACAATCAAGGCTTCAAAGTCACTGTAGGTCTGATTGAGCAGGGATTCCAAAGCTGCTGATAAATACCAATCGACATTATAGGCAGGAATAATTACACTAACTTTTGGCATGGCCGGTACTCAATTTAAAACACTCCTGTCCCCCCTTTTTAAGGGGGCTAGGGGGATCACTCCCCGCTGTTACTCATCTGCGTCACCTGCTCCACCAAGAAATCCACGGTCTGCTGACCGATCAATCCCCGTCCGGCCAGAATCGCCCCCAACCGCATTCCGGTCAGTTGCTGCTCCGCCAAGGCGGCTTGCACGTCGGCCTCGGTTACCAGTCCGGCTTCCACCAGATATTCCCCAAATTTGCGGTAGGCCCGACTGGACTGTTGATTGATTCGTTGCTGAATCTGTTGCACCAGGAAATCCACGGTCTGCTGTTGCACCAATCCCTGATCCGCCAGGATCGTCCCTAATCGCCGACCCGATTGGGCTTGTTCCAACAGCGCGGTATCCACCTGGGTCTGGGTGACCAGTCCCGCTTCGATTAAGTAATGCCCGATCGGTTGGGGCCGATCGAGTTGGCGTTGTTTTTCCGGATCAAGGTAAGCCGCATTCATCAACAGATCGCCTTGGCTCACCTTCGTCGCCCAGAACAAATGATTGGAAGCGGAATTGGCAAATTTGGCGAGGCTGATTTGCAAGAGAAAAGCGGGATTGCCGAGCAAATAGCGCGAGGCCAAACGTTTCGGTTCGCGGGTCAGACGATAGACCCATTCCAGTTCCCGATCGGCGATCCATTGGGGACAATCCTGCACCATGCCCGCCATCCGATCGATCACCGCACCGCCCACCAGAATCGCATTCACCTGCAACCGATCGCGATACCGTTGCACCCAACTTTCCTGAATCGGCATCCCCATCCCGACGATTAAGATATGCGGTTTAAACGCATTAATCGTCGCCACAATGTCATCATTCGTCGGCAAATCATCGCGATTGAAGTAGCCATCCTGCCCGGCAAACGTGCTGTGCGGATACTGTGCGCGGAGCTTACTCAACGCACCTTCAAGATATTCCGGTTTCGCACCCAGCAGAAAGACCCGCCGCGATTCGCGATCGCACTGGGCCAACAACTGCGGCATCAGTTCACTGTAGGACACCCGATAGTCCGGGGAAATCGCCAAGCCCAACCAGCGCAGCCCCCGCAGGATGCCCGCCCCATCACAATGCACCAGCTCCGACTGTTGCAAAAATGAGTGAAACCACGGCAACTGCATCGACAGATTAAACGCGTGGGTATTGTAATTTGCGACGGTAATGCGGCGATTTTGGTGACAGGCTAGATCAATACTTTTGAGGATCTCCCGCGTCGTCATTAAGGTAATTCGTCGCCCCAATAGGTGCAGGCACAGATTCGGCAAAGCCTCAGGTGGCGTGGATACTGGCGCGGTCGCACGCTCAAGTGCTTGCCCAATTTGGGCAAATAAATTATTCGA
This sequence comes from Cyanobacteria bacterium VAR_4_metabat_243, assembly GCA_031415035.1. GTDB lineage: Bacteria > Cyanobacteriota > Cyanobacteriia > Leptolyngbyales > Leptolyngbyaceae > Romeriopsis. Next base: position 17,952 of record JANOQX010000188.1, read on the forward strand.
ACTTTGCATAACAGACGATTCCCCGACAATTCAATCATTCCAGCACAAAAATGCTGGCTAATTGGGTAGACCTGAACTAGATGCCTAAAATCAAGTTTTAGATTAGGTTTAGCATTCCCGTAAACCAATTGTAAAAAACAAGCGAACGGGATGAATTCACATAAATTAAATTCGACAAAATTTGTTCGATCACAAAATATTTAACACCGACGAATAGTGCGGGCGAATTCTAGATCATCTTGCTGGTTTCGGTCGGCACCGTAATAATTTTATGGGCATTCTCCTTATCCACCATGATTTCGGTGCCATTTAGGACGATTCCGGCCCATTCAACATTGAGGTGACGCGCAACTTGGGCGATCGCCTTACTCACCATGAAGCGCTCGCTAATACCCGGTCGCACCACCCACAGCACATGCTCGGCGATCGTCGCCAACATAATCGATTCCCCGGCACTACAAATGCCTGGCCCATCGATCAACACGTAGTCGTATTGCCCTTCAAACTGGGCTTGATTCAACGCCTGATCAAAGCCGCCCCGCAGCACAAATTCCATCCCCTGGGTCGCAGTGGTCGTGAAGGCCAGCAAGTCGAGTCCCGGCATCACCGGCACGGCCACATGTTCCGGATTCGGAACGGGATATTCCAGCCGATGACTGAGGGCCTGGTGGCGGAAATCGGCATCGACGACGAGCACCTGGAAGCCGAGAGTTTTCAGCGCGATCGCCAGGCCCAGGGTCACCGTGGTTTTGCCTTCGCCTTTGGCCGCACTGCCAACAAGCAAGCGCTTATTCTCCAGCTTCAACATGCTGATATTCGAAGCCAGTCGCTGGAGTTCCATGCCATTGAAGAAATCCGTCCAGAGCATCGACCAACTCGACTGCATCACGGGCAAACTGCCAATCACCGGGATCTTTGACAATTGCACATCGGCGGGACTCAGCAACGGATTGCGGCTTTCCAGCAGCAACGTCAACGCCACACTGCCCAACACCGCCGCCAAGCTTGCCCCCATCAGAATCGGGATCTTCTTCGAGCCAGCGGGGGCGGGATTTACCTGGGGCCGATCGAGCACCTGGACGCTGGGGTAATTGCTAAAGGTATTCACCCGCGTTTCCTGCACCTTGGCCACCAACCCTTGATACACCCCTTCAGCAATTTGGTACTGGCGCTGGAGTTCTTGGAGTTTGGCTTGTTTTTGGGGCAGGGTGTCGAGCGCTTGGTTGAGTTGGGTGACGCGGTTTTGCAGTTGTTCGGCCTGCAATTGTCCGGCGCTGGCTTGACTTTCGGTTAGCACGAGTTGCTGCATCAGTTCGCCCAGGTTCAGCCCCGTGGCCGGATTCACGCCGGGGACATTCGCGCCCGCTTCCTGGACATATTGTTCGACCTGCGCCGCCACATACGATCGCTCCTCTAGCAAACTCTGGACATCCGGCGTCTCTTCCTGATACAGCGTTCGGGCTTGGCCGAGCCGAATGTCCACTTCGGTCAATTTCTGCCGCGCATAGACGTAGTCCTGCCGCTCGTTCAGCTTCAGCGATTGGAGGGCTTGCTCCGGCGTCATCCCCAGCCGATCGGTGAGCGATCGCACCTGCATCGCATTCGCCCGCGCCCGCGCCGCCACATCGGCTTGGTTCAAGGTGAGCTGATTGATCGTCACCACCAATTGCTTGGTTTGTTCTTCGCTTTGCACCAGACCACTGGCTTGCTTAAACTCCGTCAGCTGCACTTGGGCAGCGGCGAGATTGTGCTGGGCATTGGTCATTTCGGTTTGGACGAAGGCCGCCCGCTGGGTCGCATCATCCTGCCGCAAATAATTGAGCCGCTGCTGAAACACCTGCACCAAAGCTTCGGCCCGCTGTTGGGCCACCTCGGGATTTTGGCCTGTGACTTTGACGGCGAAGATCGTCGAGGATTCCTCCGCCGTGACTTTGAAAAATCCTTTGTAGCGGGTCAGACTCAACCCGTCTTTGGTTTGGGGATCAACTTTCTGAAGCGCACCCATCGTGTCGTCACTCATGACGATCGACGACAACACATTCAGCGGATTCACCTGCTGACTAAAGAACGCCGTACTATCGCTGACCTGGCCCAACTGCCCCAAATTCGCACTGAGCTTACCGCTATTCGCCGACAGGATGAAGGTCGCATTCGCCAGCCAGATCGGCTTGCTGCGCGCCAATGCCCCCGTCGCCATGATCGCGAGACAAAGATTCCACGCGAGCAGTGGCCGCCAATGTCGCAGGAGAATGGTGAGCGATCGATTCATGGGGGAGATGCGGGGTAGAGGTGCCTGATTAAACCGGATAACCGCACTGAATCACTCAGTGAATTTTCTGGCAAATATCCATCCAGATGCCAAGTAGGGCGGGATATTACCCTTATCTTTCCCCGTCCAACGGTAAAGTAACGATCGGCCCTGTCCACAATTCAGCCGAACTTGAAGACCGATTGGGGGATCGATTTTGGCGTGATGATCTCGACAGGCGCAAAAATCCGACGTAAACTATTTTTTTAGGAATAATGCATTCGGGCATACATTTCCGTTGGATTTTTTAAAAATTTCTGATTCACCCAGCCGTTTCATCCCACTTCGCAGCATCTGAGAGGTTATCGAGCGTGCAACTTCAGCAGCAGCCACCCGCCGCCGTTCAACAGCAAACAACCGTTTCGGGCGCTTATGCCCTGCTTGATAGCCTCAAGCGCCATAGTGTGGAACACATCTTTGGCTATCCCGGTGGTGCGATCCTGCCGATCTACGACGAACTCTACAAATTCGAAGAACGGGGCGATCTCCAGCATTTTTTGGTGCGCCATGAGCAGGGTGCCGTCCATGCCGCCGATGGCTACGCGCGGGCCACGGGCAAAGTCGGCGTCTGTTTCGCCACCTCGGGACCCGGTGCGACCAACTTGGTCACGGGGATTGCCACGGCGCACATGGATTCGATTCCGATGGTGGTGATTACGGGTCAGGTGCCTCGGGCGCTAATTGGCACCGATGGCTTCCAGGAAACCGATATCTGGGGCATCACATTGCCGATCGTCAAACATTCCTACGTGGTGCGCGATCCCAAAGAGATTTCTCGCGTCATTGCCGAGGCGTTCTACATCGCCAGCACGGGGCGACCCGGCCCGGTACTCGTGGACATTCCCAAGGATGTGGGGAATGAGCAGTTTGAATATATTCCCGTCGCCCCTGGTGCGGTGAAGCTAGCGGGCTATCGGCCCACGGTCAAAGGCAACCCGCGCAAGATTGCCCAGGCCTTGGAGCTGATTCGGGGCGCGAAGAAGCCGTTGCTCTATGTCGGTGGGGGCGCGATCGCGGCCAATGCCCATGCCGAAGTCAAGCAACTGGCGGAGCGGTTCAATTTGCCCGTCACCACGACTTTGATGGGAATTGGTGCGTTCGATGAACACCATCCCCTGGCCGTCGGGATGCTGGGGATGCACGGCACCGCCTATGCCAACTTCGCCGTGACGGAATGTGATCTGTTGATCGCTGTGGGGGCAAGATTCGACGATCGGGTGACGGGCAAGCTGGACGAATTCGCCGCCCGCGCCAAAGTGATCCACATCGACATTGATCCGGCTGAAGTGGCCAAGGTGCGGCAACCAGACGTGCCGATCGTTGGTGACGTGCGCGAAGTGCTAATCGATCTGCTCAGTCGCAGCAATGCCGACGGCGATCCCGCCAGTTCAGCCCAAACCGACGCCTGGATGCAGCGGATCAATCGCTGGAAGGAAGACTATCCGTTGCAGATTTCGACCTACGACGATGTGCTGTCACCCCAGGAAGTCATCGTCGAAGTCGGACGGCAGGCCCCAAATGCCTACTACAGCACCGACGTCGGCCAGCACCAAATGTGGTCGGCCCAGTTTTTGAAGAATGGGCCGCGCCGTTGGATTTCCAGTGCGGGCCTCGGCACCATGGGTTTCGGGATGCCAGCGGCCATGGGCGCGAAGGTGGGCGTCGGCGATGAGCAAGTGATTTGCATCAGCGGCGACGCCAGTATCCAGATGAACATCCAGGAACTCGGCACCCTCAGCCAATACAACATCGCCATCAAAGTGGTGATTGTCAACAACGGCTGGCAGGGCATGGTGCGCCAATGGCAGCAGGCGTTCCACGGAGAGCGGTATTCGTCGTCCCACATGGCTCCGTCGATGCCCGACTTCGTCCAGTTGGCCGCCGCCTATGGCGTCAAGGGGATTTTGGTCGAGCGGAAGGAAGATCTGAATGCGGCGGTGGCGGAAATGCTGGCCCACGATGGCCCGGTGTTGATGAACGTTTTAGTCCGTAAAGACGAGAACTGCTATCCGATGGTGGCCCCCGGCAAGGCGAATTCGGAGATGGTGGGCTTGCCGCCGCGTAAGCAGTTGGAGCGCGCGATCGAGACCGTCAGCTGTGGCAGTTGTGGGGCGGAGAATGAGCAGACGCACAAGTTCTGTGCGGATTGTGGGGTGAAGTTGTAGAGGGATTGCTGGACTTACGGCATGAACCGCCCCGCGCGTCAACGGCGTCCGGGGGATTTTTCGTTTTGTAATTTGCCCAGAGTCACGCTACGATCGAGATCTTCCAACCAATTTCGCCAACAGCAAGCTATGGATCGAAGAGAAATCCTCCAGCTCGGCTTGGGCCTTGCGGGGAGTGCGGGCATTATCAAGATTTTGCTTGACCAACGCAGCTTTGCCAGCAATATGACCACTGACAATCAGACCACCACGCGCGCGGAGAACGCAAATACCATGGCAACCAGCAACACCGAAACTTTCGCTGTGACCAAAAGCGAAGCCGATTGGCAAGCGCAGCTTGACCCGGAACAGTACCGCGTCCTGCGCAAACATGGCACCGAGCGCGCGGGCACTAGTCCCCTCGACAAAGTTTATGACCCCGGCACCTACTACTGCGCGGGTTGCGACCAAGCCCTGTTCACCAACGACAGCAAATTCAACAGTGGGACAGGCTGGCCCAGCTTCTACCAGCCGATCGACAACGCGATCGCCACCACCACCGACAAAACCCTGTTCATGACCCGCGTCGAAGTCCATTGCAGCAAATGCGGCGGCCACCTCGGTCACGTCTTCAACGACGGGCCAAAACCCACGGGCTTGCGCTACTGCATGAACGGCGTCTCAATGCGGTTTGAAAAGGCCTAAGATCCCATGCTGCGTCCCGTCTTCGAGCATATCCAACCCGCCAATCCCACCGCCGCGATCGCCCTGCAACGGGAACTGCGATCGCAGATCTCGCTCCAGGACGACTACGGCTTTGTGAATCTGGTGGCAGGCGTAGATGTGGGGTTTGAAGACGAGGGCGCAACCGTGCGGGCGGCGGCGGTGGTGCTGAAATTTCCTACACTTACCGTTGTGGAATCGGCGATCGCCCGTTTGCCCACAGCTTTTCCCTACATTCCGGGATTGCTGTCCTTTCGCGAAATCCCCGTTTTACTGGCCGCGATCGCCAAGCTGCAAACCCATCCGGATTTGATCCTGGTCGATGGCAACGGCTACATCCATCCAAGGCGGTTTGGCCTTGCCTGTCATCTGGGGTTATTGCTCGACCATCCAACGATCGGCGTCGCCAAAAACTATTACTTAGGTGAACATGAGCCACTCGGCGAAACCGTCGGGGATTGGCAACCCTTGATTCACCAAGACGAGACGATCGGCGCGATCGTCCGCAACCGCACCAACGTCAAACCGATCTACGTGTCCTCCGGTCATCGCGTCAGCCTCAAGAGCGCCATTCAGTTCGTCCGGGCTTGCACGACGAAATATCGGTTGCCGGAGACAACCCGGTTAGCGGATCAGTTGTCCAAGAAAAATGGGGCAATTTGAATCCGAATCGAACACCAAATCAAAAAAGCAATGCCACAGATCTAGCCAAACCGCCCCCCGGCACCAATTCTGGGGGAGTCGGACTCCAGAACGATTTTCATGTTCCCCCAGAATTGGGGGTTAGGGGGCGGTTCGGCAGCATTTAATTCACCATTCTCAATTCCCAATTCTCCATTCCTATGCACCTAACCTGGCTTGACAGCAATTCCTGGCTCATCGAAATCGCCGATCGGCGCATCCTCTTGGATCCCTGGCTCGTCGGGGATCTGGCGTTCGGCAATGCGAATTGGTTTTTCCGCAGTTATCGTCAGACCGATCGGGCGATCCCGGAAAATATTGACCTGATTTTGTTGTCCCAAGGTTTGCCCGATCACGCTCACCCCGAGACATTGAAGGCCCTCGATCGGTCGATCCCCGTGGTTGGCTCCCCGGCGGCGGCGAAGGTGGTGCGGGAATTGGGCTTTACCACGGTGACGAGTTTGAATCATGGCGAAACCCACAGGCTGGGCGATCGGCTCCAGATCCAGGCGACGATCGGTTCCCCGGTTGGCCCGACCACGAAGGAAAATGGCTACTGGCTGAAGGATTTGGCCCAGGGCACGACGATGTATTACGAACCCCACGGTTATCACCCCAGCAATTTGGCGGAACTGGGGCCGATCGATGTGGTGCTGACGCCAATGATTGATTTGACGATCGCGCCGGGACTGCCAGTCATCCAAGGATCGGCTTCGGCGGTGAAGCTGGCGCAGCAAATCCAGCCCCAGGTGATGATCCCCACGGCGGCGGGCGGCGATATTGAATTCTCTGGCCTCTTGCTGAAACTGCTGAAGGCCACGGGTAGTCCAGCCGATGTCCAGGCGAAGCTCGTCCAGGCGGGCCTCACAACCCAGGTACTCGAACCCAAGGCGGGCGATCGGACAAGTTTGCCACTGCGCGATGACCGTCGGTCGGTCGGCGACCATCAGGCCGTGAAAATTTAATCATGCTTTTGTCCCGAAACCCCGTTCTTCAACGTGAAGGTCACACTATGAACGCAACCGTTCTTTCAACTGCTGAAATCACTCAACAACTCAACCAACTCGCCGGTTGGGAAGTCAAAGATGGCAAGCTACATCGCCAATTTCAGTTTGCCAACTTTGCCCAGGCCTTTGGGTTCATGGCAAGTATGGCAGTCATTTCGGAGCGCATGGGCCATCATCCCGAGTGGTTCAACGTCTACAACAAAGTCAACGTTGATCTAACCACCCACGATGCTGGTGGAATTACGCAAAAAGATCTCGCTTGGGCGACGCAGGCGAATAAATTCGCTCAATAGCAAATATTTTTTGCGATGTCATCCTCCAAGTTGCTGATTTTTTTTGCGACTTGCTAGTTTTTCTCCGGAATTGGACGGAATTGATCGAAAGGAAGAATAGAGACAGCCGTAGAACTGAGTTTGTGCTCTGGGTCTGCCGAGCGGTTGCGGTCTAGGCTATTTTCGTCAATGTGAGGATTCGGACAATGTTTGCAGAGGAGTTTGCGGTTTACGATGCGACTGGTGCGGTGCCAGCGCCCAATGCGGAAAGTTTGATCAACTTGATCGAAAGTCAACTGAACCAGAGTCCGATCTATCGGCGGGCGGTTGAGAGTTTGCAACAGTTGGTTGCCGATCACCACACCGATGGTCAAATGCTATTGAAAGCCGTCAGTTTAGAAGCGATTCGGATGACGCTTCAGACCGTGGCGGCCCAGGCCGTGGTGATGCCCCCGATCGCCAGCACGGCCACGACGGTACTGGAAGCCCCGATCGCCGAGTACGAAGGCGAACTGGATGACGACGCCTTGGACAATGATTTGTTCGCCGCGATCGCCTCGGTGACTCAGTCGGAAGCCCCGTCCCATCCCCTGTCCCATCTGTTCGATCGGTACAAAGCCAAGCGCCAATTCGCCGTCGAATCGGTGAAAGTCTTCACCCGCGCCGAAGTGTTGACCCAAATCGGCGCACAGATCCAACTGGAACGCGAACAAAAAGGCTTGACGATCGCCCAATTGCACGCCCGCACCTTCATTCCGATGTATCACTTGCAAGCCTTTGAAGGCGGCCATGTGGAGCAACTGCCCGAAGACGTCTATCTGCGCGGCTTCCTGCGCCGAATTGAAAACGCCCTCGGCATGGAAGTCGGCAGCCTGATCGAAAAACTCCCCACGGATCAAGCCGAAAAATCGATCCTGCCCAGTTGGGCGGGTCACGGTGCCCAAGGCAGCAGACGTGGATTTGGCGGATTGGATGTGAATCCGAACCATCTGTATGTCACCTACGCGGCGATCATGGCAGGCGGCGTCTGCTGGCTCTCGAACCAGCAAACCCCCACATCCGCCAATCTCCCGGATTTGACCCAATACGAACCCCGCGCCGAAGCCCCATCCACGGCTCAGATGCAAGCCAATCGCCAAAATCTGAACCGCACCGCCCAAAAAATCGGCGGCAACCAGTCGGCCCAGTCGAAGTCGATCAAAGTCGGTTCGGTGAAGAATATCGCCCCACCGGAAACGTTGCGGTAATTGGGGTTGATGGTTGGTAGCACAGTTAGCGATCCCCCTAGCCCCCTTAAAAAGGGGGAACCGGATTCAAAGTCCCCCTTTTTAAGGGGGATTTAGGGGGATCCCAACTACGCGATCGGCGTTCAATTGACGTTCACCGTGGGGCCAAGTGCGACCATTTCGGCACCACGGGGCGGTCGTCTGCATTCTCGCGCAAAATCGTCCCCAGCCACGTCCAGAAAAACCAAAAATAAACCGTAATCCAGGTCAGCGGCAAGCCCTCTAACATCAAGTAGAGCGACATCAAACAGCCCAAGGCGCGCATTGCCGGAATGCCGCCCGCGATCGCTAACCGCAACATATTCCACACGGTCGCACTCAGGGCAAAGATAAAGCAGCCGAAGCCGAAGACGCCTTGGTGATATAGCACGGAAGCATAGCTGGAAAACGAACCCAGGGCGATGTCGTAGATGTACCATTTGACCGAACCGCGTGTGACGCCCCAACCAAACCAGGGCGATACTAGCCAGGCCTCGATCGTCTTACCCACCACTAAGGCCCGATCGGCGGAGGATTCGGCGCGGGCATTGGTGAAGACTTCCATGGGTTTGTTGATCAATTCCTTAATCGTCATGCCCAACATCGCACTGGTGAGCGAAATCGAAGTCATTGACCAAAGCGATGTCTGACGCACCACGTAGTAGCGGAAAAAGCCCACGACGATCCCGGACATGGGTAGACAAACCCAAGCTAAACGACTCTGGCTCACCACCACTGCCCCCAAACTGCCGATCGTCCCCAAACTGCGCAAACGGGTATTCCGTTCGTTGAGGCAAATGAAGTAGCAGAGCAATCCACAAACCCCTGGAATCGGCGGGTCGGCCATATAAATCGAAGTCCGAGGCAACAGAATGCCAAAGAACTTCTGCATCACGGCGGGTTTGACTAGCAAACTGAGTTTATCCCCCGGAATCAGCTTCGCCAAAGGCGGATAAATCGGTTCTTTCCAGACTCCGGCATACATCAGCACCACCTGAATCGCCACCGTCACCACATAGCCAAACGCCATCCAGCACACCGCCCGGACGATCACCTCACTGCGAATCCGATGCCAAAACGGCAGGGTCAAATAGGCAAAAATCAGAAAATAGCCCTTCAGCACCGTAATACAAGCCGAAATCAGCTTGCCCATCGGCAATCCCATATCCGCCAACGCCAACATCGCCAGCACAAACGCGACGATCGTCATCAGCGCCCAAGCCCAAATCGTCACGGGCAACCGCTGCCGCACGAGCCGATCGAGATTAAAGCCCCGCACCACCCAATACAGTCCCATCAGGGGATACAGCACGGTTTGGATGCCGAGCAGCCACCACAGCGGCGTGAGGACGATCGTCCAATACAGGGTCGATTCGATGGGAGAGCGATCGGTGATATCGTCAGCGGGCGTGAATTGCAGCGCGTTCCGAATCCATTCATGCTGAAACCGCCGACTAATCGTGGCGCGCACGGAGGCAAGGGCGAGTTTGAACATTACGCGCTCACCGATGGCGTTTGGCGCGTTAGTTTGGCGCGGATCGATCGGCGCAGTTCGATCGGCATCAGCCACATTGCCAGATATAACACCAAGCTAATTGCCGTGGGCGCTCCCTGGCCGATCGCTTCCCGCAGGATCGGGCCAAACTGCGACCATTCGCGATTTTTCGCTGCTTGGGAGCCGACTTCGATTAGCAAGAAAGAACCGTAGGCAGCGGGCGTGACCCGATCGGCGTTTGTCCGAATCCAGTTGAGCGAGTTTTGCCAATTCATTTGGCTGCTGACGCTGGTGCGGGCTTCTTCCAGATACCAAGTGGCGAGGGGTTCGGCCACAAAACTCAGTTCAACCCCCGGTTGGGCCATGACGCGCAGCAGCCAATCCCAGTCCTGATGTTTAGGAATTTGCTGAAACGGAACAGCGAGTAATAATTCCCGTTTGGTGAAGATCACGGAAGTCTGGACTAAGCCTTCGCCTTGGAACCAACTGTGGCGGGTGAGCAGATAGTCGCTAATGGCTTCGTCCGAGTGGGGCAGGCGGCGAGGCCGGAGAAAGTCGCCTTTCGGCGTGCGGGCAATTAATTGCGATGCGACGATCGGCCAAGGTGAAGTGACAGTTTGCGCTAACGCCAATTGTTTCGCCAATTTCTCGGAATGCCATTCATCGTCATCATCTAGCAACGCCATCCATTCCGCCTGCGCCGCCTGAACTCCGGCATTCCGGGCATGGGACGCCCCCGCCGCCGGAATCCGCAACACCCGCAAACGCGGATCGGCATAATCTTTTAAAGCATTTTCGGTGCCTTCATCCGGCCCATTGATCACGACAATCACTTCGATTTCCGTCAGGGTTTGGGCGAGGGCGCTGGCGATCGCGCGTTGGACAAGCGTCGATCGATTGCAGGTCGGAATCACGACGCTAACTTGCGGGGTAATGGGGGATGACATGGGATGCAGTGACTGACTTGGGGATGCGCCAACGGTCGATGATACAACCGAATCTGGTTTTAGGATTCCCCATAATCACGGCCGATCGCGCAGCCTCCCGTAGGGATGGCTATCCAGCCTGCGGCACGTCGAAGGTCGGCAAGGCCCGCAAACTCGGTGCTAACTGGAATAGGGTCGGCACATATAACGTGTGACCTTGCTGCTGACTCGCAGTGAGCCAATCGGGAATGACTTGGGTGGAGCCATTCGTGGTGCCGTTCGAGTCCGGTTGGTCATACTGCACCGTGAGGAAGGCCGATCGATCGAGTTGGTCAGGCGTCACCCCAATGACGATCGCCAGTAGATCACCCTCTCCCGTGGCCGATTTCAGTCGGATTTGGGTGGCGTTTTCGGTGGTCTTCGATGCCGCAATCACCAAGTCATCGTAGTGATGGCCACCCAACAGCCCAAACTTATCGTGGGACTGATAGCGCAGGATTTGGGTTACGCCTGGCCCGGATTCGAGGACGAAGAGATCCTGGCCACTGCCACTGTCGATCGTGTTGTTGCCAGTGCCCGCGCTGATGAAGTTGTTGCCGTCACCTGCGTTGATCATGTCGTCGCCGCTGCCTGCGAAGATCCAGTCGTCATCGCGCAGATTCGGCATCGGGCCAGTCACCGTGATCCCATCCTCCGTAGCCATGTCCGTCCCCCCCCCCGAGGTTGAGGTAAATCCAGTGCCACTGGTCGAAGTGATCACGCTGGGTTTGATGCCGGGGGTAATGAACGGTGGGGGGGCGATCGGGGGCGTGGGCAGGATCGCCGTGGGCGAGACCGCCGCAGGGCCACCGATGAACTGGTTATTCCCGGTGCCGCCTTTGAGGATGTCGTTGCCAGCGTTGCCGATTAGGGTGTCGTTCCCGGCGCGGCCAATGATTACATTATCGTTTTGGTCGCCTGTGAGTCGATCGTTGAAGTCGCTGCCTTCGAGGTTTTCGATGTTTTGCAACGGTTGGTTGGCGCTGAGATCGACGGTGACGCCGCTGGTGGCTTGTCGATAGGAGACGAGATCAACCCCCGCACCGCCATCGATCGGGGCAGCAGGATTCGCCTGACTGACATAAATCACATCATTTTGCGGAGTTCCCGACGCTTGAACTGATTGGACGGCTTGGGCGATGGTTTCCGACCGACCGGAGGTCATCGCGTTATTCAACGCATTGCCGACCAGCTCCGGGCGTGACGCTTGGACTTGGCTCAGGACAGCACTGAGCATTGTGGCCCGATCGCCTGCCAGTTCAGCCAGGGATAGGGTCTTCACCGATTGGCCCGATGGCTGTTCGATCACGACCGACCAGCCCGAGTCGGTTTGTTCCAGGTGGACTTGCAGATTCGGCAAGGCGGCTTGGAGCGACTGCATCAATTCGGTCGCGGCGGCGGCAGGCTGGTTCTCACCGAGGGCGATCACCGCTTTGCCCTGCGTCGGTTGACCGTCGCTGATCAGATCAGCACTCACATAACTTTGGCTGAAGAGGACGCTGCTGTTGAACGCGGCCACTTGACTGGTGTTGGCGTTGATAGAGTCAGTGGTGGTCGATCGGTCATAATTTTGGCTATTCCCACTCGGGCCACCGCCGCCTGTGGGGCGGGGCACGATGCTGCCACCATCGGGCGGCAGGTCGTCGCGAATATCAATCCACTCTTGCCAAAAGCTGGCAATCCCCGTGGCCTTGGGTAGGTTGCGGGTGGATTCGGCGACGAGGAGCCAGTCGGGACAGAGATTGTCATAAATCAGGGCATCGATCGCGTCGCCGATCGACATGCGTTTCTTCTGGCTCAGGGCGATCGCGGCATCGTAGTCGGCGGGATCGGTTTGCCAGATGTCGATCAGTTCGAGCAGGGATTCGAGCTGCTTTTGGTCGGTGGCGGGGAGCTTGGCTTCAAGGAATTGGCCGATCGCGTAGTCACTGATGCTGACCAGATGCTCGGCCTGGGCGATCGCCAACACTTGCTGAAAAAACGGCATTTCGCCCAGCCGACCGGGGACTAAGCAGTGAAGCAAATCTTGCGAGGAAATCTGGCAAATGTTCATGAATCCAGAGCAGGGTGGGTCGGCGAGTGGAATTATTTCGTGACTTTCGACTTGAGCGGTTGGATCAGGTCTTGGATCGGGCACTGGAAGATGTCGCAGAGCTGAATGATCTTGGCGATCGCTTCGAGTCCCATGTCACCTTTTTCCCAGGCTTTGACGGTGCGTTCGGTGATTTGGAGTGAGAGGGCGACTTGGCGCTGCTTCAGGCCTCGGGCTTTGCGGCAGGCTTTGATGTGGGAGATGTAGGTGATTTCGGCGTCATCGGTGGCGGCGGGAACTATTTCCACTAAAGATTCGACGGGACAATCGAGTAGTTCGCAGAGGGCGACGATACGTTGGAGATGGGTGACTCCGGCTCGACCACTTTCCCAGTTTTGGACACTGGCTTCGGTCATTTCGAGGGCGATCGCGAGTTCGCGTTGGGTCATTCCCGCCGCTTTACGCTGGGTTGCAATATTGGAAACGTAAACAATCTGTGCGGTTTTGGCGGCCATGATGTCGGGATGAGTCCGGTGGGAATTCGGGATGGAAGCATGGGTGACTTAACCAGATATCATATCGCGGTATCCAAGATTTGTCACCCCCAAAAAATCACCGACCAATATTCCCTAAAGATTATTCACTTTCGCGGGAATTTGTGATACAACCGATTTAATTGCTTTTGGAGGTGATGCCGATGGGAATTTGTGCTGTGGTCGAGCAGGCGTTGGCGGCGGGGGTGCTGTCGATCGAGTGCGAGGAGCAACTGCGGTTGTTGTTGAGCAAGAAGTACGATCGCCAGGATTTCCAGGCGTTTATGCGGTTGCAGGAGGCGGCGATGACGGGGGTGATCATGCAGGAGTCACGATCGGGGCGGTCGTCTGTTTAGCTTAGATCACCCGTATGGTGATGTGACAGATGATCTACGTAAATTTTACTAGAAATTTATAAATGGGTGGCGCGATCGGGCGGGGGATCTGTCTTTGGGTAGAGATGGGACGGTATTTTAGAACGGGATGTACTCAACCATGTTTTGCCAGTCCTCTGGGTCGGAGGCTTGGGCGATGAATTCCAGATCTTTGACGAATTGCCCGATGACCTACGGTCGGTCGGAGACCATCATGCCGCCCAGTTGATGCCCGAAGATCAATCCACCAAAGGGTTTGCCTTCTCGTTGCCAGTTTTGGGCTAAGGCGCGAAATCGAATGTCTTGGGTGAATAGAACGCGGCCAACGGCGGTGCTACGATCGAGCAGTTCATCGTCAGGCAGTTCGATCGTGTTGTCTTCCTGGGCGGTGAGGACGTCGATGCCTCGGCGGCGCAGTTGGATTGTGATCGATTGGGGGATGTGGACATCCATGTAGAGCGCGATCGTCATGGCTACAGTCGCGCTTCGGCTTGCATTCGGGCGCGGAAGCGGGAGGCTGGGGCGGTGGCGCGGATGGCTTGGAGGTCGGTGACTTCTTGTTGGATTTCGGCTTCGATTGCGGCGGGGTGATCGAAGTAGTAGGTCATGGCGGCGTGGGCTTCGGCGGGGAGGAGGTAGGGGTGTTGGTGACAGATTTCATCGACTGACCAGCCGTGGGTGAGGTAGTCCATGGCGATTTGGGCAACGCGGATGCGGGGCAGGCGTTTGAGGTGGGCGGATTGGCCTATGGGGGTTTCGAGGTGGGGATAGGGTGCGGGTGCTAGCATGGTGGGTTCTCGGCAGATTGGGCGAACTCAGGGGATTTCAATATTTTAGCGTTTTTCCTCAATTCTCAATTCGGCATTCTCAATTCTCCATTTCTCAATTTCCGCCACGGGCAACAACATCGTCGCCTCAATCGCTTCGCGGACTTCGCGGCTGACGTAGCATTCGCTGTTGAGGCAGTTGGCTAGCAGAAGGTTGGCATCATAGTATTCCTGGAGTTTTGCCTTTTGCTCGTCGGTGAATTGCCAGTCGTGGCCGATATTGCGATATTTGATTAGTATTAATTCCAAATCCTTGACATAGGCATGGTCATTAAATTCAAAATCTTCATCACGATAAAATTCAGTATAGAAAGGTAATACGGGCAACTTAGATAATGCCTCTTTTAAGCCGTCATCGGAGCAACATCTGACAGCATCCGTGTAGCACGATGTAGGTTCATCCATACCACCAGATCCAAACCATCGCACTTCAATCAAAAGACTAATTAGCCAATAATCTAAAGCAACCAAACTAGATTCTGAATATGGCCTCTCCCATTGCAGCTTGGATGATTTGGGATGAGGGAAATCCAGGGAGATTTGCGGGTATCCCGAAGACCTAATGTATATTGCATATGCTAAATCAAGATAGAATATCCTAAGATCAATAGATTTATAGTGATTTTTAGATTCACAAGATTTGTCAGCTATCCACATAAGAATCTCTTGCAATCTATCATCTGTGGCCATCATTGAGTCAGCTTTTTGTTTCATCAATCGCAGCAAATAATCCGCATTATCCAATCCCTCCACCACCAGCAAAAACACCTCCTTCCAGCGCTTATCACCAATGTGCTCAACCAACTTCCCCAAAGCCGCTTCCTGCGCTGCTGGATTCGATAAATCTAAAATATTTTTCGCCGTGAAATACTCCTGAAACGTCAAATGCGAAAACGAATAAATTCCTGTTGCCCGTTCCGACAGTAGCCCATGCCGCGATTCGATCGACTTCAACACCGCCCGACTATCCACTTCCAGCGCCGCCGGATCTTCCTTTGCTCCTGGCAAATTCCGAATATATTGCTCAATCTGCTGCGTCGCCACCTTTTCCTTGAAGAAATAATCCCCCCGCTCAAACGTATGCATCGCCAATTGCCCCAGCAGCGTTTCCTTCCGCTTCAGCGACAGCCCCTTATACACCTCCTCCCCCCGCTGAATTCGCCGCTGCCCATCCCACTTCGACAGCAACACATTCAAGGCGCGTTCATACAACTCCGATCGGCTCTGCGGAAACGCCGAACTATTATCAAATTCCAGACACAACAACGTCAGCAACAACGGATTCGCCGCCAATTCCTTCACAGGTTTGCGGGATTCCAATTCTTTCCAGAACATTGCACCCGTAGTCGATTCCGGGTTCTTTTCTTTCGTCCTAAACCATTTATCCGCAAACGACTGAATCTGATCATCATCAAAATCCGCCATCTCCACTTCCGTAAATTGCTGGAAAATATATTCCCGCGCCGCAATCCGACAAGTAATCACGATATGGTTTTGGCTATATCGTTCGGCAAATTCCCGGATTTCGCGGATCACCCGATCGTGGTCTTGCTCCATCACCTCATCCAATCCATCCAACAACACCAATCCCCGTCCGGACGCCAATATCGAAATCAACGTCGATCGCGTAATTAGCGATCCCCCTAAATCCCCCTTCAAAAGGGGGACTTTGATCATATCCCCCCCTTTTGAAGGGGGGTTAGGGGGGATCACCAACTTTGCCACAAACTCCAAAATCCCCGGCTGCCCCTCCGCCTCCGCAAACTCCTTCAACGTCACAAAAATCGGCAACCGATCGGCCAAAAAATTCCCATTCAAACACTCGATCGCCAACCGCTTCAAAAACGTCGTCTTCCCCGCCCCCGGTCGCCCCAAAATCATCAACTGCTGCTTCTCCAGCACCGCCTTCAGCCCCTCCACCCGCTTCTCTTTCACATTCCCCAAAAAGAATCGATCGAACCCCTCTGCCCCACAATCCGCCATCAGCTGGCTAATCTCCGTCCGCGTCTTTCCCGCCACCCGTTCCAGGATATTCACATCGGTATAGATTGCGCCCGAATCGATCGGCTGGGTCATATCCAAAATCCGCATCGTCCCACAGCGTTTTCGTAGGCTTTCGGCACTGGATACGCGGAGTTGTTCGACGAGGGAATTGATGTCGATCGTGGGTTCCACCGCCGGAGTCGCAACCGTTTTTTGCCCCGAAATCTCTTCCCAATCGAGTCCCAGTTTTTCGCAGCAAGTCACGAAGTTTTTTCGATCGACCTTCTTTCCTGTGCAGAAGTTAATTGCCGTGGCCCGACTCAACAAAGTCTTTCCAGCCAAATCCTCATGGCCCCATTTCAGCGCTGTCAATTTGTTTTGAATTGCCGCGATACCAGATTGATTTGCGGTGAGCGATCGGGAAGTAGCCATAACAAAAACACATAAAATTACCCCCATTATACGTAGGGGCGCGCTTTCCGCGCCCACAATCATCGCCACAAACCAACCATCCCCGCCCAAACCATGCCACCCCATCGATCGGTCTGCGCCGCCGTCCCCGATCTGGCCAGGATGTCGATCGGTTGTTGCACACATCAAGGGCGCGGAAAGCGCGCCCCTACGGGAATTCATCGGATCTCCGACCAAACTCACACCTAACTCGAATCACACTCAAACCATTGCCAGACTGACATCACAGGGTTTCCATCACACGATGAAATCACACAAAACAACAGGAAATACTCCAATGAATTCCAACTTTCGCACCGTCTTCTTCAGCCTTCTCGCTGTCGCATTCCTTTCCGGTGGCACATCCGTTTATCTGGCAAATCGCCCCAAACCCAACGACCAACAAATCACCGTCCAAAACACCTGCCTCGACACCTGGAAACTTTGCGTCGGCGCGATCGCGGGACTCGTCGGTGGCCGCAACCTCAACGACGAGTCCCGCGATGATACCAAATAATCCCCGCCGAACCGCCCCCCAGCCCCCAGTGCTAGGGGAGCAAGAGGTCAAAGCCCCCAGGATTGGGGGTTTGGGGGCCAGTCAACCTCAGCGATCGGCCCCACCGAAAATCCTATCGATGCCAAATCACCTTGCCCCCAGGTTGATCGATTAGCACAATCCCCGCCGCCTTCAATTCATCCCGAATCCGATCGGCCTCCGCAAAATTCTTCGCCGCCTTCGCCGCCGTGCGTTGTTCGACTAGGGCATCGATCGCGTCATCATCCAAACCACCTGTTGCCACCGCCACCGCCGCATCCGGAATCAACCCCAACACATCCGCCAATACCGTCAACGATCGCCACTGGATTTCCAATGTCGCTGGATCGGCGTCGGGCTGCCCCGCATGGACAATCACATTCGCCTCCCGCTGCAACTGTTTGGCCAGATCAAATAGCACCGCCAATGCACCAGAAGTATTAAAGTCGTCGTCCATCATTTGGTTGAACGTGGCGATCGTCCCCTGATCAAGCTGCGATTTTTCCCAAACCCGATCGATATCCCAACCCAACTTCGCCCCATAATCCAACCCAAACCGCAACCCCTCATTCAAGGTTTGCCAGCCATTCGTCGCGGCGGTAATCGAATCTGGCGTGAAATCGATCGGCTTACGATAATTCGCCCCCAGGACAAACAACCGCATCGCCATCGGAGCCATGCCGCCTTCATCCAACAAATCCCGAATCGTCTTGAAGTTATTCAGCGACTTGCCCATCTTCATGCCATCGACATTCACCATGCCGTTGTGCATCCAATAAGTTGAGAGCGGCTGGCCCGTCGCCGCCTCCGATTGGGCAATCTCATTCTCATGGTGCGGAAAGGTCAAGTCGCCGCCGCCCACATGGATGTCAATGCTGTCACCCATCCGATCGCGCACCATCGCCGAACATTCGATATGCCAGCCCGGACGCCCATTGCCCCAGTCCGACTCCCAGAACGGCTCCCCCGGTTTCGCCGCCTTCCACAGCGCAAAGTCTGCCGGATCCTGCTTGCGGGTATCTTCTTCATTCACCCGGCCACTGGCCCCGGATTCCATATCGTCGAGATTGCGCCGCGAGAGTTTGCCGTAGCCCGGATATTTCCGCACGGCGAAGTAAACATCGCCCTCAGCCGCATAGGCCACACCTTTGGTTTCCAGCTCATGGATCAGGCGTTTGATCCCATCGATCGTGTGAGTCGCACGGGGATATTCATCCGCCCGCCGAATATTCAGCCGATCCATATCCTCGAAATAGGCCGCAATGTATTTCTCCGACACCGCTTCCATGGTCGAACCCTCTTCCCTGGCCCGTTTGAGGATTTTGTCATCGATGTCGGTGAAGTTCTGCACATACTGCACGGCATAGCCCGACCACTCCAAGTAACGCCGCACCGTATCCCAGGCAATATACGATCGGGCATGACCCAGATGGCAATAGCCATAGACCGTCACCCCACAGCAATACATCTTCACCTGACCCGCTGTTTGGGGTTGGAAGACTTCACGTTGACGAGCGAGGGTGTTGTAAAGCTGGAGTGCCATGGTTCAGACAAGTCGGTACAATTAGATATATTGAGTCTAAATCCATTCTCTATCAATTGTTGCCGTTGAAACCTATGAGTGCCGTCGCCCCCGCAAATTCGATCGTCATGGATGTGCCCAAAACCGGGTTGCCCGTCACCATCATCACGGGCTTCTTGGGCAGTGGCAAAACCACCCTGCTGAACCACATCCTTTCCAATCAGCAAGGCGTCAAAACCGCTGTCTTGGTGAATGAATTCGGCGAAATCGGCATCGACAACGAGCTGATCGTCGCCACGGACGCCACGGGCACGATGATCGAGCTGAGCAACGGCTGTATCTGCTGCACGATCAATGAAGACCTGCAAAACGCCGTCTACAAGATTCTCGAACGCGAAGATAAGGTCGATTATTTAGTCGTCGAAACCACCGGCTTGGCGGATCCGCTACCCGTCGCCCTGACCTTCCTCGGTAGCGAACTGCGGGATTTGACCCGACTCGATTCGATCGTCACCGTGGTCGATGCCGAAAACTTCAGCCTTGACCTGTTCAACAGCGAAGTCGCCTACAACCAGATTGCCTACGGCGACATCATTCTGCTGAACAAATCCGACTTGGTGGATGAAGCCGCGCTCGATATCCTCGAAGTCCGGGTGCGCGACATCAAAGAAGGTGCCCGCATCCTCCGCACCAGCAAGGGCAATGTGCCGTTGTCGTTGCTTTTGAGCGTCGGGTTGTTTGAATCCGACCAGTATTTCGACGCCGATGGTAAAAAGCGGCAGTTCGACAAAACTGGCCAGGATCACTCGGACTGCGACCACGACCACGGCCATTGTGAGCATGACGACCATGCGGGCCATGATCATGCGAGCCACGACCACAAACATGATGACCACGGCAACGAGGCCGCCGATCATGAAAACTGCGACCATGACCACGGTCATTGCGAACATGACGACCACGCCGGACATGATCACGCCGGGCACGATCATGCAGGTCACAACCACGCCCACGGCGGTAACCCTGACCACCTGGAAATCGAAGGCTTTACCTCGCTCTCCTTTAGCAGCGATCGCCCCTTCAGCATCCGCAAGTTCCAGTACTTCCTCGACAACCAACTCAGCGCCAACATCTTCCGGGCCAAGGGCATCCTCTGGTTCGACGAAAGCCCCAAACGCCACATCTTCCACCTCAGCGGCAAGCGGTTCTCCCTCGACGACGACCAATGGAAAGACGGTGCCAAGCCCAAAAACCAGCTCGTCCTCATCGGCCAAAACCTCGATCATGCCCAACTCCGGGAACAAATCGAAAACTGTCTGACCACCGCTTCCACCAGCAGCGGCAAAGGTTTCGGTCGATGAACCCGACCACCGAAATCTGGGTGTGCCAAAACCGCAGTTGCCTCGAACAGGGGGCAGCAGCGGTTTTGGCCGAATTTGTAGCGCAGACCCAAGACCAGCCCCAGATCCAACCGATCGGCTGCGAGTGCCAAGGCCAATGCAATATGAGCGTCACCGTGCGGGTAATCCAGGATGACACCTGGTACTGTCGCGTCCAAACGGCGGATGTTGGCCCGATCGTCGAACAACATTTAATCCAAGGGCAACCCGTGCGGCCCTTACTCCATCCCCGCTGGCATCCCCCCAGTTAGTGTGGCCCGATCACCATTTTATTGTGAAGAAATTATATTTCTAAGTTTAAAGATGCAGTGAAGTATTGTGGGTGGCGGACAATGATTTCGCTAACTCGTTGAATTTGCGTATTTTCAATGTTTGAATTGTGTCATGGGGCTACTGCCACCCTAGAGACTCAAACGTTGTGGATAGAAGCAATATCCAACCACAACTCGAAGCTAGGACTGTGCGTCAGGCAAGGTTGATGATTCCGACGTTCGGGCGACTCATCTTGTTCCAGTTACGCGCTGAATACATTGGTTCACCCCAATCGTATATCTCAAAAGTTCCCGCCAAATCGCCGATTGAAGCTATATGCAAGAATTAACCGCTAAACCGATCGACGGCCACTCGCCGCATCGTCTAACTGATTATGCAAATTCCACCGGGACACACCGTGAGGTGAAACGACTGATCTCAGTTGTGGCACCCGCTTACAACGAATCATCGATTCTCCAAGAGAACCTCGGCCAGCTCTGCGAGTACCTCGGCACCCTGGAAAACCAGTACGACTGGGAACTGGTGGTCGTGAACGACGGCAGTCGGGACGATACCGGGTATTTGGCCGAACGCTTTGCCGAAACCGAATCGCGGGTGCGGGTCGTCCACCATCGAGTGAATCAAGGCCTCGGTCAAGCCCTACGCACCGCCTTCGATGCGGCTCAGGGCGAATACATCGTCGTGGTGGATTTGGACTTGAGCTATTCGCCTGACCATATTGGGCGGCTGCTCGATCGGATTGAAGAGACGAATGCGGCCATGGTCGTGGCCTCGCCCTATATGCCTGGCGGCTCGATCGGCAATGTTCCGTGGCTCCGCAAGGTGATGAGCGTCTGGGCCAACAAGTTTCTGTCCTTTGCCTCGAAGCGCAGTCTGGCCACTCTGACCGGGATGGTGCGGGTCTATGATTCGGAGTTTCTGCGGATGCTGAATCTGCGATCGCGTGGCATGGAGATTAATCCCGAAATCGTCCATAAAGCCTTGCTCTTGATGAGCCAGATCGAAGAGATTCCGGGTCATCTGCATTGGCGTAATCCGTTGCCGACGCCCGCACCCGTCAACAACGCGCGCCAGAAGAAAGCGAAGAAACGATCGAGCAGTATGAAAATTTTGCGGCATACTTATGATGTGCTGTTCTCGGGCTTTCTGTTTCGCCCCGTAGTTTTCTTTTTGTTCCCCAGCTTATTCATGTTCGGCCTGTCGGCTTACGCCAACTTTTGGGTAATCTGGCATTGCTTCAATCAGTATCATCTTTTAGCCATGGCTGGCAATGCCGCAATGGATCTGGCAGTGGCCAAGGCGTTTGGCGTTGCACCCCATGCGTTCTTTATTGGTGCCATGACGTTAATGCTGGCAATCCAACTGTTCAGTTTGGGAATTCTGTCAGCCCAGAATAAGAGTTACTTTGAAGAGCTGTTCTATCTCGGTAGTGCCAACTCGCGGCGTCAGCGTCGATCGGATGCCCGATTAACGCGGCATCGCTAGGAATCGATCGCCCGTGGCCCGATTCACGGCAACTTGAGTCATGCGTCATGGCTCAAGTTGCTGCGAGCCAGCGACTGGTTGGTCGAAATTACGTTTAGTCAATTCATTATTTTTAAGGAGCCAATCATGGTTGCAAGTCCCTCTCGTCCGACCTTTATGACTCTCCCTTCGGATCAGACCGCATCGGGTCGCACCCTCGGTGAAGAAGAAATCTTAAAGGTTGCCGAAGCGATTCGTAGCGGTACCTTGACTTCGACCAAAGGCACGATGGTCAAGCAACTGGAGCAACGGTTTGCTGAAATGCTCGGGGCCAAATACGCCTATGCCTGCGCTTCCGGTTCCGGCGCGATTCACTGCGCCATTTCGGCGATCGACCCCGAACCCGGCGATGAAATCATCACCACCTCGATCACCGACATGGGTGGTTTGACCCCCATTCTCTATCAAGGCGCAATTCCCGTGTTCGCCGACGTTGACCCGAATACCTGGAACGTCACCGCCGCCACGATCGAGAAATGCATCACGCCCAAAACTAAGGCGATCATCGTCACCCACATCTTCGGCAATCCCTGCGAGATGACCGAGATCATGGCCTTGGCCGATGCTCGCGGTATCCCCGTGATCGAAGACTGCGCCCAGTCCTACTTGGCCACCCACAAGGGTAAGCCCGTCGGCACCTTCGGCGCTGTGGGTTGCTTCAGCTTGCAGCAAGGCAAGCACATCACCACCGGGGAAGGCGGCATTGTCGTCACCAACGATGACGCCTTGGCCCACCGGATCTTCCTGTTCGTCAACAAAGGCTTTGACTACGGCAACTTGGCCCAGCCCGACCACTTCTTCATCGCCCTGAACAATCGCATGTGCGAATTGCAAGGAGCCGTGGCCGTGGCCCAGCTCGACAAGCTTGAAGGTTGTATTAGCAGCCGTCAAACTGGAGCCGATAAGCTCACCGCCAAGCTCCAAGGCATTCCCGGCTTGCTGACGCCTTGCCATAGCGCCGACAGCACCCACGTTTACTGGAAGTACGCCCTCCGCATCGATCGCAACATCATTCAGGATGGCTCGGTGGGCATGGCCAAGCGCCTCAAGGAGGAGAAAGGGATCTTCGCCGCACCGCGCTACATCCAAAAACCCGCCTTCCAATGCGTCATCTTTGAAGAGAAGAAGACCTTCGGCAACTCCGGCTGGCCGTTCACCTTGGCCTCCCCCGAAGCCTTGGACTACAGCCCGGAGAAATTCCCCGGCACGTTCTCCGGCCTGGAATGGGTGTTGGTCCTCCCGTGGAACGAGCGCTACACCGATGAGCACATCGACTACATCGCTGATGCGGTGCGCGCTGTGGCCATGGACTTGGCGATCTAAGATGGCGGCCCGATCGCCCGTGCATCCCCCTTAAACAGGAGGACTTTGAATCCAGTTCCCCCCTTCTTAAGGGGGGCTAGGGGGGATCGATGAATGCCGCATCAAACCATCGATGCCCTTTAAACCATTCCCATAACCGTACTTTTAGGAAAAATCGTCACATGAGCACCATCACTAAATTTGGTCTGATCGGCGCGGGCGGCATTGCCCAGGCCTATGCCCAGGCCTTTGAAAAGACCCCCACCGCCAAACTAATCGCCGTCGCCGATGTCCGGGTCGATGCCGCCAAAGCCTTGGCCGAGGGACTCGGAGCCGAGCACTATCCCAGCTACGAAGCCATGGTCAGCTCGGAGCAATTGGATGCGGTGATCATCTGCACCCCGCCCACCACCCACTTAGAAATCTCCACCTATTGCTTGGAGAACGGCATTAACGTCCTGTGCGAAAAGCCCTTGAGCGTCGATTCTGGCAGCGCCAAGCAAATGATCGCCTGCGCCCAATCGAAGGGCCTAATCCTGACTATGGCCTCGAAGTTCCGCTATGTCGAAGACATGATCAAAGCCAAGAGCTTGATGATGTCCGGCATCTTGGGCGAAGTGGTGTTGTTTGAAAACGCCTTCACCGCACGGGTCGATATGACCAACCGCTGGAACTCCAATCCCGCCATCAGCGGCGGCGGCGTCCTGATCGATAACGGCACCCACTCGATCGACATCATGCGCTATTTCCTTGGTCCCTTGGCCCAGGTGCAAGTGGTGGAAGGCAAGCGGATTCAGGGTTTGGACGTGGAAGACACGGTACAAATCTTCGCCAAAACCGCTAGCGGCATCATGGGCAACGTCGATCTCTCCTGGAGCATCAACAAGAATCTCGACTACTACGTGCGGATTTATGGTTCCCAGGGCACGATCTCGATCGGCTGGAAGGAATCGAAATACAAGCAGACCTCCAGCCCTGATTGGGTCGTATTTGGCAACGGCTACGACAAAGTGCAAGCCTTCCAGAGCCAAATCGAGAACTTCGCTCAGGCGATTCGTGGCGAAGCCTCACTCTTGATCACCGCTGAAGATGCCTTGGCCTCCGTCGAAGTGATGGAAGCCGCGTACCGCGCCATGGGCCAGACGCAGTGGACGGCAGTCCAATCGGCGACGGCTAGCGTTTAATTCACGCCGATCCCCCTAAATCCCCCTTAAAAAGGGGGACTTTGAATCCCTCTTGCTCCCCCAGAATTGGGGGCCGGGGGGCGGATCGGCTGGGATTCCGCATCGGTATCATTGATTAATTGATTAAACCAAATTGCATTATGGCCAACCGGATTCATCCCACCGCACTGATCGAAGATCGCGTCCAACTCGGCGAGGGCACCTCCATTTGGGACAACGCCCATATTCGCCACGACACCGTAATTGGTGACGAATGCATCATCGGTGGGAAAACTTATATTGCCTACGGGGTGCAGATTGGCGATCGCGTCAAGATCAACGCCAGCGTGTATATCTGCAATGCGGTAACGATCGAAGATGGCGTGATGATTAGTGCCGGGACGATCTTTACCAACGATCGTTTCCCCCGCGCCACCACCCCGGATCTGAAGCAATTGCGGGGTTCGGAACCAGACGAACATACGCTGCCAACCTTGGTGAAACGGGGAGCCACGATCGGGGCTGGATGCACGATCGGCAATGACCTGGCGATCGGCCAATTTGCCATGGTCGGCATGGGTGCATTGGTGACCAAATCCGTCCCAGATTTTCATTTGGTACTGGGACAACCCGCCAAATCCGTCGGAGCCGTTTGTCGTTGTGGTCAGCTATTGACACGCTTTCCCGAAGGCGCAGAGGCCTTTAACAGCGACATCGATTGTCCCAGTTGTGGATTAAAATATACGATCGCGTCAGGCATCGTCACCGAATTAACCCCACCGTAGGGTGGGCAATGCCCACATCCGGACTTCCACCCCCCACCGATCGCACCGCAGCATCTCCACCCAAACCCATTGACCTCACTTAGGAACCCAGAAATCATGGCAGAAAATGTTGCAGTAGTCGGTGGCGGCGTCCTCGGCATGACCCTGGCATTGCGATTAGCCCAGCAAGGTCGCAACGTCACCCTCTACGAAGCCGCCGATCACTTTGGCGGCCTCGCCGACGCTTGGCAACTCGGCGACATCACCTGGGATCGGCACTACCACGTCACCCTCCTCTCCGACCAAAAAATCCGGCGAATTCTCGAAGAACTGGATCTCGATCGGGACATGCAGTGGGTCGAAACCAAAACCGGTTTCTTCAGCGACGGCAAACTCTTCTCCGTCTCCAACACGATCGAATTTCTCAACTTCCCCGGCATGAAATTCTGGGACAAAATCCGCCTCGGCCTGACAATTTCCTACGCCTCCAAAATCAACAACTGGCGCAAACTCGAAACCCTCACCGCCGCCACCTGGCTCGAAAAACTCTCCGGCAAGCGGGCGTTTCAAAAAATTTGGCTCCCCCTGCTCCGATCGAAACTCGGCGACAACTACGCCAAAGCCTCAGCCTCCTTTATCTGGGCGATCATTGCGCGGATGTACGCCGCCCGTCGCACCGGATTGAAGAAGGAAATGTTCGGCTACCTGCCCGGCGGCTATGGCCGGATGCTCGATCGATTTGCCACGGTTTTGCAGGAGCAAGGCGTCACGCTCAAAACCAGCCACGCCCTGAAGGAAGTTCAATCCCAACCCAGTGGCGCAGTCGAACTCAGCTTCGCCAACGGCAACGTGGAGCAATTTGATCAAGTCGTGCTGACCATGGCCGCTGGCATTGCCGCGAAGGTTTGTCCGCAGCTCGAACCCTGGGAACAGGAACGCCTCAGCAACATTGAATACCAGGGCATTGTCTGTGCGTCACTGCTGATGAAGCAGCCGCTCTCGCCCTATTACGTCACGAATATCACCGATACTTGGGTGCCATTTACGGGCGTGATTGAAATGACGGCGCTGGTGGATAAAGCGGAATTTGGCGGGCGGAATTTGGTGTATTTACCGAAATACGTGCCGATCGATGATCCAATGTTTGAGGAAACCGATGCGGCGATCGAAGAGCGATTTATTTCGGCTTTAATCCAGATGTATCCCAAGTTCGATCGCAATGATGTCTTGACCTTCAAGATCTCCCGTGTCCGGCGAGTCTTCGCGATTACCACGTTGAATTATTCCCAACGCCTTCCACCCCGCCAAACTTCGATCCCCGGCGTTCACGTGATCAATTCCGCTTTGATTAATAACGGCACCTTGAACGTGAATGAATGCGTCCAACTAGCCGAAATTGCAGCGGCGGAATTGCCCCACCGATCGGGCACGATCGCTAATGCCCCGACCCGCGTTTAAACCCCATCATCCATCCTCATCCCTGTGCCATTTTATGCCCAAAAAACCCGTTGCCAGTCTCTCCCTCGATCTGGACAATCAATGGTCTTACATGAAAACCCACGGCGATGCGGGATGGGAAGATTACCCGTCCTACTTTGATTTGGTGGTGCCGCGCATCGTCGAGCTATTGGCGGACGCGAATACGAAAATCACCTTTTTCATCGTCGGCCAAGATGCCGCCCTCGAAAAAAACCACGCTGCCTTGCGCCAAATCACCACAGCGGGCCACGAAGTCGGCAACCATTCCTTCCGCCACGAACCCTGGCTCCACCTCTACAGCGAAGCCGAACTGGAACAGGAAATCGACCAAGCCGAAGCCGCGATCGAAGCGGCCACAGGCCAGCGGCCCAACTGCTTCCGAGGGCCGGGCTTCAGCCTGTCTCGCACGGTAATCAAAGTCCTAACCCGACGCGGCTACGCCTGCGATGCCTCCACCTTCCCCACGTTTTTAGGCCCCGTGGCGCGGATGGTGTATTTCATGACCAGTAAACTGGATAAGGCTGATCTGGAGCAGCGCAATCAGCTCTTTGGCACATTCAAAGACGGTCTCCGCCCACTCAAACCCTATCGACTCCAAACCGAAGCGGGCACCCTGATCGAGATTCCCGTCACGACTTTGCCGCTGCTCAAAGTGCCGATGCATGTCAGCTATGTACTTTACCTGAGCGTCTTCTCGCCGTTTTTGGCCAAGCTCTACTTCCGCTTCGCGATCGCGCTCTGCAAGCTAACGGGCGTCCAACTGTCGCTCTTGCTGCATCCCCTGGATTTCATGGGCCACGATGACAATATTCCCGAAATGTCCTTCTTCCCGGCGATGAATCTACCCGTGTCGCGCAAGTTGAAGTTCATGCGCTATATTTTCAAAACCCTGAATGAACAATTCACGATCGTCACCATGGGCGAACATGCCCAAGCAATCGCCCGACAGCCCCGCGCCGTGCCGCTGAAAGCCCCTAGCGCGATCGCCCTACCATAACCCGAAATTAATTCAGCCAACCGGGAATGCCGGGTCACACCCCTGTGGGCGATCGAATTAACGATCGCCCGCATTTTTGAGTCAAAATACCGGAAGCCAGAGCGACCCGCCCGTGATCCCCCTTACGTCTTCCGATAGAGTGCGTTATTGCAACATGATGAAGGCGTTTGTGAGGTTATGCCTAAATCGGGCGAATCAACCCCTGGAATCACGGGAAATTCCGCCGCACCTCTATCTAACGTAGGAGATCGATCGGGGCGATCGGTAGATTATTTGGTCAATTTATCCAACCGTAGGGTACAGTCGCCGCCCATCACTTTTCGGTCTTGGGGTGCCTTGTGATTTACTCGCAGAATGCTTTTAATAGAGGTTGGATCACATGGCTAGGTCGCTCGGTGGTTCAGGTTTAATTCGGTGTATCCCGGTATTGTGCATGCAATGTGACTGAATTCCAGCAGGTGACCGAATTTATGAAAGCGACAGAACGGACTTATATGCCCCACTTGATCAAACACCACCTTCACCCCTCCACCCGATCGCGGTTGAAGCGGGGGCTGGATATCATGGGCAGCAGCCTGGGCTTAATCTTTCTCGGCGTGATCATGTTGCCCTTGGTGATTGTGATTTATGTGGATTGTCCTGGCCCGATTTTCTACACCCAAGAGCGCTACGGACTCCATGGCAAGATCTTTCGGATTCGCAAGTTCCGATCGATGGTGGTGAATGCCGAAGCCCTGAAGCATACGGTCACCAACGAAGCCAACGGCTTGATTTTTAAGAATCGCCATGACCCCCGCGTGACGCGGATCGGGCGGATCTTACGCAAAACCAGCCTGGATGAGTTTCCCCAATTCTGGAATGTCTTTGTGGGCGAAATGAGTCTGGTGGGCACCCGCCCGCCGACCCGCGATGAAGTGGCGAAATACGCGCCCCACCATTGGAGTCGGCTCGATGTCAAACCCGGCATTACGGGCGAATGGCAAGTCCATGGCCGATCGTCGGTGTTGGATTTTGAGCAAGTCGTGCAGTTGGATTTACGCTATCAGCAACGCTGGAGTATTATCTACGATCTACTGCTGATTCTGCGCACCCTCAAAGTCGTCGCCAGCGGCCAAGGCGCTTACTAACCCATGCCCCCAGCGCCGTCTGCCCCCGCCGCGACCGGGGGCGGATTTCTACCTTAAGGCGGAACAATCTCCCCCCTCCGGAATATTCACAATTGGTACCCCAATCGGCTTAATTAGTTAATGAACTAATGCCCGATGCTGATCGTTGCTCCCCAACTTCCCAGTGGGCAGTGATCTGGTGCAAATCCCCCGTGAGATTCGTCGCTATGCAAACCACCCCCCGTCCGGCCATCGCCCCAGCGCTCACCACTGCGCCCCTCGAAGCCGTGGATTTTCAGCCCTATCTGCTGCTGCTCAAGCGGCGTTGGAAGCCCGCACTCGCCGTGCTCGCCACCACGATCACCGCCGCTGCCGCCCTCAGCACCCAACAAAAACCCAGCTACACCGCCAGCGGCAAGCTGCTGCTACGCAACAACCGGATGCCGTCGCTGACGGGCCTGGGCAACAGTGAAACCGCCGCCAGCCCGAATACTGGACTGGGCAGTTTGACCGCCCTGACGGCCCAGGGCAGTCCTCTGCGTACCGAGTCCGAGCAGTTGTTGGCCCGTCCCATCTTGTCCCGAACGATCGCGGCGTTGAAGCTGCGCGATCGTTCGGGACGCCCGATGAATGCCGACGCCCTGGCCCAGTCGATCAAAGTTAAGGAAGTGGCCGGAGCCGACGTGCTGAAGGTGACCTACACCGATCGTCAACCCGATCGGGCAGCCAAGGTGATCAACCAGATCCTACAGGAATATATCAAGCATAATATTGCTAGCACGCGGGCCGAAGCGCAGGCCGCACGCACGTTTATCGATCAAGAATTACCCAAGGCGGAAACCAATGTGCGGCAGCTTGACGCCGCCCTGCGCCAGTTCAAGGAACGCAGCCAGATCGCCGACCTGACGGGTGAGCAGCAGTTGCTCGCCGCCTCGGTCGGCAGCTTAGAAAACCAAATCACCCAAGCCAACACCGAACTGAGCGAAGCCAATGCCCGCTATCGCAGCCTCCAAGGCAGTCTCCAACTCGCGCCCCAACAGGCCCTCACGGCCAGTTCCCTCAGCCAATCCCCCGGCGTCCAACAGGCGATCGGCCAATGGCAACAACTTCAAAGCCAACTGCAACTGGAACGCACCCGGCTCCAGGACAGTCATCCCCGCATCCAAGACCTCCAACAAAAAGAACAAGCCCTGCGCCAACTGCTGAACCAACGCATGGCCGAAACCGTCGGCACGACCCAAAATGCCCTCACCGACACCAGCTTCGGCGAAGTCAAGCAAAGCCTGGTGAAGGAATATCTCAGCGCCGACATGGCCCGCAACAGCCTGGCCCAACGGGTCAAAACCCTCACCCAAGCCCACAAAGCCTATCGCCAACGCCTGGGCCAATTTCCCCAATTAGAGCAGCAGCAGCGCGAACTGCAACGCCGCCTCGAAGTGACGCAGTCCAACTATGCCAGCCTCGCCCGCCGCCGCCAGGAAGTCCAACTGGCCGAACGCCAAACCATCGGCACCGCCAGCTTGATCGAACCCGCTGTCCCAAGTCTCGCCACTGGCGACAGCAACCAAGCCATGTTCCTCGGCCTCGGGGTGCTGGTGGGCAGTCTGCTGGCCAGTGGCACGATGTTGGGTCTGGAACTGAGCGATCGCTCGATTAAGAGCGTCAAGGAAGCCAAGGATCTGTTTGGCTTTAGCTGCCTGGGCACGATTCCCTACTGGGGCAATGCCCGCCAAGCCCAACAAAAACTCGGCCTCGTGCCCCAGTTGCCCGTGCGGGAAATGCCCCGATCATTCGTCAGTGCGGCCTATCGCATGGTGCAAGCCAACCTGCGGTTTGTGAATGTGGATGGGACATTGCGCAGTGTGGTGGTCACCAGTTCCGTCCCCAAGGAAGGCAAATCGACGATCGCCGCCAACCTCGCCGCCACCATGGCCCAATTGGGTCGCCGCGTCCTGTTGATTGACGCCGACCTGCACCATCCCACCCAACATCACATTTGGGGACTCGATAACAGCGCCGGACTGAGCGAACTGATTATCGGCCAAATCCCCATCCGACAGTCGCTGCGCCCGGTCATGCCGAATCTCGATCTACTGACGGCGGGGGCGATGCCCCCGACCCCCCTGGCGATTTTGGACTCGAACCGGATGGCTAAATTAATCAAGGGATTGGAAACGGTGTATGACCTGGTGATTATCGATGCGCCGCCGTTGATGGTCGAAGCCGAAGCCCTGACCCTGGGGCGTTTGGCCCAAGGCATCCTGTTGGTCGCCCGACCCGGACTTCTGCCCAGCAACGCTGCCAAGGCCACCAAGGAATTGCTCAGTCAGGCGGGGCAAACCGTACTGGGCATGGTGATTAACAGCGCCGTGTTGGAACCGGAAGCCTATCGCCATAGCTACTACGATCGCGATTATCGCGCCACACCCGCGAGTCTCCCCGCCATGGTGTAGTCGGCTTAACCCACTGAATTTTTTACCGACTGAATTGAAAGGAACCGCACAGTTATGCGCATTTTGGGTTTGGGCTTGGCCATGACGCTGGGCATCACGGGGTTGTATCCGCTGGCAGGATCCGCCAGTCAAGCGGAGTTTGCGCCGATGTCCGAGGGCGATCGGAATAATCTCAATCAAACCGCCACGGATTATTTGCTGGGACCCGGCGATCAAGTTCTAGTGAATGTCTATGACGAACCCACGCTCACCGGTCCCCAGATCATCGCGCCCGATGGTCAGATTACGATGTCGATGGTGGGCGCAATCCAGGCGGCTGGGCAGACCACCGAAAGTCTCACCCAGCTGATCCGCAACCGATTGCTCAAAAACTATCGCAACCCGATCGTCACCGTGGCGATCGGCCAATTCCGCCCCCTGCGGATTCACGTTAGCGGCGAAGTCCGTCGCCCCGGCCCCCTCCAAATTCGCAACACGGCCTATGACAATAATCGCAACAGTAGCGAGAGCGCCAGCAATCCCAACTTACCCACCCTCAGTGCCGCGATCGTCGCGGCAGGCGGCGTCACCCGCGATGGCGACATCAGTCAAGTCGCCCTCAAGCGCAACGGCAGCGTCCAGCGGATTGACCTGTGGCAAGGTCTGACCTCGGAAAATGCGCCCCGCGATTTGCTGCTGCGGGACGGTGATGCGATTTTTATTCGGAAACGGGACAAGGATTCATTGGTCGATCCGCGCCTCATTGCCAAATCCACCCTCGCCCCCGCCACGGTGCGCGTCCGTGTCGTCGGCGAAGTGCGCAATCCCGGCGAAGTCAGCGTCACCCCGAGCAGCACGATTTCCAGCGCGATCGCCATTGCGGGTGGCCCGACGGACAAAGCCCGGATGGAAGAAGTGCGGCTGATCCGCCTCGACGACAACGATCAAATCATCGAACAGACCATGAATCTGCAACAGCTTCAAGATCAGCAACAGGTCTTAGACGGCGACGTTGTGATCATTCCCAAATCACGCAATTCGAAATTCCTCGATCTCGCCGGACAGGTAATCCCGCCCCTCGGCATTCTGCTCAATCTGTTTGGCAACAAAAATTAAGTCCCGTCACAGATCGACCGATCGTCCAGCGATCGTCCCGGTGTTGTTGCCAAATAGGGTTGCAGGATATCACAAACTTGGGTGCGCAATTGATGCGGTTGCTTGAACCTTGACACATCCCATAGCTTCACCGATCGATCGGTTGAGGCGCTTAATAACTGGGTGCCATTGGCGCTGAACGCCAAGCTGTGCAGTGGGGCTGGATGACCAGGCAGCAGGGCCAGTTGTTGACCCGCACGATTGACCAGGAGGATTTGACCATCACTGCGACCCAGCGCCATCGATCCGCCATCGTCACTGATTGCCACCAAGTTAAAATCCCGATCGCGCACACCTTGCGGTAAATCGAACGCCTTTTCCAAACCATAACTATCCGCATTACCCGATGGATTTTGGCGCACCCAAATCCGCCCTTGCCGATCGTCGCCAATCCCCACAATCACGGTGCTATCGCGATTCATCGCCAACGATCGCACCACTGTTTTCGCATCCGCATCGACGATCGCCGCCACCTCAATCGCCAGGTTGTAATGTTTCACCGCCCCGTCCCGATCGGCCACCACCACATCATTCGTATTTGGCCTAAAACGCAAACTCGTCACATTGGACAAAATCGGCGCAAGCGGCTTGAGTCGGCCCGCCTGCGCCCCCCAAAACTGCACTTGCCCGGTGGTCGTCCACAGCGCGATCGTCGCCCCATCATCGCTGACGAGCAATTGCTGCACCGGCGCAGTCAGGGTTAAGGGCCGGACGATCGCCGCCGTCGCCCCGCGTGACCACTGCCACAAGCGCTGCTGCCGATCGACCCCAAACTGCCAATCCGCCGCCGAGGCAAATTGCTGCAACCCCGCCGCCGCCACCGCTGGTGGCAACACTTGGAGGACGATCGCGGGGGGGGCGAGTGTGCCGCCGCCCACTTGACCCGCCTGATCAAACAGCCAAATCGCTTCAGCGGGCGTCGCGTTATGCCATCCCGCCGCCTGCAACGGCTGGCCCGCAGGCAATTGGTACAAACTGCGCCCTGGCCAATCGATCGCGTGATCCGCGAGGATTTGTTGAAGCAATTTCTGGGTGGGCGATCGATCCGCATTCAGCTTTTGCGCCAGCCGATCGGCCCGCTGGGCATGAAATAACGCCGATCGCCAATCGGGCACCGCCGTTCCAGGCGATCGCCCCGCCAACTGGGCCACGATCGTCTGGGCCGCCACCTGATCGGCATTCGCCAACTGCTGTTGCACCTGTTGTAATTGCTGTTGGGATTGCCGTTGGGATTGCTGCTGCTGTTGGTGCTGCACAATCAAGCCCGCCACCAATCCCAGACCCACCCCACTAAGGCCTCCGATCGTCCAACGCAACGCCGCCACCGCCGAGGATGGCGGCATTACCGCCGCCGTATCCGCCGCATCCGCCAATGGCGCGCCCAAACGGTCATCCACCACCGCCGCCACCACCACTGCGCGGTGCTCAAACGGCTGCGCCGTCTGTCCCAGCAACGCCAACTGTTGATCAATCCAATCGCGATTAAACACCGCTTCATAGATCGGATTCTTCACCCCGATCGTCCCTTGGTGCGACTGCACCAACCCCGACAAGATCAATTCGCGCTGCATCGCACTATTATCGATCGGCCAGCGACCCTGGGGCGACTTGAGTATCCGCTCGTAATAGGCCAACAACTCCGGTGCCCGCTCCGGATCATGCAGCAATCGATCGCGAATCGTGCGCAAATGCTCCGGCTCATCCTGCCCTTCCCAATGGGCAATAATGGCTTGCTGCACCCATTGCTGCACCCATTGAGCCAGATCCGCCGTCGCCTCGGATGGGGGATTTTGGGCCAACTGCTGCACCGCCAATTGACAGAGTTTTTGGGTCAGAAACGGCTGCCCCCCCGTCCAATACAAAATCTGCCGCAACAGCGTTTGGGGCTGATCGCAATGGCCCTGCAACCGATCGAGCAGCGGCATTGCCTCGACCCACTGAAATCCCGTCAACGGGATCGCGCAGCCAATATTAAACGGCGTAAACCGCTTATCTTGAATCAACGCCGTCGGCGTCGTCACCCCCAACAACACAAAGGTCAACCGTTGATACTGCGGCTCATCGGCCCGTCGATTGTAACAACTGCGAATCCACCCAAAAAAATCATGGGTCGGAAACGGCAACCCCAACACACTATCCACTTCGTCAATAAACACGACGATCGGCCGATCGCTGTGAGCCAAAATCTCCGTCTCCACCAACGCCGCCAACCGCGCCACATCGGTTAAATGCGCATTGGCCCGCCACCAATCGCCCAATTTCAGCGGCAACCCCAACGGTGCCACCAGCATCGCCGCCAAGGAGGCATACCACTGCTCCGATCGAATATTTTGGGTGCCGATCGCCGTCAAATCGATCGCGATGCAAGTCATTCCCCGATCGACGAGTCGCCGCATCGCCTGCACCCGCAGACTCGACTTGCCCATCTGCCGCGAATTAAACACATAGCAAAACTCGCCGCGCCCCGCCGCCTCGAAGAGCTGGTCATCCGCCTGGCGTTTGACGTAGGTGGCCGCGTTCAACGGCAAGCTACCCCCAACATAAAACGGCGAAGGTGCAGACGTCAGATTAACCATCGGCAGAATCCAGCATCGATTGCAGTGGGAAGTCGGTGGGAAGTCGTCCAGTCAGCTCAACCCGATCGGCTCAAGATTTCGACAAAGTCTGCCGAAAATAATCGCGATACAGATCACAACTGGGTCGCACCCGATAGGCATCCATCACGATCAATCCCCGACTTTGCAACTTATAGGCCACCAACGGCGGCACTTCGATCGGCTGATCGGCTAACACCACGGCCTTCATCGCCGACAGCAACTCGGGATGCTTTTGCAATTCCCACAGTTGATTGCGCAAATGGGCGCTGTAGATGCTGGAATCCGTCAAGACATGCTTGGCCAAGTCCTTCACCGACTGCTCGGAAACATACAGGTGATACATCCCCAAATGCAACAGATGCGGGCGACCACCCACCAACTGCATCAGTTGCTTCCCACAACTGGCCGGATCGCTCAAATCATAGGCTTTGGCCAAATCGATCGCCTGATCCAAATTGAAACAAGGCGGCTCCACCAACAACCCCGCATTGAACGGCGACTGGGAAATATTCAACGGGACGTAGACTTCCGTCGAATGCACCATGATCAGACGCAACTTCTGCCATAGTTCGCTGCTCGAATCGCCATAGCGGGCCTTCTCATACCAGGCCCGCAGCATCCCAAAGAAATCCGTCGCAATCTCGGGATAATCAAACACCGCATCGACCTCATCCAAGGCCAACACCAACGGCGTCGTCAAGTTCTTGAGCAGATAGGATTCAAAGAAATGGGTACAATTGTAGCTCGCCCCAAACAGGTCATCCCAGTGGGATTCGACCTCATGGGCCAGCCCCAGATTTTGGGCAATCACCGCACAAAACCACTGCAAAAACCGATTGAGATCGCTAAAAGTCTGAGAATCCGCCAACCGCAAACTCAGAATGACGGTGGAATATTGCTGCTGCTCGCGCGCTTGGAGCAACGTCCGCGCCACCAACGAAGTCTTGCCGGACAGACGCGGCGCTTTAATCCGCACCAACCCACCGGGCTGCGAAATCCCATCGAGGCAAAGCGACTCGATCGGTGGTCGCTGAATGTAGTATTTCGAATCCAGGGGCAGCTGGCCACTGGGCGGCACGGGCGATCGGCTGAAATTGCTCAGGGCATCGAGATCGCTAAAATCATCCGCCAACAACGTCAGATCAAACGCCTGAAAATAGGTATCCAACGTATGTTGATCCACCGCAATCTTCCGACCGCGCACCCGCGCCAGCGTATTGGCACTCAGCCCCGTCAAGTCACTTAATTCTTGGAGCGTATACGATTTGTTGCCACTACCCGCTTCGCTCGATCGCTGCTCGGCGGCCTGAAGGCGCTGCCAACCGCGCGCACTAAGTAGAACGCCACGTTTGCGTTTCATAGGCTGTGTTCTCGGTTGCAACATAGTAATGGACATAAAATCAGACCGATTGAGCGAGCTAAAGGTGTAAAAAAATAAAATGATCCAAGCACATTCCGAGCCGTCAAGGCAAAGTTAGGGGATTTTGGCTTCAGCCCACCCGAACCACCGCCCGACGGATCGACTTGATGCAGATCGATTGATTTGACAATGTGATTAGCGTTCAACAATTGCCATCAACTCGGACTAAATCATCCATATCCGTCCCCATATTAGCGGTTAACTTGCAGTAAAAAACAACTCTTCCCAATTTGTTCATGCATCCGCCCGATCGCCATCACCGAAGCAAGGCTGTCACCCTCACCACCCAAAACCCCGCAACACTCAAGTTATCTTGGCAGAAATAATATTTCCATTTTTTGTCGCCCACTTTACAATCTTTACACCAAAATTTCGGGCCAAAACATCCGTTGATTCACAGATTTCAATCAAGTTAAGTGAGTGCCACGGGTTTGCGATCAACGCTCAATCGATCGGGCAAAATCTGCGGATCCAACCCAATTGCAATCACACACCCTCAGTGCCCACCCATTGGACAATCGGCATCAATGCCGCCATGCCGTTAGTATCCGCCGACACCCATTCGACCATCACTAACTATTCGCAATCAAACAGTAACCCGCCTCACTGACAGTAAAACGCATTCATGCATCACCCAAACCGCAAATTTAGCCGCAAATTAAAATGTGGGTAGACTTTCACTCCAAGTTGGCGGAAAATGGGAAACTCCTGGGCCGATCGTCATTCCTCCGACCGATTAATTCAGGCGGCTCCACCGCCGTCGTCAAGTTCAACTCCCACCACACATCGCCCCATCCGCCTGACTGGTGGTATCTCAGCCCTGGCAGTAATGTATGTCCACAACCGTCCTCGTCATTGAAGACGAAACCAGCCTCCGGGAAAATCTCGTCAATCTGTTGATGCGCGAAGGCTTCGCCACGATCGCCGCCGCCAACGGTTCCGACGGATTTCACCAAGCCAAAACCCAAAGCCCCGACCTGATCCTCTGTGACATTAAGATGTCTGGCATCAATGGCTATGAGGTGTTGGAATTGTTGCGCCAAGATCCCGATACGGCCAATGTCGCCTTTATCTTTTTGAGCGGTCAAGTCGAACCCGCCCACGTTCGCCAGGGGATGAACCTGGGGGCCGACGATTATCTGCTCAAACCCTTCCAGCCCAAAGAACTGCTCCAAGCGATCCATTCCCGCCTCAAACGCCAATCCAGCGTGGCGACCATCGCCCGCCCCCAGCCGATCGTCGCTCCGGGCACGATCGCCACGCCCCCACGACGATCGCCCCTCACCACCACCCCCAACCGTCGATCGCCCGCCAGACAGTTCGACACCCTGACCCAATTACCCAATCGCGACGCCCTCGCCCCCATCCTCCAAGCCACCCTGGAAAAGGCCCGTGAGTACGACTATCTGATCACCGTCCTGTCGCTCAACATCGTCCGGTTCAGCAGCATCAATGCCGCCTTTGGCTTCGCCGTCGGCGATATCATCCTGCATCAACTGGCGACGCGCTTGCAGCAGCAAATCGGCGACGATGGCACCGTCGTCCGCACCAATGGCGACGAGTTCACGATCGTCCTGGATAACTTGAGCTGGGAAGAGGACGCCCTGCACTGGGCCGATAAGATTTGGCATATTTGTGCGGAGTCCTGCGATGTCGATGGCCGCCGGATCGATCTGCAAATCGCCATCGGCGGCGTCGCCGTCCACCATGGTCAAAGCACCCCCGAGCAACTGATGTTGCAGGCCGACATGGCCCGCCGCTCCTGCGAGAAGTGGGGCGGACAGGTGCCCTACATTTTCCATGATGCCAATTTGGCCGCCCAAACCGTCGAACAGCGCCTGCTCGAAACCGACCTCACCCGCGCCATCCACCAAGGCGAATTCCAGATCCACTATCAGCCCCAAATCACCCTGCCCACGG
This sequence comes from Cyanobacteria bacterium VAR_4_metabat_243, assembly GCA_031415035.1. Lineage (GTDB taxonomy): Bacteria > Cyanobacteriota > Cyanobacteriia > Leptolyngbyales > Leptolyngbyaceae > Romeriopsis. The sequence goes on from JANOQX010000188.1 coordinate 56,600, forward strand.
GCCAGATCACTGGCGTCGAAGCCCTGATCCGCTGGCGACACCCCTACCGGGGCATGGTGTCGCCCGATCGGTTCATCACGATCGCTGAAGAAATGGGCCTGATTGTGCCGATCGGGGAATGGGTATTGCGCACCGCCTGTTTGCAGGTCAAACGCTGGCAAGACCTTAGCCCCGTGCCCCTGAAAGTTTCGGTCAATCTCTCGATTCGGCAGTTGCAACAGGAAGACCTGGCGGGGCAGATCACCCGGATTTTGCAGTCCGTGGACTTGCATCCCTGCCAGTTGACCCTGGAGCTGACCGAAACCAACTTGATGGCCGACATCGACCAAGCGATCCAAACCCTGAAACGGCTCCAGACCTTAGGCATCAAAATCGCGATCGATGACTTTGGCAAGGGCTATTCCTCCCTGCACTATCTCAGCCGTCTGCCGATCGACATCCTCAAAATCGACCAATCCTTTGTCCGTCGCCTACCCGATGACCACCAAGCGATCGCCATTTCCAATGCGATTATTACCCTGGCCCATGACTTAAAATTGGAGATTGTGGCCGAAGGCGTCGAAACCGAGCGGCAAGTGCAGTTTCTCACGGCCCATGGCTGTCAGGTGATGCAGGGCCATCTCTATAGTCCGGCCTTACCCCCCGAAGAATTTGCGGCCCTGTTGCAGCAGCGCAATTGTGCATAATCCGTCAAAAGCCTGATAAATTAAAGGCCTGATCGATTAAAAGCCTGACGCATCCATCGCCGGATGCATTAAAGTTGAATCACCGTGCTCAACACCTGTCGTCCTTCGTTTGCTGATCCGAAAATCCTATGATCCAATCGCCGTTGCGCTGGGGCGCGATCGCGCTAGTGACGCTAGTGCTGGGCACAGCCACCCCCGCCACTTCCCAAACTCAAGTCCAGGCCCGCTTCGATCGCGCCTTCACCCTCAAAAATCTCGCCGGACAAGTTGACCTCAAGCCGAATCAACAAGCCTGGCGGCGCGCCCAAGGCAATGACCTGATCACCAGCGTCGGCGACCAACTCAAAACCGGCGATCGATCGCGGGTCGATCTCCAGCTCGACGTCGGCATCGGCACGATCCAAGTCGCCCCCTCGACCCTAATTCAACTGCGGGCGATTCAGCGCAATGCCGACGAAAGTCGCGTCTCACTCTTCTACATGCCCTATGGCAGCGCCCGGATTAAGCTGCGCCGCTTCACCAACCCCAATACCCGCTTCGAAATCGAAACTCCCGCTGGCGTCAGCGGCGTGCGCGGCACCGAATTCGGAGTCGCCGCCCAGCCCAGTGGTAAAACCAGTGTGGCCGTGCTCGATGGCCAGGTCAACACCAGCGCCCAGGGCCAAAGCGTCGATGTCGATGCCGGATTCCAGAATTTCACCATACCCGGTGAGCCACCCTCACCCCCCGTGCCCCTGACCGACGATACCCAGCTGGATTATCAACTGGACAAACGCGTCGTGCGGATGCAGCGCCAGCTCAAGTTTGTCGGCAAAGTCGATCCGGTCAACATCGTCTTTGCCAATGGCAAAGTGGTCGATACCGATCGGCTGGGCCAATTCCAGGTCGTCGTGCCCGTCACCTCCTACCCCCGCCTGGAGGTGATCGTCCAGACCCCCCTGGGCAAAGAGCAGCGCTACGATCTCCGCCTCACACCATGAAACGCTGGAAGGAGTTGGCCTGGCGGCTATTGCCGGGCAGTCTGATCGCCGCCCTGATCGGGGGCTTGCAGGTGAGCGGACTGATCGCCCAAACCGAACAACTGAGCTATCACCAGCTATTTCAATGGCGGGGCGCACGGGCCTGGGATCCCCGCATTGTCGTGGTGGCGATCGATGATGTCAGCCTGCAAAAACTCGGCCGTTATCCCTGGCCCCGCAGTCGGTTTACCCAACTGCTCCAGGTCTTGCATCAACGCCAAGTCAATACCGTCGCCTTTGATGTGATCTTTTCCGAGCCAGCGGCGGACGATCGCGCCTTCGCCCAGGCGATCGCCCAGCAGGGCAGCGTCGTCCTGGCCCAAGCCGTGGACATCAACAATCTGCCACTTCAACCCGTGCCCCCGCTCGAATCCGTCGCGATCGGCACGGGCCACATCTATCGCCGGACGGATAGTGACGGCATCACCCGCCGCATTCCCTACAGCTTTCGTGACACCCCGCCACTCAGCGTCGTGACGCTCCAAACCTATGGCGTCACCCATCGCATCCCCGCACCCCCAACCGATCGCCAAGACCTGTGGCTCAATTGGGTCGGCCCCGTGCGCCAACTGCCGCAATATGCCTTCGTCGATGTGATCAATGGGCAGGTGCCCGCCGCCGCCTTACAAAACAAAATCGTCATCGTCGGCGTCAGTGCTACGGGATTTGATACCCTTGCGACACCGTTTGATGGCAATCCTCCCACCACGGGCACCTATCTCCATGCCACCGCCCTTAATAATTTGCTGAACGCCAATCCGCTCCAAGCGATCGGCGATGACTGGCGATTCACGAGTCTATGGCTCTTAGCTATGCCCCTGTTTGGCATGGGGTTGAGCTACCTCAAAGTGAAGTGGCAAGTGCTGCTCACGGGGACGATGATGGGACTATGGTGGGGCGGGGCAGTGCTTGCCCTGGGTGCGAACTACTACCTCCCAACGGTGCTGCCGATCGCCCTCCTGATCGGCACGAGTGCCGCCGTCGCGACGATCGAACGGCTGCGGCTGCACGAATTTTTGCAGGGCCAATTGCAGCAGATCTCCCAGGATTATCTGCCCCCCCTGGCCCTGAGTCAGGCGGCCACTGCCCCAATCACCCCCGGTCGATCGGCCTGGAAATTGCGATTGCCCGCCGCCCAACCCGCATCGCTCCAAACCATCAACCAGCTCACGGCGATCACCGCCCACCTGGGACAGGCCCAAGCCACCCAACAGGCCATCACCCAAAGCCTCTCCGTCGGCATCCTGGCAATCAATGCCCAAGGCACGATCTGGTATTGCAATGCCACGGCCCAGCGGTGGTTGCCCGTGGCGATCGGCGATCCGATCGCCACGGGATTGGTGCCGCTGTGGCTCGACTCGCCCCAATGGAGTGCGCTATTTCAACAATTTCTCACCACCCAGCAGTGGCAACATGAAACCGCCGTACTGGTCAACGATCGCTGGTTTTCGCTCAGCTTCTCGCCGCTGCAATGCCCCGCATCCGCCAACCGGAATGAGTCGCCTAGCCTCATCCTGCTGATCGAAGACATCACCAGCCGCAAACAACTCGAAACCAACCTGGAACGTCAAATTCAAGAATTGCAATGGCTGGCCCAGCTCAAAGATGAGCTGATCGGTCGGGTCTCCCACGAATTGCGATCGCCCATCACCAATATGCTGGTGTCGATCGAACTGATGCGCACCACCACCGCACCCGACCAGCAAACCCGCTATCTCGACCTCCTAGAAACCGAATGTCTGCGGGAACGCGACTTCATCAACGACCTGCTGAATCTCCAAGTCTCACAAGTCGCCGCCCCCGAACGCCACCTCAAACCGATCCAGCTGACCACCTGGCTCCCCCATCTCATCGCCCCCTTCGTCGCGCGGGGCGAAATCCGCCAGCAAACCATCACGGTGACGATCGCCCCCCAGATCCCGCTACTCTACAGCGATCCGGCGATCGTCGAGCGGATTTACCAAGAACTCCTCACCAATGCCTGTAAATACAGCCCAGCGGGGGCCACGATCGACTGTAGCGCCATCGCCGATGACGATTATGTCCGGCTCAGCGTCCGCAACGGCGGCGTCACGATTCCGCCCGACGAACTGCCCCGAATCTTCGAAAAATTCTATCGCATCCCCGCAAGCGATCCCTGGAAGCAAGGCGGCACCGGACTCGGACTCTCGATCGCCGATCGGCTCGCCGCCCAAATCGACGGCCACATCCAGGTGCGGAGCGCCAATGATGTCACCGAATTTCAGCTGCAATTGCCCATGCAGCGGGTGTTAGCCTAAAGCAAATTGATGAACTACGCAATTCACCCGCCCGCGCGTGAAGGTTGGGCTAAGAGGATATTTTAAAAGGCATCAACTATTCGATTCAGCACTCAACGATCCCCCCTATCCCCCCTTTTTAAGGGGGAACCGGAGTCAAAGTCCCCCTTTTTAAGGGGGATTTAGGGGGATCGTGACGTTTGCGACAAGCCGTCCACCTTTTCAAACATCCTCTAACAGCACAAGCCCCTAATCAATCCCCTTCGGATAGCTCTGATCGGGATTAATCAACCGCCAGAGCTTCTGCTTCACCTGGGCATCGTAGAGCCGCCATTTCATCTGGGCATACTCATTGTTTTCGGTAAAGCCCGCGAGAAACTCGATCGGCACTTCAAATCCCCCGGCCTGCGATCGTCCGCCCCCAAAGAACCGTCCCTGGGCATCATGACCAAAGGCTTCTTTGATGAATTCATCGGGGTCGAGGGTGATTTTGTTCGTGCGCAGGGAGCCGACGACGATTTCCACTTCATCGTCTTCATCATGCACAATGCCGAAGACCAAGGCCGTATGCACATTGTCCTCCGTCACCAGAAAGTCCGCCGCCTGGGGAATTGCATCGCGATCATCGTAGCGCAGATACCCCACCCCCGCGATCGAAAAGCTATTCTGGACAATCCGGTTCTTCAACGATCGTTCAATCACTTCCATCACGGGCCGCGATCGCGACGATTGCAGCACCGCCTTGAGCAACTGCGCATCGTAGAACCGACTCAAATAAGCCGCCGCCAGGAAATCCTCTTCCTGCGCCTGCATCAGCGAACCCGTATCAGATCGGACGCCATGCATCAGCGCCGTGGCACATTTCACATGGTCATTGATCGTACTATCCAGCTTCAGCAATCCACCTTGGATGTACTGGGTGAGAATCGTCGCCGTCGCCCGCGTATGGGTGCGAATATCGACATACTCCGCATCCAAATCATCCTGCAAACTGTGGTGATCGATCACCGCGACGATCGGCATCTTCGCCTGCCGCAGCAGTGGCATCAAATGACTGGTGGTGCCTTGGTTATCAATCAGCACCGCCCCCCGATAGGTGGACAAATCCTTGGTCTTGATCACCTGCGGCGTCCAGCGTTGCAGCGGTAGTCCAGTCAATTTCACCAAAGCGATATTTTCCTGATGACTCAGGGTGCCCGCATAGATGATTTCGCACTGGATATCGTAGCGTTGGGCGATCAGCCGATAGACCCAGGCCGACGACAGCGCATCGGGGTCGGGAAAATCCTGCAAGACGATCGCGTGCTTCTCGCCTTGATGCCGCTCCAACATCTGCTGAAACTCCTCGAGCTTCGGCTGCTCCAGCAGCACCCGCGCGCCTTGTCCGGGACGGCGATACTCCAGGGGAGCCGTACTCGGATCGGCCTGCGCTGACAACAAAGTCGGCAGCGGCAATTCCGCCAACGGCGTCGGACGATTCTCACTACGGATTACAGGTGAAGGTTCGAGTGGCATAAATGTAAGTTAGGGTCAGGCGGAACTTGGAAGGTGTGAATCATCCCCGATCGCCCTATTTTATCCTGCATTGATCGGTTTAGGGATCATGCACCAATCACATACTTGCGCCATTCTTGGTTAAGCCCATTGTTAATCTGCCGATGCACTTCAAAATACAAGCTACTGTGGGGCCGACTCGGCTGTTTTAACAGCGGCATCCCCGCTTCCTTCGGGGTGTGGCTACCCTTGCGGACATTGCAGCGGACGCAGGCCACCACGATGTTTTCCCAGGTATCCTGGCCCCCACGCGATCGAGGAATCACGTGATCCAGGGTCATCGATTCACCGGACTTCTGACAATATTGACAAGTATTGGCATCGCGGTGCAACAGATTTTTGCGCGTCAGGGCGATCTCAACATAGGGCACGCGCACATACTGCCGCAGCCGAATCACCGAAGGCTGTGGAAAATTGGGATAGATATTGTGGCTCTTCTGTTCGAGGGGTTCGGCTTTGCCCTTGATCAGCAAGACCACCGCCCGCCGCCAACTGGTGATGTTGAGTGGCTCGTAGGAGGCGTTTAGCACCAGAACCTTGCTCATGCTGTGAGGGATGGATCATCCGATCGGACTATTGCCCCGATGCTAGCACAAAATAAAAGCGCCGAGCCAAAGGCCAAGCGCTTAAATGTCAGGGTGCATCTACCACCTAATTCTTCGCGGCAATTCATCCCAGTCCGGAACGTTCCACAAATAAAATCCTCAAAAATAAAAAGCGACCTCAATCACAAGGTCGCCGTCAGGGTGCATCTATGTCCAGTAATTTCACGGACTGAAACGCCAATCCGGAAGATTTCGCGCGCAATTCCAAAATTTAGCCCAACATAAACCCGGCATAGCTGGCAAATGCCGTCCCCAAAGCACGCACCAAAATATCACCCAAAAAGCTCAATGCAAAAATCGCCACCATGGGCGAAAGATCCATCCCACCCAAAGGCGGAATCAAACCCCGGAAGAGATTGAGGTAAGGGTCGGTCACATCCGAAAGGGTGCGGAACGGCTGGGTGGAAAAATCCAGACTTGGGATCCAAGTCAACAGACACCGAATAATTACCAGCAGCGAGTAGAGCTTAATAAAATTCGCAACGATGAGAATTGGATTCATAACGATACCTAAGGTTTCAAAAGCGCTCTTCAACGACCGATTGGCGGGTCTGAAACAGATAGCTTTGCACTACCCGTAGCCCAATTGTAGCCTGAACATTTACAAAAAACCTAGGCTTTCTGGCGGATTCCCCCAGTGGAAAACCGACATTTAGGCTTTGTTTCGGGTGAGGCTACAGCTGATCCGCCGTCACGTCGGTTTCGCCATTGACGCTGCCGAGCTGTTGGCGCACATCATCGATCGCGTCATTCAACTGCGCGATCCGATCCTCGAGGCCCTGCCGCGCCACTTCCATCGATTGCTCCGTCACGGGGGACTCCGACGACGTGGGCACCCGCAAGGGCCGCCGCCGGGGCCGCGCCACCTTGGCATCTTCTTCCGGCAAGGGCGATTGGGTCGTTTTGGCCGTTGCCAACGCCACGCCAAAAATCCCGCCGACCACACCGCCAACGATCGCGCCCAAAATAAATCCGCCGGAAAAATTATCTTGCTGGCTCATAGGTCTTCTCAGTCATGGGTGGAGGCCGTTCGACCAATTTTACTGTGACTCAATTTTACTGTGGATCGGTGGCTACGTGCCATAGGTGCGATCGCCCGCATCCCCCAAACCCGGCACAATATAGCCCTGATCATTCAGCCCTTCATCGATCGCGGCGGTATAGACACTCAAACTGGGATAGTCCGCACTCAGCTTCTGCAAGGCAGGCGGAGCCGCCACCACCGCCACAATCCGAATATTCGCCGGATCAACGCCGCGTTTCACCACTTCGGCCAGCGCCGCCACCATCGAACCACCCGTGGCCAACATCGGATCGGTGATCAGCACCCGCGTTTCCGGATGCATCTGCGCGGGCAATTTATTCAAATAGCAGGTCGGTTGCAGCGTCTCCTCGTCCCGCACCAGGCCCAGATGATAGATCGAAGCCAGGGGCAACAAACTCTGCGCCCCATCCAGCAACGACAATCCCGCCCGCAGGATCGGCACCACCACCACCGGAATTTCGGGATTAATGAACGTCGCGGGACAAGGCGCGAGGGGCGTCTCGACCTGGGTCTCCAAGGTCGGCAGCCATTCCCGAATCGCCTCATAGGTCAGCCACCGCCCCAGTTCCGTCATCGCCGTGCGGAACAGCACCGACGGCGTCGCCGCATCCCGCGCGACGCCCAGCCAATGCTTGATGAGCGGGTGGGGGGGAACGTAGACACGCAACTGCAAAGCCATAACAAGATTCAGTGAATGGGAACTAATGAGTCTAGTGTCGGCAATCACGATTTGCCGATCTTCTGAATCATAACCCGACCCTGCAATCAATCATCAGGATTCCCGGCGGCAATTGCCACAACCGACGATCGCACTTGCAATCGATCGCGCAACCGATCGCCCCCCAAATCATCACATTTTCCGATCAACAATTGAACTTGCATCGACCTAACTTAAGCCCGATCGACGCACCTTAAGCGATGACTTGATCCAACATTCCCAGGGATTTAAACCGTTTAATTGCAACTGATCGGGATAAATCGCCGAATATGCCCCGACCTCACTGCCATTTAACCCAGAAAACCCCAAAAATCCGGGAATATCATCTACCGCTTCGACGATCGCCACTGCTGTTTGGTTCAGCAGAATCAGTATATTCACCATGTTCGATCGGGGCATTGTTTGGCACGATGACTAACGACAACTTCAGTGGATTTACTTGCGTGCATCCTGCGCCGCGTTATCCACCTGTCAGGGTTGGCTTAAATCCAGAACGGCATCACCACAATTGTTCTGCTCCCAACACACATTCACGCTCACTATGTTTAAATTTTCCTTCACCCCAATGCTGGGGTTAGTTACGCTGTTCACACTGTCGGGTTCGACTCCGGCGCGGGCCAATGTTTTCAGTGATGCTCCCGTACCCGACGATCGGATTATCGCCATCGCCGCCCCCTACAACGAAGGTCTGCACCAGTTACTCGTGATCCAGCAAGTCGCCGACGACAAAGCCTGCTGGCGCGAATCCAATCCCAGCAATGGGCCGATCGGCGTTGATCCCCTGCTGGCCTATTTTGACTTCACGGGCATTTGTGGTCGCAGCACCGACAGCAACGGCTACTCCGTCCGCCTCGGCGGCCAGGATCTCGGTTGGCGCTACAGTTTGCAAATGGTCAAACAGGACGGCGATCTGCGGCTGATGGGGATGCCCACGGGCAATCGCCAAGCGGCCAAGCTCGACATCGGTCGGGTCGGCGGCTGGCAAGAAGGCTTCGTCAAAATCCAGCTCAATCCTGGTTGGCGGATGACCCAGCGCACCTACCTCGGTGAACCCCTGGGCCACATCTATTTCAGCCACGACCAACCGATCGCGGCCTTCAATCCGTCGTCCGATGCCGATAACGTGGTCAATGCCGTCGCCCCAGTCACGCCGAATGTGGCCCAACCCAGTCGGGCCAGTGTGGTGGTGCCGACGATCACCCCGTTCCGCTAGGGCTTCGCCAGGGCGCGATCGCCGTTGGCTACGGCCAAACCCCGATCGTGCCCCGGTTCGAGCATTTGGGCATAAAACCCCGCTAGCTGTTGGGTTGCCGCCGCCCAGCTCCAGCGTTCCGCTTCGGCGCGGGCATTTTGGCGCAGGGTTTCGCGGGCGGCCCGATCGGCCAACAACTGCTGCGTCGCGCCCACCGCCCCCAGTTCATCCGTCGGATCAAACATAAAACCATTCACCCCATCGGTGACAATATCGGGAATCCCACCGGAATTGGCCGCCACCACCGGACAACCCGCCGCCATCGCTTCTAAGAGCACCAGACCCAAGGTTTCGGTACGGGACGGAAAGACAAACGCATCAGCGGAAGCATAGGCTGCACCCAGTTCTTCGCCATGCAGGTAGCCGACGAAATGCGTGGGCGTATCGGCAAAATGCGTTTCCAGCGCCGCCCGGTGCGGGCCATTCCCCACCAAGGCCAGTCGCGCATCGGGGATCGATTGCAATACTGCTTTAATCCGATCGACTTCTTTCTCCGCCGATAAGCGCCCGACATAGAGCAACAACGGCGCATCGGGATGCCCTTGAGACAGCCGATCGCGCATCGCCCGACTGGCCAATTCCGGGCGGAAGGTTTCGGTATCGACTCCGCGCTGCCACAGATCGACCCGCTCAATGCCATGGCTGTCCAACGCCGCAACCATGGCATTGGACGTGCAGAGATTGATCTGGGCCTGGTTGTGGACATTTTTGATCAAATTCCACATTACGGGTTCAAGCGCGCCCAATCCGTAATGTTTCAGGTATTCCGGCAGATGCGTATGGTAGGACGCCATCAGCGGGATCTTGTCGCGTTTGGCATAGTAGATCCCCGACAGGCCCACCACAGCGGGATTCACCACATGGATCAGATCCGGATTGAACTGTTTTAAGGCCGATCCGATCGACGGTCGGGGCAACGCCAGTTTGAGTTCGGGATATAGCGGCAACGGAAACGCCGAAATCCGATGAATTTTGACACCGGGGGATTCCGCCAGCCCATAATCCGGGCAAAACACCTGCACCGTATGACCTTGACGATGCAGATGCGTCACCGTATGTTTCAGCCGCGTCACAATGCCATCAATTTTCGGCAAAAACGTTTCCGTAAAGAGCGCAATTCGCATATTTTGTGATTACTTCCACTGCACCTTCGGCAGGATTTCGTTCATATCCACCCGATCCTTGTACTTCGTCGCAAAATTCAACAACGAATCCAACAACGAATCCGACAGATAATGCGGCTGCAAGCCCAAATCAATCAGCTTGGTATTCTTCGCATTGAAGTAGTGCTCTTCTTTCTCCACGCGGGGATTGGCAATATTGTTAACGGCCACCTTCAGCCCGATCGTCGCGCCTGCTTCCTTCACCTTATTAGCCAAGTCGTTGATGCTAAACGCTTCGGTAAATTGGTTGAACACCCGAAACTCACCCGCATTCGCAGGCGTATTAATCGCGATTTCGACACAGCGAACGGTATCACGGATATCAAGCAAACTGCGGGTCTGCCCCCCCGAACCGTACACCGTCAGCGGATGCCCGATCGCCGCTTGGATACAGAAGCGATTCAGCGCCGTGCCAAATACGCCGTCGTAGTCCAACCGGTTAATCAACAACTCATCCATGCCCGTCTCTTCGGTCAAAACGCCGTAGACGATGCCCTGGTTCAAGTCCGTCGCCCGCAAGCCCCAAACCTTACAAGCGAATTGAATATTGTGCGAATCATGCACCTTACTCAGGTGATAGAACGAACCGGGCTGCTTCGGATAGGGGAGCGTGTCCTTACGGCCATTGTGCTCGATCGTGATAAAGCCCTCTTCGATATCGATATTCGGCGTCCCATATTCGCCCATGGTGCCGAGCTTAACCAAGTGGCAGTCGGGGAATTCTTCTTTAATCGCATAAAGAATATTCAAGTTACCGATGACGTTGTTGCTCTGTGTCAACACGGCATGTTCCCGATCGATCATCGAGAACGGCGCTGATCGCTGTTCGCCGAAGTGGACGATCGCCTCGGGCTGAAACTGCCGCAGAGACTTAATTAAAAAGCGGTAGTCGCAGATATCGCCGATGAACAGGTCGATCAGCTTGCCAGTGAGGTCTTTCCAGCGCTGGAGTCGCTGCTGAATCGGCGCGATCGGGGTGAGTGTATCGATTTGAAGTTGGGCATCCCAATGCCGTCGGACGAGACTATCGAGGATCGCCACCTCATGTCCCCGGTTGGCAAGATACAGCGCCGTCGCCCAGCCACAATAACCATCGCCGCCAATAACAAGGACTCTCATGGGAATGCTTTAATTTCTATTGCTGCGTTACTTCTTGCCAAATTTATCAGGTTTTGGGGTCGGGTGGCGCGATCGGCTGGGGGGTTTTCGGCGGGGCGGGGGATGCGGGTAAAGGCCGCTTAAAGTCGAGGTTAAGCGACTGGTTTTGTCATCTAACTAAAGGCAGAGAATTACGCCAAATTAGTCCACCGCAAACCGATCGGAATCCAAGAACGGCGGCATCGGGCAATCCAACAAAATCACGATCGCCCGCAGCAGATCCGCTTCCTTGGTCGTGATGCAGTTATCCACCATGACGGTAAGGGAACAGGCATCAACGATGCCTTGTTTAAGTTTGGGCGTGACGCGGCGGAGTTTTTCGAGGCTGGCGCGCAGTTCGATGAGGTTGCAAGTCGGCAGGGCGGCAGGGCTGGGATTTTGGCCCGCGTTGGGCAGGCGGGAGAGGCCCGATCGGAAGGCGAAGTCGATGGCATTTGGTTCCTGGCTGCCGATTTTGGCGAGGGCGGCGAGGATCTTGAGGCAGTCGTCCCAGACCGGAGCGATGTCCTTGTAGTCGATCGTCGGCTGGATCGGCTGGGTGATATGCGGTTGCAGCCGATATTGCAGCACCAAATAGCTGACGAATTCGGCCAGCGTCCATTGGCCATCGCTCTTGGCCAGTTCATGCACCGCCTTGAGCAACCGCTGGCAATCCTGGGCCGATCGTTGGCGCAACGCCGGAATCGTCAAATCCAACATCGGCAGATACAGCCGAGGATTCAGCAACTTGAGCTGCGTATGAAACTGGTCAATCTGCGCCATCCCAGCGGGATCTTCGACCTGCACCAAGTAATTGACTTGGGACTGGTAGGTGAAGGGATTTTCCCGATCGAGCAGCATGGCGTAGATCATCTGTCCCGCTTGACGGGGATCGCGCAGAGCCGATCGCAGGTCAGTGGGGATTTGGGCCAGGAGTCCTTTGGCGTAGTCGTAGTGGGTGGGATCAACCGTGCCGATTTGGGTGATCACCTGCTCCGGCGAAGTGGTAATCACCGATTCCGGCAGGGCAGCCGATGTCCAAGCCTGCGGTTGAACGGGCATTTGAACTGGGGTTTGAACCGGGGTTTGTGGCGCTTGGAAGGGATTTTGGGCCGCCGCTTTAGCGGGAGTCTTAACCGCAGTTTTCATCGGCGCACTGGCGAACCCCATCGCCCCGACCGCGCCACTAACGCTCGCCGGAGATTCGGCGACGCCCGCACAATCCCCCGCTTTCAAGCCTTGAACCCGCATAATCCGCTGCCCGATCGGCGGATGCGTCGCAAACCAATCATTCGACCACCAACTACTCAACACGCTGCCAAAGAACATGTGGCTACTGGCTTGGGCATAGGGAGCATTGATCTTTGAACCGCTGCCGCCGACTTTTTCGAGGGCGCTGGCAATGCCTTGGGGATTGCGGGTGAACTGCACGGCGGAAGCATCGGCCAAATATTCCCGCTGCCGGGAAACGGCACTTTGCATCAAGCGACCGAAGAATAGCCCCGATCCGCCCAAACCGATTAAGGCCAAACCAAAGAAGGCAAATGCATTACTGCCCTCACTGTCGCCCCGGCCAAGTTCGATCAAGCCGCGACCGATTAAGTAAATACAGAGAATTCCGTGTAGCCAGCCCATCAGCGTGATATTCAGCCGCATATCGCCATTGAGGATGTGGCTGAATTCGTGACCAATGACGCCTTGGAGTTCGTCGCGGGTGAATTGCTCCAAGCTGCCACGGGTCACGCCGATCACCGCATCATTCGGCGTAAATCCCGCCGCAAAGGCATTGATTCCATATTCGTTATCAAGCAAATAGACCGCAGGCACAGGCGTTCCCGCCGCGATCGCCATTTCTTCCACGACATTCAGCAGCATCCGCTCTTGGCTGTCATTACTATTCGAGTCCAGCAAGCGTCCACCCAAGGATTCGGCGACAACATTGCCGCCCGCCTTGAGTTGATTGATCTTCCACAAACTCGACAACAGGATAATCCCGGTGGTGACGCTGCCCACACCCAGCAAAATATGCGGCTGCCACCAACTGCTCATGCGGCAACTCAGGGAGCGCGATCGGCGCGATCGGTAGCGGGCCACCAACTGGGGCGAGGCATCCGTTGCGCCAATAAAGTTCGGGGCGCTGGCGAATAATTCGGCGGCTGGGGCAATCCCCTGGACGATCGCCTCCGGCGGCGGCAATGTCGCCCGACAGGCACTACCGAGCAAACTCGGTGCGATCTGATTCAAGGTCAGCAATGCGGCACAATACACACCGAGCACCAGGGTCAACACCGATGCGGCAAATAATGCCATCAGCTTTTTGGTCTGCCGACGGGCCTCGTCTTGATGCTCAAAAAAGTTCATAACCCGTTACCCAATAGCCCGTTACTCAAAGGAAACGCGGGGCGCTTGACGCACTTCCGGCGCGACTTCTTCCAACAACTCAGCCGCCGCAAAGCTCCCAGCCACCAAATTATTCGGGAAGACTTCGCGCTTGGTGTTGTAGTTGGTCACGGCGTCGTTGAAGCCTTGACGGGCGAAGGCGACTTTGTTCTCGGTGGAGGAAAGCTCTTCCATCACGCGCATCATCGTGCCGTCGGCCTTCAGGTCGGGATAGGCTTCGGACAGCGCCATGAATCGGGTCAGTGTCCCGGCCAATGCGCCTTCGGCGGAACTCAGCGCCTGCATCGCTTGGGCGTCGCCCGGATTGCTGGCTGCACGGCCACTGGCACTTTGGGCCGCGTTGCGGGCCTGGATCACGGCGTCGAGGGTTTCCCGCTCGTGCTTCATGTAGCCCTTGGCGGTTTCGATCAAATTCGGAATCAAATCGTAGCGGCGTTGGAGCTGCACATCGATCTGCGCGAAGGCGTTTTTGTAGCGATTGCGCCCGGTGACGAGATCGTTGTAGGCCCCAATCAAGGTGAAGGCGACAACGCCAATCAACGCAATGAGGATAATAAAGAGTCCAATACCCATATGATTTGCCTGAGATAAGCGACAGCGGTGGATTCGATCGCGCAGTCTTCAACACTACAAAGCCGACGATCGTTTGTCCCCTTAGGATACCCAGGATTTTGCGATTTCAACTGCCGCCATTACTCCGCCAGAATTTCACTCCCAAAATCTTGCACTCGCGTAAATTCAAATGGCCCGGCGATCGAACCCCACAACCGCTCGTCGGTGACCAAATCCCGGCCCCGATCGAGGCTGATCAACCGATTGCCTTGGTCGAGAATTTCAAATTCGTTGTCGAGGTAACTTTGCTGGCCTTTGCGTTCGACCAAACACTTTTTGCCGGGTTCGACTTGGCCTTTGAAGCCGTTGCCTGTCCAAGCAACCTTCATACCGCAGCCGCACATTAAATCCAACTGGTCACGGGTTAAACTCGCCAATTGGGCTGGATCACGGGCCGCGCCCAGAAAGCATTTTTCGTCCTTCAGCCGATAATGGGGCACCGCGATTTGGCCATCGACTTCGAGAAATTCCAGCACCCGCACGCGATAGGGCTGATCGATCGCAAAATCATAGGCCTGCTCCAAAAAAATCCCCAACCCGCCAAACACGCTGAGCGGCAAGGGACGCATACAGACCCGAATATGGGCAAAGAACGGCGGATTCTCAAACGCCTGGGCTTGGTTGCTAAATTCCCCGGCCATCCAGGTAACGAGGGTTTTGATATCGGGGGTCGTCATACTAGCTGGCCTGCGGCTTGATCCGGAAGAGCAAAAACTGGGTGACTTGATCTTTATCGAAATTGTCGTCGCTGACAATCCACAAACTTTGGGAACCGTCGGGCAATTGCGGCCCTAAGGCCATCCCTTCAACGTTATCGAGCTTCACACCGAGATTCGTCAAGTCAAATAGCAATTGCTTCCGCACCGATTGCGCCTCGGCGGGCAAACCCTGCAAACTCTGCATCCCCTGCACATCCCGCGCCCCGGCGAAGCTAAATTGGTAGAGCTTTGCACTAAACCCGGCTAGCCCCAACGATCGCTCCAATCCCACAAACCGCCCCGCATTATCCAACGCCAAAATCTCCGACAGCCCATGCTCGATCGTCCCCAGGGGAGCCGGATCCAGCTCATAGATATACTCGCCAATCAAATCCGTGCGGTTGGCCATCAGGGCGTAGTGAATCAGCCGCAGCCGATCGTTGGGAATCGCGGCGGGTGTACCATCGGGGGCAGGCGTCGCGGTCGTACTCGGGACGATCGTCCGATCCTGAATCAGCGGATTCTCGATCGCGGCGAACACCCGAAACAGATCCCCCGTCGCATCGATATTGATCGTCAATCCCTCGAAGCCTTTGTTGTTCTGGACGCCTTGGGGCATCCCTTCGCCGCCTTTGACCGGGAGGTAAGCCGTGGGCATCGGCAAGGACTGTATCCACTGCCCCGTGGTCAAATTGTATTCATTCACTTCGGGAGCCAAGCCCGATCGGGTGTCCCCTTCAGTCGAGATAAACACCGTGCCACGCGGCGATAGGGCAATCCCTTCCGCGTCAATATTGTTGCGTTCGTAGGGTTTGCCGTTGGCTTGACTGAGGGGCGTGGTGGCGCTAATCGCCACATTTTTGATCGTCAGTTTGCCGGAGGTCTTATCGGTGCCGACCTTGGGCGTCAGGGTATAAAACCGGGCAGGTGCAAAGCCGCTGCGATCGTCGGAAATTGTGTAGAACACGCCCGCTTTCGGGTCGTAGGTCAGCCCCGACAAGCCGCCCACGGGCACGTCTTTGAGCAAAGTCGGCGGCAATGTATAGTCATCGACAAATTCCAGCACGATCGGCGAAAACAACCGACTCTCCGCCGACACCTGCGGCAAGCTACAGCCCGTCAACAATAGCCCGATCGCCAGTATGGACAGCAATTTTGCGGGCTTGAACGATCGTTGCCATAAGGCCGAAATCGCGTTCATCAGCGCCATCAACGCCGAACGTAGGGATGCCAGAGAGAAGGATGCCAGAGCCATTGCGACCTAGAAATAAAATTGCCCAATCTCCCCAGATTGTACTGTAAGCCCGCCCGAACGAGGCTAGTGATTATGGTCGAGCGGCGACTTCGACCCGCCCCGATCCCCGATGAGCGATCGTGCCGTCGGGGGTGCGCGGGGCCAAACCCTGCGCCAAAATCAACGCCCCCATGGTGAAGCAGAGATACATCAGCCGAGTACAAACTTGTTCGCGATTGCTCATGGATTTTCGCCTTGCCGGATGTTTTAAAGGAACCTGCTTCAGTGTGACGATCGCCCCCCACCCATGCGATCGCCGAAACTGCGGAACTGCCCCATCAAGATTGCGTAAACCAGGCCAGAACTCGGTATTCTTGATGATCGAAACATCCGCCAAATGACTCAGCGCATCACCATGACGGCCCTTTCTCCCCAAATCCCCAGCACCAACTCACCCACCGCCCGATCGCGCCGACAGCGCTATCCGATCGGATTGCTGCTGCTCTGGCTATTCGCCCTCGGACTGCGCTTCTGGGGGCTAGAACGGTTTAATACCCTGGTATTCGACGAGATTTACTACGTCAAATTCGCCGACCAATACCTCAGTGGCACACCGTTCTTCGACGGCCATCCGCCCTTGAGCAAGTACATCATCGCGATCGGCATTTGGCTAGCGGAAACCTTGCACCTCGGGCCGCAAGTCGGCAATGACTTGGCTGGACATTTCCACACAACTTGGAGTTATCGCTGGACGGCGGCATTGACCGGATCGTTGATCCCGATCGTCGTGGCGGAACTGGTGCGCCAAATCAGTCAGAATCGACGGTTTGCGCTGATGGCGGGGAGCTTGGTGGCATTGGATGGGCTATTCCTCGTCGAATCGCGCTATGCCTTGAACAATGTCTATTTAGTGATTTTTGGCTTGCTGGGGCAATTGGGTTTGGTGTTGGCGGCAAAGACGATTAGCGGGACATCACCGGTGGAATTGCGCCAACGGTTTAACCTATTCGGATCACACTGGCAGGTGCAACAACGGCTTTCCATCCGTGATTGGCGATCGTGGATCACGCTGCAATTGCGGTTTTGGGGTTGGTTGAGTTTGGCGGGTGTCGCCTTCGGCGCAGCGGCTTCGATCAAGTGGAATGGGCTGTGGTTCTTGCTGGGAGCCTACGGCGTTTGGGCGATCGGCTGGCTCTATTGGCTCACGGTGCGGTTTGATTTGCTGAACAGAATCCGGCCACATCCGGCGGAGACGCCCTTTGAACTGGAGTCGCCGCCCCGATCGCTCTTTTGGCAGCTGGGCCAAATCCACCCGATCGCCATGGCCTTGGGCCTCGGCCTGCTGCCCGCACTCACCTACTACTGGATTTGGCAACCGCACCTTCAGCTCAACCCCGAAACCACCTTCTGGGGTCTGCAACAACAAATTCTCACCTACCACGAACAGGTCAAATCCGGCAAAGCCGTGCATCCCTACTGTTCCAACTGGTTAAGCTGGTTGGTGATGCAGCAGCCCGTCGCCTATTTCTACCAATTAGACATTGATCCCACTCGCGTCTTACCCACGGGCGCGGCGATGAAACCCACGGGCGATGTCTTCGCCGTCCATGCCATGGGCAATCCAATCCTCTGGTGGGCCTCAACGGCGGCAACGGGCGGGTTATTGTTGACGGCGATCGTCAGCCTTTGGCAGCGGGCCAAAATTTGGTTCGATCGCGGCGATGGACTCCGACCGCTGCTCTATGGAGCCGATTTCGCGATCGTCGGTTATCTGCTGACCAATTACTGCGCCAATCTCCTGCCCTGGATGCGGGTCACCCGCTGCATTTTCATTTATCACTACATGGGATCATCAATCTTCAGCATGATTACGCTCGCTTGGTGGGCCGATCGAGCCTGGCGCGATCCCGTACTGCGGCCTTGGGTGGCGGTTTTGGGCGCACTGATTGTGATCAGTTTTGGGTTCTGGCTGCCAGTTTATCTGGGGTTGCCGTTGTCATCCGAAGCGTATCAACTGCGGATGTGGTCGAAGTCCTGGATCTGCGGCGCGAATTGTCCGTAGGCTCGATCGGCTTTGGGTGTTGGGTTTTCTCTTTCAGAGACGTTACGCGAACGCATTGCTGCACCCAACCTACCGCCGGATAAACACCACGCGATACACCGGATCATTGTGTCGCAGGGTGGATTCCTCGCGTTCCGTTGGCAAGGGCAGCGGATTCACCGCCAGCCAGTCGTCGGACTGATTCTGGAACGCAGCATTCTCGGCAAATCGATCGCGCATTTCCGTCGCCACATCGAGAATATCCGACTGGATGAACAGCATCGCCCCACTGGGCATAAAATCCGCCAAATCCTTTACCAATGGCGGCTGCACCACGCGGCGTTTGTGGTGTTTGTTCTTGAACCAGGGATCGGGGAATTGGATCGTCACGCGCTGCACGATGCCCGCTGGCAGCGTTTCGAGTAAGGGCCGCAACGTATTATTGGCATTGCCAAACATGAAATGCAGATTTGGCAAACCCGCCTCATCCCGAAACTCATTCGCCTGCGTCACCAAAGGTTCGCGAATTTCCAAACCCAAAAAATTCCACGACCGCTGCAACGGGGCCATCTGAAGCAAAAACCGCCCCCGCGCACAGCCGATATCGATATGCAACGGCAGCGCCACGTTCCCAAACGCCCCCGCCCACTCGGGAATCGGCGCAGCCGTCTGATAGCGCTTGGCCAGAGGATTGACATGTTCACGGACGCGGACAAGGGCCATGGGGAAGATTGGGAGAAATTTTGACAGCTGTAGGTTGGGTCGAACAACGCGGCACCCAACGCCCACAACCGATCGGGCCAGGTGTGGGGTTTCACTGCGTTGCACCCCACCTACAGTAGCCGAAAACCCGGCACCAATCCATTCCCCTCGCCCCATGTAACATTTTTTCATCCCGCCCAACTTAATTACGTAAGCCCTAGGATAGAGATCAAAAACCCAACCTACCTCTCTAGCACGTTGCCGATCGCGCACGATCGACCCTAAATTTGGGAAGACTCGACTCTAGGACAACTGGCGACACCCTCTCCCCCATGGCTCTAAACTTTCGATTTGGGGTCATTAGCGACCTCCACATCACGCTGCCCCACACCATCTGGGACGGCCCGAATCGTTTGCACCTGGTGGAAGTCTCCATTCCCGTGTTTGAAACGATTCTGGAACGGTTGGCGGGGCTGGATCTGGATTTTCTCCTGCTGCCGGGGGATCTGACCCAGCACGGCGAACCCGAAAATCACGCCTGGGTCGCCGATCGACTACGCCAGTTGCCCTATCCGGTCTACGTCATCCCCGGCAACCACGACATTCCCACCGTCGATCGCGACCACCAATCGATCGGCCACACCGAGTTTCCCAGCCTGTACCGGGACTTTGGCTATCAGCACACCGATCGGCATTACTACAGCCAAATCATCCATCCGGGGCTGCGGCTAATCGCCCTCAACTCCAACACCTTCGATGCCACAGGCACGCAGGTGGGCCGGATCGATCCCGTCCAAATGCAATGGCTGACCGACACGCTGAACGCCGTACAGGACGAATACGTCATCGTCATGGTGCATCACAACGTGATCGAGCATATGCCAGGGCAGAGCCAAGATTCCCTGGGCAAACGCTACATTCTGGAAAACGCCGATGAATTTCGGGGGGTATTGCGATCGGCGGGCGTGCAGCTGGTTCTCACCGGGCATTTGCATATCCAAAACATCGCCCAACAAGGCGATCTCTACGACATCACCACCGGATCGCTCGTCAGCTATCCCCATCCCTATCGGGTGATGCAGTTTGCCACCGATGCGTCAGGCCAGCAGACCCTCCAGGTCGAATCCGATCGGGTCGAATCCGTCCCCGACTGGGAAACCCTGATCGACTACACCCGTGATTTGATGCACGATCGATCGGAAGCCTACATGATGCAGTTACTCATCGGCGAACCCTGGTGCTTGTCGAAGCGGGAAGCCGTGCGGTTATTGCCGCATTTGCGTGAGTTTTGGGCCACCTTTGCGGCGGGGGATGCGCTGTTTGATTTGCCCCAGTTGCCGCCATTGTTGCGCGCCCACTTTGAGCGATTCAGTTCCCATCAGCAGCGGGACAATCAGGCCGTAATACGGCTTGCATCCCCACAAAAATCAACGACGGCCCCCCGATCGTTTGCCCCGTATTCAGTCCTTCCGTAGGGTTCTGCTTTCCCGACCCTGGCTTTCCCGACCCTCCGGCGCGAGATCCCCGACACCAACCCAACAACAATGCCCCATCCCCCCCCGTAAAGACGATCGGGCACCCCGGATACCGCCCCCACCAGTCATCCATAAATGCATTAACCCCCGCCGTCACCGTATGCACAATCCCACTCCGAATCGCCTCATCCGTATCCATCGCCCACCGATCGGGTAAACGCTCCCTCAAACCCACCTCCGGCAACGCCGCCGTCGATCGATGCAAACTTAAAAACAACGATCGCACCCCCGGCAAAATCGCCCCCCCAACGAGGTTCCGATCGCCATCCGCCCCCGTCAACGTCAACGCCGTTCCCCCATCAATCACCAAAACGGGTGCGCCATAGGTTTGAATTGCCCCACACAGCGCCAACGCCCGATCGATCCCCAACGTCGGATAAACATTGCCCAAGGTCACATCCGCCAACTGCAATACCCGTGCCTGGGGATAAGCCTGCCACAATTGAGTTTGTGCCGGAACCACGGAAGCGATCGTTAACGGTATGCCCGATCGCCATTGCGGCAGATCCGCAACTTCCGGTGAGAACTGCAACCCATTGGCAATCATTTGTTTAATAGTGGCGGCAGCATAATGCGGCGTATCCCATGTCGTTTGCAGTCGATCGGCCCGAAACCACGCCCAATGCAGGCGGGAATTGCCGATCGCCAGCGCGAGCCAATCTGAAACGTCCCACATAGCAGTAATGTCGTGAAGCGAACACAATTTACTGTAACGAAAAGCGACACTACTTTGGTATGATCTTCGTTTGTTCCAAATTCTCCAGTTCCACCCACCCCAAGACCTATGGCCTTACCTGTTGTTGCGATTATTGGCCGACCGAATGTCGGTAAATCCGCGATCGTCAATCGCTTGGCAAAGGTGCAGGAGGCGATCGTCTTCGATCAGCCGGGGGTGACCCGCGATCGCACCTACAAACCTGCCTTCTGGGAAGGTCGCGAGTTTATGGTCGTGGATACGGGCGGACTCGTATTTGACGACGAAACCGAATTTATCCCGATGATTCGGGAACAGGCGTTGATGGCGCTGTCCGAGGCCTGCGCGGCGATTTTTGTGGTGGACGGTCAGGAAGGATTGACCGAGTCCGATCGGGTGATTTCGGATTGGTTGCATCGGCAACAGGTGCCCGTGACCTTGGTGGTGAATAAGTGCGAATCCTTGACCCAGGGCTATTCCCAGGTGTCGGAGTTCTACGCCTTGGGTTGGGACACCCACGCCGTATCGGCAATCCACGGAAACGGTCTGGCCGAAGCCTTGGATGACGTCCTGGCCAGCTTCCCCGAAGCCAACGATGAAGTCGAAGACGAAGAAATCCGCGTGGCGATCATCGGGCGGCCCAACGTCGGCAAATCCAGCTTGCTCAACGCGATCGCGGGCGAAAATCGGGCGATCGTCAGTCCGATCTCCGGTACCACCCGCGACGCGATCGATTTGAAAGTTGAACGTCACGGCATCAAGTATCGCCTCGTCGATACCGCCGGGATTCGGAAGAAAAAATATGTGGAATACGGGCCAGAATTCTTCGGGATCAACCGGGCCTTTAAGGCGATCGATCGGGCCGATGTGGTGCTCCTCGTACTCGACGCCCTCGAAGGCGTGACGGAGCAGGATCAGAAACTCGCAGGCCGGATTCTGGAAGAAGGCCGCGCCTGCATCGTCGTGATGAATAAGTGGGACGCGATCGAGGAAAAGGACACCTACACCATGCTGGAGCACATGAAAGATGTGCGGGCCAAGCTGCACTTTACGGAGTGGGCCGATGTGGTGTTCACCAGTGCAACGACGGGCCAGCGGGTCGAGAAAATTTTCGATATGATTGCGCCTGCGGCGGAACAACATCGCCGTCGCGTCACCACTTCCGTGATTAACGAAATCATCGAAGATGCCGTCAGTTGGCACAGTCCCCCCGCCCTCAAAGGTGGTCGCCAGGGCAAGATTTATTACGGCACCCAGGTTTCCAGTCGGCCTCCAACGATCGCGCTATTTGTGAATAGTCCCGATCGATTTGGTGACACCTATCGCCGCTATGTCGAGCGGAAGATTCGCGAATCCTTGGGTTTCAAAGGCACACCAATTCGGATCTTTTGGCGCGGCAAGAAAGTGCGTGACATGGAACGCGGTGAGAGCGGCGCGAACAAAGCCGTGCGCGTGCGCGACAAGCAGCGCCGTTAAATTGGCCCGATCGTTAGTTAAAACCCGGTTGCAACATCGGCAGTTGGAGCCGGAAGATCGTCGGATCGTCCGGCTGCGATCGCACCTCGATCGTCCCCGCGTGATCCTGAATCACCCGGTAGCAAATCGACAGGCCCAACCCTTTGCCCGTATCCACCGACTTCGTACTAAAAAACGGATTGAAGATCCGACTTTGGATCTCGATCGGAATCCCCACACCATTGTCCTGAATTTGAATTTCCACCCGATCGGCGTCTAGTACCGCCGTCGTAATCGCAATCCGTGCCGCCAATTCCGGGACTTGCGCTTGGCGTTCCTGCACGGCATCGATCGCGTTGTTGATCAAATGCATAAACACTTGATTCAGTTGAGCCGGATAGCATTGAATCTTCGGTAGATCGCCAAATTGTCGATCGACGCGGATCTGATTGCCCAAACGGTGTTCGAGCAACAATAGCGTGCTGTCGATGCCCTCATGCAAATCCACGGCTTTTTGATCCGCCTGATCAAGCCGCGCGAAATTGCGCAACGATTTGACGATCGCGGTAATCCGATTGGAACCCGTCGTCATCGACCCGATCGCCTTGGCCAAATCCTCCGTAATAAACGCCAAATCAATCTGGTCAATTTCGGCTTGTACCGCCGGATTTAGGTCTGGCGTATGTTGCTCGTACAGTTTAATCAAGCCCAGCAAATCATCGAGATGCTGATTCACATGCCGGATATTGCCATGAATAAAATTCACGGGATTGTTAATCTCATGGGCGATTCCGGCGACCATCTGGCCGAGTCCCGACATTTTTTCGGTTTGGATCAGCTGCGCTTGGGTGTCTTGCAGTTGGTTCAGGGTTGATTCTAAGGTGCGGGCCTGTTGCTGCGCCACCGCCGTATTCGTCATCAGCGCCTTAAAATTATTGTAGGCCTGGGAATGGTAGCGAATCCGCGCCACTAATTCGATCGGGTCGGGCAATTTAATCAAATAATCATTCGCGCCACTGGTAAAGGCCTCGGCCTTCATTAGCGCATCCTCTTTATTTGACAGCACGATCATCGGAATATGTGCCGTCTGGGGGTTTTGGCGAAACTGGCGGAGCAGCATCAAGCCATCGACATTCGGCATGATCAAATCCTGCAAGATCACTGTGGGCTGAATCGCCGCTGCCATTTGAATTGCCTGGGTCGAATCGCCACAATAATGGAACGCAATATCCAACTCCGGGGCTAGCGATCGACGCACCACTTCACTCACAATCATCTGATCGTCGATCAACAGCACCGTAATGGTTTGGGGGGACAATTTCAATAACTCTGTGGCGGTATCCGACATCACCATTAGGGGGCGTCTCCAGACAAATAATTAGCGTAAATCCAGTCATAGCGCACCCACCGACTTTATAATGCCCATCACTCAGGGGTTACAACACGATTTAGCGGAAGAAATTGTGAATAAACTGTAAACTCACACCTTAAGCCCGGCATAACTGCGCCACACAAGCCGCCCCAATCTGCCCGATCGGTAAAACTTGGGATGCCGCCTGGAGGTCGATCGCCGCTTTGGGCATCCCGTAAACAACCGACGTAGCTTGATCCTGGGCGATCGTCGGCCAGCCCGCCGTGGCCAAACTTTGCAACCCCAACGCCCCATCCCGCCCCATCCCCGTCAGCAACACCCCCATCCCCCTCCCCGTCCAATGGGCCGCCGCACTGCGAAACAGCATATCGATCGACGGACAATAGATCGAAGCCGCCCGATCGGGTTGATGATGCAGCGTCGAACTGCGACTAATCACCAAATGTCGATCGCCCCCCGCCACCAGTACTTCCCCCGACTTAATTGCGCAACCAGGTTGCGACAACCGCACGGGCAAGGGCGACTGCTGGTGCAGCCAAGCCGCCAGCCCCGGCGCAAACTGCGCGTCAATATGTTGCACAATCACCACCGCCATATTCGTGTTCGCGGGAATTTGGGCCAGTAGCGTGGCGATCGCCTGTGGCCCGCCCGTTGAAGCCCCAATTAGTAAGAGTGGCGGCAGGGTCGCCTGGGGCACCGCAACGACACGGGGCGGCGGAAACGCCACCGGACGCGGCGACGATCGACCCAAAAATTTGGCGATCGTCGCAATTTTTCCCAGCAGTCCCGCCGCACCCAACCCATTCGGCTCCAGCCCCAGAATCGGCGTATTCACCGCATCCAGTGCCCCATGCCCCATCGCCTCAAACACCTTGCCCGCAAAGCGATTCACACTCGCCGTCACCAGCAAAATCGCACAGGGCGATTGGGCCATAATCCGGCGCGTCGCTTCCACTCCATCCATCAGCGGCATCAACAAGTCCATCAACACCAAATCCGGCGTGTCGATCGCGCAGCGTTCCACCGCTTCCACCCCATTTTGGGCCGTCCAAGCCAATTGGTACTGCGGGTTGGCCTGAATCGTTCGGCGCATCACTTCAAGGCTGATGAGCGTATCGTTGACGATCGCAATTCGTAAAGGTCGCATCGTATCTACTCCGAAATTTGCGCAATCAACAATCCAGTCGCCAATCCAGTCGTTAAGCCCTGGCCCTGACCAATCAAATCCGTCACCGCTTGCAACAGCGTATCGTCGTGAAAACTGCTCTTCGTCAAATAGTAATCCGCCCCCGCTTCTAGCCCCGCAATCCGATCGACCTCGCGATCCTTATAGGAAATAATAATCGTCGGAATCGATCGTAGCGTCAGGTGCGATTTAAGCTGTTGCACCAATTCCACCCCGCTCAGACGCGGCATATCCACATCGGTCACAATCAGGTCATACTGACCCATTTGGGCCACATTCCAGCCGTCCATGCCATCGACGGCCACATCCACGTGGTATCCAGCATTTTCTAGCAGTTTGCGTTCCATTTCCCGTACCGTGATCGAGTCGTCCACGACCAAAATCCGTTTCTGGGGTAATTGCTGGGCTGTGCTGGCGATCGGGTTGAATTGATTAACACTGCCGTTGGTGAGTTGTTTCTCCACCGATCGCAGCAAGTCATCCACATCGACAATTAACAGCGGCGTCCCATCATTCAGCAACGCCGCCGCACTGATATTCGGCACCTTGCCCAGCCGCTGATCCAAGGCCCGCACCACCAAACTTTGCTCGCCCAACACCTGATCAATGATCAAGCCATAATGATGCGCTCGATCGTGGATCACAATCAGCGTCAACGACGTTGCCTCCGACTGCGCCGCCGAAAGACCCAACACCGATGCCGCTGACATCAGCCCGATCGTCTGCTGGTTATGGATCACATAGGGCTGACTGGCGGAAAAGATGATTTGATCCGCCGCAATCGTCACAATCCGATCGACCCGCGAAAGCGGCAGCGCATAGGGATCCCCCGCGATTTGCACCAGCAACGTCCGAATCACCGATAACGTTAACGGCAATTGCAAGTGGAACGTTGTCCCCTGCCCCAATTGCGTCGTCGTGCGGAGACTGCCGCCCACGGATTGCACCATATTTCGCACAATATCCAGGCCGACGCCCCGACCCGACACCGCCGTCACCTGCGTCGCCGTCGAGAACCCCGGTAAGTAGAGGAATTCGAGCAATTCCGCTTCGCTCATCTGGGCCGCCATCGCCGCTGTGGTCAATTGCTTCGCCACAATCCGATCGCGCAGTTGCGGCAGATCGATCCCCGCACCATCATCGCGCACGGTGATGAACAAAACCCCCGCGCGATGGCTAGCTTCCAAATGCAGCGTGCCGTGGGGCGTTTTGCCAATACTTTGGCGTTGCTCAGGTGGTTCGATCGCGTGATCGATCGCGTTGCACAGTAAGTGGGTCAACGGCGTTTCCAATCGATCGAGAATATCGCGATCGATCAAGGTATTTTGGCCCGCTACGACCAACTGCACTTGCTTGCCCAATTGCTTCGCCAGATCGCGCACCATGCGGGGAAAGCCCTGCCCAATATCGCTAAAGGGCCGCATTTGGCTGGCCACCACTTCGCGGTACAACCGATCGGCTAATTGATTTGATTTTTGGGAAAAGCGATCGAAGTCACGCTGCCGATCGAGTACCGCCTGCTGACATTCCTGCGCCTTCTGACAAGCCAAGGTGAATTTTTCCGGCATGACCTGAGTCGTCGCTATCGCCCCTTTGACCTGATCGAGCAAGCGATTGAGTTCCGACTGTTGGGCCTTCAAACGCATAAAGGCATCGGCAAACTGCTGCAATCCATTGGCCGCCACCAACGACTCCCCCGCCAGATCCATCAGGCGGTGTAAGTGGTCGGCACTCAATCGCACGGTGCGATCGACGCTCGATCGATTCACTTCCGGGGTCGCTTTGGCTTCGATCGAGGGTTCGATCGGGAGTTCGATCGGGAGTTCGATTACGGGTTCAACTGCGGATTTAACTAAGGGTTCAATAATCGGTTCAACAATCGGTTCAATTACGGGTTCAACGACGGGTTCGATCGACAGCGGCGGCAACATCAACGGTTTCAACGCTTGCAAATAGGCCTGCACTTCCGGCGCATCCGACGTGAGCACCACTTGCTGAGTTTCCAACTGCGTCGCGATCGCCAACAATAAATCGCCGCCGCCCAACAGCACATCCACATGTTCCGTCGTCGGCACAATCCGCCCCGCCTGGGCCGCGACAAAATACTCCTCCAACTCATGGGCGATCGTCACGCCCACCTCAATTTGGACAATCCGCGCCGCGCCTTTAATCGAATGGGCCGCCCGCATCAAGGCTTCAAGGGCCGCATCCCGATTTTGGCACAATTCCAAATTCAGTAATTCATGGTTAAACAGCGCAATTTGCGTGTTCACCTCCAGACAAAACAAATCCAACAGCGAAAACTGACTCACATCCTGAGGCGGCGGACTGACGGCAGGCTGGTTCGCAAGTGAGTTGGCAGGATCATGATTCATGTCAAAGCACTCCGCTGCAAGCGCTGACTCAAGCGCGCCGCATCTAAATAACTCAAAAAATGCCCCCGCCACTCAATCACGCCTTGGGTCAAACAATCCCGCTGCTGACTGACATTTGCGGGCGCAGGCTGAATCTGGTCGATCGCAAATCGCTCAATCCCATAAATGTCGTCCACCGGAAACACCCACCGCGCCTCCCCCAACTGCACCACCACCATCCGGGGATAGACCAGTCGAGTCGTTTGATCGGCGCTCGTTCCCACCGTCGGAGCCAATCCCAACAACCGATCCAACGCCACACACAACTGCAATTCTCCACTAATATTCACCAACCCCAACAACACATCATTCGATCGTTGGGGAATCCGGCGAATTGGCACGATCGTCGTCACGGCCTGAAACATCTGCGCCGACAAACCAAACCACTCATCCTGCAACCGAAAAATCGCCACGGAACGCGACGCGATCGCCCTCGCATCCACCTTGGGCGTCGCCAACACCACGGCCCATTCTTCCTGATAGCCCGTGGGCAGAGGCTGATTCAGCAAGTCACGCCCCGCCGCCGCATACACCGAACAATTGCGGCAATGGGACAGTTCACGCAGCTCCGGACAACTGCGATCGCCTGCTACCCCAATGGTTTTCCAGCAGCGGGCGGTCTGCGAAAATTCGATCGTCGGCATTTGAACCTCAATCATGCGCCCACCATTGAACCGGGACGATAGTCAGCGGGCGATCGTCCATCGGCGCTGCTCCCATCGATTTTGAATTGCATCACTTCGCGGCGCAGACTTTGTTCGGCTTGATTCAGATGCTCGATGACGCGATTGATTTCCTGGAGCGAATCCGCCGTTTGATTCGAGGTATTGCTCAGTTGGGTCATCGCTTCGCTGATTTGTTGTGCACCTTGGAATTGCATTTCCATGCCTTGATTCACCGCATCAAAACGCGGCGTCAATTGCTGCACTTGGACAATCACCAAACCCACTTGCTCGGTGATATTGCCCACTTCCGTCACGCCTTGGCGCACTTCCCGCGCAAACTTATCCATCTCCATCACACCCGTCGAAACGGCGCACTGCATTTCCTTAATCATCTGCTCGATGTCCACCGTCGCGATCGCCGTTTGGTCGGCCAATCGCCGGATTTCCTTCGCCACCACGGAGAAACCAAGACCATATTCCCCCGCTTTTTCGGCTTCGATCGCGGCATTCAGCGACAGCAGATTCGTCTGATCGGCCACGCGGGTAATCGTCCCGACGATCGTCGTAATATTGTGCGCCTTTTCACTAATCGTCCCGAGCTTCGCCGAGATCAAATCCGTGGCCCCCGCCAATTGCTGCATCGTCGTGCCCATCCGCAGCAAATCCTGCTGTTGATCAGTGGCCGTATGGCTGGTCGTCTGGGACAGACTGGACAGCTCTTCCATCGTATTCACCAGTTCTTCGGAAGTCGCGGCAATTTGCTTCGCCGTGGTGGTGACTTCGTTGGTGGAAGCGACTTGCTCGGTGATCGTCCCTTCAAGCTGCCGCCCGGAAGCCGAAAGCTGCGTACAAGAAGTCGTCACCTGAATACTCGCCCGTTGGACTTGGGACACCAGCGTATTCAACCGCTGCACCATACTCTGAAACGAACCCATCAATTGGCCAATCTCATCGCGCGAACTGCCCGCATGATCAAGCGACTGACTCAAATCCCCCGTTGCAATCCGATCGGCCACATCCACGACTTTCGTCACCCGTTGGCCCAAGGCATTGGTAATCATATAGGCCATGATCACGGTCATCGCCGTGGAAATCACCGCTACGGCGATCGCAATCAATTCCAATAAAACAATGCTCGATTTCGCATCACTAATATTTTGATTAGTGTGGTCTTGAACCATTTGGTCAAGCTGTGTGTGAAGCGCTTCAAACCGATCCGTAATGGCTAATGAATCGCGAATATATTGTTTGCGCAGGGCTTTCTGGTCATCCACTGTTGCCTGTAGCGATTTATTGGCGCGTTCCTGCGCCTTGGCTGTTTCTACCGTTTGCTTACCGAGCGTCGTCAGATCTTCATGCAGCGCCAGTTGTTGACGCACAATTGTTTGCTGATTCGGTTCAGTCACGATCGCTTCGAGTCGTTTGAAGCGATCGTCGATCGCCTGATCATCTTTAGCAAATAGATCCAGTGCATCTTGTCCACCCACCATCAGATAGCGCCGTATCCGCCGATCCATATTGCTATTGAGTGTCGCAATCTCACTTCTTAGCACCAGCTTGGTTTGGCCCGCACTGACTTGTTCAAAGGTACTGAAGGTTTTGCTGGCAACGAAATAAACCAAACCACTAAAGGCAAAAATCAGGATCGTCGGAATCGAATAACCAATCAAGGTTCGATCGCGCAGTTTCAGGTGCGAAAAGTTAAACATGGGAAATAAAACGTGGGGGGCTGTCAATCCCACAAAGATCATCCTCGGGACAAGTCTTGTGGTTCAGACCAAATCGAAAAATGGATGCAATCGTTTGTCGATCCCCCCTAGCCCCCCTTCAAAAGGGGGGAACCGGATTCAAAGTCCCCCTTTTGAAGGGGGATTTAGGGGGATCACAACTGTCGCAACAAATCATTAATTTGGTATCAGCCCTATAATTCCCGCTTTTCAAGTCGGACGTACCACCAAGCGTCAAGTTTTTCCACTGGTTGGGCACATTAAAACCATGGCCTGAACCGCAATCGCACCAAGGCGGATCAATCCGCCCCAATTGGCTCAAAAAACGTGGTTAAGAATCGAAATCTATGTTGATGCTGCTGTTCCAAGCGGGAAACCGCCGCTACGCCCTCAATAGTCAAAGGGTCGTCGAAGTCTTGCCCTGGGCTAGTCTCTACCCCGCCACGGGTCGCCACAGCGCGATCGTCGGCTTGTTGAACTATCACAGCCAGCTCGTCTCCGTCATCGACCTCGGCCAACTGCTCCACCACAGCCCCAGCCAACCCAACTATGGCACCCGAATTATTTTAATCAGCGCCGCTGGGATTCCCGGATTTGAAACGTCCCAATGGGTGGGACTACTGGCCGATCGCGTCGTCGATACGCTGCAAGTCACCGCCGCACAGCTCGAAACCATTGACGAACCCGGTCACGCCGCCGCTTACCTCGGAGCCGCGATCGCCAAAGACCAAACGATCATCCGCTGCTTTCACCCCGAGCGACTCGATTTAACCGCTGCCCCTATCCCCATCCCCGCCAATGTTGCAAGCCGTTGAAGCGCTGATCAAACACCACACGGGCATTGATGCGACGATCGTTGGCCCGGGCCTAATCAACAGCGCGATCGCCCGTCAGATGCGCGTCCACCAGATCACCGATCGGGAGGCTTACTGGCGATTATTACAACAGGACACAGCAGCCGTACAGCAATTAATCGAAGCCGTCGTCGTCCCCGAAACCTGGTTCTTCCGCGATCGACGGCCCTTCGAATTCCTCACCACCCACTGCCAACAACTGCCACCCCAAGCCACGCCCTACCGCATCCTCAGCGTGCCTTGCTCCACAGGCGAAGAACCCTACTCGATCGCCATGGCCTTATTACAGGCAGGCATTCCCACCCACCAATTCACGATCGACGGCATCGACATCAGCCACCAAAATATCCAAAAAGCCCAAGCCGGAATTTATCCACCATTTTCCTTTCGCAATGATGACGGCGATTTGCAAACGCGATTTTTTGAACCCGTGGGGCGGCATTACCACCTCCACGATCGGGTCAAACGCCTGGTAAAATTTCGCGTCGGCAACATTCTCCAAGCCCAAACCTGGCCGATCGGGCATTGCTACGACATTATTTTTTGTCGCAATTTGCTAATTTATTTTGACCAAGCCACCCGCCAACGGGTGATGACCCGCCTCAACCAACTGCTCAAATCCACCGGACGGCTGTTCGTCGGCCATGCCGAATCCAGTTTATTACTCAACGCCGGATGGCAAGGCATCCGCATCCCCTTCACCTTCGCCTACAAAAAAGCGACCCAACCTGCGGCTCAATCGATCGCGCCAGAACTCGCGATCGCGCAAAAAATCCCCTCGATCGCGCCAGATCTCGTACGGGCGAGCGGCCGTTCAGCAATCGCTGGGCTACCGCCAACGCCCCAACCCGGATCTCCCGCGCCCCACGATTATCTCCTCAAAGCCCGCCAATCCGCCGATCGCGGCGACTTCGCGATCGCCAAACAACTCTGCGCCCAACAGCTCCAAACCGACCCCCTCCAACCCGAAATCCATCTGCTCCTCGGCCAAATCCATCAAGCCCAAGACCAAACCACGATCGCCGAAACCTACTTCACCAAAACCCTCTACCTCCAACCCAACTGCCTCGAAGCCCTGATCCACCTCGCCCGCCTCAAACAACACCAAGGCAACCAAACCGCCGCCGATCGGCTTTACCAACGCATCGATCGGCTGACAGCCAACGACACCCAATAAAAAAGGAAGGTCGATCGACCTTCCGTAAAAGCATGACCATCATTTTAGAAAAACTACGCTTCTAATGCGCCTTGAACCGAACTCCCACCAAGTTCAAGCGCGATCGCGTCCAACTTCTCAATCCGCGCATCCGTCGGCGGATGGGTCGCAAACAAATTCATAATTTGCCGACCCACGGGCGGATTCACAATCAACAGGGGCGCGAACGCCGGATTGCCTTGCATCGGCATCGTCTGGGCACTGGTTTCCAACCGGCGCAGGGCACTGGCCAAGGCCTGGGGCTTACCCGTCAACCGGGCGGCATTCGCATCCGCTGCAAATTCCCGCGTCCGCGATAATCCCATCTGAATCACCGTCGCCGAGATCGGCGCTAAGAACACCATCAACAACAGCCCGATCGGGTTGCCGCCACCACCTTCACGATCGTCCCGTTGACCCGCACCAAACCACAACACCATATCGCCGAGCCAACTAATCGCCCCACCGATCGTTGCCGCCACGGCCTGGGTCAGGGTATCGCGATTCAACACATGACTCAATTCATGGGCAATCACGCCTTCCAGCTCATCCTCCGGCAACATCGAGAGAATGCCCTCGGTCACGGCGATCGCCGCATGTTCTGGGTCACGGCCCGTCGCAAAAGCATTCGCCGCCTGTCCCGGAACCAAATAGAGTGCAGGCATCGGAATATTTGCCTTGGCACTGAGGCGCTGCACCATTTGATGCAAGGCAGGTGCTTGATCCGCCGCCAAAGGCTGTGCTCGATAAGCCGCCAAGGCAATCTTGTCCGAGAAATACCAGGAGCCGAGATTCATCAGCGCCGCCATGGCAAGACCCGTGGACGCACCGCCGACGCCACCAAACACTTGGTAACTAATCAAGACTAGCAGGCCACTCAACAGACCCAAAAGACCGACGGTTTTAAATTGGTTCATCTTCCTTCTACTCCTTCAAACATTGAGCAGCCATCACGGCCGGATTTTCTGTTTTTCACTTTTCTTTCATTATCCTAGCGCATCGATCGGCCAACGCTAGGGTAAGAACCGTCCCCGTGAAGTTCGGGTTGCCAATTTCAGCAATCCGGAGAATCTACAGCAATTTTGTCAGGGTTTCCACACCGATCGGGCAATTCCACCAAAAATCTTCCGATTGCCGCCGATCACGGCAACAACCATAGCCACCAGGCATTTCAGCCGAATTAATACAAAAATGCACCAACTAAGCCCAAATTTAACCATCCGCAAATCCACGGAAACTGCGCGATCGCACTGCTCTAAGTTGCGTACATGCCAGTAGACCCGAGTGATCGAATCGGGAAGAACTAGGGGAATGTTGGGATATGAACAATTGATTGATTTCAGCGATCCTTGAGCCTGATTCATCCGGTCGAGCGATCGCGGCCCTCGTAATGGCCGTTGTCAGAGCAGCATCAGCGTGTGTATTAATCTACTTTTCAAGCATTACTCGAACGGTCGTAGTTGCGACCCTATCTAACTATTCGCAGATTAAATCGGTTATCCGGATTAGATCTGCACTATTTTTCGTTTTTCAGTCGTTACCGCATGACACTGGCGGGCGATCGTTCATCCCAGAATGGGGCGCGATCGTCGTCGCAGTTTGTCATGTCAATGCGTTGATTCAGGTTCACCATCAACCCAGTGTTTTTAAACATGAAGCCTCGACCCAATTCTAGTCATCGCCACTTACTAGCTGTGAGTCTTGCGGCGGCCAGTGCCTTTTTCTCGCTTGCACCCGCCTTGGCCGATGGTACCGCCGCTGGTACGTCGATCAAAAACACCGCAACGGGCACCTTCTCCGACGGCACGACGACCTACAACACGACGTCCAATACCGTCACGATCGAAGTCTCCGAAATCGCCGGAATTAAAGTCGTCGCCCAACCGCCCAGCAACCCTTCGCCCAATGGCAATGAGACGCTATATGTTGAGTTTCTGATTACCAACACGGGTAACGACCCGACCCAATTCTTCCTACCGAAGGATGCCACACTTTCCAACACCACAGCCTTCAGCCAAAATGGCGCGATTCAGATCGTTGAAGTGAATGGGACACCCCTCGGCACCTTCGTCGATATCCTCGGCACCATCGGCACACCCAATGGCAATACCACGGGTAATTTGCTGGGCACCAGCACCGCCCAAGGTTCACTCCTCGCGAATCCCGGAACGGGCACCAGTGGCACAATTAAAGTCCGCGTCCCGATTAAAGTATCGCCCACGGCCACGGCGGGCAGCACGCTAAAAGTCAGTCTGGGTGAAACAACTCCGATCGATGGCAATAGCATCACCCAAGTGGTCGGGGCCAAGGATCTCTACACCGTCGATAACACCACCAATGGCGTCGGTGGGGAAACCAATACCACCGCACCATTTAATGGCACGCTCGAAGCCATGGCCACGAGCGCCGCAATTACGGTGAATGCGCGTTTACAAGCGTTTACAGCGGTATTGAAAGCGGTGAGTGGCTACAATAATAACGGCACGCCGAATGTGCTGACCGATGACGCGATCGCCTACAAACTCGCCCTCCGCGTTGAGAATCCGGCAACACCGCCGACAGGACTCGTCACCTCCGACTTGTACGGTACGGCGATTAACGTTAACAGCAGTACCGCAACGCCTTACATCTTAGTTTCGGATGTGATCCCCACGGGATTACAACTGAGCACCACCGCCCCGCCCACTGGTCCCGCGAATTGGACGCCAGTATACACAATCAGCCCATTGGCCACAAGTGCCTTGAGCGCCAACTGGACAACGGCCAATCCGGGTACAGGCGTCACCCGCGTCGGTTTTGTCTACAACACAGCGGCCACGACCGCCACACCCACGCCCGGCAATGGCCCGATTTCGAAGGGCAGCGTCGGCGTCGGCACGATGGTTTCGGGCTTTAATCTGACGATGACGCCGACTGCAACCTTTACGGGTGGCGCGATCGCGAATATCGCCCAAGTCTTTGGTCAATCGCAACCGGGAGCCGTGGTACCGGGCAGTTCGACCCAGGTCGTTTACGACGAATCCGGTGACCAAACCAGCAACAACGGTTTGAACGGCACTAACCCCGACCCCAATAACGGCGGCGCTTCCAACACCACGGGCGGCATCACCGACGGCGTCGCCGACCCGCTCAAAGATGGTCGCGATCCTGGCACCGGAAACGATCCTACCAACACTGGCACGACAAACACCGGGGTCGATACAGGTACTGGTTCGGGCACCAATACGTTGGGTGGTGAAGATACGATCTACACGATCGCGGCGACACCGCTAAATGGCCCGAATACGCTCCCCGGAGCCACAGGCCCAACGGGCACCAACGATGACTTCACCAATAAGTCGATCGTCGTCCCAGCGGGCAAAACACCGACGGATCTTCTGAGCGATGCCGAAACGACCCCAGTCGTCTTTACCAACACGGTACAGAACACCAGCGGCGGCCTCCAGGCAATTTCACTATTACCAACGGCACCGACAACGGTAACGGCATTACCCGATGGCACCAAGGTCACCTTAACCGATCCAGCAACGGGGAATAAGGCCACCTATCTTTACAATTCCACCACGGGTTTCACCTTTGATTCTGGAACTGGGACAACGGCGACCCAACCCCTGAGCCTCACGGTTCCCGGCGGCGGCAATGCCAACTACACCACCACAATCGACCTGCCCGGTGGCGTGGCGCAATTGCAAGAATTCCCGGTGTCCGTCACCGCCTTCATTGATGTAAATAGCGATGGCAATCCGGCGAATGAACCGAGCAACCTGACCATCGATCGGCTGTACACCAACTACGTCAGTCTCTTGAAGGAAGCGCGCATTCTGGAAGCCGATGGTACGACCGTGGTGGTTCCGTTCACCACGCTCCAGGCCAGCCTCAGTCCCGCCGCCACTCCCGGTCGGATTCTGGAATATCGGATTACCTACAAGAACATCGCCACACCCGCAGCGGGCACGAGTACCTCACTCGCCGCCAATAGCTTGGTGATTCGTGAGCAAGGCACCAGCGCCCTCGGCAATAACTGGGCCACCAGCACCAGCGACCCGAAATATCCCGCCACGCCATTGGGTTCGGCCACGGATAGTGCGACGGGCGTGATTGTCGTCACCACGGGCGGCACACCGACGAACATCACGGCCTACCAAGATACCGTGCCATCGGTGACACCGGGCAGCACCGGAACGTTCACCTTCCAACGCCAAATCAAATAGTCCAACCATCCCTCAGTTAACGGCTGGACGTCAGTTTTGAACCCATGGCTTCAAACTCCTAAATAACGTTCCAGCCAACGGCTGAGTGATCGACTCCGCCTTCATAATCTAAATCGAGAACACGATCATGAAAAAACATTGGGCATTCATCGGCGCAGCGACCTTAGTGGTTGGAGCCGTCCTCCCCGTCCACGGCACCCCCGCGATCGCGCAGGTCTTTAACGCCACCAGCACATTCGCCCAGAACATTCTGCAACAGCCAAAGGTCAACCTCAACCTCCGCGCTGAACAGGAAGTCACGCAAAAAACCGCTGATGGCAAAGTTACGAAAACCTGGGCCGCCACAGATAGCAAAGTCAAAGTCAAATCCGGCGATCGACTGAAGTTCACCGTCACAGGCAAGAACGAAGGCAATCGATCGGCCACGGGTTTTAGCGTTACCCAACCCGTTCCCAACGGCACAACCTTTGTGTTGAACACGGCGCAAAGCAGTCAGACCGCCCAAGTCACCTACAGCTTGGATCAAGGCAAAACCTTCACCGCGACGCCCATGGTTAAGGTCGCCCAAACCGACGGTCGGATCGCCGAAAAACCCGCTCCCGCTGAAGCCTACACCCATGTTCGCTGGAACTTTGGTGACGCCTTAGCGCCCATGGCGAGCACCGACGCCACCTATCAAGTCGCCGTCCGCTAGTCATCCGCTCGTCCTATCACACCCGCGATCCCCATGTTCTTGCATCGAACCCAATCGATGTTGTTATTGGCAATCCTCTCGACTTGCGCCACATTATCACTGGCGCAAGTCGCAGGGGCCGGAACGGCAATTCGCAACACTGCGGAATATCAGTTCCAAGATGCCGACAACAACACCATTACAGGCACCACCAACCAACTGCAACAAACCATTGTTGACCCTCTGGGTCGGCTCCAAGGCTGTGGCGGCGAGACGTTGCCCGACTACGTGGGGTTCAGCGTGGGGATCTATGATACGGACGCCAATGATCTTCCCCAGGGACTCACCCCCCTGCCGCGCACCGGCCCTGGCACAAATTTTCCGGGGGTGCCGCCGAATCAACAAAATGTCAATCCCTTCTTCCTCGCCAATGACGACCCGAAGGGCGGCTATAACTTCTTCCTAAATCGAACGATCGGGCAACTCGAAGTCGGTCGCCGTTATATTTTAATTGTCAATCCACCAGCGGGAAATAAGCAATTCAGTCAGCGCCAAATCCGCATTGTGATTACGGGTCGCGATGATGTGGCAAATACGATTTCCTACGAAGCCACGGCGATCGACGGCAAAGGCATTAGCTTAGACGGTGAACCCGAATCCTTTAATACCACCGTTCCGATCCAAGATGCCGCCACCACAGGCCTGGTGCTATCCGCCTTAAGCCTGCTCGATCGACCAATTTGTGTCGGCGCGAGTCAGCCAATTCAGATTACCAAAACCGCCGATCGGGCCGCTGCGACTCCCGGCGACACAGTGATTTATCGCCTCTCCATTCGCAACCTCAATACCGTCGGCGCAAGGGATATTAATCTATCCGACACGCTGCCCTTGGGTTTCCGCTATGTGCCCAACAGCGCACGCGGTGAATTAGCCAATGTCCCCGTCCCGATCGCCACCAGCGAATCCGGCGGCAACATCAGTCTCAATGCCAATGTCGAAATCCCCCCGAATGCGGTACTCAATATCGCCTACGCCGTCCAGCTCAATCCCGACGCCGTCCGAGGCAGTGGCGAAAATATTGCCAGCGTCAGCGTGCGGCGTAGCGACACGGGCGCGATTCTGCGTGATGGCCCCTCCCGCGCCAAAATCCGCGTCAGCCCCGGATTGATTTCGGACTGCGGCACGATCATCGGTCGCGTGTTCGAAGACAAAAATTTCGATGGCGAACAGCAACGCGATGAACCCGGTATGGCCAATGCTGTGGTGATACTCGACGATGGCACCCGGATTACCACCGATGTCAACGGCCTGTACTCGATCGCGAATGTCCTCTCCGGTGCCCGCACGGGTGTATTGGATCTGACCAGCGTCCCCGGTTACACCTTCGCCCCGAACCAAAAAGTCAAGGAACGCAACAGCCAAAGTCGGCTCGTGCGACTGGCCCCAGGGGGATTATCCCGCATGAATTTCGCCATCATGCCCGTGAATTCGGAGGCATTACCCCATGAATAAGCTCGCCCGCCTCAGTCAACTGGCCGTCTTGAGCCAAATCGCCATGCTCGCCGGATTTGTGGCCCCGGCTCAAGCGACGCCCGCTGCTGCCGCACCCACAACTGCAACAACACCCGCAACCACTGCCGCCCCGCCAACGGCAGTGCCGCCGAATGCCGCTGGAACACTCGCCATTCTCACGCCGACCCCCAACGCGATCGTCGATGTGGGCGCGACCAGCATTACCGTTCAGTCACCGCTGAATGGCCAAGTCGAATTGCAGGTCAATGGTCAACCCGTCAGTGCCAGTTTAATTGGCCGCACAGAGCGCGATAGCCAAAGCCAGCAATTGACCCAAACCTGGTTTGGCGTACCCTTGCAAGATGGCAATAATACGATTACGGCAACGCTATCGGTCAATGGCAGCGTCACGGAAACTGCCACCGTCGCGGTTCAAGTCCGAGGTGAAATCAAACGCCTCAAACTCACCACCGACGCCACCCGAATTCCCGCCGATGGCCGATCGACCGTGACCATTAACGGCGAACTAATCGACGCCCAGGACAACCGATCGAACCGCGATGCCCTCGTCACCCTCAACGCCAATGCGGGGGAATTTGTCACCGCCGATGCCGACACCGCCCAACCGGGATTCCAAGTCAAAGCAATCCAAGGTCAATTTAGCGTCCAACTCAAATCCGGCATCAACGCCCAGTCCGTGCGGATTCAGGCAAAGACCGCGAACATCGACGCCTTTACCGAAGTCCAATTTGAAACCAGTTTACGGCCTTCATTAACGACGGGCGTGATCGATCTGCGCCTCGGGCGGCGGGGCACGGACTATTACGATAGCTTCCGGCAATATCTCCCCGCCGATCGGGACTACGACTATAAATTCAACGCGAAGGGATCGGCCTTCGCCACGGGTAAGGTGGGCGATTGGCTCCTCACCGCCGCCTACAACAGCGATCGGGCATTAAACAAAAACTGCGATCGCACCACCCGCCTCTTCCGCGACAGCCAATTCTGCGAACAAAACTATCCCGTCTACGGCGATAGCTCCAAAACCGAAGTCCTCACCCCTTCCACCGACAGCGTTTATTTCAAACTTGAACAATCCGCCCCCGGCATGAAGGCTTCCAGCCGGTCAGAGACCAACGGCACCAACTACGCCATGTGGGGCGACTACCGGAGCGAAGAATTCGCCACCAGTTCCCAACAATTCACCGCCACCAATCGCCCCCTGCACGGCTTCAAGGGCAATTACCATATCGGCAATTTCCAAGCCACGGCGATGTATGGCAATAACCTCGAAGGCTTCCAGCGTGACAGCCTTGCGCCCGATGGCACCAGCGGCTATTACTTCCTGGCCCGCCGTTTGGTCATCGGTGGCAGTGAAAATGTCTTCCTGGAATTAGAAGAACTAAATCGTCCCGGCACGATCGTCGATCGCCAACAACTCAGTCGCGGTCAGGATTACGAAATCGACTACGATCGCGGCACGATCCTATTCAAGCAACCGATTCTCCGCACCGATGTCGATCAATCCGGCCAAGTCTTGGTGCGCAAAATCGTCACCACCTACCAATACGACAGCGCCGACCAAAAGAACAGCCTCTACGCGGGCCGTCTGCGCTATCACCTATCGAAGGAATCGGGCAAAGAAAGCTGGCTCGGTGCCACCTATCTGCGCGAAGATCGCGGCACCCGTGATTTTGAAATCTATGGGGCGGATGCGATCTACAACTTTGGCCAGGGAAGCATCGTGGCCGAATACGCTCACGCTAGTAATCGATCGGACATTCTCGGTTTAGTCAGCGGCTCCGCCTATCGGGTCGAAGCGAATGCGACGATCGCCCCCGGTGTCCAAGGCCGCGCCTACTATCGCCAAGCCGAAACCGGATTTGCCAATGACGCGACGATTAGCTTCGTGCCGGGCCAAACCCGCTACGGCGCGGGGATTCAAGCCAAGGCAGGCAAAACCACCAGTCTGCGGCTGCAATATGACCACGAAGATAATGTGGGAATTGCCCCGCGCCAATTGGATAATCTCACCGACATTTTCACGCCGCGTACCACGGCAATTCCGGGCGCAAAGGTGGATAATTCGCTCACCACGATCACCGCTGGCGTACAACAAAAAATCGGCGACGGCAATCTCACCGTCGATTACTTGCACCGCGATCGCACCGATCGGCTCTTCCCAACCGCCAGCAATCGCTCCGACCAACTCCGCAGCAATCTCACCTATCCCCTCACCAAAACCCTCAGTCTCCAAGCCCTGAACGAAACCACGCTATCGGCCAAAACCGATGCCGTCGCGGGCGATCGCACGGCCCTCGGACTGGATTGGAATTTCGTGCCGGGACTGAGTTTACAGTTTGGCCAACAGTGGTTTACCCGTGGCCCATCAGCGGGTCAAGCGATCACCAGCTTGAACCTCAACGGCGAATACAAACTCGGCGCTGACACCAAACTCACCGGACGTTACGGCATCCTCGGCGGCGCGAGTCCCTGGACGACCCAAGGCGCATTAGGCATCAACCAAGGCCTCAAAATCGCCCCCGGACTGCGGGCCGATCTGGCCTACGAACACCTCTTCGGCGGCTACCTGAATCGCACCGCCGCCGGACAACAATTCAGCCAACCCTTTACCAGCGGCCAGAGTGCGTCATCCCTCGGATTTGGCGGCGGCGACACCTACAGCCTCGGCCTGGAATACACGGGCAGCAAGACGTTCCAAGCCAGTACGCGGTATCAACACCGATCGTCCTCCAGCGGCACAAACACCGTTTTAAGTGCATCAGCCCTCGGCAAACTCTCGCCTGCCATCACCGCGATCGCCCGCTACCAAAAAACTGGAACAGCCAATCAACAGCTCGATTTAGGCGCAACCACGGATTTGAAAATCGGCCTCGCTTACCGTGACCCGAAGGACGATCGATTCAATGCCCTCATGCGCTACGAATATCGCAAAAATCCTTCCACCATTCCCGATAGCATTCTCTTCGGCGCAGGCACCGGATCGCGGGAGCACCTCTTTGCCCTCGAAGGGGTGTATGCCCCCAACTGGCGTTGGGAATTCTATGGTAAGTACGCGCTGCGCCATAGCCGCACTTACCTCGCCAGCGACCAAGTCGGCAAAGGCAGCATTTCCCTGGCCCAAATCCGGGCGATGTATCACCTGGATTACAGTTGGGATCTCGTCGGCGAAGCCCGCTGGATTAGCCAACCCACCGCCGACTATACCGAACTCGGTTGGCTTGCGGAAGTCGGCTACACCGTCACCCCCAATCTCCGCTTGGCCGTGGGCTACAGCTTCGGCCAAGTGGCCGATCGGGACTTCTCTGGCAGCCGATCGGCGGGTGGCGTGTACTTCGGTCTCAGCCTCAAGCTGAACGACCTACTCAGCGATTTCGGTCGCCAAAAACCGTCGCCCCGATCGACCGCAACGACGACGGCCCGATCAATTAGCGACTAAATCCCCCATTAATTGCCGAGTCTTCACACCATCTACCCCGCATATTGCCATGACCGACACCAATTCCCAACCCACCGATCGGACGCGACTACGAGCGCGCCTCAGCCGCACTCGCCTCAGTCTACTCATGGTGGGAATGTTACTCGGGAGTGGTCATGCCGCCCAAGCCGAAGGGAGCCGGACATTCTATCCCAGCGGCTCCACCGCCTCGCGGGCTAACCTGGAGTGGCGCACCGAACGCTACGGCGGGACTGATCCCGCTAGCACCGTCCCCCGCCGGAGTCTGATCAAAGTCCATGCCAAAGCAGGCGAGTATATCTTGCTTGGATCAAGCGCCGTGGGCGTCGGCACGGGCGATATTGTGGTATTCAATCCGGGGATGGTCACAGGCAATGTCGGCAACGAAAATATTCCCGCCACCCCCGACTTTCTATGCAGTACCCAACGCCCCACAAACACTAGCCCCGTTGGCCGCATCCGCAGTCGTGACCAAGAATTAGCGGGTCCCAAAGCCGCCTCGGATCTAACCGCAGTCGGTACGCCCATCCTGCCCGCGCCACAATCCTATCGCCCCTGCTACTACCAAGCGCCCAGCACTGGCGTTTATGACGTGATTTTCTATGGGCCACAAACGGTGCAAATCGGTGCAACGGGCGATATTAACCTGACGAGTGCGAGCAACTTTGACATGCAGCAAGGTAATGGTGTTGCGGCCTGGGATGTCACCGTTCGGAGCGGGTTTAACTCAACAACGGATATTGACGGTCGCGTATTTAGCTATGGCCTGGCGATGTTCGCGGGCACCAATGATCGCCTGATCAACTTCAAAGTTTATCCGATCACCAACGATGGCTTTCGGTATGAGCTACACCTGCGTAATATCGATCCCAATGGATTTGCGGTCTATGGCAACCAAGTTGGCTTTTGGGACAGCGATGGCACCACCCCGCTCTATCACGATATTCTAGGCAGCGATAACAATTTGCCCGTCATTACGGGCGGTGTCAAGGTGGCGGTACCCCAGTTTCCCATCTTCCTGAATGAAGCGACGGATAGTAGTGTGATCCAATCAGCCCAACGCTACGATTCAGCGGGCAGCCCGATCGGCGGTTCAATCCCACTAATTCCCACCGTCCCGAGCGTAAGTGGACTCACCTTTACAGGCAACCAAGCGGGCAATACTAGCTACATCGGCAGCGCGGGTATCGGCAGCTTCGGCAACTTCACATTCACCAGTAACGTGATCGCCAATTACGAAATTGTGATTAGTCGCAATGGGGTGAATTTCGACCCGACGCTACCCGCGAATCGATCGCTGCGGGGCATCATGACCACATCATCGCCGAGCATCCCCTGGGACGGCAAAGACAACAATGGCAATTATTTCCCCGTCGGCACCAATTACGCCACCCGCGTCACCGTCAAGGCAGGCGAATATCATTTCCCGATCTTGGACGCCGAAAACAGTCTCGGCGGTGCCACGATCACCCTCAAGAATGCCACCAGCCCCTTTGGCAATGCGAGCCAGGGATTCTATGACGATCGCGGCTACAAGACGATCGGGGGATTTGTCATTGGCAGCTACGATAACGCCACCCAAACCTATAGGCCCCTCAACACAAACGCCCCTAATCCCGCCTTCAGTCCGGTGCTAGGATACAGCGGCACGGGGCAACCCATGGGTGGATTCGATACAAGTTTGGATGACCGCGCCTATGGCACTGGTTTTGGCGATAAGAAAGGTCTAGACCTCTGGACTTACTTCCCCAGTGCGGCCAGCATCAACACAGTAAATATTGTCGCAGCACCGCCCCAATTGCCCTTGGTCAAACGGATCACCGCCGTCAAAACCACCGCGCTCATCGGGCTAATGGATTATGTTAACCCGACAACCGGATCAAATGCCGCCGATGACAACCATCCCATGTGGCCGAATCGAACGGGCACCGCCACCAAATCCGATAGCTCCGGCACCACGACTAATTTCAGCAACTTTCTCAAAGGCACAATTAGTAGCAGCAGCCTCACCTTATTGCCAAAAGATGAATTAGAATTCACGATCTATTTCCTCTCCAGCGGCGGGCAAACCGCCAATAACGCCAGTATCTGTGATTTTGTTCCCGCCAACACCACCTACGTCAATGGCTCATTGCGCCTCTTCCGGGGCAACAATACGACCACCCCCATCAGCGATGCCCCTGGCGACGCCGATGGGGGCTTTTACCCGATCGGGACAGCAACTTCTAGCCTTCCCGGCGCTTGCCACAACCTGGCCCTAGACACCGGACGCGGCGCGATCGTCGTCAATCTGGGCAACGTCGCCAATGCCACCAGTTCCGGCACCCCGAATACCGCCTACGGCTATATCCGGTTCCGCGCCACGGTGAATTAATCCATCCACCCGCTAATTCGCCAACATCTGCGGAGCCAATCGCTTAAACGCCAACCGCTCATTCTCCACATCGACAAAAATCGTATCCCCCTCGACAAATTCCCCCCGCAGAATCGTCTTGGCGATCGGCGTCTCCACCTCGCGCTGAATCGCCCGCTTCAAGG
Organism: Cyanobacteria bacterium VAR_4_metabat_243; assembly: GCA_031415035.1. Taxonomy (GTDB): domain Bacteria; phylum Cyanobacteriota; class Cyanobacteriia; order Leptolyngbyales; family Leptolyngbyaceae; genus Romeriopsis. The sequence continues at coordinate 101,233 of JANOQX010000188.1, forward strand.
GCCGCGCCCCATACACGGGGTCATACCCCACATCGACCAGGAAATCCAACGCCGCATCGGATAGCTTCAGGCTCATCTTCCGATCGACCAACCGCTGACCCAACCGCACGGTTTGCAGCCGCACAATCTCGCGCAGCTCCGACTTCCGCAACGCATGGAAGATAATCAACTCATCAATCCGGTTGAGAAATTCCGGTCGGAAGCTGGCGCGCATCGCTTCCATCACCCGACTGCGCATCTCTTCGTAGCGATTATCATCGCCCGCCACGTCGAGAATGTACTGCGAACCGACGTTGCTGGTCATGATGATAATCGTGTTCTTAAAATCGATCGTGCGACCCTGGGAATCGGTCACCCGCCCATCATCCAAAATCTGCAACATGATGTTAAACACGTCGGGATGTGCTTTCTCAATTTCATCAAACAACACCACCGAGAACGGCTTGCGCCGTACGGCTTCAGTCAGTTGCCCGCCTTCATCGTAGCCGACATATCCCGGCGGGGCACCGATCAGCCGCGATACGGCGTGCTTCTCCATATACTCCGACATATCGATCCGCACCATCGATTCCTCGGTGTCAAATAGATACATCGCCAAAGCTTTAGCCAGCTCAGTCTTACCCACGCCCGTTGGGCCAAGGAAGATAAAGCTGGCGATCGGCCGATTCGGGTCAGCCAACCCCGCCCGCGATCGCTGAATCGAATCCGCCACCGCCGTTACAGCCTCCGCTTGACCGACGACTCGATCGTGCAGCACATCTTCCAATTGCAATAATTTCTGCATTTCTGAAGCGACTAACTTACTGACCGGAATCCCCGTCCATTTACTGATAATTTCGGCAATATCGGCTTCCGTAACTTCTTCTCGTAATAGCGTTTTACCACTGGTTTGGGTATTGGCCAAACTGCTCTCGGTTGTTTGCATCATCTGGTTCAGCTCGGCCAGCTTCTCAAACTTCAACTGCGCGGCCCGATTATAGTCGTAGTCGCGTTCGGCTTGCTCGATCTCATTATTCACCACGGCGATCGAGGCTTTGATTTGGCCCAATTGCTCAATGATATTTTTCTCGGCTTGCCACTGGGCATTCAACCGACTTTGCTCCTCCTTTTGGTCGGCCATTTCTTTTTCGAGCCGCTGCAACCGATCGATCGACGCCACATCCGACTCCCGCCGCAACGACACCTTCTCCATTTCCATCTGCAAAATGCGCCGATCGACTTCGTCCAACTGCTCCGGCTTGGAAGTAATCTCCATCTTCAATTTCGCCGCCGCCTCATCCACCAAATCGATCGCCTTATCCGGCAGGAACCGATCGCTGATATACCGGGTCGAAAGCGTCGCCGCCGCCACCAAAGCATTATCCGAAATCCGCACATTATGGTGCGTTTCATACCGCTCCTTCAAACCGCGCAAAATCGAAATCGTATCGGCCACCGTCGGCTGATCGACCAACACCTGCTGGAATCGCCGTTCCAGCGCTGCATCTTTTTCAATATATTTGCGATATTCGTCCAGGGTCGTTGCACCGATACAGCGCAGTTCCCCGCGCGCCAGCATTGGTTTGAGCAAATTACTCGCATCCATTGATCCCTGCGCCGCGCCCGCCCCGACCACGGTGTGAATCTCATCAATAAACAGAATCACCTTCCCCTCGGACTCGGTGACTTCCTTCAGCACCGCCTTCAGCCGCTCCTCAAATTCGCCGCGATACTTCGCCCCGGCAATCAGCGCCCCCATATCCAAGGAGATCAACTGCCGATCCTTCAGCGACAGCGGCACATCCCCACTAATAATCCGCTGGGCCAAGCCCTCGGCGATCGCCGTTTTGCCCACACCGGGTTCGCCGATCAGCACGGGATTGTTCTTCGTGCGGCGGGAGAGGATTTGGATCGTGCGGCGGATTTCGTCATCGCGGCCAATCACGGGATCGAGCTTGCCCGCCCGCGCATATTCGGTCAAGTCCCGGCCATACTTGGTCAGCGACTCGTACTTGCCTTCGGGATTTTGGTCAGTCACTTTCTGGTTGCCTCGGATTTGGTCGATCGTCGTCTTGAGTTTGGCTTGGTCAACATTTGATTCCGCCAATAATTTCTGCCCAATCCGGCTATCCTGGGGCAGCCCGAGCAAAATATGCTCCACCGAAATAAAGTCATCTTCGTATTTTTTGCGCCATTCATCGGCCCGATCGAGCAAGGTATCCGCCGATCGGCCAAAGTAGACCGACTGATTGCTCCCCGACACCTTCGGCTGGCGATTAATGTAGTCGTCGAGCCGATCGCGCACCCGCTGCACATTCATCCCCAACTTATTCAGCACACTCACCGCCAGCCCTTCCTGCTCCAGCAAGGCTTTGAGTAAATGCTCCGTTTCGATTTGTTGCTGCTGGGCCTGCTTCACCACATCCGGCGTGCGGGCGATCGCTTCCCAGGCTTTTTCGGTGAATTGGTTTGGATTGTTGGGTTGCATAGCGTCTCCCCCGTCGCGTCTGGTGTGAAGGTTGGGCGAATATTGTCATTGTAAAGGAGTTTCGGCCCGCTTGAAGCCGGGCGACCGGACTAAGTCGGGTACGGGTTCCCCCTGGCGGCGCAGGCATCCGGCCCCGCAACTGCCTCGATCGTCAGGAACTGGCGTAAAATAAGGGAGTGAATCACCCGTAGGATCGCCGGATGTCTAGCCTCGAAGCCCTCCAAGCCCAACTCACCGCCTTCCAAGCCGCAGGCCGGAATCTTCAGCTTGACCCCCTGATTAGCCAAAAGGACTTGGCACAGTTTGGCGTACCATACCAGATCGAGATGCTGGATGAACTCGGGCAAGCGATCGAAGATGCAGCGGATGGCGATAACAAGATCGTTTTTACTGGTCATCGGGGATGCGGCAAGTCAACCCTCCTAGCGGAACTAGGCCATCAATTAATTGAGACAGGCGGGTATTTTGTGGTGATGTTTTCGATCGCGGATACGATCGAGCGATCGGCGGTGGATCATGTGAATATTCTCTTTTCGATGGCACTACAACTATTAGAAGTGGCCGAACGCCGTGCTGTGAAGCTAAAGCCAGGAATTAAGCGTGAACTTTATCGGTGGCTGGGGAAACATACCCAAACAGAATCCCAGGCGATCGAGGCCGAGATTGAAGCCAGTGGCGGAGCCAGTCTGGAAGGCGGAATTCCGGGACTACTCAAGTTTTTGGCCGAAATGAAGTCCAAGATGAAGATCAACTCCGTCATCCGTGAGGAGATTAGTGTCGAGTTTGGTCGCCGGATTTCCGATCTAGTCACAAAGCTGAATGAAATCAAAACCTACATTGAGAATGCCACAGGACAAACAGTTCTGGTGATTATCGATGATTTGGACAAACTCGATTTGAGTGTGACAGAAGTGATTTTCAGCAAGAATATCAAGTCGCTGATTGACCCTGATTTTCGCATTATTTATACCATTCCGATCGCGACACTGCGGGAGTTGTCGGTCAGGGAAAGCATTGGAACATCATTCACGAAGATTCATACCATGCGCGTGGCAAAGTTCTTTAGCCGCACAACGGTACGCAACCCCGACCGAGTCGCTGACCCAGAATTAATCGGGTTGTTCCGCCAAATTCTCGATCGACGCTTGCCAGATAATTTGGTTGAAGCGGGCATCAAGGATCAGATGATTCGGCAAAGTGGGGGGGTGATGCGCGAGTTAATTCGGATCGCCGATCTATGCTGTGACAAGTGCATGCAGGTTTTGCGTCGTCAGCTTCGGGAGCACCAAATCAATCAGCCGATCGTGACGTTGAATGGTGATATTTTGCAGCATGTCTTAACGGATTTGCAGATTAGCTATGCTGAACCGCTAGGTGAAACTGATTTTGAGGCGTTGAAGCAGATTTATCTCAACCTCAAGCTCAAGGATACAAACAACCAACGATTGCTGGATTTGCTCCACAGTCTCTATATTTTGGAATATCGCAATGCGGCACTATGGTATGACTTGAACCCGATCGTGTGTGATTTATTAGTTCAGGAGGGTGTGATTGATGTTGCTTAGTAAACCCGAAAACGAGGAAACTTACGAAGCCTTAATCTCTCTAATCGAAAATAGCCAAGGTCGTCTTGCCCCGATCGTCGTTGGCTGCGATGACGAAGTGCTTCGGGCAAGGGTGATCGATCGATACGAAGCCGAAGCCAAAGTCGCCAAAATCCCCGCCTACCGCATCACACTCGGAACCGAACCCAGTATCACCAGAGCACTAGCCCAACTTAAGGCATCCGAAATGCATCTCCAAGGCAGCGGTGCCGCCGTCTTCACCGTCACCGGAGCCGAATATCTTCTGTGGATTAAAACCCACGAAGAAGACGCACAGAGCGAACTTGATAAGTTTTTTGGCTATTTGCAGTGGACACGAGAGGCGTTGCGGGAGTATCCGTATCCAATTGTAATTTGGGTACCGCACCGGATCTTGCGGCAGATGAGCCAACGGGCAAAGGATTTCTGGAGTTGGCGAAAGGCGGTTTTGCGGTTTGTGGATGAATCAGCTGTACCTGCTGTGGCGGTGGATTGGGAACGATCTGCACCGATAGAAATCAATTCTGGAGATACATTTTTACCACCACTGGAAGAATTGCTAGAGGAAATTCAACAACTTGAGGCTCGATCTCCCAATTCTGCTAGTTTGGCAACGCTAAATCACAAGCTGGGACAGGTTTATGCTTGGCGCGTGGAGCATGGTGAAGCGCAGAATTTAGCCGAGGAACAAGAAGCCGCGATCGCCGCATTTGAGAACGCGATCGCCAACCAAAAATCACGTCAAGATGAAACAGCATTAGTTGATTCTTTAACACATTTAGGTAATTTTTTACATAGCCAATCGCACTTTACAGAAGCCCTTGCGAGTTGTCAACAAGCATTAGATCTATCTCAAAAAATCCAGGACAAACGAAGCACAGCCATATCTTTAGGAAATCTGGGAAATATTTATACTTCTCTCGGCCAATACCAATATGGCATTAATTTTCATCAGAAAGCGCTTGATTTAGCCCGCGAAACTGGTGACAAACAATGGGAAGCAGCATCCTTAGGCAATCTGGGAAACGACTATAACTCCCTCGGCCAATACCAACACGCGATCGAGATTCATCAACAGCAATATCAAATTGCACGAGCAATCGGCGACAAACAAAGTGAAGCCATATCATTAGGTAGTCTAGGAAGTATTTACAACTCCCTCGGTCAATATCAACGTGCTATAGTCTTTCTTGAACAACACAAAAAAATTGCGCGCGAAATTGGCCATAAACAAAGTGAGGTTTCATCCTTAGGAAATCTGGGGATCGCTTACAAAAATCTCGGCCAATACCAACGCGCAATCGAATTACTCCAAGAATCACTTGATTTGGCAATCAGAATTGGTGACAAACAAGGTCAAGCAACCTCTCTTTTCAACCGAGGTTTAGCATTAAAAGATTTTGGTCAAACTGCCGATGCTACCCGAGACCTCCAACAAGCGAGATCAATATATTCTGATATGCAAATAGATCAAGATGTAAAAGAATGCGAAGAAGAACTCGCCAAGCTACAATTTTAATCACCCACTTCTCCAAACACGACCCAATCAGCAAGGGAATTGGGTAGAATCAAGAGGGGAGCAATGGCGCAATCAGAGGTTCGACTGTGGGACAAGCGGCGACAATTTTGAGCGGGGTGCCGGGGGCGTGGGAGGGTTTGCAGGCAGCCGATCGTACCTGGCATGATTTGCGACATGGCCTCACGGGCGATATTCCCGCTGTCGTGACGGAATCGGTGGAGTCGATCGAAACCCCAGAATATGATGTCGCGATCGCGGGCGGCACTTTGGGCATCCTCATCGGCACGACGCTCGCCCAACGTGGATTGCGCGTAGTTTTACTCGAACGCGGGGAATTGCGGGGACGGGCGCAGGAGTGGAATATTTCGCAGCGGGAGTTGGATGAATTCGTCACGATCGGCCTCTTGGACGAAACCGAACTTGCCGCCGTCATTTCCTCCGAGTTCAATCCGGTGCGAGTGGGGTTTAACGGCGGTGCGGATATTTGGGTCGAGGATGTTCTGAATATTGGTGTCAGTCCAGCGCGGTTACTGGAAACGCTGAAGCAAAAGTTTATCAATGCTGGCGGTAAATTATTCGAGCAGCAGCCGTTTGCATCCGTGGCAGTGCATCCCAATGGCGTAGTGATTAATGGCACAATCCGATCGCGCCTCCTCCTCGACGTCATGGGGCATTTCTCCCCGATCGTCAAACAAGCCCGCCAAGGTCAGAAACCCGATGCCGTCTGTTTGGTCGTAGGCACCTGTGCCGAGGGGTTTGCACCGAATCGATCGGGCGACTTAATCTATACGTTTACCCCGATCGAAAACCAGTGCCAGTATTTCTGGGAAGCGTTTCCGGCCAGTGATGGGCGGACAACATATTTGTTCACTTACGTCGATGCTGACCCCGATCGGTTCTCGTTGGAATTTCTATTTGATGAATATTTTCGGCTGTTACCGGAATATCAAAATTGTGAATTGGCGCAACTGGAATTCAAACGCGCTTTGTGTGGGTTCTTTCCCTGTTATCGCAATAGTCCGTTGAGTCCGACTTGGGATCGGATTTTACCCTTGGGGGACAGTAGTGGATTGCAGTCGCCGTTGAGCTTTGGGGGATTTGGGGCGATGGTGCGGCATTTGGGGCGGTTGACCGATGGGATTATGGGCGCGTTGGCAGCAAACCAACTGACCCGAAACGACCTCGCCAAACTCCTGCCCTATCAGCCCAATCTCTCCGTCACCTGGCTATTCCAAAAATCGATGAGCATCGGCGTTAAGCAAAAATCCCAACCGAATCAAATTAATCAATTACTCAATAATGTCTTCGCCGAAATGCAGGCGTTGGGTGAACCCGTGCTGAAGCCGTTTCTCCAGGACGTGGTGCAGTTTGTGCCGCTGTTGCAAACCCTGGGCCGCACGACGATCGTCCATCCGATCGCCACTTTTAAGCTATTGCTGCAAATGGGTTTACCCACATTAGTGAATTGGATGGGACACTATGCCAGTCTGGCGGGGTTTACGGGGCTGTCGCTGGTGGGCGATCGGTTGCAGCCTTGGGTTGATCGGTTGCCGGACGCCGATCGGTTCGCTTGGCAATGTCGGCTGGATGCCTGGAAATACGGTTCGGGGCGCGATTATCATCAGTAGTGCAAATCAACTCATGCTCCCCCAGTATTGGGGGCTGGGGGGCGGTTCGGCGAGGTTTGTCGCAGTTGTCTTGGGATTTGCTATAAAGCGAAATTTTCGCTTAAGTTCTCCCAACTCTGTCTCAGAGATGATGTCCTAGGGCCGCAAGATTGGCTAATATAGAGCAATCACCTTGTCCACTGCCACCTGTGCCATCCATGACTGACAACCACTACGCCGTTATTGCCCGTCAGCGCACCAAGCTGATCAGCCAGTATGAATCCTTGACGCCGGATGCGAAGCGGGTGTTGCAGTTGATGGCGGTGTGCTATGAGGCACTGGTCCGAGTCGAGATTTTGCAGCTTTGTCAGGCGCTGCATCAAGTTGATCCAAAGCGCTATCCGAAATTGACGGATAAGGTGTTTAAGCCCGTGATGGCGGAGCTGACAAGTAAAGGCGTTCTACTATTCAATCACGGCTACAACTACTCGTGCCATCCGCTCTTGATGGAGATTGTAACCCGTGCGGTGGTGCAAGCGGGGGATTTTGAAGCGATGGTCGAGGCGATCGAGACGCAGTTGCCGACCACGCAGATGCCAAAGACGAAGGTGATTTTGTTTCGCAACACGGAGCAGTTGATGCGGTTGTCCCGCTGGGCGATCTATCGGCATCAACTGGAAGAAGTCCCGCGCTACTTGGAAATGCTGAAGCAGTATGGCTATATGGCCTTCCCGGTGGACTTTGAAGACGTGATTTCGTTGGTGTTCAATAATCCATTTGATGAAGATTGGCTCAGGACATTTCCGCCGGAATTGCTGGAACTGGTGCTGATCGTGAATTTGAGTAATAGTGTGTGGTCATTGGCTCCGGCGATCGTCGAGCTGGGTTGTGTGGAGGAAGTCTGTCTGGAACCGGACACGGATTGCGGCGACGGGCTATTGCTCTGTGCGGTGGAACAGTTTATTTTGCGAAATCGGTTGACCGATGCGGAATATTGCTTGAATCGGTTGTCGGCATCGGGGCAGGGTCAAGCGGGGCAATATTATGCCTGGATTGCCTTCCTGCGGGGTGATACCGATCGGGCGATCAGCCTATACGAAGCGGCGTTTCAGGTGCTAAAGAAATCCAGCCGCAAACGCAAGGTGTTTTTTGAAGATCTGAGTGGGGTGTTTTGGATCTTTGCGTTGATTCAGCGGCGGGGACCGCAGGATATGCGATCGGCGACGGAATATGCCGAGGTATTGGCAACGCGCAAGCCGGTGCATGAATGCCGCAATATCTACATTTATTTGGGCCAGTTGATCAAATTTTTGCAGGGCGATCGTCTCCAGAAAGCGCTACTGGCCAATAGTTTGTATGGCCAAATTGTCGGGATCGACGCGATCGTGGTGGGATTGTGTTTGTATTGGATGGATCCCAAGCAAATGCCGGCCCATGCGACGAATTTACTGCTTTCGGTGTATGACTTAGCGGATTATGCCGAATATACCTGGATGGAAATGGAAGTGGCCGAAGTGTTGGCGCGGGTGCGATCCGGGGGCGATTTTGCGCAGCGGGCCGCCGAACTCCGGGGGCAAAGTGGCACCATTCCCCTGGTGTCGATCGTCAAAATTACCGAACCTTGGGAATTGTCACTGACAGCGTTGACAAATTTGTTAGCCCCGACGGCAACCGCTACAGTCGTGCCGCCCAATGCCCAGATGCGGATGGCCTGGTTTGTGACATTAGCGGGTAAATATTTTTCGCTGGCACCGAAGGAGCAGAAGCTAAATAAAAATGGCACTTGGGGTCGGGGACGGCCCATTGCACTGAAACGACTGGCCCGATCGATGCATGAATTTGATTATCTATTGCCCCAAGATCAACGCGCATGCAGTCATATCAATGTCCAATACTATTCGTCCTACTATGGCAGTGGTGACGCCAGCTACACGCTAAAGGATACGGCATTTCTGGAATTAGTGGGGCATCCCTATGTGTTCTGGGAAGGGCTGCCCGATGCGCGGATTGAAGTGGTGCAAGTGGAGCCGGAACTGTTGGTCAAAAAAGATAGTAAGCGCAATTGTCTGATTGTGCAATTGTCCCCGGCGATCACTGATCCAAAACAGGAATTGGCGATTCAAAAAGAAACGCTAACCCGATTGCGCGTGACCAAAATCCAAAGCAGTCACCAACAAATCGCCCAAATTCTCGGCTCAGCCAATCAGCTTGAGGTGCCGATCGCCGCACAGGATCGGGTGCTATCGGCGATCGCGGCAATCTCTGGCTTGGTCACTGTGCATTCGGACATTGGCGGCGGCATGGAAAATGTCGAATCGGTGCCGTCCGATCCGAAGCCCCATGTGCATTTGCTGCCCGCAAATGATGGCCTGAAAGCCGCGATTTTGGTGCGCCCGTTCGCGATCGGCGGATCGTATTTCCGGCCCGGTGAAGGGGGGGAGACGGTGATTGCGGAGATTGATGGGAAGCGGTTGCAGACGACGCGCAAACTCAAGGAAGAGCGCAAATTAGCCAAGGCGGTGCAGCAGGATTGTTGGGTGCTGAGTGAGTGGGTGCCGGAGGATGGGGAGTGGGTGATTGATGAGCCGTCGGCTTGTTTGGAGCTGTTGACGCAGTTGCATGAACTGGGCGATCGGGTGACGATCGAATGGCCCGAAGGCGAGAAGATGCGGGTGAAGCGGCAGCTCAGTGCGGGCCAATTCAGCATGAATATCAAGCGGCAACGGGATTGGTTTGAAGCCAGTGGGGAACTGAAGATCAGCCATGATGATGTGCTGAATATGCAGGAACTGATGACGCTATTGGATCAATCCACGGGACGCTTTCTGCCGTTAGGGGATGGTGAATTTATTGCATTAACTGAAACATTCCGCAAACAGTTAGAGAATCTGCGGGGCTTTTCCGAAAAATCGGGCAAAGGTGTGCGGTTTCACCCATTGGCGGCGCTGGCCTTGGAGGATACCCTCGACGAAATGGGCGAACTCAAGGTCGATAAAGCCTGGAAAGAGCAGCGCGAGAAATTGCAAGCCGCCCAAAATCACAAACCCAAATTGCCCAAGACGCTCAAGGCGGAATTGCGGGATTATCAGCTCGATGGCTTCAAGTGGTTGGCACAGTTGGCCCATTGGGGCGTCGGCGCTTGTCTCGCCGATGATATGGGCTTGGGCAAGACGTTGCAGTCGTTGGCGTTGATTTTGACCCGATCGAGTGATGGGCCGACGTTGGTGATTGCGCCGTTGTCGGTTTGTATGAATTGGCTGGGTGAGGTGGCGAAGTTTGCGCCGTCGTTGAATGTGATTCAGTTGGGCTTGGGCGATCGGCAAGCGGCGATCGATGCGCTCAAACCACAGGATTTGATGATTTGCAGTTATGGCTTGTTACAGCAGGAGGAAGTGGGCGAAATGCTGGCGGGGGTGGAGTGGCAAACCGTCGTGCTGGATGAGGCCCAAGCGATTAAGAATCCTCAAACTAAGCGATCACAGGCGGCGATGAAGTTGCAGTCGGGATTTAAACTAATTACGACGGGCACCCCGATCGAGAATCATTTGGGGGAATTGTGGAATTTATTTCGGTTCATCAATCCGGGTTTACTGGGTTCGCTGGAGAGCTTTAATCAAAAATATGCGGGGCCGATCGAGCGGGAACAGGATGAAGACGCGCGCGATCGCTTGAAGCAATTAATCCAGCCGTTTATGCTGCGCCGCAAAAAGGATGAGGTACTCGCCGAACTGCCATCGCGGACGGAAATCCTGTTGCAGGTGGAATTGAGCAAAGAAGAAACGGCATTCTATGAGGCCCTGCGGCAGGAGTCGATTCGGAAGCTGGCCGATTCTGATGCCGCACCGGGGACGAAGCATTTGCAAGTGCTGGCGGAGATTATGAAACTGCGGCGGGCTTGCTGTAATCCGGCATTGGTGAAACCGAAGGTGAAAATTAAGAGTTCCAAATTGGAATTGTTTGGGGAAACGCTAGAGGAATTGCTGGAAAACGGGCATAAGGCATTGGTCTTTAGTCAGTTTGTCGATCACTTAGCGATTCTGAAGGAATACCTCGACGATCGCCAAATCCCCTACCAATATCTCGATGGCAAAACCCCCGCAAAGCAGCGCAAACAAAGGGTCGATGCCTTCCAAGATGGCGAAGGTGACGTGTTCCTCATCAGCCTCAAAGCGGGCGGCACCGGGCTGAACCTCACAGCGGCGGACTATGTGATCCACATGGATCCCTGGTGGAATCCGGCGGTGGAAGATCAGGCCTCCGATCGGGCGCATCGGATTGGGCAACAGCGTCCGGTGACGATTTATCGGTTGGTGGCGAAGGGGACGATCGAGGATCAGATCGTCGATTTGCACCATCAGAAACGGGATTTGGCGAATAGTTTGTTGGAGGGGGCGGATATGAGTAGCAAGGTTTCCACCAATGATTTGTTGCGGTTGATTCAGGCCGGGTAGGGGCGCGCCCTCCAGGGATCACGCCACAAACCAGCAATTCACAAATACGTTAAATACAATACGATCGCAATGGTTCAAACCCATTAAACGCCACCGAACTGTAAGTCGTCGTATAAGCCCCAGTGCTGAGAATTTCCACCCGATCGCCGATCGCTAAATTCAACGGCAATTCATAATTCGCCTTTTCGTACAACACATCGGCACTGTCACAAGTCGGCCCCGCCAAGATCACCGGGCCACCGATCGCCGCGTCATGGGGCGTGCGAATGCGATATTTAATCGCCTCATCTAATGTTTCGATCAAGCCACCAAATTTACCCACATCGAGATACACCCAGCGCTGATCTTCAGCGTAGGATTTGTGCGAAATTAGCACCACTTCGGTCTGAATCACACCCGCGTCTCCCACCAACGATCGACCGGGTTCCAGCATTAATGTTGGCAGCCGATCGCCAAAGGCCATCGCGATCGCGGCATGAATTTGGTCAATATATGCGGCCTCGGGAAGAATCGACTGACGATATTGCGCTGGCATTCCCCCGCCAATATTCAAGACTGTTAGCTCGATGCCGACTTGGGCCAGTCGATCGAACAGATCCGCGACGAGCTGCACTGGCTGTTGCCATTGGCTCGGATCGGTCTGCTGTGACCCCACGTGAAACGCCACCCCCAATGGTTGTAACCCGAGTTGCTGACTCAAGATCAGCAGGTCATAGGCCATCGGCAGATCACAGCCAAACTTGCGGGCCAAGGGCCATTCCGCCCCGATCGTCTCCACCAAAATTCGACAGCAAACCTGCGCTCCGGGAGCGTGAGTGGCAATTTTTTCCAATTCCGCCACGCAGTCAAAGCTGTAGATCGACACGCCCAAGGCAAAGGCCGCCGCAATATCCCGCGCTTTTTTAATCGTGTTACCAAAGGCAATGCGGGCCGGATCAATGCCTGCTTCCAGACAAAGTTGGATTTCCGGCAAACTCGCAGTGTCAAACGATGCACCCAACGCATTCAATTGCTGCAAAATCGCCGGAGCCGGATTAGCTTTCACCGCATAGTAAATCATCGCGCTGGGAAATCCCGCCGCCATCGATCGATAACGGGCCGCAATCAAATCCACATCCACCACCAAAAACGGCGTCGGCCGATCCGACTGGGCCAAAAATGCCGCGATTTTGGCCGATGGCAAATCCAGCGTCACCGCACGTTGAGCTTCAACAATCATATTCATTCGATATTGTCCTAGAGCGCATATTTTTCCGTCACAAAACCGATTGTCAATGCCACGAATCCCTATCCCGGCTGGGTCGATACGCTACGCAAAACAGCCACACCCGCCACAATCAAACCAATGCCCAGCATTGCCGGAACCGAATAGGTTTCCTTAAAAAAGATCGCGCCAAACAGCGCCGCCATCACCGACTCCAAACCCAGCACCAAAATGTAGCTCACCCCGAGCTGCGATTTGGCCATCAACAGAGTTTGCAGACTCGCCCCAAGGGCAAAGCAGAGATACACCAGAAGCGTGGGTGTAAGCACTGACAGTCCCGCCGAAAATTTCATAAAGACGCCACCGATCGTGTAAGCGATCGCAGCAGCAATTGCCATTGCAAATGTCATAATCGAGCACCAAAATATTCCTTTAGACAGATTAATTTTCCCTGTAGACATACGTCTATCTACCCCGAGATAGATGACAAAATTTTGCATATGTGCATTTAAGGAGAATTCAAGTCGGGTTTAGGCCAATTGACCGGGGCGATCGAGGGGTTAAATTGTGCCGTCAACCAAAAACCGCCCGACTGATTAAAGTCGGGCGGTTTTGAGTTGGGTCAATCCCACAATGCGCGATCGGGTTTAGGCGTCGTCGTCCGAGTCATCGTCCGAGTCATCGTCGTCGGTCGGACTTGCGTCCACATCCTCAGCGGCGATCGCCGCCACATCAACTGCGTCCACATCGATCGCCATTTCATCGCCCTCAAGCAGTTCCCCGTCGAGTCCGTCGAGTCCGCCTTCTTCCCCATCGGCCAACGGCACAATGGCGATCGCGACGATTTCGTTTTCGGCATCAAGGCGCTGCAAGCGCACCCCGCTAGCAGGCCGAGACTGAATCGAAATGGCACTCGTGAGCTGACGAATGATGATACTGCGATTGGTCACGATCATCAGTTCTTCGCCTTCGGTCACCATATTCAGACCCGCCAGCGTGTCACCTTTTTTGCGGAACTTAGTGGCGATGATGCCCATGCCGCCGCGCTTCTGGAGCCGGAACATATTCACAGGCACCCGCTTACCATAGCCACCCGTGGTGACCACCAGCATCCAAGGCCCTTGCTTCTTGGTGTCGCTGATTTCCTCCGAAGCCGTATCGTCCTCTTCCTCACCGCTTTCCATCAGGGCGGCTTGGTCAGCCAGGATTTGGCTGGAGATAATCGCCATGCCGACGAGGCTATCGCCTTCGCGCAGGTTCATCGATCGAACGCCGCGAGTGGCGCGGCCCAGGGGACGCAGTTGTTCGTTATCCACTCGGAAGTGAATCGACCGACCGAGACTCGAACCGATGATGATACTGTCATTGGCCGTGGAAAGCCGCACCCAGCGCAGCTGATCCGCTTCTTCCAAGACAATAGCGATAATCCCATTAGAGCGAATATTGCCGAATTTGGCGAGGCTGGTTTTTTTGATGTAGCCCTGCTGGGTCAGCATCACCAAATACACATCATCGCGGAATTCACTCACGCCCACGACGGAGGTGATTTTTTCGTTGTTGCTGATGTTGACCAACTGCACCATCGGCGTGCCGCGTGCCGTGCGGGAACAGGTGGGGATTTGGTAGGCTTTCAGGGCATAGACTACACCCCGATCGGTAAATACCATCACCACATCATGGTCATGACAGGTGAGGAAGTGATCGACGGCGTCATCGTCCTTCATGTTCGCGCCGGATTTGCCGCGTGTGTTGCGGCTTTGGGCGGTGAAGGTGTCCACGGGCATCCGCTTGACGTAGCCCTGCTCGGTGATCAAGATGACCGACTTATCGTTGGCGATTAAGTCCTCATCCATTAGCTCATTTTCGTTCGCCTCGATCCGAGTCCGGCGCGGCGTCGCATGGACTTCCTTGATCTTCGTGACTTCCTCGATGACGATTTCGAGAATGCGTTCTTTGCGGGCTAGGATGTCCTGGTAGTTGGTGATTTGGGTCATCAACTCATCATGTTCGCGCTCGATTTTGTCCGCTTCGAGGGCGGTCAAACGGCGCAACTGCATTTGCAGAATCGCATCGGCTTGGGCTTCGGAGAGCGCAAAACGCTCAATTAATTCGGCCTTGGCGATCGCGGCATCTGCTGCACTCCGAATCAAGGCAATAATCGCATCCAAATTCGCCAACGCCGTCAGCAAACCCGTCAACAGGTGATCGCGATCCTGGGCTTTACGCAAAAGAAATTGCGTCCGGCGGGTAATCGCCTCGATCCGAAACTCCAGAAAGGTCGAAAGGAAGCCACGCAGGGTCAGCAGTTGCGGTTCGTTGTTGACCAAGGCCAACATATTCGCCCCGAAGTTGCACTGAATCGGCGTCTGCTTATACAGATTGTTCAGCACCACGCGGGCGTAGGCATCCCGCTTCAGCTCGATCACGATGCGCATCCCGTCCCGATCGCTCTCGTCGCGAATGTCGGAAATGCCATCGAGTTTCTTGTCATTCACCAAGTCGGCGATCTTCTCGATCAAGGCCGCTTTATTGGTTTGGTAGGGCAGCTCGGTGATGATGATGGCGTCGCGATCGGGCCGTCCCGGAATCTCGATCGTTTCGATATTCCCCACACCGCGCATGGTGATCGAGCCGCGTCCGGTCGTATAGGTGTCGCGGTTGCCCGTGCGCCCCACGATCAGTGCGCCCGTCGGGAAATCCGGGCCGGGAATGTATTCCATCAACTCCAGATCCGTCAGATCCGGATTGGCAATCAGCGCCACCAAGCCGTCAATCACCTCACCCAAGTTGTGCGGTGGAATATTTGTCGCCATACCCACGGCGATTCCAGCGGAGCCATTGAGCAACAGCTGCGGCACTCGCGACGGCAGCACTACAGGTTCCTGCTGCGAACTGTCGAAGTTGTCGGTGAAGTCCACCGTTTCCATTTCGATGTCGGCCAGCAGCGAAGCCGAGGTCAGGTGCGTCAGGCGCGCCTCGGTGTATCGCATCGCCGCAGCCGGGTCATCATCGATCGAGCCGAAATTGCCGTGGCCGTCGATCAACGGCGCGCGCATCGAAAAATTCTGGGCCATCCGCACGAGGGCGTCATACACCGCCGTGTCACCGTGGGGGTGATACTTACCCAGCACTTCCCCGACCACACGGGCGCATTTTTTGAAGGGGCGATCGTGGGTCAAACCCAACTCATGCATCGCGTACAGGATGCGGCGGTGAACGGGCTTAAGGCCATCGCGGGCATCGGGCAAGGCCCGTCCCACAATCACGCTCATGGCGTATTCCAGATACGACCGCTGCATCTCATCCTGCAAATCAATCGGGATGATGCGCTCCTGGCTGGGCGGCTCCTGTGAATAGGTCATAGGTTGAAATACTCCACAAGCAAATAGCTTCAGTTATACCGATCGTCCGGGCTGATTTGCACCTAACCCAGGACACTTGATCATAGCCGCAGAATCACGGTTTGATGCATCAATATTCTACCAGATTTGGGCGGGGATTTGAGGGCGACCATAAGCATTAGCAAAAATCCCCGATCAGTAACCGCAAAATCCCCACGGTACTGGCTTTTGGTTTTCCCGATCGCGGGGATAAAAGCGTGGATTTGTGACGATTTTTTGGCGGGTTTATCAAAAGTTAAACGTGGACATAATCGGCTCAAAAAAAGCGACTTAATGATGGTTTTACAATCGCTTTTAATTGCGTTGAAAACAATCGGAATTGCGATGTTTTTTAGCCGCGTTTGTATCAGTGAATCCCGATCATTTGGGGCACGTCATCACCGATCGTCACCGCAAACCCACTGTCCGTCCGGCTTCTAGGGGAGATTACGGATCGCACCGCACCGATCGGGCCAAAGTTTCATGACAATTGCCCACCCGATCGAACGGGCGGGCGCGATCGGATCGCCCATCTAATTTGAATTGTTTTCTAACCCTATATCTAGCGTAATTGGGATTTTTGGTTGGGTCGATGCCCCTAATTAAGGGGGCGAATCCGGCCGGTTTGCCGGTCGGTTTAATGGGCCAGAATGGGGGGTTGGCGCGGCGGATTACCGAGAGCGGAGACGATCGCGTCGGCTTCCTCGCCATTAATCCGCCAGAGGGCGCGACTGGCCTCTTTGGCCACGAGTCGGTAGTCGCCCTGGCCCGCCGCCACTAGGGCGAAGACGGCGGGCTTGGCGTCCGCACCGATGCAACCCAAGGCGTAGGCCGCGACCCACTGCACCTGCCAATCCGCGTCGCTCAGAGCATGGATCAGGCTGGGCACAGCGGCCCGCGCCCCGGATTCAAAGCCCGCAATGATCCAGGCGCTGGTGCGGCGCACGTAACTAATTTGGGAATCGAGGGCGTCGATCAGGCAGGGCAAGGCGGCGGTGCCGATTTTGCCGAGACTGGCGATCGCTTCACAGGCCACCCGCCGATCGCTGTCCAGCAGCCGATCGGTGAGGGCCGGAATCGCGGTGCGGGCTTCCGGTCCAATCAGCCCGATCGTCTTGGCCGTCTCGTAGCGAATCCGCCAGTCGCGATCGGCCAGGGCTTGGAGCAGCACGGGGAGCAGGGGTTTGGCGGCGGTGCCCATGTCGCCCAGTTCGCGGATCGCCCGCAGCCGGACGGGGATTTCACCATCGAGGATGCGGGGATGCAGCCGCACAATCCGCTGTTCGACCTGGGATTTGCGCAGCAGTTCGGTCGTGAGTCCCACCCGCCGCCCCAGTTCATCCAGCACAAATTCGGGGATATCCAAATCGGCGCTGCGGTGCAGACAACAATCGCGCATCGCCAAGAGCAAGCCCTGGATGCTGTCGGGATTGCCCGGCATCGTGTCCGCCTGCATAAACCATTGGCTCCAGGCCGCTACATCATGGCCGTAATGTTCCACCCAATGCAGTGCTGCCAGACATTCCGCCAGGGGGTCGAGGGCAAAGCACATTTGGTCTTGCGCGGGGCCCACCGTATGGACGATGCGGAGGCGGTTTTCCAGGTGATTGAGCCAGGCGATCGCTTGAGCTTCATCAACCCGCAGTTCGCGCTGGAGGGCGATGAGGATGGTTTGGCGCTTGGCGGGAGCGGGGCGATAGGTCTGCTTGAGGCATTCCCAGGCGATGATTTTGCTGAGTTGATGGATCCGACGATCGTCAGGTTCATGGTGGTTGTGGTCACGATTGAGTTCATTCAGGTAACTGAGCATCAGGCTGGGGATGTTGTCCGGCAGGAAACCGTCATTCACCCCGGATTTGATGGCGATCATCTGTTCGGCGTAGAGCTTGGCCAGCAGCACGGTGACATTCCGTTGACCGACCATTTTCGACAACTGACTACAGGCGTCAAAATACTCCGCATCAGTGAACAGCTCCCGCTTCTGGCATTTCATCAAATAGGCTTCGAGAAAGGAAGAGAGCCGATTGCCCTCGATCCGTAGGGGCTTGATCACGGTTTTGGGGACGCGATCGAGGGTTTCTTCGGCGCGGGAGGTGACGATCAGCGCATTCGCCGGGAAGTCGGGATGACCGGGGCGAATGGCCGCACGGCTTTCGGGACTCATTTCCGACAGGTGATCGACGATCACCAGAATTCGCCGCAAGCGCAACAGCCGATCGAGAAACTCGTCAGAAATCGGATTGGCCGAATCGATCAGCGCTTGCAGTTGGCCCCGAATCGCTTCCCGAAACGGATCGCGGTTCGGCGGCACCCGAAAATCCAATTCCTGCTCAATCAGCACGGGCAACATCCGATGCTTGGCCAAACGCTGGGTCTTGCGGCTGGACATGGCCCATTTGGCCAAGTTGATCGCCAAGCTGGTCTTGCCACTGCCACCTTCGCCCCAGATCAACAGACATTGCCGCCCATCGCCGAAGGTGCTTTGGAGATTCGAGCTGGCCAATTCAGCGATCGTTTTGCCTTGAAGCACCGCCGGAATCGGAATATGCACCTGCCGATCGCGCACCGTGGACTTCTGAATGAAGGCATGGCGGGCAATCCCCACCTGCTGATCAACCCAGGCATCCAATACCCGTGGATGGTGGTGAAACCAGCCCAAAAACAGCACAAACCGCAGCGGAATCTTTAACGAATTCCCCGTCGGCAGTGGCATCTCAAAATCCGTATAGGGCTGAAGCGTATCATTCATCCGCAGAATCCACAGCGGCTTCCAGCCCAAAATCATCAGCCAAAAAATCGGCGTCACCGTGCCATAGAGCAAAATCGCCGTGAGGATCCAGTTCTTCTTCGACCATTCGGTGATGCGTTCCAGGGGGCGGGCATCTTTTTCGGTTTTGAGTGCATTCAACGATCGGCGCACCGTGGCCCGCACTTCTTCATTAAACCCCTGGGCCGGAGCATCCAAGATCGGCGCAGCTTTTTCCAAATGGGCGATCGCCTGACTCAGGTCATGGCGTTTGAGGCTGCCGGTTTTGTCCTGGAGGTTGCCCGCGATCTGGCTAATCGCCCAGCCCGTCCGCAGCCGCACACCGCTATTGATGTCCTGGAGATTGCCCACCAGTTGGGGCAGCGCCGATCGGGATTCGGCCCCGATGTCGCCCAAGGCCCCCGCCGCATTCATCCGCACATCCTTTTCGCCGTCGTTCAAGGCTTTGGTCAGTTCCGGGATACTGGCACTGGCCGCTTCACCCATCTCACCCAGGGAACGCGCCGCCGCCGATCGCAGTTGGGGATCGCGGTGCTGGAGCAGCCGCATCAGTTCCGGCACCGCCACCTTGGCCGCCCCACCGATCTGCCCCAAAGCCGCCGCCGCCGCAATCCGAATCTTCGGATCGGCATCGCTCAAAGCCGTGGCCAGGCCATTCACCGCTGGTTTGGCCGCTTCGCCCATCCGCCCCAGGGCGATCGCCGCCTGTTCGCGCATTTCTGGCGTGGGACTGCGCAGCGCCGCGATCAAACCCGGTACAGCGGCCTTCGCACTGCTCCCCAGGGTCGTGAGCGCCGCGATCGCATTGAGCTGCACCGTCGGACTGGGATCATTCAGCGCCTCGGTCAGAGCCGGGATCGCCGCCTGGGAAGCGATCCCCAGTTGGCCCAGCAGCCGACTGGTGACGACTCGGACATTTTCATTGCTGTCCTTCAGTCGCAGGCTGAGTTCGGGGACGGCGGACTGGGATTTTGGCCCGATCGCCATCAGAGCTTTGACGGCAGCCAGGCGGACATCGGGATCCGGGGATTTGAGCGCGGCGGTGAGGGAGGATACGGCCATTTCCGCATCGGGTCCCATGGTCCGCAGAATCTCGATCGCGTCAATCCGCTTCGGGGTAGGCATCTGAGGATTGTCGATCACGGCCGTCAGACCATCCACCGCATTGCCAATTAGCGTCAGAAAACCCACCGCCTGCTCCCGCGCTTTGCCATCGGGGGCCTGTTGGATTTGGGTCGAGAGTTTGGGGGGCGGGGCGACGGGCGGCTGCGCCCCACTGATTTGCAAGGGCGCGAGCAAACCGAGCAGCAAGACCCGGTAAAGGCTTTGGGGGATAGACATACGAGACGCACCTAACGAAAATTTCAGCGCGGAAAGTTCGCTGGAATTGCGTGTCAGGTTACCATGGCCCCAAAAATTTGATACATCCGATCGGGAAATAATCCGGAAATTGCGTAGGGTGGGCATTGCCCACCACTCGACCATCATCGCGTCAAACATCGAATTCGTCGGTGGGTCGCAAAATTTGTCCGGTGGGCCGTGCCCACCCTACGGCCAATTCCAAACGATCGCGTTAAGCTGTTGATGTTTGAACGGTGGGACAACCAATTTTTGCCGCGAATTCTGAATACTTCGCAACAGAAATTCGCCTAACGCCCGTCCTTCGGGCAAGATAGAACCGTAGCAACAGAAGAGTAGGATTTGGGTTTGGAGTGATGGAACAGTTATACCAATATGCCTGGCTAATCCCAGTATTGCCGCTATTTGGCGCGATGCTCGTGGGAGTCGGGTTGATTTCTTTCAATCAAGCGACGAATCGTTTGCGGCAACCGATCGCGATTTTTCTGGTGTCGCTAATCGGCACGGCGATGGTGTTGTCCCTGGGCATTTTGGTGAACCAAGTCCAAGGCCACCCGCCCTATACCAAGATGATCGAATGGGCTTCGGCGGGGGACTTTAAGTTATCCATGGGCTATACGATCGATCACCTGACGGCGATGATGCTGGTGGTGGTGACGTCGGTGGCGCTGTTGGTGATGATCTACACCGATGGCTACATGGCCCACGATGCGAGCTATGTGCGATTTTATGCGTACCTGAGTTTGTTCAGTTCGTCGATGTTGGGCTTGGTTTTGAGTCCGAACTTGATTCAGGTCTATATTTTCTGGGAATTGGTGGGAATGTGTTCCTACCTGCTGATCGGTTTCTGGTTCGATCGTAAAGGCGCGGCCGATGCTTGCCAAAAGGCCTTTGTCACCAACCGCGTCGGCGACTTCGGCTTGCTGCTGGGGATCCTGGGTCTGTACTGGGCCACCCGCAGCTTCGACTTCGATGTGATCGGATCGCGGCTGGCCGAAATGGTGCAAAGCGGCGCAATCAGCGGCGGCCTCGCGGCCTTGCTGGCAATTTTGATCTTCCTCGGACCCGTGGCGAAGTCGGCGCAATTCCCACTGCACGTCTGGCTGCCCGATGCGATGGAAGGCCCAACGCCGATTTCGGCGCTGATCCATGCGGCGACCATGGTGGCGGCTGGGGTCTTCTTAATCGCCCGGATGTTCCCGGTGTTTGAAAACATCCCGATCGCGATGGACGTAATCGCCTGGACGGGCGCAACCACGGCCTTCATCGGCGCAACCACCGCCATTACCCAAAACGACATTAAGAAAGGTTTGGCCTATTCCACGATGTCGCAGTTGGGCTACATGGTGATGGCCATGGGCGTCGGCGGCTACAGCGCGGGCCTATTTCACCTGGTCACTCACGCCTTCTTCAAAGCCATGCTGTTCCTGGGATCGGGTTCGGTGATTCACGGCATGGAAGAAACCGTGGGGCACAATCCCGCCTATGCCCAGGACATGCGGTTGATGGGTGGTTTGCGCAAATTCATGCCCATTACCGCAATCACATTTCTGATCGGCACCCTGGCGATCTGCGGGATTCCGCCGTTTGCGGGCTTCTGGTCGAAGGACGAGATCTTGCACTTGGCCTATGAGTCCAATCCCGCCTTGTGGGGAGTGGGCTTCGTGACAGCGGGGATCACGGCGTTCTACATGTTCCGGATGTACCTTTCCACCTTTGAAGGGGAATTTCGCGGAACGAATGCGTTGGCGATCGGCGTAATTGATTATGAGCAAGGTAAAACCGCGCACGATGATCACGGGCACGATGCCCACATGCCGCATGAATCGCCAATTTCCATGACCTTGCCATTGATGGTGCTGGCCGTGCCGTCGATGCTGATTGGATTACTCGGCACACCGTTCCACAACTACTTTGAAGAGTTTATTCATGCGCCGGGTGAAGTGTTTCACCTGGAACCCGTGGACTTGCCAGAGTTCTTGATCATGGGCGGCAGTTCCGTCGGAGTGGGTTTGATCGGGATTACCCTGGCGATCATGATGTATCTCCAGAATAAAATCGATCCCACGGCGATCGCCAAGCAATTTCCGACGCTGTACAACTGGTCGAAGAACAAGTGGTACTTCGATGAGTTTTATGACAAGGTGTTTGTTCAACCTTCACGCAGTATTGCGCGGCAGGTGTTGGAAGTGGATTCCAAGGTGGTCGATGGGGTCGTGAACCTCGCGGGTTTGGCCACGTTGTTATCCGGCGAAGGCTTGAAATATCTGGAGAATGGTCGGGCACAGTTCTATGCGCTGATTGTGTTTGGGGCGGTGCTGGGATTGGTGATTTTCTCCGGGATTAGTTAGAGTTTGACGATTTGATTTTTGGGCAGCGTCTCCGTTGGGGGGCGCTGTTTTTTTGTGGGGCGATCGCATCCCATCTGCTACCATCAAAAACCAGTTGTTGCGGGGCGGGCCGATCGATGCGTAATCTGTATTTCTTAGTGCCAGGGACAACGGGCAAATTCTACTGCGGTGGCCTCTTCGCCGAACTCAAAACCCTGGCGATCGCCCAACGAATCTGCACCGCCGCCGTAGTCACCTATCGCCAGCAGGAAGCTGGAACGCTGTTTCTCGATGATTTACTCGCGAAAGGCCAACACCCCGACGCGATCTTTGTGGTGAGCTGGGGTTTCGACGTGCCGAAATTGCTGAAACGCCTGCGGGGCAAGCAAGTGATCTACCATGCCCACAGCGCAAACTATGGCTTTCGAGTGCCCGCGCATGTCCCGATTGTCACCGTCAGCCGCAATACCCTCGGCTACTGGGGCCAACTCGCACCAAATTCGCTCTTGTTCCATTTGCCAAATGAGATTTCGCCGGAGTTTGTCGATCGGCGTCAGCCCCGCGACATCGACGTCCTGGTGCATACGCGCAAATCCTCGACCTACCTGCTAAAGCAATTAATTCCGGCCTTACAGTCACAGTGCAATGTCTATGTGATCGACAAATTTGTGGATGATTTGGGTGATTTGTTCAACCGATCGAAGATCTACCTCTACGACTCCGCCGAATATTGGGCACAACAGGGCGTCACCGAAGGCTTTGGCCTGCCGCCGATGGAAGCGATGGCGGCAGGCTGCCACGTATTTTCCAGCGTGAATAGCGCCTTAGCCGACTATCTCGATCCGGGATTCAACTGCCAAAAAATTGCGGGCTATGCCTTGGAATATGACTTGCACCGGATCGCCGATCGGATTGCCCAAAACCAAGCATTCGAGCTACCAGAGGGTTTCCTGGAACCTTACCGTGTGGCCGCGATCGTGCCGCGTTTCACCCAGATTTTGCGCGAAATCAACACCTTTTTTGATTTGGTGCCGACCTATCGAACCCCGATCGCCGAACTGACCCCATGGCGATTACAACAATTGCGGTTGCAGACAGGGTGGCAGAAGGTGCGGAAGAAATTCACTTCGTAATTCGCCCGCCCGCGGGGCAAGGTTGGGGGAGTAGAGTAATAACCCCCAAAAAGGGGCACAAAACCAAAAAAAGCCCGGGTTTT